>NZ_BAAIAK010000007.1:0-353732 GCF_054600775.1 Pseudomonas sp. MHK4 | reverse complement strand
GGAAGGGATAAACAATCGAATAAAGGTCATCAAGCGGATGGCGTACGGTTACCGGGATAGCGAATTCTTTTTCATGAAGATCAAGAGCGTCTTTCCCGGTAATCCGTGAAGAACCATAAAAAAGCCCCGACATTCCAAGAATGCCGGGGCTTTTTGCTGCGCACTGGATTATTGCGCGACGGGCAAGCCGCGATCGCGCGCCACACGCATCCGGTAGAACAGGTAGATGATCGCCACCCACACCGGGATGGCGATGACCGAGGCGCGTATGCCCGGAATCATCCACATCACGCAGATGATCATGGCCATGAACGCCAGGCACAGGTAGTTGCTGTAGGGAAACCAGAACGACTTGAAGCCCGGCACGATGCCTTGCTGGCCCATGATCTTGCGAAACCTCAGGTGAGTCAGGCTGATCAGTGTCCAGTTGATCATCAACGAGGCGACCACCAGGGCAAACAGCAACTCCAGCGCCTCATGCGGCGCCAGGTAGTTGACCAGCACGGACAGCATGGTGATCAGCGCCGAGATGCCCAGCGCTCGCAGTGGCACGCCCTGTTTGTTCAGTTTCATCAACGACTTCGGTGCGTCGCCCTGTTCGGCCAGGCCGTAGAGCATGCGGCTGTTGCAGTAGACGCCGCTGTTGTAGACCGAGAGCGCCGCGGTGAGTACCACGAAGTTGAGGATGTGCGCGGCGGTGTCGCTGCCGATCAGCGAGAAGATCTGTACGAACGGGCTGCCGCTGTAGGCATCGCCGGACGCGCCGAGGGTCTGCAGCAGTTGATCCCAGGGGTACAGCGACAGCAGCACGGTGAGTGCGCCGACGTAGAAGATCAACACGCGATAAACCACCTGGTTGATCGCCTTGGGAATCACCTTCCTCGGTTCGCTGGCTTCAGCGGCAGTGATACCGACCAGTTCCAGGCCGCCGAAGGAGAACATGATGAACGCCATCGACATCAGCAAACCGGTGGTGCCGTTGGGGAAGAAACCGCCGTGGCTCCACAGGTTACTGACCGACGCCTGCGGGCCGCCGGATCCGCTGAACAGCATGTAGCAGCCCAGGACGATCATGCCGATGATCGCCACGACCTTGATGATCGCGAACCAGAACTCCATCTCGCCGAAGACTTTGACGTTCATCGTGTTGATCAGGTTGACCAGCACGAAGAACACCGCGGCACTGACCCAGGTCGGGATCTCCGGCCACCAGAACTGCACGTACTTGCCCACGGCCGTCAGCTCGGCCATGCCCACCAGCACGTACAGCACCCAGTAATTCCAACCGGAGAGGAAGCCGGCAAAACCGCTCCAGTACTTGTGGGCGAAATGACTGAAGGAACCTGCCACCGGCTCCTCGACGATCATCTCGCCCAACTGGCGCATGATCAGGAAGGCGATGAACCCGGCAATCGCATAACCGAGGATCATCGACGGACCGGCCGACTTGAGCACGCCAGCAGAGCCCAGGAACAGCCCGGTGCCAATCGCCCCGCCCAGGGCGATCAGTTGAATATGGCGATTTTTCAACCCCCGCTTGAGCGTTCCCTGTTGCAAGATTTCATCCGCCATCTCGTTCCCTTCTGGTTATTGTTGTCAGGCCTGATTTGAAAGATCAGATATTACTCTCGGTGAACTTTTCGTAATACAGGTGAACCCCGTCCAGTGCCTGGGTTTGCAACCAGTCCTTGATCGACTCGACCATCGGCGGTGGCCCGCAGACGTACATGTCGACCGGTGCGTCGCGCAGTTCACTGAGGTCGAAATGCTCGGCAATGTAGCCACGCTTGCCCGTCCATTGTGGCGAGGGATCGCTGACCACTTCGGTGTAGCGAAACCCTGCAAGGCGTTCGGCGTAGGCTTCGATCCGTGTGCGTTCGCACAGGTCGGCAGCGTCGCGCACGCCGTAGTACAGGTGCACCGGCTGCGCACAACCGCGTTCGGCGAGCTCGTCGAGCATGCCCAGCAGTGCCGACAGCCCGGTTCCGCCCGCCACCAGAATCAGCGGTTTGGCCACCTGCCGCAGATAGAAAGCCCCCAGCGGTGCTTCCAGAATGATTTCGTCGCCTACCTGGCAGCGTTCACGGATGTAGTTGCTCATCACGCCGTCGGGCAACAGTCGAATCAAAAATTGCAGTTGATTGTGCTCGCTCGGCCGATTGGCAAACGAGTAGGAACGCTTGCTGTCGGTGCCCGGAATCGACAAACGGGCGTATTGCCCCGGCAAAAAATCCAGCGGGGATTTCGCAGCGAGGTCCAGGTGCAGGATCGCGGTGCTGGCTGAAATCTGCCTGACGCCGATCACCGTTGCGCTCAGTTGTGCCGGACCCGAGGCGTTGCACAGGCTGGAGGCGAAGTCGAAATAGAACGCCGCGTCGGACTTCACCCGGGTCTGGCAGGTGAGCATCTTGCGCTGCTGCAGGTCCAGGCTCGAGAGCGCTTCCTCGTCCACGTAATCCTGGCTGTAATCGCCCGATTCACAGCGCCCCTGACAGGTGCCGCAGACGCCTTCACGGCAATCCAGGGGAATATTGATGCCGTTGCGCAGGGCGGCGTCGAGCAGGATTTCGTTGGGTTGTACGGGAAAGAACAGGGTTTTGCCGTCGGCAAAGCTGAACGCTACTTTGTGATTCATGCCTCGGTCTCCAGGGGTTCAGAGGTGGTAGAAGTCGAGTACCGAGTTGATGGTGTCGTTGAGCAGCAGCACATGCTTGCGGCTGATCAGCCAGCTGTCGGCGTAAGGCTTGAGCCGGTAGGTCGCACGGCCATAGAACTGCTCCGACGTGGCCAGTCGATAGAACAGCGTGTGCCAGTTCAGGCGTACCTCCAGCTCACCGCCCTCGAGTTCGCTGATGCGCACGTTGTTGATCAAATGCAGGGTGCGCGGCATCGGCGTCGAGGATGCGGATTTGCCGGTGCGCAGGCGGAACACGCGATCTTCCAGGCCAGAACGGTTGGGGTAGTAGATCAGCGACATTTCTCGTTTGGGGTCGCGGGTATAGACGTGTTCCGAGTCCCATTGCGGCAGGTGGAACTCACTCTGCTCGTCGAACAGCTGGACGTAGGCGTCCCAATCCTGGGCGTCGCACAGTTCGGATTTGCGGTAGAAGAACTGTTCGATCTGGTACTGCAATTGCGCACTCATCATTGCACCTCACGGAGTTTCAGGGATTTCGCGTCCAGGCCATCGAGCAGGAATTTCTGCCAGTTGCTGTGCTGGTTGACGTAGAGCCCTTCGTGGGTGAATTCGGTGCCGGTCATGGCCGGGGCGATGCCGATCGCCTCGCTGTTGGGCGTGGCGCCAGTGGCCCATCGGTGACTGCCACGGGAAATGTCGCTCCAGCGCTCCAGTCGCGCCTGGAAACCGCGCTGGGCTTCACGGAATTCCACCAGGTCGTCCGGTGTGCCCAGGCCCGACACGTTGAAGAAATCCTCGAACTGGCGAATGCGGTTTTCGCGGTCGGCGTCCGACTCGTTTTTCACCCCGATGCACTGGCTGATGATCTCGGTCTTGTTCCAGGCCACCGGGCGGATGATGCGCAGTTGCGAGCTGATCTGGTCGAGGAAAAACAGGCTCGGGTAGACATTCAGGTTACGCAGGCGATGCATCATCCATTCGGCCTTTTGCTGGCCGTGTTCTTCGACCAGGCGCGGCATGATGGTGGCGTAGCCCGAGCGTACCGTCGGGTTCGGCATGTCACTGAACAACACGCTGTGACCATTGTTGAAGGCGAACCAGCCGTCATCGGTATTGGCATCGCCGGCACCGAGCTTGCTGTAGTCCAGGGTGCTGCCGTTGCCGGTGCCGTTCTCGCTGTTGACCTGCTGGCGGTGCTGCACCGTGGCCACGTAGTTATAGTGCACGGTGCTCACGTGATAGCCATCGAGGCCGTTTTCGTTCTGCAGTTTCCAGTTGCCGTCATAGGTGTAGGCCGACTTGCCGGGCAGCACTTCCAGCTCACCGGTGGGCGACTGGGCGACCATCATGTCGAAGAACACCTTGGCGTCGCCGAGGAAGTCTTCCAGGCTGTTGTCGGCATGCACATCGAGGCTGATGAACACGAAACCCTTGTAGCTCTCGATGCGCGCTTTCTTCAGGCCACGGGTGGCCTTGTCGAAGCCTTCCGGATACTCGCCAGGCGCCTTGACCTTCACCAGGCGCCCGTCGCTCTTGTAGCACCAGGCATGGAACGGGCAGGTGAAGGTCGACTGGTTGCCCTTGCCGACGCGGGTCAGGGTCGTGCCGCGATGCTGGCAGGCGTTGATCAAGGCGTTGAGCTGACCGTCGCCGTCGCGGGTAATGATCATCGGCTGGCGGCCGGCGCGCATCGTGACGAAGTCGTGGTTATTGGCCAGCTCGCTTTCATGGCAGGCGTAGATCCAGTTCTTCTCGAAGATCAGTTCCATTTCCAGATCGAACAACTGCGGCTCGGTGAAAATGTCCCGGGCGATGCGGAACACGCCTTCTGCCGGACGGAAGTCCAGGCAGCCCTGGATGAACGCTTTCCACTGCTCGACGTTTTTTTCGCCACTCATGGGTATGCACCTGTTTTTTATTGGGGCTAATCGGTGTGCGCATTAGAGGGAGTGGGGCGGGTGGGGGTCTATCCGGTTTGTGGACGAAGGCAGTCCGTAAAATTTGTGGGGGTAACACCCACCGGGTATCAGGCTGGGCAGCGACTACCCAGGCAGAGCACCAAACGATGAACGGCTGCACCTGTTTGCAGCAATCAGGTACTGTTTTGCACAACCTCGAGTGCCTGTTGGGGAGCGTTCACCGGCTGCGTTATCCGCCTAGTCGAGGGATGCTATCCACTTAGTTGGCGCCGGGGTTTTGTGGCTTGGAACTTGCCTTCTCCACGCCTGAGACGCGCCGTCAGAGCGCGCTGAAAAATAGCCCGTGGGTGCACCGTGATGAACAGCAAAACCGATGCGCAGTGTCGCGACATTCGTGTCGACAGCGATGATCTTGAGGCCGCGAGAAACTGGATGTCCGGTATTTGCGGGCCGCATCGACTCGTGACCACGACGCCCGAGCGGATCCGCTTCCATCACAGCGCCAACATGTTCAAGTCGATGGCCACGACCCTGGGCACCATCGAGTACGGCACCGATGTCACCATCGATATCGAAGACGCCGAGCACTTCAGCAGCTACAGCCTGAGCCTGCCGCTGGTGGGCGAGCAGGAGTTGAGCAAGAACGGCAGCGTGGTGAAATCCGACCGCGACCAGGGGGTGATCATTTCGCCCAATGAAAACCAGCTGCTGGCGATTTCCGGCGATTGCCGCAAGGTCCAGGTGGTGATCACCCGCCTCGCCATGAGCGAATCCCTTGAAGGCTTGCTGCAGCGACCGCTGGATGCGCCGTTGCGCTTCGAACCGGTGATGGATGCGGTCGACGGCGCGTCGGCTTCGTGGTGGCGCATGGCGCGCTATTTCATTGCCGAACTGGAACGCAGCAGCGAACTCTACGAGCAGGTGGCCTTCACCCGGGACATCGAAAGTTCGCTGATCAAGGGTCTGATCCTCGCTCAGCCGAACAACTATTCGCAAGAGTTGCGCGAGGTGCTGGGCGTGAAGTTGCCGCACTACCTGATCCGGGCGCGGCAATACATTCACGACAATGCTCGCGAGACCCTGCACCTGGAGGACATCGAACTCGCCGCCGGGGTGTCGCGCTTCAAGCTGTTCGAGGCGTTCAAGAAGTACTTTGCGTTATCGCCCATGGTCTACCTGAAGAAATACCGCCTGAACGGCGTGCGCCAGGAGATTCTCGAGCACGGCTCGGCGCGCAATATTTCCGCGATCGCCATGGGCTGGGGGTTCACCCACCTGGGGCGTTTTTCCGCCGAGTACCGCAAGCTGTTCGACGAATCCCCGAGCATGACCTTGCAGCGCAATGAAGCCCGGCGCCTGCGCGGTTTCTGAGCGAACCCTGTGTGCGGGCTTGCTCGCGAAGGCGTTGTGTCAAACAACATTAGAGTTGACTGACACTCCTCTTTCGCGAGCAAGCCCGCTCCCACAGGTTTAGCAGTGCGTTGCTCCCTTACTTGCGCACCACCAGATCCAGCAACGCTTCGCGCTCCTTGATTTTCTGCAGGACGATTTCCGAGCGGATATCGGTGACCCCCGCCGTGCGATTCAAGTGGTTGACGATGAAATCGGAGAAGTGCTTGAGGTTGCGCGCCTGCACCCGCAGCACATAGTTGCTCGCTCCCGTAATCACGTACGCGGTGACCACTTCCGGCCACGACTGGACCTTCTTGATAAAGGTCTCGTGCCAGTCCTCGACGTCCTGTCGCAATGACACATGGACGATGGCTTCCAGTTCGATTCCCAGTCGCTCGGCATTCAGCACGGCGCGATAGCCGCAGATGATTCCCTCGCTTTCCAGCAGGCGCAATCGGCGTAGACAGGCCGACGGCGACAGGGCGACTTTCTCCGCCAGTTCCTGGTTGCTGATACGGCCATCCAGTTGCAATTGATGGAGGATTCGCAGGTCGGTCGAGTCGAGATTCATGGCTGGTGTAAATCCGCGTTTATAGGAGTTGTATTCGAATTTTATGCGAAATAACTACGCCATAGCCGCTTACTTTGCACGAAAATTCTGCAAAGCATCGTTCATTATCTCTCCACGGAAAAGGGCCGAAAACGCCCGGGAAAACGCGACAACCTTCAAAGAACAGGACACCCGATGACAACAAGAAACGATTGCCTGGCGCTTGATGCCCAGGACACTCTCGCGCCGCTACGCCAGCAGTTTGCGCTACCCGACGGTGTGATTTATCTCGATGGCAATTCCCTGGGCGCACGCCCGGTCGCGGCATTGGCACGTGCTCAGGAAGTGATTGCCCAGGAGTGGGGCAATGGCCTGATCCGCAGCTGGAACAGTGCCGGTTGGCGCGACCTGTCCGAGCATCTGGGCAATCGCCTGGCCGGGCTGATCGGCGCCGGTGACGGTGAAGTGGTGGTGACAGACACGACCTCGATCAACCTGTTCAAGGTGCTCAGCGCCGCGCTGCGCGTGCAGGCCACCAGGTCGCCGACGCGACGGGTGATCGTCACCGAAACCAGTAACTTTCCCACCGACCTGTACATCGCCGAAGGCCTGGCCGACATGCTGCAGCAGGGTTACAGCCTGCGCCTGGTCGACAGCCCTGAAGAGCTGCCGCAAGCGATCGACCAGGACACGGCAGTGGTGATGCTCACCCATGTCAACTACAAGACCGGCTACATGCACGACATGCCGGCCCTGACCACGCTGACCCACGAGTGTGGGGCGCTGGCCATCTGGGACCTGGCGCATTCCGCCGGCGCCGTACCGGTCGACCTGCATCAGGCGGGCGCCGACTACGCCATCGGCTGCACCTACAAGTACCTCAATGGCGGTCCGGGTTCGCAGGCGTTTGTCTGGGTCAATCCACAGTTGTGTGACCTGGTCCCGCAACCGCTGGCGGGTTGGTTCGGCCATTCGCGGCAGTTCGCCATGGAGTCGCGCTACGAACCGAGCAGCGGCATTGCCCGCTACCTGTGCGGCACCCAACCGATTACTTCGTTGGCGATGGTCGAGTGCGGCCTGGACGTGTTCGCCCAGACAGACATGGCCAGCCTGCGCCGCAAATCCCTGGCGCTGACGGACTTGTTCATCGAATTGGTCGAGCAGCGTTGCGCGGCCCACGAACTGAAGCTGATCACGCCGCGTGAGCACGCCAAGCGCGGCAGCCACGTCAGCTTCGAACACCCTGAAGGTTATGCGGTGATCCAGGCCCTGATCGAGCGGGGCGTCATTGGTGATTACCGCGAGCCGCGCATCATGCGCTTCGGCTTCACCCCGCTGTACACGACCTTCACCGAGGTCTGGGATGCGGTGCAGATCCTCGGCGAGATTCTCGACCAGAAGACCTGGGCGCAAGCGCAGTTCCAGGTTCGCCACAGCGTCACCTGATACCGCCGATATTCATCCCTGTTGCCGGTTTCCTGGCAACAGGGCTTCGGTCGTCCTCGATAAACAGTTCTGTGCAATCACAATAACAAGGAACACGCAGAATGAGACTCTCCCCCTGGCCCGCGTTGTCGCTCGCCCTCGGCAGTTGCCTCGGGCAAATGGCCTATGCCGCCGCCGACAATGGATTCGTCGAAGACAGCAGCCTGACCCTGACCAACCGTAACTTCTATTTCTATCGCAACAACCTCAACAACCCGGGCGGGCAGAATTACCGGGATGAATGGGCCCACGGGATCATGCTCGATTACCGCTCCGGCTACACCCAAGGCACGGTGGGGTTCGGGGTCGATGCCTACGCGCAACTGGGCATCAAGCTCGACAGTGGCAAGGGACGCACGGGCACGGGTTTGCTGCCGGTGGATGGAGATGGTCGTCCCGAGGATGAGTACTCCGAGGCGGGTGGCGCGGTAAAGGCGCGGATATCCCGGACCGAACTCAAGTACGGCAACCTGACACCGCTCAACCCGGTGTTCGGCACCGGCAATGCGCGACTGTTCACCAGTGTGGCCACCGGCTTCCAGCTGACCAGCAATGAGCTACAGGCCCTGCAACTGGACATCGGTCATTTCACCGCCGGCAACGACAGTAATTCGACCAATGCCGATGGCGCGCTGAAAGCGCTGTACGCTGGCGTGGAAACCCGCAGCGTCGATTATCTGGGCGGCAGCTACGCCCTGAACGATCAACTGAGCGTCAGCCTGTACGGTTCGCAGTTCACCGATATCTGGCGGCAGTACTACGCCAACGGCAACTACTCCTTTGCCCTGGGCGAAGGCCAGTCGCTGAACCTGGATTTCAATATTTATCGCACCAACGACGATGGCCAGAGCCTGGCCGGCAGGATCGACAACACCACCTGGTCGCTGGCCAGCGCGTACAAGTTCGGGGCCCATCGATTGACCCTGGCGTATCAACAGGTCGATGGCAATGAGCCGTTCGATTACCTGGGTTTCGACCAGCAGCCAGGCACTTCGATTTTCCTCGCCAACTCGGTCCAGGTGCTCGATTTCAACGCCCCCAACGAACGCTCATGGCAGCTGCGTTATGACCTGGACATGGCGGCCTTCGGCGTGCCGGGCCTGAGCTTCATGTCGCGTTACGTCAGCGGCGATCATATCGACGACAGCCATTACGACGGTGGTCCCAACGGCGCCTATGGACGTTATGGCGATGACGGCAAGCGCTGGGAGCGCGACATCGAAGCGCGCTACGTCGTGCAGTCAGGCAAGGCCAGGGATCTGTCCGTGCGGATACGCCAGGCCAGTGTGCGCTCGACCGCGCAAGTGGCGCGCGCCGATACCACGGACAACAACGAAGTGCGCGTCATCATCGAATATCCACTGAGTATTTTCTGATCCGTGTCCTGCTGTGCGTGGCTGATCCCCACCGGTAAAAACCAAGACGTGCTCTTCAAGAAAGACAATATTCAGAGGACATACAAATGACCGATAACACCGGTTTTGCAACGATATCCAACCGTGAACAGGGCTTGCGGCGTCAACTGACGTCCGGGCAGATGAGCATGATCGCCATTGGCGGCGCGATCGGCACCGGGCTGTTCATGGGCAGTGCCTACGCGATCGGGTATGCCGGGCCGAGCGTGCTGCTCAGCTACGCCATCGGCGCGATCATCACGCTATTGTTGATGGGCTGCCTGGCGGAAATGACCGTGGCCCATTCGACCTCCGGTTCGTTCGGTGCCTACGCCGAATTCTATGTCAGCCCGCTGGCCGGATTCCTGGTGCGCTACGCCTATTGGGCGGCGATCGTGCTGGCGGTCGGCACGGAAGTGACGGCGGTGGCGATGTACATGAAGTACTGGTTCGCCAACGTGCCGGAGTGGGTGTGGATCGTCTCGTTCTCCAGTGTGCTGATCGTGCTCAATGCGATCAGCGTGAAGACATTCGGTACCTTCGAGTACTGGTTCTCGACCATCAAGATCGGCGCGATTGTCGGCTTCATCATCCTCGCGGTGTATGTGGTGTTCGGTTCCGGCAACCCGGAATACGGCGTGCACAACTACACCGCCCACGGCGGCTTTTTCCCCAATGGCCTGCAAGGCATGTGGGTCGCGGTCATCGTGTCGATCTTCAGCTACCTGAGCGTGGAGATGATCGCGGTCGCCGCCGGTGAGGCGCAGGACCCCGAGCAAGCGGTGAAGAAAGCCTTTCGCGCGACCATCGTGCGCCTGGTGGTGTTCTACCTGCTGACCCTCGCCCTGATGCTGGCGATCGTGCCGTGGGTCCAGGCCGGGCATGCCCAGAGCCCGTTCGTCACGGTCATGCAGGCCATCGGCATTCCCGGCGCCACCGGGGTGATGAATTTCGTGATCCTGATCGCCGCGCTGTCGGCGATGAACAGCCAGTTGTACATCACCACGCGCATGATGTTCAGCCTGTCCCGAGGCGGTTATGCACCCAAGTCCATGGGCAAGCTGAGCAAGACCGGGATTCCGCTGAATGCCTTGTTGTTATCGAGTTCGGGCATTGCCCTGGCGACCTTGCTCAATATCCTCTACCCGGAAAGTTCGTTCACCCTGATGATGGCGATCTCCATGTTCGGCGCCATCTTCACCTGGTTCATGATCTTCCTGACCCACTACTGTTTCCGTCGTTATCACCAGCGCCACGGCGAGCGAAAGCTGTCGTTTCGCATGCGCCTGTTCCCCTACACCACCTTGTTGGGGTTGGTGCTGATGGGCGCGGTGATGATCACCACCTACTTCACCGAGGCCTTCAAGATGACCCTGGTGTTCGGCGTGCCGTTCCTGGTGCTGCTGACGGTGGTCTATGGCCTGTTTTTCAGGCAACCCAAACCCGCTTCACTCAGTGCGCAAGGCCTCGAACAACGCACTGGCATAACCGGGCAGGCCAGTGAATGAGCGCGTGCACAGCAGTAGTTTTCGCTGTGCCCAGTGCTCCTTCAACGCGATGCTTTTGAGCGGTTGATCCAGGCCCCGGCGCTGGATCGCCGCCAGCGGCACGATGGCCAGCCCGGCGCCGCGAGCCACCATGCGAATCACCCCGTCGAAGCCTTCCGCACGGATACGGATCTGCATGCGCATGCCCGCGTGCAACGCCTGTTCTTCGAGGTACACCGCGAGTGCGCTGTTGGCGGTCAGTCCCACGTAGTCGTGCAGCAACGTATCGCTGAAACTCGGCGGTTCGCCGTCGGCCAAGGGATGCCCGGGCGGCATGATCAGCACCAGCGGATCGTCGCGAAAGGGCAGGGTTTCGAGGGCCTGGGTGTCCACCGCGTCGGAGACGATGCCCAGGTCGGCCGCGCCCTGGCGCAAGGCGTGGGTGATGCGCGTGCTGGGCAATTCCTGCAGGTCGATGTCGAGGTTGGGGTGCTCGCGCAGGAAATCGGCGAGCAACTCCGGCAGGTATTCGGTGATCGCCGTGGTGTTGCACAACAACCGTACCTGGCCTTTGACGCCCTTGGCATAGTCGGCCAGGTCCTGCTGCATGCGTTCGGCCTGTTGCAGCATTACGCGAGCGTGGTGTGCGAGGGCTTTGCCGGCAGGCGTCGGTGTTACACCACGACGGCCGCGCTCAAGAAAATCCGTGCCGAGTGACGTTTCCATCGCGCGGATTCGTGCGCTCGCAGCTGCCAGGGACAGATGGCTGCGCGCGGCACCGGCGGTGATGTTGCCGCTGTCGAGGATGTTCAGGTAGAGGCGCAGGTCGGTCAGGTCGAAGTGCATCGTCAGCCTATTGATATGTGTCGTCTGAAAGGGCCCCTTCGCGGGCAAGCCCGCTCCCACAAGGGCATGCGTGAAACCTGTAGGGGCGGGCTTGCCCGCGAAGGCGTCAGTAGCCACAACGAAAATACCAGCCTCCGTCAAAGCAAGAGGCACACTCAGTATATGACAGATTTTCAACCCGCCAATCCCGGTTCACCATAGCCCCATGAATACGCTCGCCTCGTTCTACCAGAATCTCGGTCTCACCCTGTCATTGCTGGTCATCGCCACCTTCCTGCTGGCCGGCATGATCAAGGGTGTCATCGGCCTCGGCCTGCCAACCATCGCCATGGGCTTGCTCGGCCTGGCTATGGCGCCGTCACAGGCTGCCGCGCTGTTGATCATCCCCGCGACCCTGACCAACGTCTGGCAACTGGCCTTCGGCGGGCATTTGCAAGGCCTGATCAAGCGGCTGTGGCCGATGTTGCTGGCGATTTTTATCGGCACCGGCGCGGGGACGCTGTGGGTCGGCATGCTCGGTGGGCACTGGGTGGTGCGCGGACTGGGGGCAGCGTTGGTGCTTTATGCGCTGAGCGGCTTGTTCCTGCCGACCTTGCGGGTAGGCGCTCACAATGAGCGTTGGCTAGGTCCGCTGTGCGGCGTGCTGACGGGAGTCGTCACGTCGGCCACGGGCGTGTTCGTGATTCCTGCCGTGCCGTACATGCAAGCGCTGGGCTTGAGCAAGGATGAGCTGGTGCAGGCGTTGGGCCTGTCATTCACCGTCTCGACCCTGGCCCTGGCCGGCGGCCTGCTTTGGCGCGGCGCCCTTGGCGGTGGCGAGTTGAGTGCGTCGCTGTTGGCGCTGATCCCGGCGGTGCTCGGCATGTGGCTGGGGCAGTGGCTGCGCCTGCGGATCAGCGCCGTGTTGTTCAAGCGTGTGTTCTTCATTGGCCTGGGCTTGCTCGGCGGCCATTTGTTGATCAACGGCTAGCGGACGACGGACTGAGCATTTCAATGGCGCGGATCTCGAAATCCCGTTCCAGGTATTCGTCGCGCTGTGCGAGGAACTGCTTCATGTGCGGCAGGTTCGAGTGCACGTCGAGGTGTTCCTGGGATTGCCAGATCTCGTAGAAGATAAACAGGGTCGGGTCCTGCTTGTCGCGCAGCATGTGGTACTCGATGCAGCCGGGTTCGGCGCGACTCGCTTCCACAAAGCTGCTGAAAAACGCTTCGAAGGCATCGGATTTTTCGGGGCGGGTCTTGGCGTGCAGGATGAAGCCTTGCATTTCATTCATCAGAAAACACTCATCAGGTCAGAATCGGCGAGAGTTTAAGGCAACAATCTCTTGCTGATTCGTGCGTGTGGATCAAATTAATTTTGCAATATGGCCACTTACTCCGCGCGAGCCACGTCAT
The DNA here is from genome assembly GCF_054600775.1 of Pseudomonas sp. MHK4. Lineage (NCBI taxonomy): Bacteria > Pseudomonadati > Pseudomonadota > Gammaproteobacteria > Pseudomonadales > Pseudomonadaceae > Pseudomonas > Pseudomonas sp. MHK4. The sequence goes on along the minus strand of NZ_BAAIAK010000007.1, from coordinate 340,626 downwards.
TACTCTGCCGCCATCCCATTCCTGACCCTTCCCGAGACCTCCCATGAAAAAAGTCCTGTTGCTCGATGGCGGCAAAAAATTCGCCCACTCCGATGGCCGCTACAACACCACCTTGCATGAAGCCGCGCTGAGCGTGCTGGATCGCGGTGGAGTGGATGTCAAAGCCACGTTCATCGACGAGGGTTACGACGTCGCCGAAGAAGTGGCCAAATTCCTCTGGGCCGACGTGATCATTTACCAGATGCCCGGTTGGTGGATGGGTGCGCCATGGACCGTCAAGAAGTACATCGACGAAGTCTTCACCGAAGGTCATGGCAGCCTCTACGCCAGCGACGGCCGCACCCGCTCCGACGCCTCGCAGAAGTATGGCAGCGGCGGTCTGATTCACGGCAAGCAGTACATGCTGTCGCTGAGCTGGAACGCACCGCAGCAAGCCTTCGACGATCCAACCGACTTCTTCGAAGCCAAGGGCGTGGACGCGGTGTACTTCCCGTTCCACAAGGCCAACGAATTCCTCGGCATGACCGCTTTGCCGACCTTCCTCTGCGTGGACGTGATGAAACGCCCGAACATCGAAGCCGATGTGGCGCGTTATGAGCAGCATCTGAATGAGGTGTTTGGCCTGAAGGCTTGAGGCTCCGCTACTATCGATATCTGGAACCAGAACCTGGAGGAGCTGGCTTGCCGGCGATGGCGATCTTGAGGGCGCTATCGCCGGCAAGCCGGGCTCCTATGAAGAGCGGTTGATGCGCGCCGCTGAGCTATCGATAAGGAACACACGTGAAAGCCAGATCCGATGAATTGCAGATCTTCGTCTGCGTGATCGAGTGCGGGTCGATTTCCGCGGCGGCCGAGCAGGTCGGGCAAACGCCGTCGGCGGTCAGCCGCACGCTGTCGCGGCTCGAGGCCAAGCTCGATACCACGCTGATCAACCGCACCACGCGCCGCATGGACCTGACCGAGGAGGGCAAGTATTTCTTCGAGCACGCCAAGTTGATTCTCGATCAGATGGATGAACTCGAAGAGCGCCTGACCTCGCGCCAGCAAACTCCATCCGGGCGCCTGCGCATCAACGCCGCGTCGCCGTTCATGCTGCACGCCATCGTGCCCTACATCGATGAGTTCCGCAGGCTTTATCCCGATATCCAGCTCGAACTCAACAGCAACGACCTGATCATTGACCTGCTTGAGCAAAGCACCGACATCGCCATCCGCATCGGCACCCTGGCCGACTCGACCCTGCACGCCCGCTCCCTGGGATGCAGCCCGTTGCACATCGTCGCGAGCCCGGCATACCTGGAAAAACACGGCACCCCGACCGCTGTGGCTGAACTGGCCGAACACACCCTGCTGGGATTCACCCAGAACGAAGGCCTCAATCAGTGGCCGCTGCGCTATGTGCACGGCGATCGCTGGCCGATCCAGGCGTCGCTCAGCGCTTCCAGCGGCGAAACCATCCGCCACCTGGCGCTCGAAGGCCAGGGCATCGCCAGCCTGTCGCACTACATGACCATCGAGGACATTCGTGCCGGACGGTTGAAGGTGTTGCTGGCCGAGTTCAACAGCGGCTATCGCCAGCCGATCAACGCGGTGTACTACCGCAACTCGCAGCTGGCCTTGCGCATCCAGTGTTTCCTGGACTTCATCCAGAGCAAGCTGGCGGTGTACGCCTCCACGGATTTCAGCGGCTGATTCGTGATTCCTGCGCAAGAGTGAATTGGGCCGGCGGGGATTTTTCGCCAGGGATTGCTGCCGGATACTCGTTGCATCACTTATCCACGCAGGGAGTTTCTCCATGAACGTATTCGTTACCGGCGCTGCCGGTTTTATCGGCGGCTCCATCGCCACCGGCCTGATCAAGGCCGGTCACAATGTTACCGGCCTGGTGCGCAACGCCGAACAGGCGGATGAACTCAAAGCGCTGGGCATCACGCCGGTCATCGGCACGCTGGATAACAGCGCCCTGTTGGCCGAACAGGCCCGAGCTGCCGACGCCGTGATCAACGCCGCCAGCAGCGACCATCGCGGCGCTGTCGAAGCCTTGCTCGATGCCCTGCGCGGCTCCAACAAGGTGTTCCTGCACACCAGCGGTTCGAGCATCGTCGGCGATGCCTCGGGCGGCAAGTCCAGCGACGTCATCTACCATGAAGACAACTTGCCGGAACCCACCGTGGACAAGGCCGCACGCGTGGCCATCGACAACCTGATCCTCGCCGCGGCCAAGGATGGCGTGAATTCGGCGGTCATCTGCAACACGCTGATCTACGGCCACAGCCTGGGCGTCAATCGTGACAGCGTGCAGTTGCCGCGCTTGCTGAAACAGTCGCGCAGAAGCGGCGTGGTGCGCCATGTGGGGACTGGACAGAACATCTGGTCCAACGTGCACATTGAAGATGTGGTGGCCCTGTACCTGCTGGCGCTGACTAAAAACGTCCCAGGCACCTTCTACTTCGTCGAAAGCGGCGAAGCGTCGTTCATCGACATGACCACGGCGATCGCCGAGGCGCTGAACCTGGGCCAGCCGCAAGACTGGCCACTGAAGGATGCCGAAGCCGAGTGGGGTTATGAAATGGCCAACTATGGCCTGGGCTCCAACAGCCGGGTTCGCGGTGCGCGTGCGCGTGAGATATTGGGTTGGGTGCCGAAGCGTACGTCGGTGCTGGATTGGATTCGTAACGAGATGGTGTGAGTTCGCTTTAGACCGAGTTGCTGCTTTCGCGAGCAAGCCCGCTCCCACACTTGACCGCATTGTCCAGACGGATGCGGTCTAATGTGGGAGCGGGCTTGCTCGCGAAGGCGTTTCTGAAGTTGCTTAAACTGGCCGGACCGCCCTCGATTCCGTAACATCCGCACACTCCTTTTTGCTACTCCCTGCACGCGGTCCCCCATGAAACCAAAACATCTACGCGCCGATGCCCTGGCCGGGCTGACGACGTCTTTCGCCCTGTTGCCCGAATGCATTGCCTTCGCACTGGTGGCTCATCTCAATCCGCTGATGGGCTTGTACGGTGCGTTCATCATTTGCACCCTGACCACGCTGTTCGGTGGCCGGCCAGGCATGGTCTCCGGGGCTGCCGGGTCGATGGCGGTGGTGATCGTCGCGCTGGTGGTGCAGCAGGGTGTGCAGTACCTGCTGGCGACCGTGCTGCTGGGCGGGTTGATCATGGCGGCGTTCGGCCTGCTGCGCCTGGGCAAGCTGGTACGCATGGTGCCGCACCCGGTGATGCTCGGTTTCGTCAACGGCCTGGCGATCATCATTGCCCTGGCGCAACTGGAGCACTTCAAGAGTGGCGAGACCTGGCTGAGCGGTCCGTCGTTGTACCTCATGATCGGGTTGGTGGCGGTAACGATGGCGATCGTCTATGTGCTGCCGCGCCTGACTCGCGCGATACCGCCGGCATTGGTGGCGATTCTGGGTGTAGGGCTGGCTGTTTACTTCCTCGGCCTGCCAACCCGCACCCTGGGCGACATGGCGCACATCGCCGGCGGCTTGCCGACCTTGGCCTTGCCAGACATTCCCTGGAACCTGGAAACCCTGCACATCATTGCGCCCTACGCGATCCTGATGGCGATGGTCGGCCTGCTGGAGACGCTGCTGACCCTGAACCTCACCGACGAGATCACCGAGAGTCGCGGCTACCCTGATCGCGAATGTGTGGCGCTGGGCGCGGCCAACGTGGTGTCCGGTCTTTTCGGCGGCATGGGTGGTTGCGCCATGATCGGCCAGACCGTGATCAACCTGAGCTCCGGGGGCCGCGGTCGCCTCTCTGGCGTGGTTGCCGGGGTGTCGATCCTGCTGTTCATCCTGTTCCTGTCGCCGCTGATCGAACGTATTCCGTTAGCCGCGTTGGTGGGGGTGATGTTCGTGGTCTCGCAGCAGACCTTCGCCTGGGCTTCGCTGCGGGTGCTGAACAAGGTGCCGATGAACGATGTACTGGTGATCATCGCGGTGACGGTGATCACGGTGTTCACCGACCTGGCCACAGCGGTGTTGTGCGGCATCATCATCGCGGCGCTGAATTTCGCCTGGCAACAGGCCCGGCAGCTTTACGCCGACAGCCACCTGGAAAACGACGGCAGCAAACTCTACCGCGTACATGGCACGCTGTTCTTCGCCTCGACGACCCCTTTCCTCAATCAATTCGATCCGGCCAACGACCCTGCGCAAGTGACCCTCGATTGTCGCCACCTGAGCTTCGTCGATTACTCGGCCATTGCCGCGCTGGACACTTTGCGCGAGCGCTACAGCAAGGCTGGCAAGCACCTGCGGGTGCTGGGCCTGTCCGAGCGCTGCAAAAAACTGCTCAAGCGTGCCCGGGTGCAACACGACTGAGATCAAATAGCGCAGGCGCGATGAAAATCCGCCTGCCTGATTTTCATTATTTGCGACAAGCCATATCTCTGAGCGACATCCCTTGCCTCTGCACGAAAATTACTTTCACCTCGTTTGAAAGTTACTCCTCGAAATGTTTTAAGAGTTTCACAAAACTTTCGACGTGACCCTCTCGAGGAGTACCGCATGACCCCGTCCTTCGGCTATTGGCTGCTGGTGTATGCCGCTGTCGCCATCATCGCGCTGATCGTGCTGATCGCCCGTTACCGGCTCAATCCGTTCATTGTCATCACCCTGATTTCCATCGGCCTGGCGCTGGTGGCGGGCATGCCGCCGTCCGGCGTGGTCGGGGCCTATGAGGCGGGTGTCGGCAAGACCCTGGGGCATATCGCGCTGGTGGTGGCGCTGGGCACCATGCTCGGCAAGATGATGGCCGAGTCCGGTGGCGCCGAGCAGGTGGCGCGCACCTTGATCGACCGCTTCGGCGAGAAGAACGCGCATTGGGCGATGGTCTGCATCGCCTTCCTGGTGGGTTTGCCGTTGTTCTTCGAAGTCGGTTTCGTGTTGCTGGTGCCGATTGCGTTCACCGTGGCGCGGCGGGTTGGCGTGTCGATCCTGATGGTCGGCCTGCCGATGGTCGCCGGCCTTTCAGTGGTGCATGCGCTGGTGCCGCCGCACCCGGCGGCGATGCTGGCGGTGCAGGTGTACCAGGCGTCGGTGGGGCAGACGTTGCTGTATGCGATTGCGATCGGCATTCCCACGGCGATCATCGCCGGTCCCCTGTACGCCAAATTCATCGTGCCACGCATCCAGCTGCCGGCGGAAAATCCGCTGGAGCGGCAGTTCCTGGAGCGCGAACCGCGCGACAGCCTGCCGAGTTTCGGCCTGACCATGGCGACCATCCTGTTGCCGGTGGTGCTGATGCTGATCGGCGGCTGGGCCAACCTGATTTCCACCCCGGGCAGCGGCCTCAACCAGTTCCTGCTGTTCATCGGCAACTCGGTCATCGCGTTGCTGTTGGCGACCTTGTTGAGCTTCTGGACCCTCGGCCTGGCCCAGGGTTTCAATCGCGAGTCGATCCTCAAGTTCACCAACGAATGCCTGGCGCCGACCGCCAGCATCACCCTGCTGGTGGGCGCCGGCGGCGGCCTGAACCGGATTCTGGTGGACGCTGGCGTGACTGACCAGATCGTTGGCCTGGCCCACGAATTTCATTTGTCGCCCTTGCTGATGGGCTGGTTGTTCGCCGCGTTGATGCGCATCGCCACCGGTTCTGCCACCGTGGCCATGACCACCGCCTCGGGCGTGGTCGCGCCCGTAGCCGTCGCCATGGGGTATCCGCATCCGGAGTTGCTGGTGCTGGCGACGGGGGCGGGGTCGGTGATTTTTTCCCACGTCAACGACGGCGGCTTCTGGCTGATCAAGGAATACTTCAATATGACGGTCACCCAGACCTTCAAGACCTGGACGGTGCTGGAAACCCTGATCTCGCTCGTCGCCTTCGGCCTGACCGTGGGCCTTTCCTACCTGATTTAGCCGGAGCCGCCTGCCATGGACATCCTCTACCAGATCCGCGCCCGTCAGGACTCGTTCAGCGCAGGCGAGGGACGCATTGCGCGCCTGATGCTCGACGATGTGGGCTTTGCCGCCTCCGCCAGCCTCGATGAGCTGGCGCTGCGCGCTGAAGTCAGCACCGCCACGCTGTCGCGTTTCGCCCGTACGGTTGGCTGCAAGGATCTGCGCGACCTGCGTTTGCAACTGGCCCAGGCCAGCGGCGTCGGCAGCCGTTTTCTCGACCCGGCGGGCACGCCGGAGCAGTCGGCATTCTACGGGCAGATTGTCGGCGATATCGAATCCACCCTGCGCCAGCACCTGTCGGCCTTCGACGAATCGCGGTTCGCCGATGCGGTGAAACTGCTGGGCAAGGCGCGGATGATTCACGCTTTCGGCATGGGTGGCTGCTCGACCTTGTGCAGCGATGAGTTGCAGGTGCGCCTGGTGCGCCTTGGCTACCCGATCGCGGTCTGTCACGACGCGGTGATGATGCGCATCACGGCGGCCAGTCTCAGTCCCGATCAGGTGGTCATCGTCTGTTCACTGACGGGCATCACCCCCGAGCTGCTGGAAACCGTGGAACTGGCTCGCAACTACGGCGCGCGCATCCTGGCCATTACCCGAGGCGATTCGCCGCTGGCGCAACTGGCCGACATCGTGCTGCCGCTGCAAAGCGCCGAGACCTCGTTCATCTACAAGCCGACAGCGGCACGCTACGGCATGTTGCTCGCCATCGATGTGCTTGCCACCGAGCTGGCACTGGCCAATCCTCAAGACAATCAAGAGCGCCTGCGGCGGATCAAACTCGCCCTGGACGATTACCGCGGCGGCGACGATCACCTGCCGCTGGGAGACTGACATGATGTACGACACGCTGATTCGCAATGCCCTGGTCATCGACGGCAGCAACAGCCCTGGCTACCCGGCCGACGTGGCCATCCTCAATGGGCGCATCGAGCGCATCGGCGACTTGCAGCAGGCCCGTGCCACCGAAGAAATCGACGCCGCCGGGCGCGTGCTGGCGCCCGGCTTCATCGATGTGCACACCCACGACGACACGGTGGTGATCCGTCAGCCGCAAATGCTGCCCAAGCTCAGCCAGGGCGTGACCACGGTGATCGTCGGCAATTGCGGAATCAGCGCGTCGCCGGTGAGCCTGCGCGGCGATCCACCGGACCCGATGAACCTGCTTGGCAGCGCAGCGGCGTTTGTTTACCCCAGGTTCAGCGATTACCGTGCGGCGGTCGAGGCGGCGAACACCACGCTCAACGTCGCCGCGCTGGTGGGCCATACCGCGCTGCGCAGCAACCACCTCGACGACCTGTTCCGCACCGCCACGGCAGAAGAAATTGCCGCAATGCGCGAGCAACTGCGCGACAGTCTCGAGGCCGGCGCCCTGGGCTTGTCCACCGGTCTTGCCTACGCCAGTGCGTTCTCGGCCTCCACCGATGAGGTGATGCAACTGACCGAAGAGTTGACCGCGTTCGGCGCGGTCTACACCACCCATTTGCGCAGCGAATTCGAGCCGGTGCTGGAGGCCATGGACGAGGCGTTCCAGATAGGCCGTCACGCGAAATCCCCGGTGATCATTTCCCACCTCAAATGTGCCGGTGCCGGTAACTGGGGGCGCAGCCCGCAACTGCTGGCATCCCTGGAACAGGCCGCGAAGACCCACCCGGTGGGTTGCGATTGTTATCCGTATGCCGCCAGTTCCTCGACCCTGGACCTCAAGCAAGTCACCGATGCCCACCGCATTACTATCACCTGGTCCACGCCGCACCCGCAGATGGGCGGGCGTGACCTGATGGACATCGCCGCCGAGTGGAACCTGTCCTTGCTCGATGCCGCCCGCCAGCTGCAACCGGCCGGCGCGGTGTACTACGGAATGGACGAAAACGATGTGCGACGGATCCTCGCGCACCCGCTGTCGATGGTCGGCTCCGACGGCCTGCCGGAAGACCCGTTTCCCCATCCACGCCTGTGGGGCGCCTTCCCACGGGTGCTCGGCCATTTCAGTCGTGACGTAGGCCTGTTTCCACTGCACACCGCCGTGCACAAGATGACCGGCTTGTCGGCGGCGCGATTTGGTTTGAAGCAAAGGGGCGAGATCCGTGAAGGCCACTGGGCCGACCTGGTGCTGTTCGACCCGTCGACCATTCGCGACGTGGCCGACTTCAACGACCCGCAACGGGCGGCCGAAGGTATCGATGGCGTGTGGGTCAACGGGGTGTTGAGTTATCAGGACGGCCAGGCGAACGGGCGCAGGGAAGGGCGGTTTTTGGCGCGGGAAGGGGATTTGCGTGCGGGGTTCCTGTGACATTGGTGTTTACCAATGCGATGAGTGGGCCAGGCCATATGGCAAATTTTCGAGTCTTTATCGGGGCATGATGTGCTAGCCTGCAATCAATGATTTCATCGATTGCAGGAGTCGTTATGGCCAGTATCACAATTAGAAATTTGGACGATCAGATAAAGGAGCAGTTACGAATCGCGGCTGCTCATAACGGGCATTCGATGGAAGAGGAAGCCCGCCTTATCCTGGGTAGAGCTTTGGCTACAGTCGATCGTGCGGGAGGGCTCGGCAGCAGAATTCGTAGCAGGTTTGGTGCGTGCGGTGGCGTTGAGCTCGATTTGCCTGCACGGCAGGAGAAAGCAACTGCGGTAGATTTCTCCGAATGATAGTGCTCGATACCAATGTTCTGTCGGAGTTTATGCGGGTTGAACCTGATGCTCAGGTTCTGGCTTGGGTCGATGCGCAACCTGCCATGGAGCTGGCCATTGTTGCCATTACCGTAGCGGAAATTCTCCATGGTATCGCCCGCCTCCCGTCTGGCAAGCGCAAACAAAAGCTTGAAGCCCATGCGATGGCGATGTTTGAAGAAGACTTCGCTGGAAGGATATTGCCATTTGATGTGCATGCCGCAGCCGAGTACGCGACGCTGGTGGCGGGTTGTGAAACCAAGGGACGGGCTGTGTCGATGGCTGATGCGCAGATTGCCGCCGTCTGCCGAATCCACGGAGCACCGATTGCCACCCGCAATGTTCGTGATTTCGAGTTTTCCGGGCTGGAGGTGATCAATCCTTGGCAAGCCTGAGTGCCTTCATTGACCGTTAAATCGCCTTCGCGAGCAGGCTCGCTCCCACAGGATGCTCAAAGAATCTGTGGGAGCGAGCCTGCTCGCGAATGGATCTTTCATGCACCGCGCAGCGAACGTCAGACGCGGAAGTGACTCACCATCATCTGCAACTGATTCCCCAGCCGCGCCAGTTCGACACTGGACGCCGCCGTCTCGTCGCTGGCCGCAGCGGTCTGTTCCGACACGTCGCGCACGTTGACGATGCTGCGGCTGATCTCTTCGGCCACCGCGCTTTGCTGCTCGGCAGCGGCCGCGATCTGCTGGTTCATCGACTGGATGTTGGACACCGTGCGGGTGATGTTTTCCAGTGAGGCGCCGGCCTTGCGGGTCAGGGCTACGCTGCTGTCGGTCAGGGCGCGGCTGTTGTTCATCACGGTCGCCACTTGCTGGGTGCCGTTCTGCAGGGCGGCCACCAGGCCTTCGATTTCCTCGGTGGATTTCTGCGTGCGTTGGGCCAGGCCCCGCACTTCGTCGGCCACCACGGCAAAACCGCGTCCGGCTTCACCGGCGCGTGCCGCTTCGATGGCGGCGTTGAGCGCCAGCAGGTTGGTCTGTTCGGCCACGGCCTTGATCACGTCCATGACACTGCCGATCTTGTCGCTTTCCTGTTGCAGCAGGCCCATGGCTTCGGTGGAGCGCACCACCTCGCTGGCCAGGCGTTCGATCTGGGTGATGGCTTCAGCGACCACTTTGTCCCCTGCGCGTGCTTCGCCATCCGCCGCGGCGGCGGCCTGGGAGGCTTGCTCGGCATTGCGCGCGACTTCCTGCACGGTGGCGGTCATCTCGTGCATGGCGGTGGCGACCTGGTCGGTCTCGACTTTCTGGCTGTTGACCCCGGCGCTGGTCTGCTCGGTCACCGCCGACAGTTCTTCGGCCGCGCTGGCGATCTGGGTGACACCGTCGCGAATACCGCTGATCAGGTCGCGCAGGGTCACGCCCATGCGCGCAATGCCTTGTTGCAAGACACCCAGCTCGTCGCGGCGTGTGACCTTGACGTCCTGGGACAGGTCGCCGCTGGCGATGCGATCGACCACGGCCAGGGTCTCGCGCAAGGGACCAGTGATCTGCCGGGTAATGATGACGGCGGCAATAATGCCCACCAACAAGGCCAGCAGGGTGCTGATCAGTTGCAGGGTACGCGCCTGGGCGCTTTCAGCGTCACGACGGTCGAGCTGGATCTGATACAGCTGCTCGCTCAGGCTGACGATGGCCGCGCCCTGGTCGGTCATTTCCTTGCGCGCCTGCACGGCATTGCTGTTCGCCGCTTTGTAAGCCTGCAAGGCACTGCGGTAGTTGCCCAGCGCGGCCTCCAGTTGACGCAGGGCCTCGGGCTGAACGTCGCTGAGATGGACGTTTAGCTGTTTCAGGCTGGCAATGGCGGCGTCAAGTTGCGCCACGGCTTTTTGCTCGGTCTCGGCATTGGTGGTCGCGGTGTAGCCACGCACTTCGTAGCGGGCCAGCAAGAACGCTTGCTTGGCCGCGGTGATGGCCTGGAACTGTTCGAGACGCTGATCGCTCGGCGGCAGTTGTTGCACGCGGCTGTTCAGATCATCGATCAGCGTACTGGCCGTTTCGGCGTTGGCGCCCATGACGTCGCGCGCACTGTTGCCGGTGCGGTAGGCGTCGCGCATCTTGGCCAGGGACGTCTTGTAGGCGTCGATGACGGTGCCTTGCTCTTTGAGCAGCTTGAGATTTTCCGGGCTCTTGAACTTCGCCAGCAGCGCTTGCTGCTGATCGGAAAAAGCTTGCAGGGTGGTCTGCACGTTCTGCGCGGTGGCTTCGTCACCGTTGGTCAGCATGTATTGCAGGCGCACCACGCGCAGCTTGGTCAGGCCGGCGTTGAGCTGGGTGATGTCGCTCATCCAGTTGCTGCGGTCAATCAGGCTGCCCAGGCTGGTCCAGCCGGTCAGGGCGAGGATGCAGGTCAGGGCCAGGACCAGGCCGAAGCCCAAGCCCAGTTTCAGGTTCACGCTGATGTTGCCGAACCAGCTATTCATCAAAATTCCTCCAGGAACGTGGTGTTTCTTGATCGTCGGTTGGCTGGAAGATTGTTGTTTTTAGGCGCCAGCAAGGTGGGTAGCAGGTCTGTATCGGCAGCAATCACGAGAGCTGAAAGGATTTTGTCGGATGGATGCTGTCATTGGCTTTTGCCACAGGCTTAAGCTTTTTTTCACATTGGTTTCACCGGCTACCGACGCCCCCCTCATTACCCTCGCGCCATCAAACGAAGGCTGCATGCCGGCGAGGCGGCTTGATGTGGAACTGAGACTGAGGCTTTTGGGAATAAACCGGTCGATCGATCTGGGCCGTTTTACCCCTTATCGCAATGCGATCGTGGTGCTGGCCTCGGCATTGCTGGCGATCCCCTTGACGGTCCTGCTGTTACGGCCTGCCGCCGTGCCGGACCTGGCCCATGGCAACGTGGAAGGCGCGCGGGCGCTGTTGGCGGGTTGGGCCAGGGGCGACATGATCGTGCTGGTGCGCCATGTCGAGCGTTGCGATCACTCCAGTGCCCCCTGCCTGAGTGGCGACGATGGCATTACCGATCGCTCGCGCAGTGTTGCGGTGGCAGTCGGTGCGCAGTTCGAGCAGCTTGGGCTGGGGAAGGCCGACATCTACAACAGCCCGATGGTGCGTACGGCGCAGACCAGCGGGTACATGTTCAACAAGGTCGACCCCGGCGACGACTGGCTGGTCAACTGCAAGGGCACGATGTTGCGCGACGCCCTGGCGCACAAGGTCCCTGGGCGCAACCTGATCCTGGTGACCCACAGCGAATGCATGGCGCAACTGCAAAAGGATCTCAAGTTGCCCATCTCGACCCTTGGTTACGGCGCCTCGCTTTTCGTTACCACCCTAGCGCTGCAACCGCCGCACATACTCGGTTTCATCGAGGCCTCGGACTGGCACTCGGTGACCACCGAATGAATTCACTCTGTCACCAGGACACACCATGCTGACGGCTTCCCGCTCGCGTTTTTACTGGGTGAACTTCGGTATTCCACTGGCCTGCGCGGTCGTGGTGTTCCTGATGTTCGACCTGACCCGGATCGACATCGCCTTCAACGATCTGTTTTATGATCCGGTGACGAAGACGTTCCCGCTGGACCATGTGCACCTGTTCGAAAAGATCACCCATAAATGGGCGCGGATCATTCCGAACTGGACTGGCGAAATCGCCATTATCGGAGCCTTGCTGTCGTTTCTCTGGCCGCGTCTGAAAGCGGAAAAGCACGCGAAAATCATCGCCTTCCTGGAAAAGATCAAGGTCGCGCCGGTGCTGCGCTTTGCCAGCAAACATCGTCGGGATTTCCTCTACGTGGTGTTCGCGTTCTCCGTCAGTACCGGTGTCATCCACTACCTCAAGGGCCATACCAGTGTGTATTGCCCGATCGAGACGACCCAGTACGGCGGCAAGATCGAGCACAAGGAGTGGTACGAGAATTTCGATTTACTCAAAGTCGCCGGTGACGGTCGCTGCTGGCCGGGCGGGCATGCCTCCGGTGGATTCACCATGCTCGCGCTGTACTTCGTTGCCCGCCGTTACCGCTGGCGATATTCCAAGGCAATCATGTACGGCTCGCTGGCCCTGGGGTTTGTCTATGGCACGACGCGGGTGGTGCAGGGCTGGCACTACATGTCCCACACCTTCTGGGCCGGGATCTTCGTGTGGCTGGCGTGTTTACTGACGGCGCTGGCGTTTTACGGAAGAGCGCGGTTGGAGATGCCGGTGCTGCAAAAGGATGAAGCATCGGGATTTATTGCAGAGTCGCAAATTGCGGGTTGAGACAGGTTTTAAATGGCGTAGCCCGCAGTTCGAGTGAGGTGTTCGGTTTTTTTGTTGCCTGGCAAATTGCTTTCGCGAGCAAGCCCGCTCCCACAATAGTCTCTCGGTGGCCGCAGAGTTTGCATACGCCGCAGACTAAATGTGGGAGCGGGCTTGCTCGCGAAAAACGATAACGCGGTCTACTTTCTTAGCCCTGCGGATCGACATTATCCAGCGCCCTGTTCACAACCAGCTCCGCCAGCATGACGATCTGCGCAATCCCCAGCGCGGTGTTGCGCTGGGGGCCGTTAAGGTAGGTGGCGAAATCATTGAGCAGGACGCTGGCTGAAGCCAGTGACTCGCAGGCGTGGGCGAGGAGGCTTTCGGAGTTGATGTCGGGGAGGATCGTGAAGAAGGGGCTGGGGCGATAGGGTTTGGTGGTTTCGAAGGGGGGATCGGGGGTTAAGTTTTCCAAGATGATTGACCTCTGTTTGCCGGGATCTCGCACCCGATCACTGAGTCGTCAGTGACCATCAAAGGCTAAACAGCCCCCTTCCGACCGACAACCTGAAAGACCTGTGGGAGTTTTCCCCGGGATGTGTTCCGGAGTAGGACATTTCGCAAGACAAAAAAAAGCCCGCGGGAGGGCGGGCAAACCGTAGTTTCTTGAATGAGCGAGGGCAACTGTACAGGGAGTTGCCTGAACCCGTGGTGAAGAAAAGTTCATGTGTTGCCCGGTGTACGAGCGCACCCCTGAAGCCGTGCGCTCTGCTATCGACAACACCGTACGTCAGAAGCTGTACTTGAAGCTCGTCATCACGTTGCGCGGGGCGCCGTAGACGCCGTACAGGCCGGACTGACTGTAGTACTCACGATCAAATACGTTGTTCAGGTTCACCGACGCACTGAGGTTCTGGCTGATGTCGTAACGCGCCATCAGGTTGGTGACCGCGTAGCTGCCCTGGCTGAAGGTGTGCAGGTCGGCACCGACTTTGCTCTGCCAGTTGACACCGCCGCCCAGGGTCACTTTGTCCAGCGGCCCGTGCAGGCGGTAGCTGGTGAAGGTCTTCACGCTATTACGCGGCAGGTTGGTGTTGATGCGCTGGTCGTCGGCATCGGTAGTGACCGAATACGCATAACCGGCGGACGCCTGCCAGCCTTCGGCGAGTTCGCCGTTGAGCTCAAGCTCTATGCCCTTGGACGTGGTGTCCTGTTCGGCACTGTAGACGTTGTCGTGTTGCCAGATCGCCAAGTTATCCTGCTCGAGTTTGAACAGGGCCAGGCTGGAGTTCAGCTTGCCATCAAGGTGCGTGCCCTTGATGCCGATCTCGTAGCCTTTGCCTTCCATCGGGTCCAGCGGCTTGTTGTCTTCGTCCGTGACCCACGACGCCTGCGGGTTGAAGATCTTGGTATAGCTGGCGTACAGCGACCAGGTGTCATTGAGGTCATAGACCACGCCGGCATAGGGAATGAACACGCCGTTTTCTTTACGATTGACCTCGGTTTCCTCGCCTCCATAAGGGCGATCCGAGGTGTCGCGTTTCCAGTTGATGACCCGGCTGCCAAGGATCAGGCTCAGGTCGTCGGTCACGCTCAGGCGCGAGGTCAGGTAGGCGGCGTACTGATCTTCGTCTATCGATGATTTGCCGCTCTCGGTGAACGCAGGCTTCGCGGAGTTGCCGTCCCAGGTGAACAGGTTGTCGATGGCACCTGCCGGGGAGCCGGCATAGTCATAACGCCAGCCGCCCCAGCCCGGGACGTTCTCCTTGTACTTGGACAAGGTCATGCCTCCGATCAGCTCGTGCTCGCGACCGAACAGGCCGAAGGGACCGGTAACGTACAGGTCCAGGTTGTCCTGGCGCGGGGTGCCGGAGAATCGCACGGGCAGTTGCGACAGGCCGCTGCCATCCGGGTTGAGGTCGCCCATGGCGAAGTTGAACAACTCGTCGAATTTGTTTTCGGCGTGGGTGTATTCGATCTTGCCACTCCAGCCGTTGCCCAATTGCTGTTCGATGGAGGTGAAGTAGCTGGTCTGCTCGTGATCGTTATACGACCAATCCGGCGCTGCATTGAGTGAGCGTTTTAGGTTGCTGCGCTCACCGGTGCTGAAACGCGTGGGCAGGCCGGAGCGCAGCGGCGAGTCGACGTCGCTGCGCAGATAGCTGAAGCCCATGGTCAGCAGGGTGTCTTCGCTCAGGTCGAACTCGGTGATGCCGTAGATCAGCTGCGATTGCAGGTTGTAACGGTCGATCCAGGCTTTCTCGGTTTTGTAGTCGGCGACCAGTCGCCCGCGCACGTTTCCACTCTCGGTCAGCGGGCCGGACACATCGAAGCCGCTGCCGTAGCGGTCCCAGTTCCCGGCTTCGCCGGTGATGCTGGCCTGGGCTTCGGCGGTCGGGCGTTTACGGATCAGGTTGATGGTCGCCGACGGATTGCCCATGCCGCTGATCAGGCCGGTGGCGCCGCGCACGACTTCGATACGGTCGTACATCGCCATGCTCTGGGAGTAGTTGTCCAGGCGCGTGTTGGTGGGCACGCCGTCGACTTCGTAGTTCTGGATCGCAAAGCCGCGGGACCAGTAGGCATCCGTTTCCGAACCCAGGCCATCGCGTATCACCGTGATGCCGGGAGTGGCTTCCATGGCGTCGGTCAGGTTGGTCAGGCGCTGGTCGTCCAGGCGTTGGCGGGTCATGACCGTCAGCGATTGCGGGGTCTCCCGGGGCGTGAGGTTCAGGCGTGTCGAGCTACTGGACGAGTAGGTGGTGTAGAGCCCGGTGCCTTCGGTGGTCGAGCCCGGCGCCTTGCCGGAAATGGACACGGCACTCAGTTCCAGGGCGTCACTGGCACCGGCTTGCAGCGTGTAGTTGCCGTTGGCACCACGGCTGGCCTCAAGCCCTGTGCCTGCGAGCAAAATCGCCAGGCCCTGGTCCGCGTCATAACGCCCCTTGAGCCCCGGCGTCGTGCGCCCTTCGGTCAACGACGTGGGGTAGGACAGTAGAATGTGCGCGGTCTGGCCGAATCGACTCAGTGCCGGGGCCAGGGGGCCGGCGGGGATATCGAAATCCGCCTGCGTCTGCTCGGCGGCCGCGGCCCAGGTGGGCAGTATCAGCATGGGCACGGTCGCGGTCATGCAAGTGATGCCTTGAACCACTGCGCCAGCCAGGTTTTGTTTGAGTGATAGTTGCCAGCCCTGGCGTTTGCGTGCGGTGAAGTCCACGAGTTGTTTCCCCATTGAATTGAGTGTCTGGGGGTTTAAGTCTCGCGAGAATCGAAAACGGACCACCCAAGCGCAAAATAATTTGAGCGTCAGGCTATTCGGGGCTTCAACGTGACCCAGTAGCGGGTGAATTGCTGGACGTCGAGTTGCAGCGTATCGGCGACCGCGAAGAGGATGCGTTCGGTATTGGCCAGGGGGAACGTGCCTGACACACGCACATCCGCCAGCACCGGATCGCAGGCCAGATGCCCGCGGCGATAGCGGCTCAGTTCATCGAGGAAGTCTGCCAGGCGTTGGCCCTGGGCAACCAGCATGCCTTGGCTCCAGGCAGGCGGTGTCAGGGCCACGGCGTGTCGGGACAGCAGGCCTTCGCCGTTGAAACTGGCCTGCTCGCCAGCCTTCAGCGCAATGGGCGGATGGGGTTGTCGCGCGGGACTGATGACCAGCGTGCCTTGATAGACACTTACCTGAGTGAGCCCGGCGCGCTGCCTGATACTAAAGCGTGCAAGCGCTGCTTCTAGGCGACCGTCGGGGGTGTCGACCGACAACAGGCGGCCGTCGGGGATGCTGTCGCGAGTGACGAGTATCTCGCCGCGCAACAGATGGATACGCCGGGTTTCGCGCTCGAAAAGCACCTTGATGGCGCTGTCGGTATTGAGCTGTACCCGGGTGTTGTCGGCCAGGGCCACGCGCCGCTGCTCGCCGATGCGGCTGTGGTAATCGGCGCTGAAGTCTTGCAGGAGCGCGGAGTCTTTCATGCTCCAGGCAGCGGCACCCGCCGCCAGCAACACACTCAACTGCTTGATTGCCGTGCGCCGCGACAGGCCAGGTCGCAAGGTGGCGTGGGCCAGGGAGCGCTGGCCGGGGCTGCGCAGGTCACCCATGCGCAGGAAGAAGGCTTCGGCCCGTTGCCAGGCGCGCTCGTGTTGGGGATGCGCCTGGCGCCAGGTCATCCAGGCGGCCAAGGTGGCTTCGCTGACGTCGTGCTCCTGGAGTTCCAGGTGCCAATGCATGGCCTGTTCGGCCACTTCGCTTGAGATCGAGGACGTATCCTGGGGGTTCATAGTGGGTCCAGGCTCTCATCGAGCATGATGCACATCGCACCGGCCTTGATGATGTAGCGCTTGACCGTGGTAATGGAGACGTCGAGCCGCTCGGCGATTGCCCCGTGGCTCAGGCCGTCGACTTGCGACCAGAGAAACGCCTCGCGCACCGGCCGTTCCAGACCATCGAGGGCGGCGTCGAGGGCAATGAGGGTTTCCAACAGGATCGCCTGGGTCTCCAGGCTTGGCGCCACCTGTTCCGGCATCGCCGCCAGCGCCTCAAGATAGGCGCGCTCGAGTTTTTGTCGGCGGTAATGATTGGATAAAACGCTTTGCGCCACTTTCGCCAGGAAGGTGCGCGGGGCATGCAACGGCGGCACCTGCTCCTTGGCCAGCAGCCGCATGAACGTGTCCTGCGCCAGGTCCGCCGCGCTTTGCGAACAATTGAGCCGGCGCCGAAGCCAGTTCTGTAGCCAGCTGTGCTGCTGTCGGTAGAGCACGGCCACGTCGCAGAAGCTGGTTTGAGGAGATGGAAGCATGGAGTGAGAGCGCCGATGGGTCAGTATCACAAATGATAATACTTATCATATAGATCGGCGGGGCCTCACTGCAAGGAGCGCGCTTGGGGTTTTTAGTCGTGGAACATGCAATCGGGCTTAAGGCAAATGATCCGCCGCAAAATCCGCTTCCGAGCGCGCGCGCAATTTGCCCTTGCGACACGCTTGCTGGAAGCGTTCGAAGTCGCGCTCGTTCTGCTCGCCATAGCCCTTGGCATACTGATAGAGCGCATCGGCCAGGGCCTCGCTCTTGCCGATGTAGCCGCTGATGGACGCCGCGTGCCCTGAAGCCTTGGCGTGCGCTCGGGCCAGGGCGCGCCCGCACAGCTGTCCATAGGCCGCGAACGCTTCCCCGTCGAAAGTCTCCAGTTCGGCCGAGACCTTCATGTCGCGTAATTGCCGCACGTAGAAGTGCCGCCCACTGGGGCCGGTGGTCCAGCCGAGGAACAGGTCGCTGGCCGATTGCATCAGGCGTTGGCCGTCAACCACGCGCTGACCCTCATGCCGGGCCCGAGTCCTGGTCTTCACGTAACCTGCGAGCACCGAGCGTCGCGCTTCCTTGAATTGCAGGAACAACGGAAATTGCTGCTCGTCGGTCAGCAGCGCCACCAGGCAACGCGTACCGACACTGCCGACACCCACCACTTTGAACGCCATGTCCTGCGCCTCATAGCGCGACAGCAGCTCGCGGCGGTCGGTTTGCAGCGTGCTGCGGTAGTCGCGCAGGAAAGTCTCGTACAGCGGCCGCCAGTCCGAAAGCCGCAGCCAGTCATCGTCGGCATCCAGCAAGGTGGTGTGGTTGTGCAGGTGGAAAATTTCCGGCAGGTCGTCGCGAATGATCAGGCGACCTTGTTTGTCGCGCTCGCTGATTTTCGGCAGCAGTTGCGCATGGGTACGCCGTTCGGCTTTGTCTATCGCACGCTGCACATGCTCCACGGTGTTTTTGTTCGCCTGTTCGCGCAAGTCGTCATAGGTGATGGACTCGTACCAGGTGTCCAGCGCGCTTTGTTCGGCACACTCGAGCATCGTTTGCTGATAAGCGCCCACCAGTTGATGGCAGACGGTTTCTTCCACCGAACTGCCATGGCGCAAGTCGCGGGCGGCCACCAGGAAACTGGCCACCAGGCGCTTCAGGTCCCATTCCCAGGGGCCGGGATGGACCTCGTCGAAGTCGTTGACGCTGAACAGCAGGTTGCGCTCGGGGGTGGCAAAACCACCGAAATTCATCAGGTGACAATCGCCACAGATCGGCGAAACCAGCCCCATGTCCGGTGTCCCGGCCAAGTCGTGCGCCTGCAGCAACGCATTGCCGCGAAAGAAGGTGAAGGGCGATACCAGCATGCGCCCATATCGCAATTCGACCAGCGATCTGACGCGCCCCGCGCTCGACGCCTTGATCAGCGGAATCGGATCGAGACTGGTTTTACCCTGCGCTGCGTGCTGATTACGCGGACACTTCTTGCGAGCATCCTTGCCTTGCTTGAGGCGGTCTTTGAGTGCGGTCATTTGGGCTCTTTTGGCGGGGGAGTGAGAGGATGTGGTTGAGTGTAGAAGGGGGCGTGGTTTTTTCCGCGGATGCAGCCGCCATGCGTTTGGTCGCACCCCAAATGGCTCAATGCTCCGTCACCTTGTGCCTCTGCAAAATCCATCCCGCCTCCCCAGGCACCAACCGATACTGAATCTCGCGCATTTTCCCGGTCCGCCCCGCCGAAGCGTCGGCACTGTCATACAGCGCAAACCGCTGCACCAATGCATTTTCCACCACGGCAAACTCGTCCTCGCCCCGATACCCCTCGGCAATCTTCGGGTCTTCGCTGACCAGTGGCAGATAGATAGCACTGAGGGATTTTTTTCGGTTGGCGGCGTAGGCGACGAGCTCGCCGGGCAATCCGCGCCCGGGTGACCTGACGAAGACGTAAATTTCCGGTGAGCCATCCCGATCAAGGTCCCCGATTTCTGCCCGGGCGATGTCGCCGCTCAGGGGGTGAGGGATGGCTGAATTATCTATTTCCAGCCCTTGGGGGGAAATGCGCAGTTCCTGGCGGCCATCGACCGACGCCTGAGTCACGTGAAAAACAATGCCCTGCAGTTCCAGCGTCTGGTCGAAAGGCCTGCCTTTATCGGCCTCTGGGGCGCCGAGGTTTAACGAGAGGCTGTAATTCGCCACTTCGTTGCGCCTCGCGGCGTTGCGCATGAGGTACACCCGGACAACGTATTCGCCATCGGCAGGCAGCGGTCCGAGGAAGTGATTGCCCATGATCGAGCCGTTGAACAGCGCGTATTCCTCGCCTTTGGCGGTGATGTTGAAATAGGCTGAAGCATTGGAAGGCTTGAGGTCGACCGTCAGCATCTGGCCCGCTTTCGCGCGCAGGCGGTACTCGGCGGTCAGCCGGCCCTTGATCGAGTCGGAGATCCTGACGTTGTCCGCGCCGTTGTCGAAAGTGACATGCTCGACCCGAGGGACGACTTCGCTGGCGGACTGTGCTGGCAGGCAAACCACCGCCGCAAGGAGGGCGAGAATCCGGATGCTCATGTTCTGCTTCCTGAATGCTTCTGTGGCAAACGAGGTTGTTGAACAGCGGCTCCTGTGACAGTCGGGGTTTGCGGCGATTGCGCGTCGCCGTGCTTGATGAAGATTCGGTCGGCGTCGATCACGCTGTCGCCGTCCGGAGCGGGGTGCCAGCCCAGTTGTTTCTGGAAGGGGGTCCTGGATTCGTCATGGCGTTCAATGGTGGCGACGCTGGGCAGGGTGCCGATCAATGCGCGGATGCCTTCGATGAGCCATTGGGGTGGGGTGAGGCTGGGTTGCACGTCGATGATCAGGAGGGCTTGGCGCATGGGCTTCTCCGAAGGGCGTTGCGACGTTGGCTGATTTGGCTGCGGCCGTTTTGCGGTGGTCTGACTGGCGTCTTCGTCGGATCGCCGCCCGGAGCAAGCCCGCTCCTGCAGGGCGGGGAGCTCTGGATTACCGAACCCCAGATGCAACAAAACCCGCACTGGGCGGGTTTTGTCTTGCTTCGTATTTGGTGGGCCGGGGTAATCTGAACAGGATCTCTAAGATACTGATTTTAATCGATTATTTTCGGTTAAATTTTTTATTGGAATACCTTTTGGAATACCATCCGCGAATCTTCTTAGATTCAGAGCTCTCCGCGACGAATCTGATTCAGGGCACCGTTCAGTGCAAGAACGCGGATAGTCTCGCTGGCACGAAGACGATCGTCCGCATTCAGGCCCGCCCTTGGTTCCACGTACCTCCGGGGGCTGAACACCAGAAAGGAGTCGGGGTTTTTGATATCTGGCTTGATTAGCCTCCCTGGCGGGTTCACTCCGCATTGGTCCTTGGCCTTACCGCATGTTCCAGCGCGGTTGCAGTAGCCGAATAGGTTACTCCAGTCGAACGTACCCAGGGGATAACTCCGGCGCTAGCGGAAGTGTTCGATATGACGACTTCCCTCACCCATTGGCCCCTCACAGTATGCACATCGAGGCCCTTGCATTAAGCCAAGCGACAGCCAGATGCCCTGGCGCTCCTCTTGTGTCGGGCAAGTGGCATTGCAGGTGTCCTGGCCGTGCCGGTAACGCTTCGGGCCCGAGGGCAGTTCTCCCTGCCGATCCAGATGACGCACTTCAACGCTCCCCATTCCCAAGGTCACGCGGCAGACGGTGCTTAATGCCCTGCAAACGAACCAGGCGATCACACTCTCGAATGACTGGATGTTCAGCTCCGAAATGTGCCTCCAGTTCTCCCCTTCAAGCTTCTTGTCTAGAGAGAAAGGGGGGCGCATCGGGAATGACATAGCGGCCTTGAGTGCATTGTTCATGGAGCGGTCACTGTTGATTTGTTCTACCTGCACTCAATCAGATGCAGCCCTAGATTGTACTAAGTGATGAATCGAGCAGCTCCGTCAGAATTACAGCTTCTAAGGGGTAACCTCCCCAGTCGAGGGCGAGCTAAAGTAAGTTTGGTGCTATTTTTGATTTATGGGCTTTTTAGCAGTTGTAAGGTTCTGATTTTTTCGGGTATGTGGTCATTCTTTTCTGCTTCCATTTCTATCAGTATCTCTAAGAGCCTTGCTCGGCTAATTTCATAGCGACTTGCCAGCTCTTCGAGGCTTTCAATCGCCGAGTCTGAAAGAACGAAGTTGTACTGAGCCTTTCCTTTTAGATTTTCTCTGTATTTTTTCTGAGTCCATCCTTTTTTAATCTTTCCTATATAAAGTTCTTCTTGCTCTCGTGAGTAATTCGCGTTGTCAAAAAAAATCAAGACGTCTTCGAATGTTTCGAAGGGGGTTGATCCAAGTGTGGCGGCGAAGGAGTTCTTTGTTAGCCACTCCCAAGCGAATTGGCTTTTTTGGTCGTCACCTTTAAACCAGGCATACACCTTGTCGTTTGCTTTGTGGCTTTTCCATTTTTGTTCAAGATCTCTAAGTAGTTTTGTTTTTTGGGTTATGTCTCCTTGCCATACGTCGAGGATCGCTATAGGTAGATCTTTTCCTGTGAGGTCAAAGTAGTTGTTGAGTTGGCTGTGTCCGGTCGAATTTTGAATTTCTCTTGTCATCCACTCTGTTGTGCGACGGTCTTCTGCTATCCATTCAATATCTCTTTTGTGGACAAGTTGTTTGCGTCTTTCTTTCAGTAGTTCGTCGACTCTCCATGACCTGGTTTGTAGATATCTGGCCATTTTGTCTCTCATGCCAGTATCGAAATAGTCATTCGGGTTAAATGTAGTTTCGTAGAATCCAAGTGTGTACCACAGCCATATGTCGTGGCGGTTGTTGTATTCCGTTTCGCCGAGAACCTGGGACAGAGCGTCTTCAATGTGTAGTGCCACTTTAGGATCCTTCTAGCGTGATTGAAGTAGGAATGGAGGTGTAATCTACCATCATTCGCGTGTCAATCAAGGGTATCTCTAGTAGATTAAATATTGTCTTTTTCAGCCTTTACTGGGGGTGCCGACTGCCTGTAGCAGCTGCGTTCTCGCGAAATTGGGTCGCTCTGCTTCACAAGCAATTTTTGCGTCTGTTTACATTTGGTGCGCTGTACTGCCACGGTTGGCTCGCAAGGCTCCTCCTCCTGGATGTGGGGTAGGGTCGGTAGCACGTTAATTTTTACTGGGCTTGCCAATCCTCTGGACGAATACAGGAGCTGCGTTCATGAGGATAATTCGATTGAAAGAGGTCATGGATCTCACTGGCCTTGCTAGATCTACGATTTACAAGTTTATTTCGGGGGGCTTGTTTCCCAAACCTATTTCCTTGGGGGACCGTTGCGTAGGTTGGCTGGAAAGTGAAGTTCACGATTGGATACTGAGTAAAGTTAAAGAGCGGGATCAACTGGTGAGCAAGAGTACTTGACGTTCTACTGGGGTTGGCTTTGGAAGCTTAATTAGCTAGGTTCAGTTAACACCATGAAGGACAAGTTCCTTCATGGCATTTTTCCAGAGTGATTGTGGTTTCTATAATGTTGCGTTTTGACAGGGTTTGCGGGTGTTTCATTTGGTGTGGTGCCGTCAGAGTGTCTCGGTATTGGTACTATGCTTATACAGCATCTCTGTTATGAGCTTGGCTTGTCTTTACTTGTTGAGTGTAATGGAGGCATATTGAAGGGGTGGTAGTCTCACTAAGCGGAGCACAATATTGTGCTCCGCATTCTTAGATGTAAGGTAAAAATGTACTTGGAGTCCTGACTATATGAAACTAAATACTCGGAGCTCCATCATGGCTAGACATCCAGGCAACACAAACCTAACCCTTCATTGCGAAGCCTATTATCAAGGCTTGGTCGTGCAAGTGGATAAGGGGCCTTTCATTCAAGAGTACCTAAGCCGTCTTCATCAGACGCTATCTCGAGCGCTTAATCAGTACCCTCGTGTATTTGCACTCAGGTTTGACCTACGGCTACCAGCTAACATTCAATTGCCCAATTACGCTTTCACGAACGAGGTTGTTGACCGTTTCATCGAATCCTTTAAAGCCAAGATCAAGCACAATCGCCAAATGGCGAAACTTGTGAATAAGTATGCACACGACACCAAGGTTCGTTACGTCTGGGCCAGGGAGCAAGGGCAGCACGGGCGGCCACATCATCACTTTGCGATCTTGCTGAACTACGATGCCTTCAATGCACTGGGTAAGCTCGAATCAGGCAGAGACAACATGTTTAATCGCTTGGAAGGAGCGTGGGCAAGTGCTTTAGGGTTGTCAGTAGAGGCTGTCAGGGGGTTGGTCGAGATTCCACAAAATCCTTACTATCACATGCATCGCGACGAGATAGCCGGACAGGCCGCCTTCTTCCATCGTGCGAGCTACCTGTGTAAGTCGAGCACGAAGGTTTTTGGGGATGGTTCCCATGGTTTCGGATGCAGTAGAAGCTGAGCGCAACGCAGAATCACGACAAAAAAATGAATAGAAGGGCACCGTGCCGATGACCACCCTGGCAACGCCAAGGGCAGTCCATCGGACGGTGCGAACATAGGAATTAAAGGTAACCTCGTTCAGCCAGTGATACGCAGCCTTCATGACCTACAACAATGTGATCCAGCGTCTGGGTGCCAATCATGCTGAGGGCGTTCTTGAGCGCCAGGGTTAGCGTGCGATCGGCCTGGCTGGGTTCAGGATCGCCGGATGGATGGTTATGTACCAGAATCACCGCTGCCGCATTGTGCTCCAACGCAATCTTGACCACTTCTCGAGGGTACACGCTGGCACCATCCAGCGTGCCTCTGAATAGCTCCCTGAAGGCAATAACTCGGTGTTTGCTGTCGAGCAGTAGTAGCGCAAAGACTTCGTACTCGTGGTACTGCAGCAGTGTTTGCAGGTGGCTAAAAACCTGCTTTGGCTCAGTCAATGCCCGGCCTTTAGACAGACGACTCATTGCCAGTTGTTGCGCCATTTGCAGGATGTCAGCCTCGGTAACTGGGGATTCCATGACATAGGTGCCGGTTGTTTCACCGGCTATCAGCTTGTGATATTTCATGCGGGCATTCCTGAGCGAATAGGGAGAACGCAGAAGAGTTTGAGAAGGGGTTACTGAACCGACGGCCTGTTTTTGTATCGCAAGGCTTGCGACTCCAGCTTTTGGGCGAGTGAGGGTTTTTCAGGCGCTGCCAGTTGGGCTTGAAGTTCTATGTGGTTGTGCTGATCCTCAAGGGGGGGAAAGAACTCCTCTACGATGGCACTGGTATCTTCCTCGCTGTCTTCAAAGGCTCCATTGTCAAAGCCCTGCCGGGCCGCTTGATCCAAGGCGCTCTGGTCAAAGCCAGAGGCTTGTCGGGTCTCCTCCAATTGCATGGCTGCGAGTAAGGCATCCTCCATGCCAAGGCCACTGCGTACTGTGATGTCTACGTAGAAAATCGGTGTACCGTGGCTTTGGCGAGTGGACTTGCCCCGCAGACGCAACTCCAGCGGTAGGCAGGCCAGTCGATCGCCGGAGATTGCTTGCAGGTAATGGAGACGCGCTGCCAGGGTGCGGATGCTGTTGTAGCCTGTGGTGCGAAAGACAAAACTGCCCAGCGGATCTTCATCACCAATCACTACGTTGAGCCGGCCGTAAGGCTTGCAGGCATTGCCTTGAGCCAGTGAACAGCCATCCGGTGAAGGGCAGGGCAATGACTGAATGCCGTCCTTGGTCAAACGCTTGCAGGTTTCGCCATTGCCGACGCACAGCGGCCGGCCAGTGTTACGGTCGAACAGGCTGTAGTCAGCCCGAAAGTTTAGGTCTGGCTCGTTGAACAGCAGCCGGATCGGAATGCTGCGCAGTTTGCCGTCCTGGCCATTGCGCAGTTCTTCGTTAAGGGGATGCAGTAACCAGCCGTCACGGCTCTGTACTTGGGAGGTGAGGGTGAATTGATCGTCCTTTTCCGGCAGACGCTTGCCGTTCTTTTCGACGACCTTGCCGATAGATATTCGGCCCAAAATTGGCGGTGTGATGGCTAAACCTTTTAGCATGGGAGTTCTCCTGTGCCTGAAATAAAAACGCCACCGAGACTGCGTAAGCGGCCAGGGTGGCGTTGGAGAGAAAGGGCTTTGTAATAAGGGAAAAGCGAACGAGCGTTCAGGCCAGCAGAAAACGCCGACTGCCGGTTTTGGTGGTCGAGTAGCGCACTTGTAGATGGGGCTTTTCTTTTAGCAGACGGGGGATATCCAGGGTCACGCTGTCTTTGGCTTTCTTCCAAGTGATGCAGCCGGTTGAGAAGGTCGCCCGACTGGCATCGCCTATGGCCTGTTGCAACGTTTGCTTGAGTTGAGCTTCTTGCTTCTCCTGCAGAGCAATCGACTCGCGCACGCTCTGCAGTTCGGTAAAGGTCGTACAGAGCAGCGTGTCTTGGCTAAAGTCCAGGCTGTGCCCACTGTCCTGTGGGTACAGACAGCGCAGCGCCTGCTCCGCCGAGGCAGAGCCGTCTGCTGGCGGGGGGCTATCACTGACGACGTAGTCCCAGAACATCCGCTCCAGGTCGATCAGCCGAGCAATCAGTGACTCGTCACGTTCGATGCGATGGATTTCCAGGTGCTGGCCACCGAGCAGTACCGCCACATCCGCCGCCTGCTTGCCAGTCACTGCGAGCTGATGCATGACTTGTAACTGCACATACTCGGGCACGCCGTCTTTCCAGAGGTGTGCTCCGTTTATGCCGGCGGTTTTGCATTCGAGGATCTGCACCTCTGGCGCGCCGATAACCTCGCGGTCGATATTGGCCCGCATCCAGGGCAGTTTAGGATCAGGGTGCTGCAGCACCGCATTGATGCGTCGTACCCGATGGCCACTACGCTTGGTGTAATGGGTCGCAACAATTGGCTCGAGGATGTTTCCCCAGTAAGCCGGGCTTTCCTCATCCTGCGGATCAAGCTTGGGGAGTGAGGTGTCACGTCCGGTTTTCTCCAGCCACAACTCCAACTGGGATTTATACGGGTTAAGTCCGACGGCCGCGGCGGCATCCGAGCTGCCGATACCTTGTTTGCGCACGGCCAACCAGTCCTCGCGCGGCAGTTGTTTCGTGCCCACCAGGCGCAACGCCGGACGGGTTTTGCTGCTAGGTTGTTGTAGCGTTTGCATGCCCATGATGTTTTCCAGTATGGAATAAAAAGCGCCCAGCCAGCACAAGCTGTCCAGGCGCTTTAATAGTTGAGTAGGTGGGTGGAGCTAGGCGACGAGTTGCAGTGCTGCCTGCAGGGCGCGTTGTTTGATGACAGCACCTTGGCCAAACCAAGCAGAGTCCATGCGGTATTCAGTACTTCGGGCACGTCGCTCATGATCGACATACTCTGTCACGGCGTTGAGCAAGCCCCACGCAGTTCCTTGGGCTGATTCAAGCGTCGCTCCACGACCTTGGCCTTCATACAACCCTTGGACTTTGCGCAGCGCCCGCTCGTTTGGAAGTACTGCTGGTAGCGGACTGTTAGGACTGGCATCACACAGTACGTTCATGAAAAAGCCCATCGCTTCATGCCACTGCACCTTGCGCTCAGCCAGTGCGCGCATGCTGTGCATGAAGGAATCCCATTGAGAAACAGCAATACCCAACTGTTTTTTCACTGCCTGCGGATCGAAGCGCGTGTTGTGCGGTACCTTGATCGCGCGGGTAGTGCCATCCAGGGCGATGGTCAGAGTGTTATTGCAGACCACGCGCACGGTAGTGGGGGTTGCTGTGGTGGCCAAGGTGCCGTCACAGGAGGTGGCCAGCAGCAGGTAGCCATTCACCTGGTCGTTGCCCTTCAACGCTGTGCCTTGCCCAGTACGAGCCAGCGCCCAGAACTTGCGACCGCCTTTGAGCACTCCAGCAGTTTCCAGCTCGTAGCCCGAAACCTCAGTCAGATCCCGGTAGAACTCCAGTACTTCACGAGGCTGCACAACCTGGTAGCGGTGGGAGACCACTGACAACGGGGACTTAGTATCAGAGCGATACAGCACCTTCTGTTCAGGGAAAGAGTGAATTGATCCAAGAGCACCGATGCTCTCGGATTTGAAATGCACTGGGCTATCCTGGATCTTCCAGTCCATACCTGCTTCCCGCTGCCAGACTTCGAGGGGTTGTTTGGGGGAGAGGCGACTGCCCAGGCCATGCCAAGGCGTGGCTCCAACGAAAGCCATTTGTTCAACAAGATGAACCATGGGAACGATTCCTGACAAATAATCGATAAAAGGCAGCGTTTCTACGAAAACGCCGCCGGTTCACAACGACTTAACGCCTGACGCTAAAGCGATGACCGCACTCCACGCATTGGTAGTTGTCCAGAACCTTGTCATCAATCTGTTCTCCAATCGTCGCGCCGGCGAGACCACCGGCGACGCCGCCAAACAGCCCGCCGAGAAGGGCGCCGGCAATACCTCCCACCGCGATGCCGACGGGGCCGCCGATTGCTCCCAGCACCGCGCCGGCTTCCGCTCCCGATAGGGCGCCAGCAGTGCCACTGGCCGCCCCGCCAGCGGCGCCAATCAAACCACCTGTTTGCTTTCCGATGTTTTTCGTGATGACTCGTTCAGAGTTGCAGCGAGGGCAAGGGGTATACATACGTAAATCCTCTCAAGTGATAAGCGTGCTGAGCCAAAAAGCAGGCACGCCAAATGCCCTACCGCAGTCATACGGTGGGGCGTTCACAGAGGTGATATAGGTTTGAAATTTTTTTGATTGGGGTTTCCAGCAGCAATGAGTTGAAATCAGGCAGAAAGTCGAGATGTTCCAGTTGTTCCAGAGGTACCGGGAGCTGGAAATTGAGTGTGCGTTGCTGACGCGCTAGCTCAATGAGTTCACCAATATCCGCGTATCCGAGCTCAGTCACTCGATCAAGGAAATCGAGCACTTTTACATAGTCCGGCGAGACAGCGACGTTACCTACCCCGAGATATCGGTTTGACATAAATATTGTCGGGGCGAAACGACCGTTAGTCAGCGATCGACTCGAGGCAGCATCCGCTTCGAACTATCAGGCCAAGGTGAACAGCGCACACTCAGGGCCCGCATGCTGGTGCAGGGAATTCCGCTAGCAGAGGAGCGGGAAGGGGGGCTTGACGTCCTCGCCGCAGCTTCCGACGAGCTGTCTGGTTGTGAATCCGCACATGTTTGCGACTGGCTTTGCCCAAGCCCTTGCTGGCCGATGGGGCCGGCCTACTGCGGCAGGCTCACCTTCAAGAGGTGCTCGCTCAGTTGCTGGCTGTGCTTCAAGACATTCACGCTTCGCGACCGGAGGCTGACCTCGGCACCGTCGGGGCGACACGTAAAGCATTGGGCATTTATCAAAGGAGCGATAGTTAATGGGCTGGTTGTTGACTTGTTACGTCAATCAGGTTGCCTCTCAGAGGCTCTAGCTCATACCGACGTTCCCCTTGCCGGCTAGACGTTCGCTACTCACCACGATCCAATCAAGACCATCAGCCCACCTGAGATACGGCTACGAACATGTGACCTGAGACACTAATGACGTAAGATGCTGCTTTGATATGAAGCGGGGCCGTTGTCCCAGTAGTTTTCGAGCCCAAGGAGCGCATCAAGGTGGATGCATTTAGCTTTCGCAATCAGGTTATTCGAGATTACGAGCAGTTTGCTCGCAGCTTCACCAATCCGAGAGCTGAGGATATCCGTGCGTATTTGGAGGCTGAGTACAGCACTGGGCGTTACTGGCCATCGCCCTTAATTCAGGTAAATCCCTTTTTTGTCGCCGGGCAAAATGTAGAGCAACTGGTTGCCAACCGGACCCTACACCCGGAGTGCGCGCATATTTTCCGCTTCGGCAAAGAGGGTGGAAAACCAGGCGTGCCGGCGAGCTTGCATAAGCACCAGCAGGAGGCCATTTCTCGCTGCCAAGCAGGTGAGAGCTATGTTCTGACTACCGGCACGGGCTCCGGTAAGTCGCTCAGTTACTTCATCCCGATCTTCGATGCAATCCTCAAGGGCAAGGCGCAAGGAGCCAAAGCGGGAATCAAGGCGATCATCATTTATCCGATGAACGCATTGGCGAACAGCCAGTGTGAGGAGCTGGAAAAGTTTTTAGCTAGCTATGGCGCTGAGCCGCGCCCGGTTACCTACGGTCGCTACACCGGACAAGAAAAGGCCGATGAACGCGATCGAATGCGCATCAATCCGCCAGACATCATCCTCACAAACTTTATGATGCTCGAACTGCTGATGACCCGGCAGAGTGAGCAAGATCGTGCCTTTATACAGGCGGCAGAGGGACTGCAATTTTTGGTGTTGGACGAACTCCACACATATCGCGGCCGTCAGGGGGCGGACGTTGCTATGTTGGTGCGAAGGGTGCGCGAGCGTCTAAATAGTGGGCTCTTGTGCGTTGGCACTTCAGCCACCATGTCCACAAAAGGCACTCTCGCCGAACGCAATAAGGTTGTAGCTGAAGTTGCCGGAAAGATCTTTGGTGCGAAGGTCAAACCGGACAACATCATCACTGAAACTCTCCAGCGGGTGACGCCAGCACTGGAGATCCCCGTTGCGGATGTGCTGGCCAGCGCCATCAATGCCAGCGTGCCTCAGGCCCCCTCCTTCAAGAACTTGCGTGAGCACCCAATTTCCGCCTGGGTCGAGCTGACGCTCGGACTCTCTCATACCGAAGGTCGTTGGGTGCGAGCAAAACCGCTTAGCATCGAGGAGGCCGCCCGTCGGCTTGCCGACTCGAGCGGAGAGTCGGCCGAGCGTTGCGCAGTCTACCTATCTGAGTTCCTTCTGACGGCTTATCAGTGTAAGGACGTTAGTGGCAAACCTCTATTCGCCTTCCGCTTGCACCAGTTCGTCTCCGGTGCCGCTGACATGTACGCCACTTTGGAGGGGCCAGGCACACGCAAGCTGGATTTATCCGGGCAGCTTACTGTTGCCGGTGAGCGCGAACGGCGTTTTTACAGCGTGCATTTCTGCCGCAATTGTGGCCAGGAGTACTATCCGGTTTGGGATGAAGTCGAGAACGGCAATCGCTCATTTGCACCGCGCAGCATCAAGGAAACCAGTCACGACGATGAGGATGTGCACCACGGTTTTTTGATGATCGATCCTCAGCGCAGTTGGGATGGTGAAAACCTCGAGAGTTATCCAGAAAACTGGGTGGAACTGACTGGTAAGGAACCTCGCATCAAGTCCTCCTACCGCAAATACAAGCCGCAGGAAGTCTTTGCCGCTAGCAATGGCCAGACAACCTTGCAGGGCGTGCGCAGCTGGTTTATCCCCGGCAGCTTCCGCTTTTGTTTGTGCTGCGGGGCCAATCAGTCGCGTGGTCGGGACTGGACGCGGCTGTCCGGCCTATCTGGTGAAGGGCGCAGCTCGGCCACCACTATTTTGAGCATTTCCGCCTTGCGCTACATGCTGGGAGCGGACAGCGAACTGGCCGCTGATGCCCGCAAGCTGCTTGGCTTCACCGACAACCGCCAGGACGCTTCGTTGCAGGCCGGGCACTTCAACGACTTTATGCAGATACTGCTGATGCGCAGTGCCTTGTTCAGCTGCGTGCGTCAGCGTGGTGACGATCCGCTCAGCGACAGCCAAATCACGCAGCAGGTTTTCCAAGCCCTAGGTTTCGCGATCGATGATCCGTTGATTCGTAGCGAATATCTGCAGAATCCCGGCAACGTCGCGCCGCGACTGCGCCGCGATGCCGAGGAGACCATGCGCAACATCCTCGGTTACCGGCTGTATTTCGATCTGCGCCGCGGCTGGCGCTTCAACAATCCCAACCTCGAACAGCTTGACCTGTTGCGCATCGAGTACGAGGACTTGCCGACCCTTTGCGACAACGATGCCCGCTGGCAGAAAACCTCCAGGCCTGGAGCCGCAGGTGAGCGTCAGGTACACCCGATGCTGGCGCTCGCCAGCTCCACTGTCCGACAGAAGCTGGTGCAGATGCTGTTGGACGTGATGCGTCGCAACTTGTGCATCAAGACCCGTTACCTCGATCGCTACAATCTCGAAGAGTGGAAAAATAAGAGCCGCCAGCATCTCAAGGAACCATGGGCCTTTACCGAGGACGAGATCCTCACCGAAGCCGGTTACGCTACGCTCAGTAAACCTCGCAAAGACCTGAACACGGTGCCCCTGGGCCTGCGTACCCGCTTTGGCCAGGTGGTTAAGACCACTTCGTTCTGGGAGGGTGGACATTATGAGCCGCTTAAGGAAGCTAACTACGCACAGTTCATCCAGGATCTGCTGGATATCGTCGAAAGCTATGGGCTGATCGAGGGCGTCGAACTCGAGAAGGGCATTCGCGGTTATCAGGTGCTCGGCGAGGCTCTGCTTTGGCGCATGGGTAAGGGTGATCCACGGCCCGACGTGCTCAACCAGACGGTCAGCCGTAACCCCTATTTCCAGCGGCTCTACAACGGCGTGGCTGACATGCTAGAGAGTCAGCAGCGTGATTTGTTCACCCTAGAGGCTCGTGAGCACACGGCCCAGGTGCCAGCAGAGTTGCGTGAGGAGCGTGAAGAGCGCTTCCGTGCAGGCGACCTGCGCGCCATGTTCTGCTCACCGACCATGGAGCTTGGGGTGGACATCGCCTCGCTCAATACCGTCTACCTGCGTAACGTGCCGCCGACCCCGGCCAACTACGCCCAGCGCAGTGGCCGGGCAGGGCGTTCCGGGCAACCGGCGCTGATCATCACCTATTGCGCTGCACTCAGCCCGCACGACCAGTACTTCTTCCAGGAGCCGCGGCGCATGGTCTATGGCGAGGTCAGCCCGCCGACCTTAGACCTAGCTAATGAGGATCTGGTGGAAAGTCACCTGTTCGCCACTTGGCTGGCGGAAACTGGCTGCAAGCTGCCCTCGACCATCAACACCATGCTGGATATGGAAAGCCCCAGCGAGATGCCGCTGCTCGACGACTATGTGGTTGCCCTTGGCAACAAGGACGCGCTGGCGCGGGCAGGTCGGCGCGGCACTCGCTTGCTGGGCATGTTGCATGGCGAGCTAACGAGCGCGCAGGGTATTTGGCTAGACCGCGGCAAGCCTGTTGACGAGGCTGCTGCTCAATGGCTCGATGCCAAGCTTGGTTCTGCCTTCCTACGCTTCGACAAGGCTCTGCAACGCTGGCGTGACCTCTATGCCTCCACGCGCCGGCAGATCGACGAGGCGAGCGCGATCATGACCAACCCGGCTGCGCCCGAGAAGGAGCGCAAGATTGCCGAGCGTCGTCACCGCGAGGCGATGATTCAGCATAATCTGTTGCTGGAAACCAGCGGGGGCAGTCATTCGGATTTCGAGACCTACCGCTACCTGGCCAGCCAGGGCTTCCTGCCCGGTTACAACTTCCCGCGTCTTCCCCTCTCCGCGTTCATACCCGGCCGTATGGGTGGGGTCGGCCGTGACAGCGTGCTATCTCGTCCGCGCTTTTTGGCTATCTCCGAGTTTGGACCGCTGAGCCTGATCTACCACGAAGGCAGTCAGTACCGGGTCAAGCGAGTGATTCTAGGTGTGCGCAATCAGGGCGCCAATGAGGCTCGGATTGTTACCGAAGAGGCTCTGCTGTGTCCCGCCTGTGGCTACGGACATTTCCGCAATCAGCGGCACTACGAACAGTGCCTCTCGTGCCAGGCACCACTAGCAGGCGGCAAGGTCATCAACAACCTGTTCCGTATTGAGAACGTCAGCACCCAACGGGTTACGCGCATCACATGTGATGAAGAAGAGCGCATGCGACAGGGCTACGAGGTGCGTACCACCCTGCAGTATCAGGAAGAAAATGGCGTGCCCAAAGTAGTCCGCAGCCTGATGCTGGAGGGTGACGCTCCGTTGCTCGACCTGCAATATGCTCCGGCCGCTACGGTGTGGCGCATGAATCTTGGCTGGCGCCGCCGTAAGGATACGGAGATCTACGGTTTCAAGATTGACCCGGTTAGCGGCTACTGGAGCAACGACGAGCAGGCACCCAAGGAGGAAAACGAGAACGCCGAGATCGATAGAATCCAGGCTCAGCGTATCTCGCCCTTTGTCGAGGATCGTCGAAATGTCCTGGTGATCAAGCCTTCGATACCACTCGATGAAGGTGGCATGGCCACCCTGCAGTACGCCCTTAAACGCGGTATTGAGGCTGAGTTCCAGCTTGAAGAAAGCGAGTTGATGGTCGAGCCGTTGCCTGGTCGCGACGAGCGCAACAGCATGCTGTTCTACGAGTCGGCGGAAGGCGGTGCCGGGGTGCTCACTCGCTTGGCTACCGATCCGGCCGGACTACCGCGCGTCGCACGCCGGGCGCTGGAGATCATGCACTACCGGAGCCCGGACGACAGTTGGTCGGCCTCCAACCTGGAGAACCCAAGCGAGGAGTGCGACGCAGCCTGTTACCGCTGCCTACTCAGCTACTACAACCAGCCCGACCACAAACTGCTGGATCGCAAGCTCAATGAAGTCACTGACCTGCTCTGCGCCCTGGCTAGCGCCACCTTAGAAGTTGGTCACCTCGACGGCGAAGGGCAGGACCACATGGCCAACCTGCGTCAACAGTCCGCCAGCAGCCTGGAACAGGCATGGCTGGATTTCATCGAGCAACATCAGTTGCGCAAGCCAGATCTTGCCCAGCATTACCTGGAGTCCCAGCAGACCCGGCCCGACTTTGTTTATCGGGAAGCGCTGGCACTGGTCTATATCGATGGCCCACACCATGAGCAGCAGGGTCAACGCGCGTTCGACGAGCAGTTGACCCGCGAGCTGGTAGACCATGGTTTTACCGTCATCCGCTTCACCCGTGATACCCGTAGCTGGCCCGACGTCGTGCGCCGCTATCCGGACATTTTTGGAGATTTCCGCGCATGAGCGCTTTTCAGGAGTTTCAACCCGGCAGCATCGTTAGCGCCCGCGGGCGTGAATGGATTGTACTGCCTGAGTCCGACGGCCCTCGTTTGCATTTGCGCTCATTGGGTGGCTCGGACGACGATGTAATTGTCATTCACGCGCTACTTGAGCGAGAGGCACCGAAATCGGCTACCTTCCCGTTGCCCGATGCTACCCAGGCACAGCGCGGTACGCAGAATTCGGCGCTGCTTCTGCGTGATGCCTTGCTACTAAAACTGCGCGCTGGAGCTGGCCCGTTCCGCGCGCTAGGTCGCATCAACGTCGAGCCGCGCGCGTACCAACTGGTCCCGCTGCTAATGGCGCTCAAACACGAAGTGATTCGCCTGCTGATCGCCGACGATGTAGGTATCGGTAAGACCATTGAGGCCGGGCTAATTGCCCGGGAAATGTTCGACCGTGGCGAGATCCAGCGCTTCACTGTACTTTGCCCGCCGCACCTCTGCGAGCAGTGGCAGGAGGAGCTGCAGCGCAAGTTCAACATAAGCGCCGAGGTGGTCACCACGGGTACTGTCGAGCGTCTGGAACGAGGCCTGCAGACCCACACTTCAATCTTCACTGAATACCCCTTTACCGTAGTTAGTCTTGACTACATTAAGTCAGACCGACGCCGCGACGAGTTCCAGAACGCGTGTCCAGAGCTGGTGATCGTCGACGAAGCGCATACCTGTGCCGAAGGCGTTGGTCGCGGTAAACATCAACGCTATCGTCTGCTACGCGCCTTGGCCGACAACCCAGAGCGTCACCTGTTGCTGCTCACCGCCACCCCCCACAGTGGCAACGAGGATGCCTACTACAATCTGCTCGGCCTGCTGAACAAGGCTTTTATTGGTCTGAAAGATATCTCCCGCGTCGACCATCCGCTGTACAAACAGCTTGGCGATCATTTGGTTCAACGCCGTCGCATCGACATCAGTGAATGGCAGGACAGCACCAGCTTTCCTCAGCGCGAAACAGCAGAAAAGACGTACCAGCTCAGTGGTTCCTGGGGCGCACTATTCGGCGATGTGCTCGATTATGCTCGCGAGTTGGTTTGTGAGGCGGAAGGTCAGGGTACCCTGCATCAGCGCCTCAATTGGTGGGCTGCTCTGGCTTTGCTGAGGTGTATCTCGTCCTCACCTGCAGCCGCCGTGCGCGCACTGCAGACTCGACTAAAAGGAGCTGCTGGAGGTAGTGGAAGTAACGATGTTGCCCAACTGGCGGAAATTGAGGCTATTGGCATCAACACCGTGCTGGATGGCTCCAGCGATCGTGGGCTGTCTTCCGACGACATTGAACCGGGGGCCGCGTTGGAGCAGCATGCCGATCGCCTGCGCAGCTTGATCGAAAAGGCAGGTCGCCTTGTCGATGACAACGACCCAAAACTCCAGCAACTGATCGTCGAGGTCAGGGGACTGGTCAAGCAGGGCTTCAAACCGGTGGTCTTCTGCCGCTACATCGCTACCGCCCACTATGTGGCGAATGCCCTGCAGCCACTGTTCAAGGATCACGAAGTGGTAAGCATCACCGGCGAACTCAGCCCGGGCGAGCGCGAAGAAAAGATTCATGCTCTGCGCGACATCGATAAGCCAGCCATTCTCATTGCCACTGACTGCCTGTCCGAAGGTATCAACCTACAGGACCTATTTGATGCTGTGGTGCACTACGACCTGTCGTGGAACCCGACTCGGCATGAGCAGCGCGAGGGCCGCGTCGACCGCTTTGGCCAACGTTCTGGCAAGGTACGTGCGCTGATGCTCTACGGTGCCGATAACCCGGTAGATGGTGCAGTGTTGAAGGTGATCCTACGTAAGGCAGAAAGCATTCGTAAGGCGCTAGGTATCTCCGTACCTATGCCCGAGGACGAAACCCGCATCAGTCAGGCAATCATGCAGACCGTCCTGCTCACCCGTGAAGAGATGAAGTACAACCTCTCTTTTGATTTCGGTTTCGACAGCCAGCAGGCAATCGAGGATGACCTGGAGAGCAAATGGCAGAATGCTCTAGACAAGGCGCGCCGCAATCAGACCATTTTCGCCCAACGTGCTCTCAAGCCAGACGATGTCATTCCGGAATTCGCCCGCATGTCCGAAGTGTTGGGCACCGAGGCTGACGTGCGCCGCTTCGTTACTGCTGCCTGCCAGGCGCTCAATGCGCCGCTGGGTCAGTATAAGCAGATCATGCGTTTGCCCTATGTCGAATTGCCCGAGTCACTGCGAGACCGTTTGGCCCAGTCCGGTATCGATAGTCTGCGTAACATCGACTTCAGTTACCCACCGGCTGGGGTGGCCGAGCACATCCACCGTACCCACCCACTAGTGGCCGGATTGGCCGACCAGCTCGCCGAGGAGGCGCTTAAAGGCGACGGCGACGCTGCAGCTAGTCGTTCCGGGGCCTGGTTCACCCAGGCGGTGACACTGCGAACCACTTTGCTGCTGGTTCGTCTCCGTACCCAACTGACGATGACTCGAGCGAGCCAACGTCGTGAACTGCTCGCCGAAGAAGCTATCGCCGTCGTTGTTAGCGGTCAACACCCACCGCAAGTCATTACGCCAGCCCAGGTGCTGACGCTGATGCAGCGGCCGGTGAGCCGCAATATGGCCCCAGAGATGCGCCAGCGTCAGGTCGAACAAGCCTTGGAACAGGTGTCGGCCTGGCAGCCAGTGCTCGACGACATTGCCCGTCAGCGCGCCAATGAACTGCTCAAGGATCACCGTCGTGTGCGTGATGCTGCCAAGGCCAAAGGTACCTATGACGTGTATCCGCAACTGCCGGTCGATGTGGTCGGCCTTTACGTGCTGATGCCGGACGCGCAACTGGTCTGAAGCGTCAACCGACAGCAATGAATGATCGCTTGCCGGCCAATACCGGCAGACAAGAAACGGAAATCACCCCATGACCCGCACTATCCACCGCGAATTCGACAGCCTGCGTATCGAAGGCGGTATTTTCCCCGGCGAGTTCCTTAATGCTGTGCGCGACCTCAAGCTCAAGGGGCAGGGCAGCACTGACTATGGCCTGCACCGCACGCTTAAACTGCGTGAGGAAGTTAGTCGTTACTGGCGTATCGCCAAGGCTGAGTGGGAGGCCTTCAGCGAGGCGCGCCAGCGTCAGGACATTGATCGTACTGCGCTGTCCGTAGAGCGCTTCCTGGTGCCACTGCTGCAGCAGGCGTTTGCCTTTACAGATTTGCAGGTCTGCCGCCAGCCACGCTACCTGGGGGAGCGGCTTTTTCCGCTTAGCCATGAGGCCGGCTATGTCGAGCAGGATCCTGCCAGCTCAGGGTTTGCCCTAGGAAACGGTGCAAGCAGTCAATCCCGCCGCATCGCGCATATTCCGCTAGTGCTGACAGGACCGGACTTCGATCTGGACAAAAGCCACCTCGTCTTTGGTGACGAGGCGCGCCGACGCTCGCCGCAGGGGCTGATGCAGGAATACCTCAACGCCAGCGGTGAGGCGTTGTGGGGTATTGTTAGCAATGGGTTAGTGCTGCGAATTCTGCGCGACAACCCGTCGATGACCCGCCCGGCCTTTGTCGAGGTGGATCTTGCTCGTCTGTTCGAGGACGACCTCTATTCTGACTTCGTCGCCCTATGGATGATCCTGCACGCCAGCCGCTTTCTTGCCCAAAGTGGCAAGATCGCGCAGTGCTGGCTGGAACAGTGGCGCGAGCAGGCGGCGATTGAGGGAGAGCGGGCGCGTGACGACCTGCGCTCCGGCGTTGAACAGGCGCTGCGGGCGCTGGGCGACGGCTTCGTCGCCCACCCGGCCAACCATGCGCTGCGCGAGGCTCTGTCATGTGGCCGGCTCAGCCGTCATGCTTATTTTCACCAGCTATTGCGGTTGGTCTACCGCCTTCTGTTCCTGCTCACTGCCGAGGACCGCAAGATCCTCCATGACCCGAACACCGTCACGCCGGAGGCTCTCCGCCTTTTTGATCAGGGCTACAGCCTAAACCTGCTGCGTGAGCGTGCCCGCAAGCGACGCTTCTACGATGATTATGCCGACCTTTGGCAGGTGCTGACCACCACCTTTACCGCCCTGCGCGGCGGCCAGCCGCTGCTTGGCCTGCCGGCGCTCGGTGGGCTTTTTGCTGCAGTACAGTGCAAAGATCTGGACACTGCGCAGCTTGGCAACAAAGCGTTGCTTACCGCCATCCGCAACGTGACCTGGGTGCAACGTAAGAACGGCGCTACTCGCATCAACTACCGCGACATGGACACCGAGGAGCTGGGCTCGGTATATGAGTCTTTGTTGGAGCTTGAACCTCGTATCAACCCGGCTACATCGCCTTGGAGCTTTGGCTTTATCGGCGATGCTGAGGGCGAGAGTAATCAGGGTAACGCTCGCAAGACCAGTGGCTCCTACTACACCCCGGATAACTTGGTGCAGGAACTGATCCAGTCCGCGCTGCTGCCGGTGATCGAACAGCGACTCAAGGCCAACCCCGAGCAGCCGCGTGCTGCGCTGTTGTCGATCAAGGTATGCGACCCAGCCTGTGGCAGCGGCCACTTTCTGCTCGCCGCCGCCCGCCGTTTAGCCGCCAAGGTGGCCGAGCTGGATGCCCAAGGCGATCAGTACACTGAAGAGCAGTACCGCCACGCTCTGCGCGAGGTGGTACTGCACTGCATCTATGGGGTTGACCTCAACCCTCTGGCCATCGAGCTGTGCAAGACCGCGCTCTGGCTGGAAGCGCTGGAGCCGGGCAAGCCGCTGGGTTTTCTCGATTCGCACATTCAATGCGGTAACGCGTTGCTTGGCGTCATTGATCTCAAAGTGCTGGAAAAAGGCATTCCGAAAGATGCCTTCAAGGCGCTATCTGGCGATGACAAGGATGTCTGCAAGCAGTTGATCAAGGAAAACAAGGGCGGTCTTCAAGCGCTGGAAAAGGCTTTCGACCGCAAGCAGACCATCAGTCTGTCGCTGGAGTCAGCGGTCGGTTACAACGAGTTGCAGGCTCTTGATGCCTTACCTGACGATACCCTGGCCGATATCGCCGCCAAGGATCAAGTTTACCGCGCTTACCAGCAGCAAGTTCAGGGTAGCCGTTTGCTGCACGCAGCCAATCTGATGGTTGGTGCTTTCCTGCTCGAGAAGACGGAGGTATCGCAGGACATTACTCCCACCAGCAAGACGCTATATCTGGAGCTGTTCAGCGAGTCCCGAAGTGAGCAGCACGGGCAGCAGCTCAGTGCGGCTACCGCGGCCTGTGAGGAAGCGCGGGCATTGCATTGGCCGCTGGTGTTTCCGCAGGTGTTTAGGGCTGGCGGTTTTGACTGCGTGCTGGGCAATCCGCCGTGGGAGCGCATCAAGCTGCAGGAGGAGGAGTTCTTTGCTTCACGCAGTCAGATGGTCGCCAGCGCGGGGAATAAGGCTGAGCGTAGCCAGCGGATTGACTGGCTGTCGCAGGGGCTGCTGGGACAAAATCTATATCCGGGCCAAGTATCGAGCTTTGAGACTCGCGAGGCCGAGCAGCGTTTATATCGTGAGTTTATTGTTGCCCGCCGTACTGCTGAGGCTGCCAGTGTATTTGCCCATGTGAATGGCGAGGACGGTGGGCGCTTCTCGCTGACCGGTGTCGGCGATGTGAATACCTACGCGCTGTTCTCCGAGACGATCCGGCAGGTAATTGGCTCGATGGGACGTGCCGGGTTTATCGTTCCGTCCGGTCTGGCTACCGACAATACCACCAAGGCGTTTTTTGGCGATTTGATCGAGCAACGGTCACTGGAAAGCTTTTTCGAGTTCGAAAACGAAGGTTATTTCAAGGGAGCAGGCCAGGGGCATATGCTGCGCTTTGCACTGACCACGGTACTAGGCTCCCAAATGCAGGCCGGCGCGACTCGCTTCCTGTTCCAGGGCAAGCAGCTTGATGAGCTGCAGGATCCTGAGCGGGTATTCACGCTAACGGCTGAAGAAATCATCCAGGTGAACCCCAATACCCGTACCTGCCCGATCTTCCGTTCACGGATGGATGCAGACATTACTCGTCGTGTGTATGCCAGGGTACCGGTTCTGGTCAGGGAAAATTCTGCTGGAAAGGAGGAGCAGAATCCATGGGGTGTCAGGTTTCTTAGGATGTTTGATATGTCCAATGATAGTTACCTGTTTAAGACTTACCATGATTTGAAACAAGATGGCTTCGAAATTGTTGGAAATGTTTTTTCTCGTGGAGGTGAGCACTTTGTTCCTCTTTTCGAAGCTAAGATGATTAATCAATATAATTATAGGCATGGTGATTTCAGCAAGGTCGATGGCCAAAGAGTTCACGTACTTCCTAGACTTGATTTGGATGAGTTGAATGATTCGGGCTATGAACCTATTCCTTTCTATTGGGTTCCGAAAAAATTGCTTGATGAGTGCTTGAAGGATAAAGAGTGGTCCAAGGGTTGGATGTTGGGGTTTAGAGATGTTACTGATGCGAG
The DNA here is from genome assembly GCF_054600775.1 of Pseudomonas sp. MHK4. Classification (NCBI taxonomy): domain Bacteria; kingdom Pseudomonadati; phylum Pseudomonadota; class Gammaproteobacteria; order Pseudomonadales; family Pseudomonadaceae; genus Pseudomonas; species Pseudomonas sp. MHK4. The sequence goes on along the minus strand of NZ_BAAIAK010000007.1, from coordinate 299,841 downwards.
AGCAAGCGTTCGCTCATTTGTCGGCGCTGTAATTCCAAAAGTTGCAGTTGGTAACAAGTTTCCATTGATTCTCACGGAGCAGTCAGCTCCATACGCTGCGTTGCTGCTGGCTAACTTGACTGCACTCTGCTTTGATTTCGCCGCGCGCCAAAAAATAGGCGGGCTGACTATGAACTTCTTTATAGTCAAGCAGCTTCCTGTGCTGCCTCCGGACAGCTATTCGGAAGGAGATATCGACTTCATTGTTTCAAGGGTTATTGCGCTGACATATAACTCGATTGGATTGGAACCATGGGCGAGAGATTTGGGGTACGAGGGGGAGCCTTTTGGGTTTGATCCAGACCATAGAATGCAATTGCGTGCGGAGTTGGATGCTTACTACGCGAGGCTTTACGGTCTGACTAGAAGGGATTTGCAATTCATCCTGGACCCACAATCTGTAAGCCAGGGCTACCCCTCAGAGACTTTTGCGGTGTTGCAGCGCAGCGAAGTCCGTGAATTCGGCGAGTATCGCACTCAGAGGCTTGTGCTCGAGGCCTGGGACAAGTTGGAACTGGACGAGCTGGTTTAAGGAGCGAACATGCTGACTCATCTGAAACTGGATAACTTTAAAATCTGGCGCTCCACCGGGGCCATGCGTCTGGCTCCGATCACACTGCTGTTGGGTACCAACTCATCGGGTAAGTCCAGTCTGATCCAAAGCCTGTTGCTGATCCGCCAGACGGTGAAAGGCGACGACCCCAACCTGGATCTTAATCTCGGCAATCCTGATGAAGGTGACTCCGTCACGCTAGGGCAATTCAAGGATCTGCTATCCCGTCATGGCGGTGATTCTGAAGCGATCAAGGCCAATCAGGTCGGGGTCGAGTTCAAGTGGAGCGAATCCGGCCAGCCAGAAGAGGCAACCATCTTTTCCGCACGCTACCGGCAGGGGCCGGGTGGCAGTGCCGAGCTGGATTATCTGCGCCTTGGCAAGGATGGTCAGGGCTTTTTCGTGGCGCGGCGCAGGCCGGGCATCTACCGCTTGCAGTTGGGAGCGGAGCATCGCCCTGTGGGGCAAAGCCCGCACTTTCGGCCTCAGCGCTCCTTCGCCTTTGCAGCCTCGGCGATTGCCTCACTGGGCACGCGAGGCGAAATGATCAGGGATATTGGCCCCGCATTGCTGGATGAGCTGGGCAAGATCATCTATCTGGGGCCGGTTCGCCGCCTTGCCCAGCGCGATTACATCTGGGCAGGCCGTATGCCAGCAAGTATCGGCGATGATGGAGCGAGGGCCGTGGATGCACTGATTGCCAGTGGGGTGGCGTTACAAGCTGCACACAGGGGCAGAAAGACCCCGCCAGCTGAGGCGCAACTCTTCCAGCAGACTATCCACTGGCTGAAAGAAATGGGGCTCGCCGATGGCCTTACCGTTCGTGCGCTGGGTGGCTCAGCGCGTTATGAGCTGCTAATCGAGAATCAGGGCAGCAAGTCGAACCTCAAGGATGTAGGCGTAGGCGTATCGCAGGTTCTCCCGGTCATCGTGTCGGCTCTGTTTGCCGAGCCCGGACATATTGTGATCATCGAGGAACCAGAAAGTCATCTGCACCCGTTGGCGCAGTCCCTTTTGGCCGAACTGTTTGCTCAGATCAGCCGTGAGCGCAAGGTGCAGTTCATCGTCGAGACACACTCCGAGCACTTGTTCCGGCGTATGCAGACACTTGTGGCAAAGCAGGAAATTAGTACGGTAGCCGAGGCAGCGATGTACTTCGTCGAGCGCGAACATAACTATGCAAGGTTACGTGAGTTGGAGCTTGATGCGTTTGGACGGGTAAGAAATTGGCCTGAAGGTTTCTTCGGTGATGCGTTGGGTGAGACACGCGAACAGGCACGACTGATGTTTGAGCGTCAGAAAGGTGCCAAATCATGAAAGATTTGAAAGCGCGCTATGTGGTCGATACCAATGTGCTGATAGCAGCGAGCGCTGCTGATCCGATACATCCCAGTGACATTGACGCAACTCCTCAAGATCCGGCGCTGCGCATGGTGGTCTGGACCTGGCTGGACGGCTTCCAGCAGAGCGAATCCCGGTTGGTCCTAGATGGGGAGGGCCAAATTTATGAGGAGTACAATCACAAGCTGGGTTTTAACGACTTCGGCATTCAGGTGGTGATGCACAAGTGGAGTACAGCCGCCGTGGACGATGTGATAGTGGAATACGATGAGAGCGGTGGAGTCTTACCGCAATCCTTACAGGCTGTGGTACATGATTTAGCAGACAGGAAGATGGTGGCTGCTGCTTTGGCTTCACATATAGCGTTCGGGGAGGGGTGTGTCGCTTTTGCTGGCGACACGGACTGGCATGACTGGGAAGGGGCACTCCAGACCCATCAGATACTGCTTGATCCCATCATTGAAGACTGGTCGCGGCAGAAATATGCAGAAAAGCAGTTGCGATGACTGGGTTCTTTCGTTTCCCCCACACACCACATCTTGTCTGGTTGGGTGCAGATAAACCCCGCGACGATAAGGTGCTCGACGCAGCCGAGGCCAAGGTCCTGCTGGCGGGTAGCGTGGTGGTGGAGGAAAAGCTCGACGGGGCAAATTTGGGTCTCTCATTGGCGGACGACGGCCAACTGCGTGCACAGAATCGTGGCCAGTACCTACAGGAGCCGCATGTCGGGCAGTTCTCACGCCTGCCTGCCTGGCTGGCCCAGCATGGCAAAGCGATCCGCGTGGTTTTACGCCCCGAACTGCTGCTTTTCGGCGAGTGGTGTGCTGCTCGGCATTCACTGGATTACGGCACCTTGCCGGACTGGTTCCTGTTGTTCGATGTATATGACCGCCACGCCGGTAAGTTCTGGAGCACCACGCGGCGTAATACGCTGGCCGCCCAGGCTGGTTTGAAGATCGTGCCGCAGGTGTGTTCTGGGCGAACCAGCGTGAAGTCGCTACTTGAGCAGGTACAGATTTCGTCTAGCCATTTTCGTAGCGGCCCTTTGGAGGGGCTGGTTATCCGCCGCGAGTCTGCCGACTGGTGCGAGGCTCGCGCCAAGATTGTCCGCGCCGACTTTACCCAGGCCATCGAACAGCATTGGCGTAAGCGTGCGATTGAGTGGAATCGGGTGGATTACAACGCGCAGTAGTACTTAACGTCAGGTGCGTCTGGTACCTGAGTTCGCAGTTGCTTTTACAGGGAACGTCATGTCGACTTTCAACCCTCATCACAATGCAGCACCCATCTTTGCCGCCTTCGAGCAGTGGAAGCAAAACTGCCTGCTCGACGGTCAGACGCTTTTTGCTGTTGGCCCGCGCTGGACCAGTGATCTGCTTGATGAGCTGCATTTGCGTTTCATCGACAGCCCAGATGAGACCTCGGCGGTCTTCTTGGAGAAGCTTAAAGGGCAGTTGGCTGACGCGTCGCCCGAGGCTATCCAACTGATGGCCGAGGTGCTCTGGGTGGTGATGTTGTTTCAAAGCAATGTAACGGCGACCAAGAAGCGCGAAAATATCAAGCAGGTATGGAGTTGGTCGGGGAGCGATTTTCCGCTCAGTAATACGCTGATGACAGACGAGACCCTTGAGGGGCTAGGCTCGGCAGGGCAGGGCTTTAATCGTTACCGGGCTGAAGAGCTGGCTTGGTTGATTCGAATGGTCAAGGCTTTTCATCAGTTACCGCGCGCTCAGCAAGAGGAGTATCTGAAGGAGCCTTGGCACTGTGCTGAATGGTTGGATGCTCAGCCATGGGGCGGCGGCCGGCAGATGCGGCATATTCTGCTTCATTTGTTGTTCCCGGGGACTTTCGAGCGGATTGCCAGCCCCAATGACAAAGCGACCATCATATCTGCCTTCAAGACTTTGGCACTTCCTGAGGTGAAGGCATGGCCAGCGATTAAGCTCGACAGGGAGTTGCTGGAAATTCGGCAGGCCGAGGAGACCGCAGCAGGTAGTGAAGTGGACTTTTATACAAGCCCTTGGGCAGATCGTTGGCGCCTGGCAAAGCCTGAAACTGAACAGCCGCCTTCGGGTAAGCCATTGCTGGTCGAGGAACCGCGAAATCTGATCTTTTATGGCCCTCCTGGTACCGGTAAGACTCATAGCCTGAAAGCGCGCCTATCCAAGTATGAAGACAGTTCGAGCACGCTGACGGAGACCGAGTGGCTCCTTTCTAACTTAGTGGATGTTGTCTGGTGGCAGGTAGTTTTCATGGCCCTTCACGCCCTGGGGGGCAAAGCGAAAGTTAGTCAGTTGATGGGCCATCGCTATTTTGTCGCTAAGGCGAAGTCTCGCAGTAGCAACAGCAACCTTCGCGCGACTTGCTGGGAGGCATTGCAGAGCCATACAGTTCTCGACTCAGCGACCGTTCAACGCGATACGGCAGCCCGGAGGGCTCCTTATGTGTTCGATAAGGACGAGGAAGGGAGATGGTTTCTTGCAGGGGACTGGAAGGAGAGTTGCGCTGAGTGGATCGAGCATGCGGAGCTGATCAAGAAAGGCCCGAAGTCGTCCAATCAGCATTTGGTTAAGCGCTACGAGTTCGTCACTTTCCATCAGTCCTATAGCTACGAAGATTTTATTGAGGGTATACGTCCTGAACCGTCCGCTGACGGTCAGGGTGTTATTTATGCAGTGAAGCCAGGCGTGTTCAAGCGGCTGTGTGAACGAGCCAGGCTGAATCCGCAGCATCGCTATGCCATCTTCATCGACGAGATCAACCGCGGCAATGTGGCGAAGATCCTGGGTGAGCTGATCACGCTAATTGAGGTGGACAAGCGCGCCCACTATGACATCGAAGGCCAACTGTTGGATGGCATGGAGCTGACCCTGCCTTACTCCGGGGAGCATTTCGGAGTACCACGCAACCTAGATATCTACGGCAGCATGAATACGGCGGACCGTTCGATTGCGCTGCTGGATGCGGCCTTGCGTCGACGCTTCCAATTCCGTGAGCTGATGCCTGATTCGCTGGTGATTTCAGGGGCACAGGGGGATGGGTATATCCCGGATGGCGAGGGTGGTGTGCTGAACCTGCGCGCGTTGTTGGATACGCTGAACCGTCGTATCGCTTATTTGCTGCACCGGGATCAAACAATCGGTCATGCCTTCCTTACTCGAGTGAGCGACATGGAAGGGTTGCGCAGTGTGCTGTGCCGCGAAGTCATTCCGCTATTGCAAGAAGTCTTCTACAACGACTGGCAGCGCATTCGGCTGATATTTGGGGATGTAAAGGCTCCGCTTGAAATGCAGATCGTCCGCGAATTCAGTGATTTGGCGAGCGATATCTTCGGCGAGCTGGAGGATGACCTTCCCGAGTCGCAGCGCTACGAGGTGTGTTCACCAGGTGAGATCAGTCCAGAGGCCATTCGAAAGATCTATGAGCTCCTGGCATGACGTTATTGCAGGTTCTCGAACACGAGTGGCTACCCATTCGAGCCGGAGGCGGTCAGTCTCTGAGCTTGCAGCAAGCGGTATTGCTCGAACAGCTTGCTGCTTCCTTGCCTGCCAAGGCGCTTGAGTGGCGGCGGACAGCGGTGAAGTTCACCCAGTTTTGCGGGGTGATCCAGCTCGGTGAGCTGATCATCGAGGTACTACCGAAGATCGCTCGCCACGAGCGTGACGCGCAGTTGTGCCGGCAGATTCTAGTACGCCTGCTGCAGCTAACCGGTTCGTTGTCGCCGCCCAGTATCGGAGAGGCTTCACTGGGCCAACAAAGACATGCTCTGTTGGATGTGTTCATTGAACACTTTCGCGGCATGATCGCTCAGCAGATGCAGCTCGGACTGATTCGTCGATATGTGCCGAGACAAGATGAACTCAGCACCGTACGCGGACGAATTGATTTGGTCAGGCAGGTGCGGCTAAATGCCTTCACACCGCAGCGAGTACATTGCCGTTTTGATGAGTTCGATATCGACACCCCATACAACCAGGTGCTACGCCATGTGCTAGGTCTGCTGTTGCGGCGCACCCAGCATCCCGGTATCAAGCGTGGCATCAATGAGCTGCTGATACATCTTGCGGCGGTTTCGGATCGCAATTTCACGTCTGAGGCAGTTGAGGGGCTAGCGTTCGATCGGCTCAATCAGCGTTGGCAGCCCGTATTCCAGCGCTGTGGGGACTTTCTACGTGCACTGCACCCTAATGTGACTGCCGGCGGTATGCCGGCGCTGGCCCTGCTGTTCGATATGAACCGTTTGTTTGAAGGCTATGTTACCTGGCGGATGCGCCGCACCTTCAAGGATCATCACATCCAGGCTCAGGGGCCACGTCGCTATCTTGCGGTCAATGAGGTAGGGCGTGAGGTGTTCCAATTGCGCCCAGATATCTCGGTGCTCCATGGAACGCAGGTGGTCGCTATTGCAGATGCCAAGTGGAAAATCCTTAATCTCAAAGAGCGCAAGCTGGGTATTTCATCAGCCGACCTGTATCAGCTGGTCAGCTACGCCCAGCACTATCAATGTCAGCGGCTCGCGCTGATCTATCCGGCGATGGAAGGCGTCAGTCCAGGGGTGCGTGACAAGCTATCAATCCAGGGCACTGATGTGCAACTGGTGATCTGCAGCGTTGATTTGGCTGGGGTACTTACTAGGCGCGATGCTGTTTTCGAGTGCTTGCATAAGTGGGTAGCAGAAGGCTGAAGTAGTGCGGCAGGTGCTGCTGTTCAATGAAGTTCTTTCATCGTGTTCACCTGTAGGCAAAAAAACGCTCGACCAGGTTAAGACTGACCGGGCGCAAGGGCTGAAGTGAGTAGGGTTTAAGCGGCAATGCACTGGAGGCATCCCAAGCAAGTTGCGTGATCTGAGCACCCTGGCCGGACCAAGCAGAGTCCGTGCGGTATTCGTTGCTAAGGCGATAGGGATTTGGTTTCTACGGTTGAAAACGATTCAATATGGGTAGTATGCCCCTGTAGGATTCTGCACCGGGTAACGGACGCTTTGTTTGGCGTGCGGACGAGACATAGCCGTATGGGTGTTCGCTGCTCGCTCAAAGATTTGTTGCTGTCGTGAGGCTACATGCGACAGAGTTTGTGGGGTCATGCAAAATTTGCGTACATTAGCGACCGGCCCGATCGGACCGTACCGGTAGCAAGTATGGACGAAACGAGGGCCACCCACGCATAGATAGTGCTGCTTAAACAGGGAATTGACCAGATGGCACATATCGATTCAGGAAGTCATTCCGCGGAAGGTGCGGCACTGGGCTTCTACTTCCAGTCACTGTACGCACTTCTAAGCGTCCTCCAAGAGTCACATGACGACGCGGCAGTCTGCTTGGAGCGGCTCGACGATGTTGAAGTGATCTCCAATGGTCAGCCGCTTCTCATCCAGCTTAAACACTCCATTGTCGAGAACCCGGCCGCTGTGAGCCTGGCGTCCAAAGAACTGTGGAAAACTCTCAAGGCCTGGATTGATGTACTGCCAAAACTTGCGATTGAGGACACGCGTTTCCAACTGGTAACGGTTGCTCCCTTGAGTAGTAAGGACTTTCTTAGCTCCCTGCTTGATGAGTCCGCTAGCCGCGAATCTTTGCGGTCCACGCTGCTAGATGAAGCTCAGCGGGTAGTGGACGCACACCAGGCTGCAAAGTTGGCGGGACTTCAGCCGTTGCCCCATACAGACCGGGTGAGCGGTTGCGCCGCTTTCCTAAAACTTGACGACTCAACGCGAAAGAAACTGCTATCCAGAATTACCGTGCGCCCAGGTGGGAGCAATATCGCCGGTATCTCCGACGACATTGCGGGATGCTTGGTGAATTTCCCGCCAGATAGCCGTAAGGCCATTTGCACCCGTCTGATCGAATGGTGGGATCTTCAAGTCATCTTCACGCTATGTGGAAAGCGTGAGCGGTTCATCACGAAGCTAGAGGTCCAGCTGAAAATTTCCGAGCTGGCTGGCGAGGTGGAACGTGATGAGCTCTTTCCTGACTTCGAGAATGCCCTAATACCTGAGTACCACGTCCCAGATTCGATGATTGCTCGCCAGATTCAACTTGTGGGCGGGACTAGGACCGAAGTGCGGTCCGCCGAACGCGAAGAGTGGCGTGCTCGTTCGCAGCGGCATAAATGGGCCACGGACCGTCTCGATATGGCTGTGCGTATCGATTTGTATGATGGGCTTCTTCAGGAAGCTTGGCAGGATAAGCATGGAATCATGTCCGAGGAGTGCGAGGAGGCGGCCGAAGTAGAGAAGCGTAGTGTGGGGCTTGAATTGCTGAGGTGGACTTTCAACTCCGCGCATACCGAGGTTCGGCCTTTCGCTCCCAACTGGAGCGGTAATTATTACGTTCGCGGCAGCTACCAAGTAATGGCCATCGATCTGATTGTTGGCTGGCATCCCGAGTTCAAGAATCTGTTGGAGCGGGATGCATGAGGGCAGCGCATGACATTCATGCAGAAACAAATCCCGCCTATTGCGCTACGGTACTCGCCCATTTCTGTGAGGCCTATCGGCAGCAACAGGTCCAAGGCCACGCTCCCGCGGCGGCCATCGTCTATCTGCTTCTACCGCTCGTACTTTCGGAAGACCTTGCGTCAACTTTCGACGGGTGCAACAAAAACACTGGCTTGCTTGTGTGGCTAGACCGCAGCCCTCGCGTGTTGACGAGTCTATCGCAGCGTGTGAACACTACTTTGACAGTGTCTACAGAGGCCATCAGGTTTGGCTGTATCGCAGGAATGCTGCGCTTAAATCGCGAAGGTGAGATCGAGTCGTCAGACCGGAAAGTGCCTGCGGTGGTGTCTGGCGGTGTCGCGGGGGCGGCGTTGAAGCGCGCAAGGTTGCTGGGTATTTGGTTCGCCGGCGCCGGATCAGCGAGAGCAGTCATTGAAGCATTGGGAGTGTCTGTATGACTCGGTGGAACATCGCAAGCATCTTTTTCCTTGGAGAAGAGGGGGCATTCCGGGAAGTCGAGTTGGACGTCGGCCGGGTCAACGTGATTACCGGCGCCTCTGGGACAGGTAAGTCCGCAGTGATCAAGGCCCTGGACTATTGTTTAGGTTCTTCAAAGTGCGGGCTTCCAGTGTACGTGCGACGGCGCTGTATCGCGGTGGGCGTCAAGTGGGTTAGAGGTGCCGACGAGCTGATCTCTTGTCGCCTCGTACCGCCGGTAGGTAAAGGCCCCAGCGACCACATGTTCGTGACCTCTGGGCGGGGCCTCTCGGTGCCGCGGGAGGTTGAGCAGTTCGAAGGTCGGACTACCGTCGAAGTAGCCAAGACCAAGCTGGGACAGGCTTTCGGTATCGGTGATGCCGGCCAACCGGAGCCGCTGGTACCAGGTCGTGAATCTCGCGATCGCCCTACGGTGCGTTATGTCACGCCATATGTATTTGTGACCAAAGAGGTTATTGATAGTGAGACGGTGTTACTTCACGGGCTGGATGACAATCGCAAGGCAGGCAGCATCATCTCGACGATGCCGTACTTCTTGGGTGTTGTGACCGAGTCGACAGCAGCTGCTGAGCGCCGCTTACGGCAAGCGCGCAAGGCCTTGGAGATTGACGTCGCTCGTGAGGAAACGCGGCGGTCCAAAGAAAGTTTGGTGAAGCAGCGTACGCGGGTGCTGCTCGGAGAGGCGAAGCAGATTGGCCTATTGGCCGGGGCTTTTGAAGCAGCGGACGAGATTGAGCTGTTGGAGATGCTGCGAATGGCAATGTCGGCGGATGCTGATTCATTGCAGTATCCGAGCGAGAGCGAATTGGGTTCTCTGCAGGAGCGTCGGCGCTCAGCGCTCGCTGAGCTTAATCAGACAAAGCGGAAATATCGAGCGATGACAGCGGCAGCTCAGGAGTCGCACGGCTATCAAAAAGCGGTGAGCGAGCAGCACGAGAAGCTGCACATAGCTGAACATCTAAATCTCTTGGACGTCCCTAAAACATGCCCAATCTGCCAGTCCAATACAGATGCTGGGGCGGCCGCAGCGCTCGCAATGAAGCGATCATTGGAGACGATTCGCGCTGAGGCAAGTACCGTCGGCCGCATTCGGCCCCAACTGGATGCGACGGTTGAAAAACTCGCGGAGCGCGTGCACGAACTGAGTTCGGCTCTGCGGGAGCTTGACGCCAGTGTTGCCTCTGCTTTGAGTCAGATCCAAGAAGGAAAGCGGCTCGCAGATCTGGCGCAGGTGCGAGCCTACTTTCGGGGCAAAGCAAGTTTCTTCCTTGAAACTCTGGACGATCAGTTGCTTCGCCCCGGGAAGGATCTGAGCGCGCAGCTTGCAGAGATCGCCGAACTGGAAGCACTGGTAGACACTGACAACCGAAGAGTACGTTTGCAGCGAGCGGAGAATGCTGTCTCGCAGTTCGCGTCCGAGTCTTTCGCTTTGCTACCGAAAGTAGAGCCCTGCGTGGACGCAGAGATCGTATTTTCATCTCGGGTACCGCAGGTGAATGTGGTGGAGCCTGGAGCAGGCGGCGCGATCCTGACCATGGCTGATCTGGGCTCGGACCAGAACTGGCTTGCTGTACATATCGCCTTGGCATTCGGAATGCAGCGCTACTTCGAGAAGGAGGAACGCCCTGTACCCGGCGTGCTCGTTCTTGATCAGCTTAGCCGTCCTTACTTCCCGAACAGTGGACACGAGGATGCTAATTCGAAGCCTGAAGTCGTGGATACCGGCAGCGATGACGATCCCGAAGCGGAGTCTGATAGTTCAGGGCGCGATGTGGTTTCGATTAATGCAGACGACGAAGATTATCAAGCCATGCGCCAGCACATTGATTTTCTATTCAATGAAGTCGAGGCTCGTGATGGCTTACAGGTCCTTCTGCTTGAACACGCGTATTTCCCGGATGACCCTCGCTATGTGAAAGCTACGAAGCAACGTTGGACGCGAGCGTCTGGGAAAGGATTGATTCCCAGGGACTGGAAACGTCGGTCGAATTCCAAGTAACGAGTACATATTTGGTGTCGCTAGGGCCCGATTTGCGCCTGAATTGTTTTAAGCTTTGTATTGCAGCGCCTCGGTCGGGCGTTTGTCGGTGTCGTGTGCGCAACCTGAGACGGCACCTACTTTTTAGTTAGAGTCGATCGATCGCTGCCCTCGGTCAGCGTATTGGCACGACTTTTCGGTCTCTATCTTCTTTGATAGCTGCCACCGACAGGCTGCCAGTTGCCGCCTCTTGGATGTGCTCACTCCACCAGGCCATCATCGGGCGTCTGCGCTCAATGTAGTCGGCTCGGTTGTAGGCGCTGCGTACCTCATCTTTATCGACGTGGGCTAGCGCAACTTCGATTAACTCAGGATCCCAGCCGTGTTCATTGAGGATGGTACTCGCCATTGATCGCATGCCGTGACTTACCAGGCGCCCCTCAAAACCCATACGCTTCAGTGCCATGTTGGCGGTCTGGCTGTTGCAGTGGGTGCGAGGGTCTCGGTCTGCAGGGAAAACGTACTCCCGATGTCCACTGTAGGGCTTGATCGCTTCCAAGAGCGCCAAAGCTTGTTCCGTGAGCGGAATGATGTGTATCCGACGTTTCTTCATGCGCTCCGCCGGTATAGTCCAGATCTTCTTTTCGAAGTCGATATCAGCCCAGCGGGAAGTGGCAGCCTCGGCTGGCCGAGTCATGGTGTGAAGTTGCCACTCAATTAGGCAGCGCGTAGTTCTTTTTATGCTGGCATTGGCAATTGCCACCATGAGCTCTTTCAGCTCATCGGGCGCAAGGGCCGCCATGTTTTTCTTTTTGGGCTTTTTGAAGACGGAGCGGATTCCACTGAGCGGATTCGCGTGAATCAATCCCGAATTGACACCATAGGTCATGATCTCATTGAGGCGTTGGGTTAGACGTTTAACGGTTTCGAGGCTGCCCTTCGTCTCGAGGGGGCGAAGCAAATTTATGACTTTAGGGGCAGTGATAGTAGAGATTGGGGTGGTGGCCAGATCAGGGAAGACATGCAGCGTGAGAGAGCGCCAAATATCCTCGGCGTACGCAGGGGTGACTGAATCCTTTTTGAGCTCGAACCACGCTGCCGAGATATTTTCGAAAGTGTGTTCCGTGGCTGCTTTTTTCGCGTGCCGCTCGGCGTCGCGTTTCTCTTTAGGGTCCAGCCCCTGGGCGACAAGCTCTCTCGCTTCAACGGTTCTCTTACGTGCTTGCGCCAGGCTCACCTCAGGAAAGGTGCCCAATCCCATGTTTATCCGCTTTTTCGTCACAGGTTGGATGTAGTTGAAATTCCATAGCTTAGAGCCATTGATTCTCACTCGCATCTGTAGGCCGTTGCCATCGGTGAGTATGTAGTCCTTTTCCTTTGGTTTCGCGGCTTTGACTTTTACGTCTGAAAGGCGCGTGGCTTGGGCCCCCATGGTGTATTCCGGTGCTGTTTATGTATTCCAAAAAATAGCAGGTGAGGGCTTGGAATACCACTTGGAATACACGAAATCGTAGATGGTCACGGATGCTGGTGGACGCTCGTGGACTCTAAACCCCTGTATTCACTGGATTTCAGGCACAAAAAAAGACGTCCGTGGACGTCTTTAGATGGTTATTTGGTGGAGCCGGGGGGATTTGAACCCCCGTCCGCCAGTACTCCGCTGTCGGTACTACATGCGTAGCCGTGTCTATTAAGTTAACCCTCAGCGACCCGACGGGCAGGGTGCTTTGGGCGAGTTGTGTAAGTTTTAGCCGCTTCGTCCACAACGTACTGCACGGCGATTCTGTTCTATATGACAATCACTTTGGGTTTACAGACATCCCCTGGTGATTGCTGGACCCGAAGGTACCAGAAGCTCAGGGCTAAGGCTGCTTACGCAGCGAGAGCGAATTCCTGGCCGTAGTTTTCGTCATTGGCAACTATAAGTAGTTGCAACAGTGGATTTACGAGTTCTGTTACCAACTCGGCATGCACCTAAAGTTTCGCAACCGGCGTCGAATCCTAAACGGCCCCGAACTCATTGCTCGTGAATCCGATGAGCAACAAGCCTGTGTAGTCTACGCCAATGTGCCGCGGAAGGCCAACCCGAAGGTTGGCCTTGCCTGTGATCACTTTTTGGTAGGGCTGCGCTGCTGAATTTTCTCAAGCATCTGGCCGGAGATCTCGATGCAGTCCTTGTCGTTACCGGATGCCTGGGCCTTCTTCGCATCTTCCAGCGCGGTTTTGGCGTTATCCATTGAGCTCTCGGACACGGCGGGTGCGGTGGTGATTGCGTCGTCCAGTTTTTGAACCTGCGCGTCACAAAGATCTTTGTCCGCCGCAAACACCGGCGAGGCCAACAGTGCAGCAGAAATGAACAATCCAGCCATTGCAGAGTGCTTCATGGGTATCTCCTTGCGCATGAGGGCTCGGTGCTGCCGGTAGATTGGGCTGCCAGCCGAGGTGGTTATAAGCCCGATTACAGGGCCTAGCTAAATGACTATAGCCGGGCGCAGGAATTCGGTTTTTTTTTGCGATTGCGGGGGGGAGATGAAATCTGTAGGAGCGAGCTTGCTCGCGATGGGCTTGAGGGCAACGCGTTTCTCCAGGAAGCACGCGTCATCGTTGTCGTCCATCGCGAGCAAGCTTGCTCCTACAAGGCTGGGCGCGCTTGAGTTACGCGGTCCACCAGATAAACCAGGCTGTGATAATCGATTCCGCCATGCTGGCTCAGGCCGATCTCACAGGTGCGGCTGGTGGAAATGCCTTCGCTGCAATACTGCACCGCATCCTTCAACGTGCGCAGCGAATGGGCGTTCAGCTCGGGGGTGGTGAAACCCTTGTCGCCGGCAAATCCGCAGCAGTGAATGCCTTCGGGGATGACCACGTTGTTACTGCATTTGCGCGCCAGATCGATCAGCGCCTGGCTTTCCCCAAGGTGCTGGGTGCTGCAGGTGACATGCACCGCAATGGGCGCTTCCTGCGGTGTGAACTGCAGGCGATCGATCAGGTGCGTGCGAATGAAACGCACCGGGTCGTACAGGTCCAGGCGCACATCGCCCAGGTCCTGCGTCAGGCGCAGCGTGCAGGGGCTGGTGTCGCAGTAGATCGGGTCGAGTCCGCCACGGCTGGCGTGGAGCAGGGCGCCGATCAGTTCCTGGCGTTTGTGTTCGGCCTGTTCGGCATAGCCCTTGGAGGCGAACGGCTGGCCGCAGCAGAGGTTGTCCAGATTGTCCGGGAAGACCACCTGGTAACCGGCTTTTTCCAGCAGGCCGCGAGTCTTGTCGTACAGCGACATTTGTTCCTTGTCGCCCGCCGCCGGCCCCATCGCTCGTGAGACGCACGCAGCCAGGTACACCACGCGCGGGCGTTCGTCGGTCACTGTCGGGCTGAAGCGAATGGCTTTTTCCGGCTGCGGCATGGCGTTGGTCCATTGCGGGACCTGACCCTTGGACAAGCGCGTCAAGGTCGCCGACAACTTGGCCAGGCGCGGCGCTCCCAGCAACATTCGTGCGCCATTGGCCACGTGCAGGGTGAAACGCGCACCTTGCAGCGCCGTAGCGAAATTTCCTTCCAGCCAGTTGGCGGTTTTCGTATGAGAAGCGTGTAGGCCGCGAAGCTTTTTCACCAGCTCGCCGGTGTTGATGCCTACAGGGCAACGCTGCGCACAAAGACCGGTGGCGGCACAGGTATCGATGCCCTGGTATTCATAGGCCGCTTCGAGTTCGCGGGTATCGACCCCGGCGCGTTTCTTCGCCTGGATGTCCCGCCAGATGACGATGCGCTGGCGCGGGCTCAAGGTCAGTCCCTTGGATGGGCAGACCGGTTCGCAGAAACCGCACTCGATGCACTTGTCGACGATCTCGTCGGCGGCCGGCAGCGGTTTCAGGTGCTTGAGGTGGATCTGCGGGTCTTGGCTGAGTACCACGTCCGGATTCAGTATGCCGTTGGGATCGAGCAGGCGTTTGAGCTGCCACATCAACTGGTAGGCGTCGCTGCCCCATTCCAGTTCGACGAACGGTGCCATGTTGCGCCCGGTACCGTGCTCGGCCTTGAGCGAACCGCCGAACTCGACCGCCACCAATTGCGCCACGTCGTCCATGAACGCTTGGTAGCGTGCGACTTCTTCCGCGCTGTTGAAGCCTTGGGTGAAGACGAAATGCAGATTGCCTTCCAGTGCGTGTCCGAAAAGGATCGCTTCGTCGTAGTGATGTTTGTCGAACAGCTCGATCAGCCGGTTCACGCCGATGGCCAGTTGTTCCACCGGGAAGGTCACGTCCTCGATGATCACCGTGGTCCCGGTTTTACGCACCGCGCCGACGGCGGGGAAGGTGTCCTTGCGGATCGCCCAGAGCCGAGCGTTTTCCAGTGGGTCTTCGGTGAAGTCGACTTGTTTCTCTACCGGGAACGAGGACAGTGACGCCATGATCTGCGCCAGCTGTTCCTGCAATAACGAGGAAGATGCCGCGCGGGATTCGATCAGCAGGGCGCAGGCATTGTTCGACAGCTGTTGTACGAAAGCGGGCATGCCGGGCTTGTTCTGCACCGAACGCAGGCTGCGCCGGTCCAGCAGTTCTACCGCTGACACCGGTTGGCTTTTGAGCACGGTGACGGCGTTGCAGCAGGTTTCCACGTCCGGGAATACGATCAGCGCCGAGGCCTTGTTCGGGTGATCGATCACCGTATCGTAGGTCACCGCACTGATGAAGCCGAGGGTGCCTTCGGAACCCACCAGCAAGTGGCTCAAGATATCCACAGGCTCGTCGTAATCCACCAGGGCGTTGAGTGACAGGCCGGTGGTATTTTTCAGACGGTATTTATGACGAATTTTCGCAGCCAGTTCGGCATTGGCGCGGGTCTCCCGGCCCAGCGTTGCGAGGCGCTCCAATAGCTCACCGTGGCTTTGCCGAAACGCCGCGACACTGGCGGCATCTTCGGTATCCAGACGGCTGCCATCAGCCAGCACCAGACGAATGCCGGCCAGGGTGTGGTAGGTGTTTTGTGCCGTGCCGCAGCACATGCCGCTGGCATTGTTGGCCACGATGCCGCCGATTTTGCAGGCGTTGATCGAGGCCGGGTCCGGGCCGATCTTGCGCCCGAACGGTGCCAGCCAGGCATTGGCCTGCGCGCCGATCACCCCCGGTTGCAGGCGGATTTGCGTGCCTTGGCCACGGATCTCGCGACCGTTCCAGTTATCCCCAAGCACGATCAACACCGAATCGCTGATGGCTTGCCCGGACAGGCTGGTGCCGGCGGCGCGGAAGGTCACCGCTACCCGGTCGCGTTGCGCAAGTTTGAGCAGCGCCACCACTTCATCTTCGGATTCGACGCGAATCACCAGTTGTGGGATCAGGCGATAGAAGCTGGCATCGGTGCCGAAGGCCAGCGTCGACAGCGGATCGTCGAAACGCCGTTCCTGGGGAATCAGTTGCTGCGCGTCGCGCAGGAAAGCGGCCGGTAGACTCATTGGTCCTCCAGGATCAACACCACCAGGTCTTTCGGACCGTGGGCGCCGTAGGCCAGGACTTGCTCGATGTCAGCGGTTTTCGACGGGCCGGACACCAGCAAGGCATTGGTCGGCATGCCCTGGGCCCATTCGAATTCCTGCTGTACCTGATAGAAGTTGTCGCGGATCTCACTGGCCTTGAGCAGGGCGAAATGCACCGGGGGCGCCAGGCTCATCAGGCGCGGTTCTTCCCGCGTCGGCCAGATAATCAGGCTGCCCGTGGCGGCGATTGCGCCAAGGGTAGTGGTCAGGCTTGCCGGGGTATCGTTGAACAGTTCGGCTTTCCATTCTTCAACCGGGCGGTTGTAGGCCTTGAGCGTCGGCAGCCCGGGATTTGTCGCCCAGTGCTGGGTGACGCGTTGTCCGTGCGCAGTGGTCGGCGCGATCAACAGGCTCGGCAGTTGGCGCTCCTGCAGCAGTTTGGCCAACAACGCCGGCCAGTCTTCGCCGGACGTCAGATGGATTTCCGTGTGCACCGCTTCCATCAGTTTGCGCAGCTGCGGGATGCGTTGTTCCGTTGTGTAGCTGTAAGGCTGTGTCACCAGATCGACATCGAAGTTGTCAGCCACTGGCGTAGTGCCTGTCAGACTCTTGCGCAGTTTGGCCATGATATTTTGCTTGGCGCTCATCAACGATCTCCCTGTTTGGCCAGATGCTCGCGGGCCAGGTCATGCAGTGAGCGGGCAGCGGGTTTGGGTGCGCTGTGGTTTTGCGTCCACGGGCCGACATTCTTTGGTGTCAGGGCGCGCAGGCGAGTTGCGGCCAGGCCGAACAGGCGATACAGCGTCGGCGAGCTGTTGAGTCTGGCCCAGGCGTTCCAGATGAACCGCTCTTTGCGCGAGTACTTGCTGCCCTGGCCGCGCATCACTTGATGAGGGCTGTCGGGCGCCTTGACGTTTTCTTCCCGCAGGCGACGCAGCAGTGAAGGAATCGGAATTTTAACCGGGCACACCTCGCCGCAGGCACCGCACAACGAAGAGGCGCTCGGGTGGTCCGGGACTTTCGCCAGGCCAACCATGTGCGGGGTGATGATTTTTCCGATAGGACCGGGGTAGACCTCGCCGTAGGCATGGCCGCCGATTCGAGTGTAGACCGGGCAATGATTCATGCAGGCGCCGCAGCGGATGCAGTTCAGGGTCTGGCGCAGTTCGCTGTCGGCAAAGGCCTGGCTGCGACCATTGTCGAGCAGCACCAGGTGCACTTCCCGGGGGCCGTCGAGCTCATGCACATTGCGCGGGCCGGAGATCATGTTGACGTAGGTGGTGATCGGGATGCCCAGGGCCGAGCGGGTCAGCAACGACAGCAACGGCACCACGTCGCGCAGGTTTTCCACGACTTTTTCGATGCCGGTGACGGCGATGTGCACCGGCGGCACCGTGGTGGTCATGCGGCCATTGCCTTCGTTTTCCACCAGCAGCAGGGTGCCGGTCTCGGCCACGGCGAAGTTGACGCCGGAGACGCCGATGTCCGCTTCGAAGAATTTCTGCCGCAGGACCCGGCGGCCGATCTGAATGAGTTGGTCAACGTCCTTGGTGTATTCCACGCCAAGTTTGTCGTGGAACAAGGACGCGACCTGACCGGCATTCTTGTGGATCGCCGGCATGATTATGTGTGAAGGCTTCTCGTGGTCGAGCTGGACGATGTACTCGCCCATGTCCGATTCCAGGCATTCAATGCCCTGTTCAGCGAGGACGTGGTTCATCTCCATTTCTTCGCTGACCATCGATTTGCCCTTGATCACTTGCCGCCCCTCGTGAGCGCGGATGATCGAGAGGACGATGCCATTGGCTTCGTCCACCGTTTCCGCCCAGTGCACTGTCACACCGTTGCGGGTCAGGTTTCGTTCAAGTTGCTCGAGCAGGTCGGGCAACTTCGATAAAGCTCGGGCGCGGACGGCATTGCCCAGCGCGCGCAGGTGTTCTCTTTCATGGGCATCGCTGAACGCCGCGGCCCGCTTGGTCATCAGTGAATCCATCGCCTTGCGGAAGTTGCCTCGCAATTGCGCATCACCCAAGGCCTCGTGAGCCCGGGTGCGGAAGTCTTCTTCTACGGCGACCGTAGGAATAATCTCGGCGGCACTCATTGGGCACCCCCGGTTCGCTGCCAGAGGAAACTGGCCAGGTGTTGGCCGCGCAACGCTTGCTTCTGTTTCTCCAGCGAGCCGTTGATGTTCATCAGGCAACCGCAATCGGCACTGAGTACCTGGTGCGCACCGGATTCCTTCAGCGAGCGGGTCTTGTCCGCCACCATCGCCCCGGAAATGTCTGGCATACGGACGCTGAAAGTCCCACCGAAGCCACAGCATTCGCTTTCGTGACTGTGCTCGACCCGCTCCACGTTGCCCAGTTGCGCCAACAGTTCGCGGCCGTGCAGGTGGGTGTTCATTTCCCGGCGCGCCGAGCACGACGTGTGCAGCGCTACTTTCACCGGCGTGCCACTGTCCTTGAACTGCACTTTGCAGACAAACAACAGGAACTCGGCCAGCTCATAGGTCCTGGCAGCCAGGGCCTGGACCTGCTTCAAGGTGTCCGGCTCATCCTTGAACAAGTCGGCATAGTGTTCGCGCAACATGCCCGCGCAGGAACCCGAAGGCACCACCACCGGATATTCCCCGGCGAACAGCGCCAGTTGCGAGCGCGCCACGGTACGGGCCTGCTCGGTGTAGCCCGAGGTGTAGGCCGGTTGGCCGCAGCAGCTTTGCCCTTGCGGGTACTCGACACGAATGCCTTCGCGTTCCAGCAAGTGGATCGCGTCCATTCCGGCTTGCGGGTAGAACAGATCCACTACGCAGGTCCCGAACAGGTACACCCGTTGCGGTTTCTCGCCGGGGTATTGCCGAGGCTCGGGCAGTGGCGGGGCGACGCGAGTCGCATTCGGCACAGCGTTGTAAAAAAGCTCGCTCATCAGGCGTGTCTCCGGGTGGGCCCGGTTATCCGTCCGCTGAGGCCGCTGAATATAGACAGAGATTCTTTCAGCAGCCTTGCAGACCGGGTGGTGAATAGCTGACGCCGGGGTCATGGCCCGGCGTCGGTTTTTTCCATGTCGCCTGTAGTACTTAGTGCACCAGCATGCCAGTGAACCAGTAGGCCTGGGCCAGGGTGATCAGGCCGACAATCGTTGCAAAGAACAGGCTGTGCTTGAGGGTGAAGCGGAACAGGTCCGATTCCTTGCCCACCAGCCCGGTCGCGGCGCAAGCCACGGCGATCGATTGTGGCGAGATCATCTTGCCGGTCACGCCGCCGCTGGTGTTCGCCGCCACCAGCAAGGTGTCGTTGACGCCGATCTGGTGGGCGGTGGTCGCCTGCAACGAACTGAACAGCGCGTTGGACGAGGTATCGGAGCCGGTCAGGAACACGCCCAGCCAGCCGAGGAACGGCGAGAAGAACGGGAAGGCTGCGCCCGTGCCGGCCAGGACCAACGCCATGGTCGACGACATGCCCGAGTAGTTGGTGACGAACGCGAAAGCCAGCACCATGCCGATGGACAGAATCGGCCAGCGCAGTTCGTAGAAGGTCTCTTTCAAAGTGGTCAGACCAGTTTTGAAGTTGATCTTCAAGACCAGCATCGAGATCAACGCCGAGAAGAAGATTGCGGTGCCGGTGGCGGAAATCGGGTCAAGCTTGAACACGGCGGGGAGGGCGGTCGGTGCTGCCACGATCGGTGCCACCTTGATCACCAACTGATCCAGGTGAGGGATGGCGAAGTTGAACACGAAGCTGAACATCGAGCCGCCGGCGGCAAACATCGCCTTGAACGGTTTGAGAGTCCAGATGGTCACCAGCACGGTCAGGATCAGGAACGGCGACCAGGCTTTGAAAATTTCCCCGA
Source organism: Pseudomonas sp. MHK4 (assembly GCF_054600775.1). Classification (NCBI taxonomy): domain Bacteria; kingdom Pseudomonadati; phylum Pseudomonadota; class Gammaproteobacteria; order Pseudomonadales; family Pseudomonadaceae; genus Pseudomonas; species Pseudomonas sp. MHK4. The sequence goes on along the minus strand of NZ_BAAIAK010000007.1, from coordinate 279,683 downwards.
GGCTGTAAGGCGAAGCCACGGTGGTGCGCTTCTGGCCGAAACCGCCGACGCTGGCGCTGACCACGGAAGCCGACACGGCACCGGCGATGTGCTGGCCGGCGGCGCGTCTTGGCTGCCAGACCTTCAAGAACAGGGTCAGGGAAATCAGGCTGGCCAGGGCCGACGTGATGTCCGGCAGTTCCGGGCCGATGAAGTTGGAGGTGAAGTATTGGGTCACGGCGAAGCTCAAGCCGGCGACCAGCGCTGCCGGCCAGGTTTCGCGCACGCCGCGCAGGCCATCCATCATGAACACCAGCCAGAAGGGCACGAACAGCGACAGCAGCGGCAATTGGCGACCGGTCATGGCGCCGATCTTGAAAGCGTCGATGCCGGTCACTTGCCCGGCGACGATGATCGGGATGCCCAAGGCACCGAAGGCGACCGGAGCGGTGTTCGCGATCAGGCACAGGCCCGCGGCGTATAACGGGTTGAAGCCCAGCCCTACGAGCAGCGCGGCGGTGATCGCCACTGGTGCGCCAAAACCGGCCGCACCTTCGAGGAACGCACCGAAGCAGAAGCCGATCAGCAGCACCTGTAGGCGCTGGTCGTCGGTGATCGACAGCACCGAGCTGCGGATTACTTCGAACTGACCGCTCTTGACCGTCAGTTTGTAGAGGAATACCGCCGCCACGATGATCCAGGCGATCGGCCACAAGCCATAGGCAAAGCCATACCCGGCGGCGGCGAACGCCATGTCCACGGGCATCTTGAAGGCAAGGATTGCCACCAGGATCGACAAGGCCAGGGTGATGCTGCCGGCCACGTGTCCTTTGAGGCGGAACACGGCCAGGGCCAGGAAGAAAAACACGATGGGGATAACGGCTGCGAGTGCGGACAGGCCGAGGCTGCCGAGCGGGCTGTAGAGCTGTTGCCAGGTTTGCATATGGGGTGGCCCCTAATTGTTGTTGGTCAGGCACTGATCAGCGTTCTTGGATAATTGGTAATACCAATTTACAATCGCTGTTGGCTAGGGTAAAAGCCTTGTATGCGGTGTGTCAATTTGCCGCCCTAAAACTTTTGTCGTAGGCAGGGTTTTGCAGTGGATTTGGCCTGTTCGGGAAATGCTCGCTTTGCAGGTGCCTGTGCCGCATGGATAGGCCAGAATAGAGCCCCGGCGCACCGTCGGGATGGTGGAGAAATTGAGTTATGGCGTTTGATCAGATTCGGCAGCGCCGTCTGTCTGACGATATTGTCGAGCAGCTCGAGAGCATGATCCTCGAGGGCACGCTGAAGGCGGGTGAGCGCTTGCCGGCCGAACGCGCGTTGGCCGAGCAATTTGGCGTGTCTCGTCCTTCGCTGCGCGAAGCGATTCAGAAACTGACCGCCAAGGGCCTGCTGGTCAGTCGTCAGGGTGGCGGCAATTACGTGGTCGAGTCCCTGGGCACGACATTCAGTGACCCACTGTTGCATCTGCTGGAGAGCAACCCCGAAGCCCAGCGCGATCTTCTGGAGTTTCGCCACACGCTGGAAGCGTCGTGCGCTTATTATGCGGCGTTACGCGCCACCGACGTTGACCGCGAGCGGCTGACCGCAGCGTTTAATCAATTGCAGGACTGCTATTCGCGTCATGATGAAGTCAGTCGGGCGGAAGAGGGCGCGGCGGATGCCAGTTTTCATCTGGCGATTGCCGAAGCCAGTCATAACGCGGTGTTGCTGCACACCATTCGTGGCCTGTTCGACCTGCTCAAGCGCAACGTGGTCACCAACATCGGCGGCATGTACAAGCAGCGCACCGAAACCCGCGACATGCTGATTACGCAGCACCGGGAGTTGTATCAGGCGATTATCGAAGGCAGGGCGGAGCAGGCGCGGGAAGTCTCCAGTCGACACATCCTGTATGTGCAGGAGGTGCTGGAGGAGGTGCGCCAGGAAGTGCAGCGCGTGGCTCGGGCGGAGCGGCGCAAGGGGATGTAGTCAAGCGGTTTTGTATCGTTTGTGCGATTGCATTCGCGAGCAAGCCCGCTCCCACATTAGATCGGCGCAGGGCATGAATTTATGTCCATGCACGGTCGTGTGGGAGCGGGCTTGCTCGCGAAAGCGGTCTTAAGGCAAAAAATTAATCTTCCTTGCCCTTGTTGCGCACCGCACGCTGCAATTCACGCCCGGCGTCGCGTTCGCGCTCGGTATCGCGCTTGTCGTATTCCTTCTTGCCCTTGCCCAGAGCAATCTCGCACTTGACCATGTGCTTGCTCCAATACCAGGACAGGCACACGCAGGCGTAGCCTTTTTGCTGCACGGCAGCGGCGAGCTTTTCCAGCTCCCGCCGGTTGAGCAGCAACTTTCGCGTGCGCACCGGATCGGCGATGACGTGGGTGCTGGCGGTCGTCAGGGGCGTGATGTGACTGCCAAGCAGCCAGGCTTCGCCATCCTTGAGCAGTACGTAACTGTCAACCAGTTGCAACTTGCTTGCCCGCAGACTTTTTACTTCCCAGCCGGCCAGGACCAGACCAGCCTCGAACCGATGTTCGATGAAGTAATCGTGTCGCGCCTTTTTATTTTGCGCGATGGTCCCTGTTGGGTGTTTCTTCTGTTTAGCCATAGGGGCGGCATTATAGGGAGTTGCGCGCGAGTCGGCTACGGTGTTGCTGCGTGCTTGAGCAGGTTGATTGAATCCCGGACAATGCGGCCTCTTTTTTGAACGCTTGGTCGTAATAACGATGTCGACAGACAAGGTTTCTGTCCACGGCAGTTGGGCTAGCCGCTGGGTCTTCATACTCGCCGCGACCGGTTCGGCCGTGGGCCTGGGTAGTATCTGGAAATTCCCCTACATGGTCGGGGTGTATGGCGGCGGGGCCTTCGTGCTGATGTTCCTGGCCTGTATCGCGTTGATCGGTGTGCCGGTCATGCTCGCCGAAACCCTGATCGGCCGGCGCGCCCGGCAGAGTCCGGCCAATGCCTTGAAGGTGCTGGCGCTGGAAGCGGGGCATTCGAGCAAATGGTCTTGGGGTGCTTTTGCCGGGATGATCACGGCGTTGCTCATCCTGTCTTTTTATAGTGTGGTCGGCGGCTGGTCGCTGGATTACATCATCGACATGGGGCGTGGCGACTTCCAGGGGGCGACGTCCGACCAGGTGGGGGCGTACTTCGGCAATGTGATTGCCGATCCATGGCGCCTGACACTTTGGCACACGATTTTCATGCTGCTATCGGCGGTCGTCATCGCCAAGGGCGTGGTCGCAGGGCTTGAGCGCAGTCTGCGGATCATGATGCCGCTGCTGTTCGTGATGATCCTTGTGCTGTTGGGCTACAGCATGACCACCGGGCATTTCATGGAAGGCGTACATTTCATGTTCGACTTCCATCCGGAAAAAGTCCTCGACGGCTTGCTGCCGGCCATGGGGCATGCCTTCTTTTCCCTGAGCGTCGGGGTCGGTTCGATCATGATCTACGGCGCCTACATGCCCAAGCATTCGTCGATTTCCGGAACCGTCGTCGGTGTGGCGTTGCTGGATACGTTTGTGTCCCTGGTGGCCGGCCTGGCATTGTTTCCGATTGTGTTCGCCGGTGGCCTGAACCCGAGCGAAGGCCCTGGCCTGATGTTTGTCAGCCTGCCATTTGCCTTTGGCAACGTAGCGTTTGGCCAGTTGATGGGCGTAGTGTTCTTCGTGCTGGTCGCGATTGCAGCCTGGAGTTCGGCCATATCCTTGCTCGAGCCCATGGTGGCTTACCTGGTCGAGCGCTCGAAAATCAGTCGGGCCTGGGTCACCTTCTGGCTGGCGTTCACCTGCTGGTTTGTCGGTCTGGGCACCGTGTTTTCCTTCAATATCTGGAAGGAAGCCAAGTTTTTCGTGAACGAAGGCGGGCTGTTTCACCTCTATCAATGGGGGGCGGCGGGTGGCCTGGACTTCTTCGGCGTGATCGATTTCTTCACCTCGCGAATCATGCTGCCGCTGGGTGGATTGTGTTTCGTGGTTTTTGCAGGCTGGATAATGGGGCGTGACGCAGTGCGTGACGAGCTGTCGATGCGTAACCCCATGTTGTTTTCCCTGTCCTTGTTCTTGATGCGCTATGTGGCGCCCATCGGCATTCTCGTAGTGTTTGCCGCCCAGCTCTGGAAGTGACGCTGACATGACGACACACATTTCACGTTCGGCCTTGCTGCCGTACCCCGCGCAAGCGCTGTATGACCTGGTCAACGACGTGGCGCGTTACCCGGAATTCCTGCCCTGGTGCTCAACGGCCGAAGTCCTGGAAAGCTCTGCCGACCATATGCGCGCCAGCGTTGGCGTGGCCAAGGGCGGGCTCAGCCAGCATTTCGTGACGCGCAACATCCTGGTGCCTGGTCAGTCGATCGAGATGAATCTCGAAGAGGGGCCGTTCACTCAGTTGCATGGGGTGTGGGTGTTCAAGCCGTTGGGCGAGAAGGCCTGCAAGATCAGCCTGGACCTGTCGTTCGATTACGCAGGCCCGATCATTCGCGCGACCCTGGGGCCTTTGTTCAATCAGGCGGCCAATACGCTGGTGGACGCGTTCTGCCAACGCGCCAAGCAAATGCATGGTTGAGGCCATGATCGAGGTCGAGGTGGTCTATGCCGCCGTTGATCGTCAGGTGCTCCTGCTGGTGAAGGTGCCGGCAGGCACATCCGTTCGCGCAGCCTTGCTGATGTCCGGTGTGGGTCAACCTTTTCCGGAGCTGGACCTGGCGCAGTGTCCGGTAGGGATCTTTGGCAAGGTGGTTGTCGATGCCGAGAGTCGTCCGGTTCAACCAGGGGATCGCATCGAGGTTTACCGGCCCTTGCTGGCGGATCCGAAGGAGGTACGTCGACTGCGTGCGGCCAAGGCTGCCGAGGCCAAGGCGCGAAACCAGTGAGCCAGGTAAACGCCAGGCATTAAAAAAACCCGGGCATGCCGGGTTTTTTTACGTCGCAAATTATTGCGGCGAGGTGTCCAGGGGTTCTGGAGTTGGAACGGGTACGGTTTCGACACCGTCCACTTCCTTCTGGATCTGATCGAGCAACGAACCTGGCTTGACCGGTTTTTCCGGTTTCGGTTGTTCGACTTTCTCTGCCGGTGCAGTGACGGTAGGAGCACTGTCCTTGCCCAGAATGGCTTCGTCGCGGCTCATGCCAGGCATGAAATCGCCAGAGAGGCTGACAAGCTGGTCATTTGGGTTGAAGATAACGCTAATGCGTTCCTGTTGGCGTTCACCGCCACCCGGTTGCAGGCTATACAAGTAATCCCAGCGATCGGCATGGAACGTATCAGTCAGCAGGGGGTTACCCATGATAAACCGTACTTGCTTTCGGGTCATTCCCGGGCGTAACTGGTCTATCATGTCCTGCGTGACGACATTGCCCTGCTGGATGTCGATTTTGTAAACCCCGGGGAATGAACAACCGGCGAGTGCGAGCAGTCCCACAAAGGTGAAACTGGTTAGCAAGAGCTTGGTGTTTTGCATCGGTGGGCGACTTCCACTATCTTGGCTGGGACAACGTAAACGCCGATCATACCCGCATTAAGAGAAGCTGCGAAGCAGCATCGCGAGAAAGCTGACCATGGTTGAAAATAGCGAACTACGCAAAGCCGGCCTCAAAGTGACCCTGCCACGGGTCAAGATTCTGCAAATGCTCGACTCTGCCGAGCAGCGCCACATGAGTGCCGAGGATGTCTACAAGGCATTGATGGAGGCTGGCGAGGACGTCGGTCTGGCCACGGTTTACCGTGTACTGACCCAGTTCGAGGCAGCTGGACTTGTGGTGCGGCACAACTTCGACGGAGGCCACGCGGTCTTCGAACTGGACGACGGCAAGCATCACGACCACATGGTCAACGTCGAAACCAGCGAAGTGATCGAATTCTTCGACGAAGAAATCGAGCGCCTGCAGAAAGCCATCGTCGACAAGTACGGTTTCGAGATGGTTGATCACAATCTTGTGTTGTACGTGCGCAAGAAAAAGTAAGCCTGTCGCGCGAACCTCAGGTTCGCAAAACGAGCGAAGGCGACCCCAGGGTCGCCTTCGTGCTTTCTGCTGCTTGTGCAGGTTTGCATAGGGCGCTTTAGATTTTTGCGGTGACGACCATTTTCTTGGCGTGGGCCAGGGATTCCTTGGTCAGATCGATGCCACCCAGCATCCGTGCCACTTCTTCGACGCGATCGTTTTTGCTTAGTTTGGATACGGCCGTGCGGGTGGCATCCTCGCCACGCACCTTATGCACAAATAAATGCTGATGCCCCTGTGCCGCCACCTGCGGCAAGTGCGTGACTGTCAGCACTTGTCCACGCTCGCCGAGACGGCGCAGCAACTGGCCAACGATTTCGGCGGTAGGGCCGCCGATGCCCACGTCCACTTCGTCGAACACCAGGGTCGGTACGCGGGAGGTTTGTGCGGTAATGACCTGGATGGCCAGGCTGATTCGCGACAGTTCGCCACCCGATGCTACTTTCGCCAGCGCTTTCAACGGCTGCCCCGGGTTCGCGCTGACCAATAGTTCTACCTGTTCGAGTCCGTTCGGCAGCAATTCATTGCTGCTGTTGGGTCGCAGCTCGATGGCAAAGCGCCCCCCGGGCATGCCCAGGCGCTGGATCTCCTGTTCCACCGCGCTGGCCAGGCTGCTGGAGGCCTGGTGGCGCAGGTCGCTCAGCTCTCGAGCCTTCTCCTGGTAATGACGGGCATAAGATGCCAGCTCATCACTCAGTCGCTCTATGGATTCATCGTTGGCGTTCAGGGTTTCGATTTCATCCAGTAACCGCTGCTGCATCTCTGCGACCTCGGTCGGCTGGATGCGGTGCTTGCGCGCCATGGTGTAGATCGCGTCGAGGCGTTCTTCCAGGTATTGAAGGCGCGCCGGGTCTGCGTCGAAGTTATCTAGGAAGCGGTTCAGCTCTCCCACGGCTTCTTCAACCTGGATCTGCGCGCTGGTCAGCAGGCTGCTGGCTTCGCCCAGTGCGCCAATCGAGCTGTTCACGCTCGACAGGCGATTAAGGCTTGCCGTCAGGGCGTTCAGGACATTGCCGGAATCACTCTCGCTGCATTGTTCGACCACTTGCCGGCAGATGCCCAGCAAGGTTTCCGCGTTTGTCAGATTCTTGTGTTCCTGTTCCAGCTCTTCCAACTCGTTGTCGCCCAGGCCAAGGTTTTCCAGTTCTTCAAGCTGATAGCTGAGCAACTGATGGCGAGCGCGCTGCTCATCGCCGGAGTTGGACAGTCGCTCAAGCTCCTGGTGAGTCTGGCGCCAGCGCTGGGCGGCAAGCTGTACCTGGCGGGCAAGGTCCGTAGCGCCGGCGTATTCGTCGAGCAGACGCCGATGGGTATCGGTCTTGAGCAGGGACTGGTGTTCGTGCTGGCTGTGGATATCAATCAACAGCTCACCCAGGGCTTTGAGATCGCCCAGCGGGCACGGCGTGCCGTTGATGTAGCCGCGCGAGCGCCCTTCGGCGGTGATGACCCGGCGCAAGATGCACGGGCCATCGTTTTCGAGGTCGCGCTCGGTGAGCCAGGCGCTGGCTTCCGGGATGTCGGCCAGGTCAAAGGTGGCCAGGATGTCGGCCTTGTCTGCGCCGGGGCGGACCACGCCGCTGTCGGCTCGATCGCCGAGGGTCAGGCCCAGGGCGTCGAGCATGATTGACTTGCCGGCGCCGGTTTCCCCTGTGATCACGCTCATTCCTCGATCGAGTTCAAGATCGAGATGTTCAACGATGGCGTAGTTATGTACGGACAGGTGCACCAGCATGAAGGCCGCTCCCAGGCTTTAGGTCTGGTTATTTATACAGTGTTTTGTTTCTGGCTGACAATGCCCTCTGTTAGCTCGTTTCGCTTGAGCCGACGAAATCCTTAGTGCGCTTGGGAATGACAATGCAGAGCTTTTTGTAGGGTTAATCGCATCAGGCCCCTTGAAGCCGGATTTTGCGGCCCCATATAGCAGGGCAGAAGCGCGAGTAGAGCTCGCGGACGATATTGAAAGGAGAATTCTATGGCTGACGAACAGACAGTGGATACGCAAAATCTAGACGCCGACCAGGCTTCCCAGGCTTCGGGTGATGACCTGGCGGCTCGTGTACAAGTGCTCGAAGAGCAACTGGCAGGTGCGCAGGATCAGGCTTTGCGTGTAGCCGCCGATCTGCAGAACGTCCGCCGTCGCGCCGAGCAGGATGTAGAAAAGGCTCACAAGTTCGCGCTGGAAAAATTCGCTGGCGACCTGCTGCCGATCATCGACAGCCTGGAGCGCGGCCTGGAGTTGTCCAGCCCGGATGATGAAAGCATCCGTCCGATGCGCGAAGGGATCGAGCTGACCCTGAAAATGTTCCAGGACACCCTGAAGCGTTATCAGCTGGAAGCGATCGATCCGCAGGGCGAACCGTTCAACGCCGTTCTTCATCAGGCAATGGCCATGCAGGAAAGCGCCGACCTCGAGCCGAACAGCGTTCTGAAGGTGTTCCAGAAGGGCTATCAGCTCAATGGTCGCCTGCTGCGCCCGGCCATGGTCGTGGTCAGCAAGGCCCCTGCGCCAGTTTCGCCTTCGATTGACGAGCAGGCTTGAAATTAGCCGCAAGGCCCCCATTTAGAAGTCAAGCGTTTAAGTGCTACCGCAGTTAGCCACCACTGCTGCGGCAACCAAATCCAAAGTTTCGGGAGAGTGAACATGGGCAAAATTATCGGTATCGACCTGGGGACTACCAACTCCTGCGTCTCCGTGCTGGAAAACGGCAAGGCCAAAGTTATTGAAAACGCCGAAGGCGCGCGTACCACGCCGTCGATCATCGCGTACGCCAATGATGGCGAAATCCTGGTAGGCCAGTCCGCCAAGCGTCAGGCCGTGACCAACCCGCACAACACCCTGTATGCGGTGAAGCGTCTGATCGGTCGTCGTTTCGAAGAAGAAGTGGTACAGAAAGACATCCAGATGGTCCCTTACAAGATCGTCAAGGCTGACAACAACGACGCCTGGGTTGAAGTGAATGGCCAGAAAATGGCGCCGCCACAAATCTCGGCTGAAATTCTGAAAAAAATGAAGAAGACCGCCGAAGACTATCTCGGCGAGCCTGTGACCGAAGCGGTGATCACCGTTCCGGCCTACTTCAACGACAGCCAGCGTCAAGCGACCAAAGACGCCGGCCGCATCGCCGGTCTGGACGTAAAACGTATCATCAACGAACCAACCGCGGCTGCTCTGGCCTACGGTATGGACAAGGCCAAGGGCGATCACACCGTGATCGTTTATGACCTGGGTGGCGGTACCTTCGACGTTTCCGTGATCGAGATCGCTGAAGTCGATGGCGAGCACCAGTTCGAAGTGTTGGCCACCAACGGCGACACCTTCCTGGGTGGTGAAGACTTCGACATTCGTCTGATCGACTACCTCGTCGACGAATTCAAGAAAGAAAGCGGCATGAACCTCAAGGGTGACCCGCTGGCGATGCAGCGCCTGAAAGAAGCCGCTGAGAAAGCCAAGATCGAGCTGTCTTCCGCTCAGTCGACCGACGTCAACCTGCCGTACATCACTGCAGACGCGACCGGTCCCAAGCACCTGAACGTGAAGATCTCCCGCGCCAAGCTGGAATCGCTGGTGGAAGACCTGGTTCAACGCACCATCGAGCCTTGCCGCATTGCGCTGAAAGACTCCGGTATCGAGATCGGTGCGATCAACGACGTGATCCTGGTCGGCGGTCAGACCCGTATGCCACTGGTTCAGAAACTGGTGACCGAGTTCTTCGGTAAAGAAGCACGTAAAGACGTCAACCCGGACGAAGCTGTAGCCATGGGTGCTGCCATCCAGGGTGCGGTACTGGCCGGTGACGTGAAAGACGTTCTGCTGCTGGACGTCAGCCCGCTGACCCTGGGCATCGAAACCATGGGTGGCGTGATGACCGCGCTGATCGAGAAAAACACCACGATTCCGACCAAGAAATCGCAAGTGTTCTCGACTGCCGACGACAACCAGGGCGCCGTGACCATTCACGTGCTGCAAGGTGAGCGTAAGCAGGCTGCACAGAACAAGTCCCTGGGCAAGTTCGACCTGGCCGAGATTCCACCAGCACCACGTGGCGTGCCACAAATCGAAGTGACCTTCGACATCGACGCCAACGGCATCCTGCACGTAGGCGCCAAGGACAAGGCCACCGGCAAGACTCAGTCGATCGTGATCAAGGCCAACTCCGGCCTGTCCGACGAAGAGATCGAGCGCATGGTGCGTGATGCCGAGGCCAACGCCGAGGAAGACCGCAAGTTCGAAGAGCTGGCCGCTGCCCGTAACCAGGGCGATGCACTGGTTCACTCGACGCGCAAAATGGTTGCCGATGCTGGCGACAAGGTAAGCGCTGAAGAGAAGACTGCGATCGAAGCTGCCGTGGTTGCCCTGGAAGCCGCCGTGAAAGGCGACGACAAGGCCGCTATCGAAGCCAAGGTTGAAGAGCTGTCGAAAGTCTCCGCTCCAGTGGCGCAGAAGATGTACGCCGAACAGGCTCAGCCAGCTGAAGGCGCTGCACCGCAAGGTGAGTCGGCCGAGAAGGCTGACGACGTGGTCGACGCTGAGTTCGAAGAAGTCAAAGACCACAAGTAAGTTGTTGGTCGGCCGGTTGACTGCCTTGCGGCGGTGACTGGTAGGATGTCGCCGCGCGGGAGCTTGCTCCCGCGTTGGCGTATCTGGAATACGCGAATTTTTACAGCATGCGACAACGTTCGAATGTTGGTGGTATGGCCGGAAATGCTCCTGCTTTTCGCGCCGCAAGTACCGCAAGAATCAAAGACCAGGATCGTTGAATTGACGTGAGTTGGGTCCGGGCCTGTATTGGGGCTCAACGAGTTCGGCAGACTCAGGAGGGTTTTGTCGAACGTCCTCAAGAGTGCAGAGACTTATGGCAAAGCGTGACTATTACGAAGTATTGGGTGTTGAGCGAGGCTCAAGCGAGGCGGACCTGAAAAAGGCCTACCGTCGCCTGGCGATGAAGCACCACCCGGACCGTAATCCTGATGACAAGGCATCGGAAGAGATGTTCAAGGAGGCCAATGAGGCCTACGAAGTGCTGTCCGATTCCAGCAAGCGTGCGGCGTACGACCAGTACGGCCATGCTGGTGTCGACCCGAGCATGGGTGGCGGCGGTGCCGGTTTCGGCGGTCAGAACTTCTCCGACATCTTCGGCGATGTCTTCAGCGACTTTTTCGGTGGCGGTCGCGGGGGTTCCCGTGGCGGTGCCCAGCGCGGCAGTGACTTGCGCTACACCCTGGAGCTGAACCTGGAAGAAGCGGTGCGCGGCACGACCGTGAATATCCGCGTTCCGACGCTGGTTAACTGCAAGCCGTGCGACGGCTCGGGTGCCAAGAAAGGCTCTTCGCCGGTCACCTGCCCGACCTGTGGCGGTATTGGCCAGGTACGCATGCAGCAGGGCTTCTTCTCGGTGCAGCAAACCTGCCCGCGTTGCCATGGCCAGGGCAAGATCATTTCCGACCCGTGCGACTCCTGTCACGGCGAAGGTCGTGTCGAAGAGTACAAGACCCTGTCGGTGAAAGTGCCGGCCGGTGTCGATACCGGTGACCGCATTCGCTTGTCGGGCGAAGGCGAGGCGGGCGCCATGGGCGGGCCGACCGGCGATCTGTACGTGGTGATCAACGTGCGCGAGCACTCGATCTTCCAGCGTGACGGCAAGCACCTGTTCTGTGAAGTGCCGATCAGCTTCGTCGATGCGGCGCTGGGTGGCGAGCTGGAGATTCCGACCCTCGATGGTCGGGTGAAACTGAAAATCCCTGAAGGGACTCAGACCGGCAAGCAGTTCCGCGTGCGTGGCAAGGGCGTTGCGCCAGTGCGTGGTGGCGGCGCCGGTGACTTGATGTGCCGTGTGGCGGTCGAGACCCCGGTCAACCTGAGCCGTCGCCAGCGTGAAATGCTCGAAGAGTTCCGCAACTCCCTGGCGGACGACAACAGTCATTCACCGAAAACCACAGGCTGGTTCGAAGGCGTGAAGCGCTTCTTCGGCGATTTGTAAGGAGACAGGCATGCGACGTATAGCTGTGATGGGCGCCGCCGGGCGCATGGGCAAAACCCTGATCGAAGCCGTGCAACAAGCACCGGGTGCCGGCCTGACGGCGGCAGTGGATCGTCCTGACAGTACGCTGGTCGGCGCGGACGCTGGCGAGCTGGCTGCCATCGGTCGCATCGGCGTGCCGCTGTCGGGTGATCTGGATCGTGTGGTCGATGAGTTCGACGTGCTGATCGACTTCACCCACCCGACGGTGACCCTGAAGAACCTCGCCTTCTGCCGTAAGCACAACAAGGCGATGATCATCGGCACGACCGGCTTCAGCGTTGAAGAGAAGCAGTTGCTGGCGGAGGCGGGCAAGGACATACCGATCGTCTTCGCGGCCAACTTCAGCGTCGGCGTGAACCTGTGCCTGAAGCTGCTCGACACCGCTGCTCGGGTGCTGGGTGACGATGTCGATATCGAAATCACCGAAGCTCACCATCGGCATAAAGTCGATGCGCCGTCCGGTACCGCCGTGCGCATGGGCGAAGTGATTGCCGATGCCCTGGGTCGCGACCTGAAGAAAGTCGCGGTTTACGGTCGTGAGGGTCAGACCGGCGCTCGCGAGCGCGAGACGATCGGTTTTGCTACTGTTCGCGCTGGCGACATCGTCGGTGATCACACTGTGCTGTTCGCCGCTGACGGTGAGCGTGTCGAGATCACCCACAAGGCCTCCAGTCGCATGACCTTCGCCAAGGGCGCGGTCCGTGCCGCTTTGTGGCTGGATGGGCGCGAGCCTGGTCTTTATGACATGCAAGACGTGCTCGACCTGCGTTAAGATGCACCCGAAATCGGGCTCGCGCACAGCGTTTGAGCCCGGTTTTATCCCGCCAAGCGACGTCCTGTCGCATTCTCCAGCCTTTAAGGCTCATTGGCGGTAGACCAAAAATGCCTTTTTCTGTAAGCTACAGCTTTAGTGTGTCCACTAAAAGCGCGCAGAATAATTCAGTGAAGAAGCGGGGTGACGTGTCCATACGTCACTCCGCTTTTTTACAACCTGCGATCGCCCTTTCAGGCTTTATTTACGGGAGGTCTTCTTGACTAAGCCAGCCATACTCGCCCTTGCTGATGGCAGCATTTTTCGCGGCGAAGCCATTGGAGCCGACGGTCAAACCGTTGGTGAGGTGGTGTTCAACACCGCAATGACCGGCTATCAGGAAATCCTTACCGATCCTTCCTACGCCCAACAGATCGTTACCCTGACTTATCCGCACATCGGCAACACCGGCACCACGCCGCAAGACGCCGAGTCCAACCGCGTCTGGTCCGCTGGCCTGGTCATCCGTGACCTGCCTCTGGTTGCGAGCAACTGGCGTAACACGATGTCCCTGTCCGACTACCTGAAGGCCAACAACGTTGTGGCCATCGCCGGTATCGACACCCGCCGCCTGACGCGCATCCTGCGTGAAAAAGGTGCGCAGAACGGTTGCATCATGGCCGGTGACAACATTTCCGAAGAAGCCGCCATCGCCGCTGCCCAGGGCTTCCCTGGCCTCAAAGGCATGGACCTGGCAAAAGTCGTCAGCACCACCGAGAAGTACGAGTGGCGCTCGACGGTCTGGGATCTGAAAACCGACAGCCACGCGACCATCGAAGCTTCCGAGCTGCCGTACCACGTGGTCGCCTACGACTACGGCGTCAAGGTGAACATCCTGCGCATGCTGGTCGAGCGCGGTTGCCGCGTGACAGTAGTGCCTGCCCAGACGCCTGCCGCCGATGTGCTGGCCCTGAAGCCGGACGGCGTGTTCCTGTCCAACGGCCCTGGTGATCCGGAGCCTTGCGACTACGCGATCCAGGCGATCAAGGACGTGCTGGAAACCGAGATCCCGGTATTCGGTATCTGCCTCGGTCACCAGCTGCTGGCCCTGGCCTCCGGCGCCAAGACCCTGAAAATGGGTCACGGCCACCACGGTGCCAACCACCCGGTGCAGGACCTGGACACTGGCGTTGTGATGATCACCAGCCAGAACCACGGTTTCGCGGTAGACGAAGCGACCCTGCCGTCCAACGTTCGCGCGATCCACAAATCGCTGTTCGACGGCACCCTGCAAGGTATCGAGCGTACCGACAAGAGCGCCTTCAGCTTCCAGGGTCACCCGGAAGCCAGCCCTGGCCCGAACGACGTAGCACCCCTGTTCGATCGCTTCATCAACGAGATGGCCAAGCGACGCTGATCGCTCGCCCTGATGTTGCAAAGCCTGAGGGTGGCCCCGACACCGGTGGCCCCCTCGGGTCTTCACAGATTGAACAAGACGGCTTGCCGACTGACCTGCGGATTTGAGTGACAAACCCATGCCAAAACGTACAGACATTAAAAGCATCCTGATTCTCGGCGCTGGCCCGATCGTTATCGGCCAGGCCTGCGAATTCGACTACTCCGGCGCCCAGGCCTGCAAAGCCCTGCGCGAAGAGGGCTACCGCGTCATCCTGGTGAACTCCAACCCGGCCACCATCATGACCGACCCGGCCATGGCCGACGCCACCTACATCGAGCCGATCAAGTGGCAGACCGTTGCCAAGATCATCGAGAAAGAGCGTCCGGACGCGCTGCTGCCAACCATGGGCGGCCAGACTGCACTGAACTGCGCCCTGGACCTGGAGCGCGAAGGCGTTCTGGAGAAGTTCGGCGTAGAAATGATCGGCGCCAACGCCGACACCATCGACAAGGCTGAAGACCGTTCGCGTTTCGACAAGGCGATGAAGTCCATCGGCCTGGCGTGCCCGCGTTCCGGTATCGCCCACAGCATGGAAGAGGCCAACGCGGTCCTCGAGAAGCTGGGCTTCCCGTGCATCATCCGTCCGTCCTTCACCATGGGTGGCACCGGTGGCGGTATCGCTTACAACCGTGAAGAGTTCGAAGAAATCTGCGCCCGCGGTCTGGACCTGTCGCCGACCAAAGAGCTGCTGATCGACGAATCCCTGATCGGCTGGAAAGAATACGAGATGGAGGTTGTCCGTGATAAGAAGGACAACTGCATCATCGTCTGCTCCATCGAAAACTTCGACCCGATGGGCGTGCACACCGGTGACTCGATCACCGTGGCTCCAGCACAGACCCTGACCGACAAGGAATACCAGATCCTGCGTAACGCCTCCCTGGCGGTACTGCGCGAGATCGGCGTGGAAACCGGCGGTTCGAACGTTCAGTTCGGTATCTGCCCGAACACCGGCCGCATGGTCGTGATCGAAATGAACCCGCGCGTATCCCGTTCGTCGGCTCTGGCTTCGAAAGCCACCGGCTTCCCGATCGCCAAGGTCGCGGCCAAGCTGGCTGTGGGCTACACCCTGGACGAGCTGTCGAACGACATCACCGGCGGCAAGACCCCGGCGTCCTTCGAACCGTCCATCGACTACGTTGTGACCAAGCTGCCACGTTTCGCCTTCGAGAAGTTCTCCAAGGCTGACGCGCGCCTGACCACGCAAATGAAGTCGGTTGGTGAAGTCATGGCCATCGGCCGTACCTTCCAGGAATCCCTGCAGAAAGCCCTGCGTGGCCTGGAAGTGGGCGTTTGTGGCCTGGACGAGAAAGTCGACCTGCGCAACCCGGAAAGCATGAGTGTGCTCAAGCGCGAGCTGACTGTGC
Organism: Pseudomonas sp. MHK4; assembly: GCF_054600775.1. NCBI lineage: Bacteria > Pseudomonadati > Pseudomonadota > Gammaproteobacteria > Pseudomonadales > Pseudomonadaceae > Pseudomonas > Pseudomonas sp. MHK4. The sequence continues at coordinate 264,108 of NZ_BAAIAK010000007.1, read as the reverse complement.
CGGGCGCCGAGCGTATCTGGTACGTGGCGGATGCCATGCGCGCCGGCATGAGCGTTGAAGACATCTTCGGCATGACCATGATCGATCCGTGGTTCCTGGTGCAGATGGAAGACCTGATCAAGGACGAAGAGAAGGTCAAGACCCTGGGTCTGACCAGCATCGATCGTGACCTGATGTTCCGCCTCAAGCGCAAAGGTTTCTCCGACATGCGCCTGGCCAAGCTGCTGGGAGTGACCGAGAAGGCCCTGCGCGCCCATCGCCACAAGCTGGACATCTTCCCGGTCTACAAGCGCGTCGACACCTGCGCCGCCGAGTTCGCCACCGACACCGCGTACCTCTACTCGACGTACGAAGAAGAGTGCGAAGCCGCGCCGTCAGGCCGCGACAAGATCATGATCCTGGGTGGCGGTCCTAACCGTATCGGCCAGGGCATCGAGTTCGACTACTGCTGCGTACACGCGGCACTGGCCCTGCGCGATGACGGTTATGAGACCATCATGGTCAACTGCAACCCGGAAACTGTTTCCACCGACTACGACACCTCTGATCGCCTGTACTTTGAACCAGTGACCCTGGAAGACGTGCTGGAAATCGTCCGCGTCGAGAAGCCAAAAGGTGTGATCGTCCAGTACGGCGGCCAGACCCCGCTGAAACTGGCGCGTGCCCTGGAAGCCGCTGGCGTGCCGATCATCGGCACCAGCCCTGACGCCATCGACCGTGCCGAAGACCGTGAGCGCTTCCAGCAGATGGTCCAGCGCCTGAACCTGCGTCAGCCGCCAAACGCCACCGTGCGCAGCGAAGACGAAGCGATTCGTGCCGCCGCCAAGATCGGTTACCCGCTGGTGGTGCGTCCGTCCTATGTACTGGGCGGTCGTGCGATGGAAATCGTCTACGAAGAAGAAGAACTCAAGCGCTACCTGCGTGAAGCGGTTCAAGTGTCCAACGACAGCCCGGTGCTGCTGGACCACTTCCTCAACTGCGCCATCGAAATGGACGTGGATGCGGTCTGCGACGGTAAAGACGTCGTCATCGGCGCGATCATGCAGCACATCGAGCAGGCCGGCGTTCACTCCGGTGACTCCGCGTGCTCGCTGCCGCCGTACTCGCTGCCGGCGCACATCCAGGACGAGATGCGCGAACAGGTCAAGAAAATGGCCCTGGAGCTGGGCGTGATCGGCCTTATGAACGTGCAGTTGGCGCTGCAAGGCGACGATATCTACGTCATCGAAGTCAACCCGCGTGCTTCGCGTACCGTGCCGTTCGTGTCCAAGTGCATCGGTGTTTCCCTGGCAATGATCGCGGCTCGCGTGATGGCCGGTAAAACCCTGAAGGAAATCGGCTTCACCAAGGAAATCATCCCGAACTTCTACAGCGTGAAAGAGGCGGTGTTCCCGTTCGCCAAGTTCCCTGGCGTTGACCCGATCCTCGGCCCAGAAATGAAGTCCACCGGTGAAGTGATGGGCGTGGGCGACACCTTCGGTGAAGCGTTCGCCAAGGCCCAGATGGGCGCCAGCGAAGTGCTGCCGACCGGCGGTACTGCGTTCATCAGCGTACGTGATGACGACAAGCCACTGGTTGCGGGCGTGGCCCGTGATCTGATCAACTTGGGTTTCGAAGTGGTCGCCACTGCCGGTACTGCCAAGCTGATCGAAGCTGCAGGCCTGAAAGTGCGTCGCGTGAACAAGGTGACCGAAGGGCGTCCTCACGTAGTCGACATGATCAAGAATGACGAAGTCACCCTGATCATCAACACCACTGAGGGCCGTCAGTCGATCGCTGACTCCTATTCCATTCGTCGCAATGCCCTGCAGCACAAGATTTACTGCACCACGACCATTGCTGCTGGCGAAGCGATCTGCGAAGCGCTGAAGTTCGGTCCCGAGAAGACCGTGCGCCGCTTGCAGGATCTACACGCAGGATTGAAGGCATGAGCATAACCAAGTACCCGATGACCGTTCAGGGCGCTCGCGCTCTGGAAGAAGAACACACTCACCTGACCAAGGTCGTTCGTCCGAAGCTCAGCCAGGACATCGGTACGGCCCGTGAGTTGGGTGACTTGAAGGAAAACGCCGAATACCACGCTGCTCGCGAGCAGCAGGGTATGGTCGAGGCGCGGATTCGTGACATCGAAGGCCGGATTCAGAATCAGGTCATCATCGATGTCACGACCATTCCTCATACCGGCAAAGTGATTTTCGGCACCACCGTTGAAATCGCCAACGTCGAGACGGATGAGCGCGTCACTTACCACATCGTGGGAGAGGACGAGGCAGACTTCAAACTCGGCAAGATTTCGGTGGGCGCACCCCTGGCCCGAGCCTTGATCGGCAAGGAAGAGGGTGATGTGGTTGCCGTGAAAACGCCTAGCGGCGTTATCGAGTACGAGATTGTTGAAGTCCGTCACATCTGAAGGCAGGCGCCCGCTGAATGCGGGCGCCATGCTCTGGCAGCTGGCCCAGATGTTGTGGGTCGGCGGTCTGTGGCTGGTGCATCTCGGTTTGCAGCCGGTGTTGGGCCGAATTGGGCTGGCACCGTTGCTGATCGATGAGATCGCCGGCTTGTTCGAGACCATGGTGGTGATGTTTGCCGCCGTGTGCGTGATCTTTCAGGCTTTGGTGCTGGTACAGGCCAATGGCCTTGCCAGTCTATGGCGGGATTTTCGTGGGCAGGTGTTGCTGATCGCGCTGTGCGCGTGTGCGATGTTTGTCGCCGTGCTTGTCGGCTTGCCTGGTGCGCAGCGCTGGCAGGTGTTCAGCTATATGGTTTTGGGGTTCTCGGGCTTGGTGCTGATCATGCAGCCGGTGCCTGGATGGAGTGGCAGGGTGCGCGAAGCACACCCTTGACCCTTGTCATCACTTGAAGCGATGAACGTTCGACAGCTGCTTGTTGACGCTGAAGTTCTTGCGGTAAATCAGTGCCATCTTGCCGATGACCTGTACCAGATCCGCTTTGCCAACCTTGCACAGCTCGGCAATGGATGCCAGGCGCGATTCGCGATCGAGGATGTTGAGCTTGATCTTGATCAGCTCGTGATCCGCCAATGCGCGTTCGAGTTCGGCTAACACACCTTCAGTCAAACCGTTGTCAGCCACAATCAAAACTGGTTTCAGATGGTGGCCAATGGATTTGTACTGTTTCTTCTGCTCTTGAGTGAGCGGCATAATCTGACCCTTTCGTCTGGATTCTGTAAAATGGCGGCCATTTTACCCGAGGGTTCGTGGATCCGCCCAACTAATCACGACCCTTATCATCGAGGTGCCCAATGGCGCGTTCCAAGACAAGCCTTGAGTGGCTGAAAAGACATGTCAATGATCCCTATGTGAAGCAGGCGCAGAAGGACGGGTACCGCTCGCGTGCGAGTTACAAGCTTCTGGAGATCCAGGAGAAATACAAGCTGATCCGTCCGGGCATGAGCGTTGTCGACCTGGGTGCGGCGCCCGGTGGCTGGTCGCAGGTTACCAGCCGGCTGATCGGTGGTCAGGGCCGCCTGATCGCGTCGGACATCCTGGAAATGGACAGTATTCCGGACGTGACTTTCATCCAGGGTGACTTCACCCAGGACGAAGTGCTCGCTCGGATCCTTGAAGCCGTGGGTAATTCGCAGGTGGACCTTGTGATTTCCGATATGGCCCCCAATATGAGTGGTACGCCTGAAGTGGACATGCCCAAAGCCATGTTCCTGTGCGAGTTGGCACTTGATTTGGCGGAGCGGATACTCAAGCCTGGTGGTAATTTCGTGATCAAGATTTTTCAGGGCGAAGGTTTCGATGTTTACCTGAAGGACGCTCGGAAGAAATTCGACAAGATCCAGATGATCAAGCCGGACTCTTCTCGTGGCAGCTCTCGCGAGCAATACATGCTGGCTTGGGGCTACCGCGGTCGCAGTGAATAAAACGAGGTTTTTTGGCGGGGTGATAGGTTTTTCGTATTTCGCCTCTCGTGCATAAGCGAATATTGTGTAGAAAGTGTTTCACAAAGGGTTACAGACGGCGCCTGCCAGAGTTGTAGGTAATGTAGTAAGTTAGGCCGGTGAATATCATGCGAAGCGCGCGCCAACAGCGGCGCTTGCTTCAGAGGGTAGTTAATTGAACGATATGGCAAAGAATCTGATCCTGTGGTTGATCATCGCGGCTGTCCTGGTGACGGTGATGAACAACTTCTCCAGCCCTAACGAGCCGCAGACCCTCAACTATTCCGACTTCATCCAGCAGGTCAAGGATGGCAAGGTCGAGCGCGTGGCAGTTGATGGCTACGTGATTACCGGCAAGCGCAACGATGGCGACAGCTTCAAGACCATTCGTCCGGCGATCCAGGACAACGGCCTGATCGGCGACCTGGTGGACAACCACGTCGTGGTCGAAGGCAAGCAGCCTGAGCAGCAAAGCATCTGGACCCAACTCCTGGTCGCGAGCTTCCCGATCCTGGTGATCATCGCCGTGTTCATGTTCTTCATGCGCCAGATGCAGGGCGGTGCCGGTGGCAAGGGCGGGCCGATGAGCTTCGGCAAGAGCAAGGCGCGCCTGCTCTCCGAAGACCAGGTCAAAACCACCCTGGCAGACGTTGCCGGTTGCGATGAAGCCAAGGAAGAAGTCGGCGAGCTCGTCGAGTTCCTGCGTGATCCAGGCAAGTTCCAGCGCCTGGGTGGCCGTATTCCCCGCGGTGTGCTGATGGTCGGTCCTCCGGGTACCGGTAAAACCTTGCTGGCCAAGGCGATTGCCGGCGAAGCCAAGGTGCCGTTTTTCACCATTTCCGGTTCCGATTTCGTCGAAATGTTCGTCGGTGTCGGTGCCAGCCGTGTTCGCGATATGTTCGAACAGGCGAAGAAACACGCGCCATGCATCATCTTCATCGATGAAATTGACGCCGTCGGTCGCCACCGTGGTGCCGGCATGGGCGGTGGTCACGATGAGCGCGAGCAGACTCTCAACCAGTTGCTGGTGGAGATGGACGGTTTCGAAATGAACGACGGCATCATCGTGATTGCCGCGACCAACCGTCCTGACGTACTGGACCCTGCGCTGCTGCGTCCGGGCCGTTTCGACCGTCAGGTCGTGGTTGGTCTGCCGGATATCCGTGGTCGCGAACAGATTCTCAAGGTCCACATGCGCAAAGTGCCAATGGGTGACGACGTCGCTCCGGCAGTGATCGCTCGTGGTACCCCTGGCTTCTCCGGTGCCGACCTGGCCAACCTGGTCAACGAGGCGTCGTTGTTCGCTGCCCGGGCCGGCAAGCGCATCGTCGAGATGAAAGAATTCGAACTGGCCAAAGACAAGATCATGATGGGTGCTGAGCGCAAATCCATGGTCATGTCCGAGAAAGAAAAGCAGAACACCGCTTACCACGAAGCTGGCCACGCCATTGTCGGTCGCGTCGTGCCTGAGCATGATCCGGTGTACAAGGTATCGATCATCCCGCGCGGTCGTGCGCTGGGTGTGACCATGTTCCTGCCGGAAGAGGATCGCTACAGCCTGTCCAAGCGCGCGTTGATCAGCCAGATCTGCTCGCTCTACGGTGGCCGTATCGCTGAGGAAATGACCCTGGGCTTCGATGGCGTGACCACCGGTGCATCCAACGACATCATGCGTGCCAGCCAGATTGCGCGGAACATGGTGACCAAGTGGGGCCTTTCCGAGAAGCTCGGTCCGCTGATGTACGCTGAAGAGGAAGGCGAAGTGTTCCTCGGTCGCGGCGGCGGTGGCCAGAATGCAAGTTTCTCCGGTGAGACAGCCAAGCTGATCGACTCCGAAGTGCGCAGCATCATCGACCAGTGCTACGGCACGGCCAAGCAGATTCTAACGGACAACCGTGACAAGCTCGACGCCATGGCCGATGCGCTGATGAAGTATGAAACCATCGATGCCGAGCAGATCGACGACATCATGGCTGGCCGCACCCCTCGCGAGCCTCGCGACTGGTCGGGCGGTACCGGTACATCCGGCACACCTCCGGCGGTGCAGGGCGAACGTCCGGAAACACCTATCGGCGGTCCCGCTGCTGACGTTTAAGGTTTGAAATGACTTCTGTTCAGTCCTCGACCCGGTTGCCTTGCGGCAACCGGGTTCTTGATTTGGCCCAGACGCATGTCATGGGCATTCTCAATGTAACCCCCGATTCTTTCTCCGATGGCGGCAAATTCAGCCAGCTCGATGCGGCGTTGCGCCATGCCGAAGCCATGGTCGCGGCTGGCGCCACATTGATCGATGTCGGCGGCGAGTCCACTCGTCCGGGCGCCAGGGCGGTTACTCCGCTTGAGGAGCTTGAGCGGGTAGCGCCGATCGTAGAGCGGATTAACCGTGAGCTGGATGTGATCATCTCGGTTGATACCTCCACGCCCGCGGTCATGCGCGAAACAGCGCGACTGGGTGCCGGCCTGATCAATGACGTGCGTTCGTTGCGCCGCGAGGGCGCGCTGGATGCAGCGGCGGCCACCGGCTTGCCCGTGTGCCTGATGCATATGCTCGGTGAGCCGGGTGACATGCAGGACAATCCGCACTACCAGGACGTCACCCAAGAGGTGGGCGAGTTTCTGGCCGACCGCATGGCTCAGTGCGCAGCGGTAGGCATTCCGGCTGAGCGGATCATCCTTGATCCGGGTTTTGGCTTCGCGAAAAACCTGCAGCACAATCTAAGCTTGTTCAAGCACATGGAAGCCTTGCATGCCTTGGGGCGCCCGCTGTTGGTTGGGGTGTCGCGCAAGAGCATGATCGGTCAAGCGTTGAATCGCCCCGTCGGGGAGCGCCTGTACGGCGGTCTTGCCCTCGCGGCGCTGGCATCGCACAAGGGTGCGCGTATATTGCGTGTCCATGACGTGGCTGAAACAGTTGATGTGGTGAAAATGATCGCCGCAGTGGACTCAGCCGAATAAGAAAGATGGAGTACTTATGACTAAGAAATATTTCGGCACCGACGGTATTCGTGGTCGGGTCGGCGTTTATCCGATCACTCCTGACTTCATGCTCAAGCTGGGCTGGGCTGCCGGCATGGCGTTCCGCAAGATGGGTGCGTGCAAGGTGTTGGTCGGCAAAGATACGCGGATTTCCGGGTACATGTTCGAATCGGCACTCGAGGCCGGGCTGACGTCGGCGGGTGCCGACGTAATGCTCTTGGGCCCGATGCCGACGCCGGCCATCGCATACCTGACGCGTACATTTCATGCTGAAGCCGGCATCGTGATCAGTGCTTCGCACAATCCCCATGACGACAATGGCATCAAGTTCTTCTCCGGGAAGGGCACAAAACTTCCCGATGAAATCGAGCACATGATCGAAGAGCTGCTCGATACCCCGATGACCGTGGTTGAGTCGAGCAAGATCGGCAAGGTCTCGCGAATCAACGACGCCTCTGGTCGTTACATCGAATTCTGCAAGAGCAGCGTGCCGACCGGCACCAGCTTCTCCGGCCTGAAAATCGTCATCGACTGCGCCCACGGTGCCACGTACAAGGTGGCGCCCAGCGTGTTCCGCGAACTGGGTGCCGAGGTCGTGGTCCTGTCCGCGCATCCCAATGGCCTGAATATCAACGACAACTGCGGTTCGACCCACATGGGCCAGCTGCAGGCGGCCGTGCTGGCCGAGCACGCCGACCTGGGTATCGCCTTCGACGGTGATGGCGATCGCGTGCTGATGGTCGACCACACCGGTGCCATCGTCGATGGCGACGAACTGCTGTACATCATTGCTCGCGATCTGCATGAGCAGAACAAGCTGCAAGGCGGTGTGGTCGGTACATTGATGAGTAACCTGGGGCTTGAGCTCGCCCTGGCGGACCTGGCGATACCCTTTGTGCGCGCCAACGTCGGTGACCGTTATGTGATCGCTGATCTGCTGGAGCGCAACTGGCTGGTGGGTGGCGAGAACTCGGGGCATATCGTTTGCTTCAATCACACCACCACCGGTGACGCGATCATCGCCGCGCTGCAAGTACTGATGGCGCTGAAGACTCGCTCCCAGAGCCTGGCAGAGGCTCGCCAGGCATTGCGCAAGTGCCCGCAAGTGTTGATCAACGTGCGTTTCGGTGGCGGTGCAAACCCGCTCGAGCATGCGTCGGTCAAGGAGGCCAGCGAGCGTGTCACCCAGGCCATGGCGGGTCGCGGGCGTGTGCTGTTGCGCAAGTCCGGTACCGAGCCGCTGGTGCGTGTCATGGTCGAAGGCGAAGACGAAACCCTGGTTCGCGGCTACGCCGAAGAGCTGGCAAAACTTGTTACTGAAGTTTCTGCCTGAATTCGGCTTGCCAGCCTCGATTGTGTTGGGTAACATCTGCGCCCACTTTGACCGACGAGGTACAGCATGCGTCGCCCTATGGTAGCTGGTAACTGGAAGATGCACGGTACCCGCGCCAGCGTCGCTGAGCTGATCAACGGCCTACGTGAGTTGGCCTTGCCGAGCGGTGTTGATGTTGCGGTATTCCCGCCTTTGTTGCATGTCAGCCAAGTGGTTGATGGTCTGAAAGGAAAGTCGATTTCGGTCGGCGCGCAGAACTCTGCGGTGGAATCCGGGCAAGGTGCACTGACCGGCGAGGTCTCGCCAAGTCAGTTGGTGGATGCAGGTTGTTCCCTGGTGCTTGTCGGGCACTCCGAACGCCGCCAGATAATGGGCGAGCAGGACGAAGTGCTGATTCGCAAGTTTGCAGCGGCACAGGCTAGCGGCCTGGTTCCAGTGTTGTGCATAGGGGAGACCCTGGAGCAGCGCGAGGCCGGGAAGACCCTTGAGGTTGTCTCGCAGCAGCTGGGCAGCATCATCGACGAGTTGGGTGTCGGTGTGTTTGCAAAGGCAGTAATTGCTTACGAGCCGGTCTGGGCCATTGGCACCGGGCTGACTGCTTCACCGCAACAGGCGCAGGATGTGCACGCAGCCATTCGCGCACAGTTGGCGGCAGAGAATTCTGAAGTCGCACAAGGTGTGCGACTTCTATACGGCGGCAGCGTGAAGGCGGCCAATGCGGTCGAACTGTTCGGCATGCCGGATATCGATGGGGGCCTCATTGGTGGGGCTTCCCTGAATGCAGATGAGTTCGGTGCGATTTGTCGCGCCGCGGGAAACTGAAAAAATGCTGGAAACAGTCGTAGTCGTTTTTCATCTGCTGGGTGCATTGGGCGTAGTAGCTCTGGTTTTGCTGCAGCAGGGTAAAGGTGCGGACGCTGGCGCGTCTTTCGGAGCAGGTGCTTCAAATACTGTGTTCGGAAGCCAAGGTTCCTCTACCTTTCTTAGTAAGTTTACTGCTATACTTGCCGCAGGTTTCTTCATAACCAGCTTAGGGTTAGGTTACTTTGCTAAAGAGAAAGCTCACCAGCTGACTCAAGTAGGTTTGCCAAACCCGGCAGTGTTGGAAGTTCCAAAGCAACAACCGGCTTCTGACGATGTCCCGGTGCTTCAAGAGCAAAAGTCGGCTACTCCAGCGACTGACGTGCCTCCAGCTCAAGAGCAGAAGTAAGAAGGGTTTCAAACGTAGTATTGCCGAGGTGGTGGAATTGGTAGACACGCAACCTTGAGGTGGTTGTGCCCATAGGGTGTAGGGGTTCGAGTCCCCTTCTCGGTACCAATTAGTCAGGAGAGCCCGCTGTTGCGGGCTTTCTTGCAGGTGGAAGGTTACATTGACCCTGTAGGGGATCGGTCGTATACTTCCGCCCCAGCTTTGTCGCGGGGTGGAGCAGTCTGGTAGCTCGTCGGGCTCATAACCCGAAGGTCGTCGGTTCAAATCCGGCCCCCGCAACCAGTTTAAGGAGCCCCTTTTAAGGGGCTTTTTGTTAGCTGGACACTTCCAGCGCCGCTGTTCGACGGCGTTTCAAGGATGGGCGTTTCGCCCATTTTTTTATTTTGCATAGCATGCACATACATGCACGAGGGGGTTCAGGTGTCGAGCAAGCTAGAAGAGTTGCAGGCCTTGCTGGCCCCGGTGGTCGTGGCCCTAGGCTATGAATGCTGGGGTATCGAGTTTTCGGCTCAGGGTCGTCACTCGATGTTGCGCGTTTATATTGATAAAGAGGGCGGTGTGCTGGTGGACGATTGTGCCATCGTCAGCCGTCAGATCAGCGGTGTGCTGGATGTTGAAGATCCAATCTCCGTTGAATACACCCTCGAAGTTTCCTCGCCAGGCATGGAACGCCCGCTGTTCACTCTTGAGCAGTTTGCAAAATTTGCCGGTGAACAAGTGAAGATCAAGCTGCGCTCGCCTTTTGAAGGACGACGCAACTTTCAGGGCCTTCTGCGCGGTGTAGAAGAGCAGGACGTCGTGGTGCAGGTAGATGACCATGAGTTCCTGTTGCCGATCGATATGATCGACAAGGCCAACATTATTCCCAGTTTTGACTGAGGCGTGCCAGATACTGCGGATCCCGCGGATCCAATGGCTTGCGAAAGGCGAGGCGTACGATGAGCAAAGAAGTACTGCTGGTTGTTGAGTCGGTATCCAATGAAAAGGGCGTACCGGCTAACGTAATTTTTGAAGCGCTGGAGCTCGCTCTGGCCACGGCTACCAAAAAGCGTTTCGAGGACGAAGTCGATCTGCGTGTGGAAATCAACCGCCACACCGGTGCTTACGAAACCTTCCGTCGCTGGACGGTCGTCGAAGAAGCAGACCTGGACGATCCGGCCATCGAAACCTGGCCGAGCAAGGTTGCTGAAACGCACCCTGGCGCCAAGGTCGGTGACGTTGTCGAAGAGAAGATCGAGTCCATCGAATTCGGCCGTATCGCTGCACAGACTGCCAAGCAAGTCATCGTGCAGAAGGTTCGCGAAGCCGAGCGCGCCCAGGTTGTTGACGCTTACCGCGAGCGCCTGGGTGAAATCATCTCCGGCACCGTGAAAAAAGTCACCCGCGACAACGTGATCGTCGACCTGGGTAACAACGCCGAGGCGTTGCTGGCCCGTGAAGACATCATTTCTCGCGAAACTTTCCGGGTTGGCGTGCGCTTGCGTGCGCTGCTCAAGGAAATCCGCACCGAGAACCGCGGCCCGCAGTTGATCCTGTCGCGTACCGCGCCGGAAATGCTGATCGAGTTGTTCCGCATCGAAGTGCCGGAAATTGCCGAAGGCCTGATCGAAGTAATGGCTGCGTCCCGTGATCCGGGTTCGCGCGCCAAGATCGCCGTGCGCTCCAAGGACAAACGCATCGACCCGCAGGGCGCTTGCATTGGTATGCGCGGTTCGCGCGTCCAGGCAGTGTCGGGCGAGTTGGGCGGTGAGCGTGTGGACATCGTCCTGTGGGACGATAACCCGGCTCAGTTCGTGATCAACGCCATGTCCCCGGCTGAGGTTGCGGCAATTATCGTTGACGAAGATGCCCATGCAATGGACATCGCCGTCGGCGCAGACAATTTGGCTCAGGCCATCGGTCGTGGTGGTCAGAACGTGCGTCTGGCCAGCCAGTTGACTGGCTGGACCCTGAACGTGATGACCGAATCGGACATCCAGGCTAAACAGCAAGCAGAAACCGGCGACATCCTGCGCAACTTCCTCGACGAGCTGGAAGTCGACGAAGAGCTGGCACAGGTGCTGGTCGATGAAGGCTTCACCAGCCTGGAAGAGATTGCCTACGTACCGTTGGAAGAAATGCTCAACATCGACGGCTTTGACGAAGAAATCGTCAACGAGCTTCGCGCTCGTGCCAAGGATCGTTTGTTGACCAAAGCCATCGCTACTGAGGAAAAGCTGGCAGACGCCCATCCGGCCGAAGACCTGCTCTCGCTTGAGGGTATGGACAAGGATTTGGCGATGGAACTGGCGGTGCGCGGCGTAATTACCCGCGAAGACCTGGCCGAGCAGTCTATTGACGACCTGCTCGACATCGACGGCATTGACGATGATCGTGCCGGCAAGTTGATCATGGCCGCCCGAGCCCACTGGTTCGAGTAATTAGGCGCGGCCTGAGGAGAGAAGTGCATGACGCAAGTCACGGTGAAACAACTGGCCGATGAGGTCAAAACACCGGTAGAGCGCCTGTTGCAGCAGATGCGTGAGGCAGGTCTGCCGCACACCGCCGCCGAAGAAAGTGTGACTGACAGTGAGAAGCAATCGTTGCTGACTCACTTGAAAAGCAGCCACAAGGCGAAAGTGGAAGAACCACGCAAGATTACGCTGCAGCGTAAAACCACCAGCACCCTGCGTGTTGCTGGCAGCAAAAGCATCAGCGTTGAAGTACGCAAGAAGAAAGTCTTCGTACAGCGCAGCCCGGAAGAAATCGAAGCCGAGCGCAAGCGTGAACTGGATGAACGTCGCGCAGTAGAAAATGCTGCACGTCAGAAGGCTGAAGAAGAAGCCAAGCGTCGCGCCGAAGAAGAAGCGCGTCGCCAGCCTGCAGCTGCGCCGACCGCTCCAGCCCAACCCGTTGCAGCGCCAGCTGCGGTGGCCGAGCCCGTGCGCGAAAGCGCACCGGTCGTGGCAGCCGCTCCGGCACCTGCGGCCGATACCCGCAAGCGCGACGAGCAGCGTCGTCCGGACAAACCACGTGCCGACGACAGCAACCGTCGCGGTAGTGGCGATGGCGAGCGCAAAAACGCTCCGCATCGTGCTTCGGTCAAGGAAAAGGCGCCGGCGCCACGTGTTGCCCCGCGTACTACCGACGAAGAAAGCGATGGCTTCCGTCGTGGTGGTCGCGGCAAGGCCAAGCTGAAGAAGCGCAACGCCCACGGTTTCCAGAGCCCAACCGGCCCTGTCGTGCGCGAAGTGAAGATCGGCGAAACCATCACTGTTGGCGATCTCGCCCAGCAGATGTCGGTGAAGGCTGCTGAAATCATCAAGTTCATGTTCAAACTGGGAACTCCAGCGACCATCAACCAGGTACTGGACCAGGAAACTGCCCAGCTGGTTGCCGAAGAGCTGGGCCACAAAGTGACCCTGGTCAGCGACACCGCCCTGGAAGATTCCCTGGCCGAGTCCCTGAAGTTTGAAGGTGAGGCCGTTTCCCGTGCACCAGTCGTGACTGTAATGGGCCACGTTGACCACGGTAAGACTTCCCTGCTCGACTACATCCGTCGTGCCAAGGTAGCTGCTGGCGAAGCCGGCGGTATCACCCAGCACATCGGTGCTTATCACGTTGAAACCGACCGTGGCATGGTGACGTTCCTCGACACCCCTGGTCACGCCGCGTTTACCGCAATGCGTGCCCGTGGTGCCAAGGCGACCGACATCGTGATCCTGGTGGTTGCAGCGGACGACGGCGTGATGCCGCAGACCATCGAAGCTGTTCAGCATGCCAAGGCTGCTGGCGTTCCGCTGGTTGTCGCTGTGAACAAGATCGACAAGCCAGGTGCTGACCTCGATCGCATCCGTAGCGAACTGTCGGTACACGGCGTGACCTCGGAAGAGTGGGGTGGTGACACTCCGTTCGTACCGGTTTCGGCGAAGATGGGTACTGGCGTCGACGAACTGCTCGAAGCCGTTCTGTTGCAAGCCGAAGTCCTGGAACTGACCGCTACCCCATCGGCTCCTGGCCGTGGTGTCGTGGTTGAGTCCCGCCTGGACAAGGGCCGTGGCCCGGTGGCTACCGTTCTGGTTCAAGACGGTACCCTGCGTCAAGGCGACATGGTCCTGGTCGGTTCGAACTACGGCCGTGTACGTGCCATGCTCGACGAGAACGGCAAGCCAATCAAGGAAGCCGGTCCGGCCATCCCTGTCGAGATCCTCGGCCTGGACGGTACCCCGGACGCTGGCGACGAGATGAGCGTGGTTGCCGACGAGAAGAAAGCCCGTGAAGTGGCTCTGTTCCGTCAAGGCAAGTTCCGCGAAGTCAAGCTGGCCCGTGCTCACGCCGGCAAGCTGGAAAACATCTTCGAAAACATGGGTCAGGAAGAGAAGAAGACGCTCAACATCGTCCTCAAATCCGACGTCCGTGGTTCGCTGGAAGCGTTGAACGGTGCCTTGAACGGCCTGGGTAACGACGAAGTGCAAGTGCGTGTGGTCGGTGGCGGTGTCGGTGGTATCACCGAATCCGACGCCAACCTGGCACTGGCCTCCAACGCTGTACTGTTTGGCTTCAACGTGCGTGCCGATGCTGGCGCGCGCAAGATCGTCGAGCAGGAAGGTCTGGATATGCGTTACTACAACGTGATCTACGACATCATCGAAGACGTCAAGAAAGCCCTGACCGGCATGCTCGGCAGCGACGTTCGCGAGAACATCCTGGGCATCGCCGAAGTGCGTGACGTGTTCCGTTCGCCGAAGTTTGGCGCGATCGCCGGTTGCATGGTGATCGAAGGTGTCGTTCACCGTAACCGTCCAATCCGTGTACTGCGTGAAGACATCGTTATCTTCGAAGGCGAGCTGGAATCCCTGCGCCGCTTCAAGGATGACGCTTCCGAAGTACGTGCCGGCATGGAATGCGGTATCGGCGTTAAGAGCTACAACGACGTCAAGGTCGGTGACAAGATCGAAGTCTTCGAGAAGGTTCAGGTTGCTCGCAGCCTCTAACTCGCGCACTTCAAGAGCCGTGATGGCCAGCCGCATGCAATTGCGCGGCGCATCGCCCGGACTCTAAACGCAACGCCCGGTCTGGCTTTTGTCAGGCCGGGCGTTTGCCGCTTTCAGACCACACGGGTTCCACCGTGGGGCAGTAACAGGTAACAAGACATGGCAAAAGAATACAGCCGTACCCAACGTATCGGCGATCAGATGCAGCGCGAGCTGGCACAACTGATCCGTCGTGAAGTCAAAGACCCGCGCGTCGGCCTGGTCACCATTACCGCTGTGGAAGTCAGCCGTGACGTCGGTCACGCGAAGATCTTCATCACCGTGATGGGCCAGGACAGCCACGAAGACATCGCGCAAAGCATCAAGGTGCTCAACTCCGCCGCCGGTTTCCTGCGCATGCAGCTGGCTCGCGAGATGAAGCTGCGCAGCGTTCCACAGTTGCACTTCCACTACGATGAAAGCGTCGTGCGCGGTGCGCATCTGTCGGCCTTGATCGAGCGCGCAGTGGCTGAAGACAACCAGCACTCGGTTGCGGCACAAGCCGAAGACACCAAGGAGTAATCGGTGGCTCAGGTCAAACGTATCCGTCGTAACGTCAGTGGCATCATCCTGCTCGACAAACCGCTGGGGTTCACCTCCAACGCCGCCTTGCAGAAGGTCCGCTGGTTGCTCAACGCCGAGAAGGCCGGGCACACCGGCAGTCTCGATCCGCTGGCCACTGGCGTGTTGCCGCTGTGCTTTGGTGAGGCCACCAAGTTCTCGCAGTACCTGCTCGATTCCGACAAGGGTTACGAAACCCTGGCGCAGCTGGGCAAGACCACCACCACGGCCGATGCCGAGGGTGAGGTTTTGCAGGAGCGCCCGGTAACCGTTGGTCAGGCCGATGTCGAAGCGGTATTGCCGCAATTTCGTGGGCAAATCAGTCAGATACCGCCGATGTACTCGGCCCTCAAGCGTGATGGGCAGCCCTTGTACAAGCTGGCCCGTGCAGGTGAAGTAGTGGAGCGCGAAGCGCGTTCTGTTACTATTACGCGCTTGGAATTGCTGGCCTTCGAAGGTGATACTGCGCGGCTTGCGGTGGATTGCACCAAAGGCACCTATATCCGCACCCTGGTGGAGGATATCGGTGAGCAACTCGGTTGTGGCGCTTACGTTGCAGAATTGCGACGTACCCAGGCCGGGCCTTTCACCCTGGCGCAGACCGTTACCCTCGAAGAGCTGGAAGCGGTACATGCCGAAGGCGGCAACGAGGCGGTCGACCGCTTCCTGATGCCATCGGACAGCGGCCTGCTGGATTGGCCACTGTTGCAGTTCTCGGAAGCGAGTGCGTTCTACTGGCTCAACGGCCAGCCGGTTCGCGCCCCGGATGCCCCGAAGTTCGGCATGGTACGGGTACAGGATCACAATGGTCGCTTCATCGGTATCGGTGAAGTGAGCGAAGACGGGCGCATCGCGCCGCGTCGACTGATTCGGTCAGAATGACCGAACGAGTGTGGCTGTTAGCAGGCACGGTCACTACTCATTTTTAGATACAGGGATTTGTCCCTGGCCTGTTGAAACTGTTTTTGAAACAGTTTCCTGATAAAAGGATTGCCACATGGCTCTCGACGTTCAAGAAAAAGCTCAAATCGTAGCTGACTACCAGCAAGCTGTTGGTGACACTGGTTCGCCAGAAGTGCAAGTTGCACTGCTGACCGCCAACATCAACAAACTGCAAGGTCACTTCAAGGCCAACGGTAAAGACCACCACTCCCGTCGTGGTCTGATCCGCATGGTTAACCAGCGTCGTAAGCTGCTGGACTACCTGAAAGGCAAAGACGTGAGCCGTTACAGCGCTCTGATCGGTCGCCTGGGTCTGCGTCGCTAATAAGCGATTGCGCTAGAGGTTGGTTGTTTGTCGTGCATCAGCGGATTTGCGCCGGTGCATGGCAGGCTCCCAGCCTCAAGTTTTATCTGGATATCCGTTTTGCCTGTGTGAGAACACCCAGGACAACCTTTCGGGCCGATTCCCGGCGTTGCCCAAGAATTTCGCAAGAACCCAGTTTCCCCAAGAGCCACAAAAGAAGGTAGGACACCGTGAACCCGGTAATCAAAAAGTTCCAGTTCGGTCAGTCGACCGTCACCCTCGAGACTGGCCGTATCGCCCGTCAGGCCTCCGGCGCAGTATTGGTCACCGTTGACGACGACGTCAGCGTATTGGTGACCGTCGTTGGTGCCAAGCAAGCCGATCCAGGCAAGGGTTTCTTCCCTCTGTCTGTTCACTACCAGGAAAAGACTTACGCTGCCGGTAAGATCCCTGGCGGTTTCTTCAAGCGCGAAGGCCGTCCTTCCGAGAAAGAAACCCTGACTTCCCGACTGATCGACCGTCCGATCCGTCCGCTGTTCCCTGAAGGCTTCATGAACGAAGTGCAGGTTGTCTGCACCGTCGTGTCCACCAGCAAGAAGACCGATCCGGACATCGCTGCGATGATCGGTACCTCGGCTGCCCTGGCGATCTCCGGCATTCCGTTCGATGGCCCGATCGGCGCAGCCCGCGTTGCTTTCCACGAAAGCACCGGCTACCTGCTGAACCCGACTTACGAGCAGCAAGCTGCTTCGAGCCTGGACATGGTCGTTGCCGGTACTTCGGACGCCGTGCTGATGGTTGAATCGGAAGCCAAAGAGCTGACCGAAGACCAGATGCTGGGTGCGGTACTGTTTGCTCACGACGAATTCCAGGTTGTGATCAACGCCGTTAAAGAACTGGCCGCTGAAGCTGCCAAGCCAACCTGGACCTGGGCTCCTGCGCCAGAAGCCACCGAGCTGCTGGGCGCTATCCGTGCCGAGTTCGGCGAAGCGATTTCCCAGGCCTACACCATCACCGTCAAGGCCGACCGTTACGCTCGCCTGGGCGAGTTGAAGGACCAGGTCGTTGCCAAGCTGTCCGGTGAAGAAGGCCAGCCTTCCTCCAGCGAAGTCAAAGCGGCTTTCGGCGAAATCGAATACCGCACCGTTCGCGAAAACATCGTAAACGGCAAGCCACGTATCGACGGTCGCGACACCAAGACTGTACGTCCGTTGAACATCGAAGTCGGTGTTCTGCCAAAGACCCACGGTTCGGCACTGTTCACCCGTGGCGAAACCCAGGCACTGGTAGTCGCGACCCTGGGCACCGCCCGTGACGCGCAACTGCTGGACACCCTGGAAGGCGAGAAAAAAGACCCGTTCATGCTGCACTACAACTTCCCTCCGTTCTCGGTGGGCGAGTGTGGTCGCATGGGTGGCGCTGGTCGTCGCGAAATCGGCCACGGCCGTCTGGCCCGTCGTTCGGTCTCGGCCATGCTGCCTGCCGCTGACGTGTTCCCGTACACTATCCGTGTTGTGTCGGAAATCACCGAATCCAACGGTTCGAGCTCGATGGCTTCCGTTTGCGGCGCTTCCCTGGCCCTGATGGACGCTGGTGTGCCGATGAAGGCGCCGGTTGCCGGTATCGCCATGGGTCTGGTTAAAGAAGGCGAGAAATTCGCCGTCCTGACCGACATCCTGGGTGACGAAGACCACCTGGGCGACATGGACTTCAAGGTAGCCGGTACCGCCAAAGGCGTCACCGCGCTGCAGATGGACATCAAGATCAAGGGCATCACCGAAGAGATCATGGAGATCGCTCTGGGCCAAGCCCTGGAAGCGCGCCTGAACATCCTCGGCCAGATGAACCAGATCATTGGCCAGTCGCGTACCGAACTGTCGGCCAACGCTCCGACCATGATCGCGATGAAAATCGACACCGACAAGATCCGTGACGTCATCGGTAAAGGCGGCGCGACCATTCGTGCGATCTGTGAAGAGACCAAGGCTTCGATCGACATCGAAGACGACGGCTCGATCAAGATCTTTGGCGAAACCAAGGAAGCTGCAGAGGCTGCACGTCAGCGCGTCCTGGGTATCACCGCTGAAGCCGAGATCGGCAAGATCTACGTTGGTAAGGTTGAGCGCATCGTCGACTTCGGCGCATTCGTCAACATCCTGCCTGGCAAGGACGGTCTGGTTCACATCTCCATGCTGAGCGATGCTCGCGTTGAGAAAGTGACCGACATCCTGAAAGAAGGTCAGGAAGTGGAAGTGCTGGTACTGGACGTGGACAACCGCGGCCGTATCAAGCTGTCCATCAAGGACGTAGCAGCAGCGAAGGCTTCGGGCGTTTAATCACTCCCCGAGTCTGATCAATGCCCCGCCGTGAAAACGGCGGGGCATTTTTTTTGCGCGCAGAAACATCAGCGGATCGCCGGCTGCAATCTTTTGATTTTAACGGTGTTCGAAGTTGCCTGACTCAATGGTCAGTGCTAGGTTTAGCCCACCGCCCGTGTAGCTCAGCCGGTAGAGCAGCGCACTCGTAACGCGAAGGTCGCAGGTTCGATTCCTGTCTCGGGCACCAGCGACACGTTGTTTTCAGATGATCCCGAATGGTTCTGAAGGCCAGAAAAGCCGGGCTTCAAGCGGTTTTTTTGCGTCAGAGAGATCCTTGATGATCCAGATCCATCTTCCATTCCCCCGATCAAAGAGAACGCCATGACCGTTAAAGAGATGTCCCAGGAAGCAAGGCACGAAGAAGCGCTCAAGAAATACGTGCTGGATGCGCCAGAATTGATGGAAGAGATCAAGGACTTGAGTCCGGATGATCAGAAAGACCAGATCCAGTGGGCATTCGAGGACGAGGCTGAGGCCCAGGGTTTGCAGCCGTGGGAGTTGAGCCTCAAGTACACCTCCACCCCGGAAGAGTTCGAAGCCGCCCGTTTGGTATTGCATAAAGAGGCTGCCGAGGTCTTGGGCGTCGAGTGGGAAGAGTACTGCGAGATGAACAATCTGGTGGTCTGACAAAAACGCCGGCCTTCATGAGGCCGGCGTTTTTCATTCAACGACGCGTGATCAGAGGCTCAGTCGCATCGACAAATCCACAGCCCTCACATCCTTGGTCATCGCCCCAATCGAAATGTAATCCACCCCGGTTTCGGCAATCGGCAGCAAGGTGCTTTCGTTGATCCCGCCGCTGGCCTCCAGCTTTGCCTTGCCGTCGTTCAGGCGCACGGCTTCGCGCATGTCATCCAGGCTCAGTTCGTCGAGCATGATGATGTCGGCCCCGGCCGCCAGGGCTTCCTTGAGTTCATCCAGGCTTTCCACTTCGACCTCTACCGGCTTGCCCGGTGCAATCTTGTGTGCGGCGGCTATGGCCTGGGGGATGCCTCCGCTGGCGGCGATGTGGTTTTCCTTGATCAGGAAGGCGTCATACAGGCCGATGCGGTGGTTGTGGCAACCGCCGCAGGTCACGGCGTATTTCTGCGCCAGGCGCAGCCCCGGCAGTGTCTTGCGGGTGTCGAGCAGTTTCACCTGGGTTTGGGCAACGAAGTCTGCCAACTGCTGCGCGCGAGTGGCGACGCCAGAGAGCATTTGCAGGAAGTTCAGCGCGCTACGTTCGCCCGTCAGCAGCGAGCGGGCTGGCCCTTCGAGGTGGAACAGCACCTGATTGGGTTTGACGCGTTCGCCATCGGCAACCTGCCAATGCACCGCAACCCGAGGGTCCAGCTGCCGAAACACGGTATCCACCCAGGCAGTGCCACAGATGACGGCAGCGTCGCGGGTAATGATGGTGGCTTTGGCCAGGCGTTCGGCCGGGATCAGCTGCGCGGTGATGTCGCCGCTGCCGATGTCTTCGAGCAACGCGCGGCGCACGTTGGCTTCGATTTCGGCGTTCAAATCGGCGAGACGTAGATTCGGCATAAGGCACTCCACAAACAAAGTGTTCCGATTATAGGGCTATGCTACTGGGCAACCCAAGGCATCCGCATTGTTCCCACCGATCTGAAGCCTGCATTTGGTCGATTCCGTGGGTGATCGACCTGCACAGTTCGCGCCGGGCTGGCGTTAGAGCTACCTTTACCCGATAATTTGCCTTGGATTTGACGTCATGACTTTGACGGTTGCGGATTTCAGGAGGCTGGATGCACAACGACGGGAATGTGGTGCCTTTGCGCAGGGTCGCTATCGACCAGGCGACGACCCCGCCACTCGCCCGCCTGCCTGTCATTGCGCTGCAGGTTCGCGACAAGGCGATTCAACAGCTCAGGCAGGGCTTGCAGGCGCTGTTCGATAATGCCGACGAAACCCTCTTCGAAATGGCCGACCGGGCACTCGATGACGTCGAGCAGAACCTGTTCTTTGAGGCGATGCGCGACCTGCGCTTGAAGCGCAAAAGCATCGAGCGGTTGTTTTTCGAGCAGCTCTTCGAAGCGTTCGTCAGTCTCGCCCAATACAAACTCACTGACACGGTCCCGACTGATGGCGGGTTGGCGCGTAACCTGGCTGTGGCAGCGATGGTCAACAAGGTGCTGAACCGCGACGGCTTTGCCCTTGACCAACTCACCGCCCGGTTTAGTACGTTGTTGGCCAGGACGCTGACCGAGCAGCGCAACCCTTTGGGGCCGACGATGCTCTGTGAGTTCTTCCTGGAGGCAGGGCGTAACCTGGGCGTCGACATCAAGGTCAAGCTGATCATCCTCCAGCTGTTTGATCGCTACGTGCTCAGTGGTGCCGGTCAGCTATACGCCCAGGCCAACCAACTCTTGATCGCCACCGGTGTGCTGCCTGGTCTCAATCCCGCCCCGACACACTACGTGACGGATAACACCACTGCCGGTGCGATCGCCAGGCCGGCAGTTGCGCAAGCTGACGACAATGAGCCTGCGATACTCGCGGTGAGGGCATCGGTGGGACAGCGTTTGTTGAATGAGTTTGTCGATGGCCCGGCGACATTTTCCGAGCAGCAGGCTGAGTCCCTTGAGTTCAACCGTGACGAACGCCGTCGCAGCGAAATGTTCGAGCAGCGGATTCGTGATGCCGAAGAAGGTCGCGTCAAGACCGCTTTGGCCCGCCAGCGCGTCGAGCAGGCATTGAATCAGGCGCTGCAGGGCAAAGTATTGCCGCAAGGTGTACTGACGTTCGTGCAAGACGCCTGGAGCAACGTGTTGTTAATGACCTGCCTCAAACACGGCCATCTGTCACTACAGTGGCGCGCTGACGTGCAGACGGTGACGCAATTGATCTGGAGTGTTCAGCGACATGACGATCCAGATGCACGTGCCCAATTGTTGACTCTGGTTCCGGGGTTGCTCAAATCATTGCGCGAGGGGCTGAGCAGTTCGGCGTTCGATCCGTTTTCCACCAGCGCGTTTTTCAGCGAGCTGGAGCGCCTACACATTCAATTGTTCGAGTAGACGGCGCAATCGCCCGCAGGTACTGCGCCCTAGTGGTAGTTAACAGCGACCTGCAGCGCCTCAATCGCGTCAAGTGATCGCTCCCGGTGGGCTATCGCGGCATACTGGGCGTCAACACAGTCGTCGTTGAAGGAATCTGTATGCAGCTGGACCCCGCGAGCGGTTGGTGCAAGGGCGTGCATGTATGCCCCTCGCCCAACTTCAATGCGCGCCCCGAAGGCGAAATTTCCCTGCTGGTGATTCACAACATCAGCCTGCCGCCAGCGCAGTTCCAGACTGGCAAGGTGCAGGAGTTTTTCCAGAACCGCCTGGATGTCACGGAGCATCCCTACTTTGAAGGGATTGCCGACCTGCGGGTGTCTGCGCATTTTCTGATCGAGCGTGACGGCACCGTCACTCAGTTTGTCTCTTGCCTTGATCGCGCCTGGCATGCGGGTGTTTCGAGTTTCGAGGGGCGGGAAACCTGTAACGATTTTTCCGTAGGCATCGAACTCGAAGGCACGGATGATCTGCCATTCGACGATCCGCAATATCGTTCGTTAACGAACCTGACCCGCCAGCTGCAGTCGGCGTTTCCGGCAATCACCACGCAACGCATCTGCGGGCACAGCGACATCGCCCCCGGGCGCAAGACCGATCCGGGGCCTGCGTTCGACTGGACACGCTATCGCGCAGCCCTGGCACAAGAGGAAGGATAATGAGTTTTCTGGTGTTGCTGTTGGCGGTGTGGATCGAGAAATTTTCGGCCCTGCGCCACCGGGTTCAACGCGACGCTGGCTGGATTCGCGAGCTGCACAAGCTTGAACTCAGCCCGCGCCTGGTGAACCATCCGTGGCTGGTCCTGGCCGTGCTGGTGTTGTTTCCGGTGGCGCTGCTGGGCTTGCTGCTGGTGGTGCTCGACCCTGTCGCCTACGGTCTATTGGCACTGCCGGTGCATTTGCTGGTGGTGATCTACAGCCTGGGTCGCGGTGACCTGCTGGGCGGTCTCGGACCTTTCCGCGATGCCTGGCGCCGCGAAGACCTGCAGGCGGCGGCCCATGTGGCCAAGCGTGACCTGGACATCTGCGCCGACAATGCCGAGCAATTGCTGGAGCGGGTCGAAGGACATCTTCTGTGGGAGGCCTACCAGAGCTTTTTCGCGATCATTTTCTGGTACTTCCTGCTGGGACCCGTCGCCGCGCTGAGCTATCGATTGCTGGCCCTGGCCGAAGAGCACGGGCAAAACCCGGCCGTGGTCGAGCGCGCCGCGCAACTACGCCATGCATTCGACTGGGTGCCGGTGCGTCTTTTGGCAGCCAGCCTTGCCCTGGTCGGCAACTTTGTCGCAGTCAGCCGGGTGATGTTGCACGAACTGTTGAACTGGAACATCAGTGCCGCCCAACTGATCGAACGGGTCGGACTGGTGGCCGGTGAAATTCCAGCGCCGGTGGTTGGGCCTGAGGGCATTCACAACCTCGACCGGATCTGGGAGTTGCTGCTGCGGGCGGCTGTACTCTGGTATGCGGGGTTTGCGTTGTGGACTGTGTTGCCGTAGGGGCCGGCTTGTCGGCACAACCGTCCTTGAGCGTTGGGTTGATCTTGCGGGCCTCATCGCTGGCAAGCCAGCTCCTACAGGGGTAATGCGTACGGCTCCCGATCAGGTCGGCTGTCAGGCCGCCATCGCCGGCAGGCCAGCTCCCACAAAGTTTTGTGCGCGCCGTTAACCTTAAGTTACAAAACAATCCCCTGATTTACGCTATACAGGGATAGCGCCGAATAGTGGCTATCTGCTGTCTCGCCGCGCTCACCCATAAAAATAAGAAATCCAAGGGAGACTTCCAGTGAAGAGCTTGCTCTATCCCGCCGTCGCGCTGATGAACCGCCTGAGTTTTGGCATGAAGTTCAGTCTGATCAGCGTACTGTTCCTGGTGCCGATGCTGGTAACCAACTTCTACCTGGTGCGTGATTCCTATCGCGAATTCCAGGGCACCCGGGTCGAGCTGCAGAGCCTGGATCTGTTGGGAAGCAGCCTCGCGTTACGGCGTGATCTGGAAACCCTGAACAATCTTGTGCAGATTAACGTCGCCCTTGGCCAGTCCGGCAAGGCAGGGAATGTCGAGACGCAGATCGGCACGCTGGAACAAGGCGTCCTGGCACGCTTGCAGGGGTTGACGGCGATGGCCACCGATCCGGAGCAGATCGCACTGTTCGATGGCAAGCGCGATGAAATGATCAGCGCGTTCAAGGCCCAGCAGACGGAAAAATCCCTGCAAAGCAAAAGTGCATTGATCGGCAAACTGCTCGGCAATGCGCAGGTCTTCGGCCAGGTCATCGCCAGTCAGGCTGGCCTGAGCCACGACAGTCAAAGTGACATGCGTCAACTGAGCGAACTCGTCACCAACATCACCCCGCGCATCACGCAGCTGCTTGGCGAAGGCCGTGCATTGGGCTCCGCTTCGCTGGGCCAGGGTTTTCTCAATTCGTCGTCGAGCACGCGTTTCGATGAATTGCTCGCGCAAATCGAAAAGCTCCATGCCGAGTATGGCTTGAAGCTGCAGGACGCCACGGGCTCCAGCAACGCCGCACGCGAAGCATTGGCGGGCCAGGCTGACAGCAGCAAGGCCTCATTGAAAAAGGCCAGTGAACTGTTCGAAGAGCAGGTGGTGATGGCCGACACGCTCGATGCACCGTGGCTGGCCTTTTACGATCAGGCTTCGGCGCTGATGGGCCAGACTTACCAGCTCAATGAAGCCACCTTGAAATTTCTCGGTAGCCAGTTGCAACAGCGCCTGGAACAGAATCGCACGCACATGATTCTGCAGGCAGTGGCGCTGTCGGTGGTGTTTGTGCTGATCTTTTATCTTTACGGCGCTTTCTACGCTTCGACCCGCACCACTCTCAAGCGTCTTGGCGCGGTCATGGATAAGGTGGCAGCCGGCGACATGACGGTCACCTTCAACGCCCACAGTCGTGATGAACTGGGCGAGTTAGGCGAGGTGTTCAACGGCACCGTGAAAAAAATCCATGACTTGATCGAACGTGTCGGACAGACCGTCGGCGAAGTCGAGCGCCAGGCCACGCAAGTCGAGAGTGTCTCGGCGCAAAGCAACCAGGCCGTGGCCGGGCAACGCTCGCAGATCGAGCAGGTCGCCACCGCGATGAACCAGATGTCGGCTACTTCCCTGGAGGTGGCGCGCAGCGCTGCCGCCGCCGTCAGCAGTGCCCACAGCGTCAACGACGAAACGGTGAACGGTCGCGGGCTGGTTCAGTCGCAACAGGGCAGCATCGCTGCACTGGCCAGCGAAATCGATCAATCAGTGCAGGTGATCAACCAGCTGGCCAGCGACAGCCAGTCCATCAGCCGTGTGCTGGAGGTCATCAAGAGCATCGCCGAACAGACCAACCTGCTGGCGCTCAATGCCGCCATCGAGGCCGCCAGGGCGGGTGAGCAGGGCCGCGGGTTTGCGGTGGTCGCGGATGAAGTCCGCACGCTGGCCAAGCGCACTCAGCAATCGACCGAAGAAATCGAACAGATGATCGCCAAGCTGCACGGCGGTGTCGGGGCCGCGGTCAAGGCGATGGGTGTCAGCCATGAGATGGCCAGCGGCACGGTGGGGCAGTCGGAGAAAGTCCAGCAGGCCCTGGAAAATATCCTTGGGGCTGTCGGCATGATCGTCGACCAGAACCAGCAGATCGCCGCGGCTGTGGAGCAGCAGACCGCCGTGGCCCACGACATTGACCAGAACATTGTCGAGATCAATCGTGCCGGAGAACGCACTGCCGAAGGTGCGCACCAGACTGAGGATGCCAGCCGCGCGCTGTCGGCGCAGGTAGTGGAGCTCAAACAGCTGATCAGCGCGTTCCGGGTCTGAAAGTTCTGTAGTACCTCTTCCGAGAGCCCGAAGGAAAACTCCTGTTTTCCTCCGGGCTCTGGTTTTTCGTCTTCAATGAAGGAGTATCCACTTCACTGACCGCTTGGAGGAGGCATGGTTATGGCTGTTGCAACATATGGAATCCAGGGTCGCTGTGCGCATTGCCAGCGCACGCTGTTACTCAAACCCTGGCAACTCAATGCCATCGCAATCAACGAAGCATTCACCTGTTCTCATTGTCAGAAACAACTGCAACTGTGCGACCCGAAACAAATCAAACGCTTCAGGTCCCTGGACTCGATAGCCATGTTGAAGGCAAGCCTGTTGGTCACGATTTGCACCGCGTTGCTGGTGGTGTTGGTATTGGAATGGGTCGGAATATTCAGCGTCGTGGAGCAGCTGAATTTTTCGCTGGGGGCGATTTTCGTCTACTTCGTTGCCCTGCGATTTGCCCGTCAGCGTCAGCACATGACACTGATTCTCGAGGCCGCCAAGGCCCACGTCGACTGATTACCAGTTGAACAATTCCCGGGCATTGGCAGTGCTGGCGGTCGCCAGTTGTTCGGGGGCGAGCGACATGATTGCCGCCAGTGCGGTGCAGATCGCCGGCAAGTGCGCCGGGCTGTTGCGCTGGCCGGGGAACATCGCGGGCGCCATGTCTGGCGAATCGGTTTCCAGCACCACCGAATCCAGTGGCAGCTGGGCGAGTACACGGTGCATGCGCAGTGCCTGGGGCCAGGTCGCCGCGCCACCGAGACCGAGCTTGAAACCGAGCTTGATGTATTCGCGAGCTTCTTCCTGGCTGCCGGCGAAGGCATGGATGATCCCGGCGCGTTTGAGCTTGAAGCGTTTAAGCGTGGCAATCACGGCTGCATGACTGCGGCGCACATGGATCAGCGCGGGCAGGTGAAAATCCACCGCCAGTTGCAGTTGCGCGTCGAACAACGCTTGCTGGCGTTCGCGATCCAGGGTTTCAATGAAGTAGTCCAGGCCGATCTCGCCCACCGCACACAGCTGGCGATGGCTGGCCAATCGCGTCAGCCAATCGCCCAGCTCGGTGAGATGCTCGGGACGATGATCGTCCAGATACACTGGGTGCAAACCGAACGCCGCATGCAGGTCGGGATCTTTTTGCACCAATTCCCAGACACGCTGCCAATTGTCCTGATAAACCCCCAGCACCACCATCTGCCGCACTCCGAGAGCACGGCTTTCGGTCATCAGCGCCTGGCGATCCGCATCGAAGTCGGGGAAGTCCAGGTGAGTGTGGGTGTCGATCAGGTCCATGGCTCAGTCCTGGCGAATACGTTGTTTGAACGTCCGCGCGATGGCCTGCACACCGGGTTGGTAATCGGATTGCTCGATGGCCGCCAGGGCGAGGGCGAGTGCCTTGTCGGCAATCAACTGGTGTTGCTGCGCCATGGCATTCACTGGCAGCGGCAGGAAATCCAGCAACTGGGTGTCACCAAAGGTGCCGAGGCGCAGCGGGCGGGTTTTCAGCGGGAAGTCGTGCAACGCATCGAACACACCCTGGAGCAGGACATAGGACGTCGTCACCAGGGCTTCGGGCAAATGTCCTACGCGCTGGAGCAATTCTTCCATCAACTGTTTGCCGCATTCACGGCTGAATGAATCACCGTGTTCGATCAGGACCTCGCCTTCGTACCCGATCAGGGCCTCCTTGAACCCGGCGGCCCGTTCCTGGCTGATGCTCAACTCGGGGCGGGCACCGATCAAGGCGATCTGTTTGGGCAGCGGATCAAGCAGGCTTTGGGTCAGGTGTAGGCTGGCCTCGCGATCGTCGCTGATCACCGAGCAGAAATACTCGGGCTCCATGACCCGGTCGATGGCGATGATCGGAATGCCTTTGGCTTGCAGCAGGCGATAGCTGTCGTCGCCCGGCGGCAGGCAACTGGCGACGATCAGGGCATCACAGCGACGGGCGCGGAACAGTTGCAGCAGTTGCCGTTCACTGTCGGGAGCATCGTCGGAACTGGCGATCAGCAGCTGGTAGCCACGCGCCCGGGCGCCTTGTTCCAGGAGCTTGGCGATCCGCGCGTAGCTGGGGTTTTCCAGGTCCGGCAGAATGAAGCCCAAGGTCCGGGTGTGGCGACTGCGCAGGCCGGCCGCCTGGGGATTAGGCGTGAAGCCATGTTCTTCGACGACCGCGCGCACGCGCTCGACAGTGGCGCTGCTGATGCGTTGCTGTTCGGCCTTGCCATTGATGACGTAGCTGGCGGTGGTGACGGACACACCGGCCAACTGGGCTATATCACTGAGTTTCAACCCGCTATTCCTTGTTTTCTCGAGCTTGCCTCGACATTTTTACCAATCCTACCCGATTCAGGCAGGCGACCTTGGTCACAACGCATCCGACAAGTTGGGCTTCAACGATGCAACATTATCGGTTAACGTGCCAATCACTCTAGATTAAACGTTTCAGCAGGCGTATTTTCTGCGTTATTGGCTGCTTTGGCCGGTTCTGCCGCGAAACCACCAAAGATTGTTTAAAGACAAAGGCCTAAGCTGAATCATTCAAAAACAATACCTGGCGTCCCAAGGATGCCAACAGGAGAAAGCATGCTCGAGCTCACCATAGAGCAGATATCCATGGGCCAGTCGGCTGTGGATAAGTCCGCCGCGCTGCAACTGCTGGCCCGGCACCTGGTTGCCGATGGCCTGGTCGACGAGGGCTACCTCGCCGGCTTGCAGGCGCGCGAAGCACAGGGCTCGACCTTTCTCGGTCAAGGTATTGCCATCCCCCACGGTACGCCTGAAACCCGCGACCAGGTGTTTTCCACAGGCGTGCGCCTGATGCAATTCCCCGAAGGCGTGGACTGGGGCGACGGGCAGATCGTCTACCTGGCGATCGGCATTGCCGCCAAGTCCGACGAACACCTGCGCCTGCTGCAACTGCTGACCCGCGCCCTTGGTGAAACCGATCTGGGCCAGGCCTTGCGCCGCGCCGGCTCCGCCGAGGCCTTGTTGAAACTGTTGCAAGGGGCGCCGCAGGAACTGGCGCTGGATGCGCAGATGATCGGCCTGGGTGTCGCCGCCGAGGATTTCGAAGAGCTGGTCTGGCGCGGTGCGCGTTTGCTGCGTCAGGCCGATTGCGTCAGCAACGGTTTCTCCGCCGTATTGCAGCAGGTCGAAGCGCTGCCGCTGGGCGATGGCTTGTGGTGGCTGCACAGTGAACAAACGGTAAAACGCCCGGGCCTGGCGTTCGTCACCCCGGACAGACCGCTGCGTTACCTCGGGCAGCCGCTGAACGGGCTGTTCTGTCTCGCCAGCCTCGGCGAGGCCCACCAAGCGTTGCTCGAACGCCTGTGTGCATTGCTGATTGAAGGTCGCGGCCATGAGTTGGGCCGCGCCACCAGTTGCCGCGCCGTGCTTGAAGTGTTGGGTGGTGAACTGCCCGCCGATTGGCCGAGCGCGCGCATAACGCTGGCCAATGCCCACGGCCTGCACGCCCGTCCGGCGAAAATCCTCGCGCAACTGGCGAAAAGTTTCGACGGCGAGATTCGTATCCGCATCGTCGATGGCCAGGACAGTGCGGTGTCGGTCAAGAGCTTGAGCAAACTGCTCAGCCTCGGCGCCCGTCGTGGCCAGGTGCTGGAAATCATTGCCGAGCCGAGCATCGCCAGCGACGCCTTGCCCGCCCTGCTGGCCGCCATCGAAGAAGGCCTGGGTGAAGAGGTCGAGCCGTTGCCAGCGGTCAGCCAGCCCCGTGAAGAAATGGTCGAGGTGGCCCAGGTGCTGCTCGCCCCGGTGTCCGGCAGTCTGGTGCAGGCCATTGCCGCCGCCCCGGGAATCGCCATCGGCCCGGCGCATATCCAGGTGCTGCAAACCATTGATTACCCGCTGCGCGGAGAGTCCGCCGCCATTGAGCGTGAGCGTCTCAAGCAAGCGTTGGCACACGTGCGCCAGGACATCGGCGGCTTGATCAATCGCAGCAAGGCCAAGGCCATCCGCGAGATTTTTATCACCCACCAGGAAATGCTCGACGACCCGGAATTGACCGATGAGGTCGACACCCGTCTCAAGCAGGGCGAAAGCGCGGAAGCGGCGTGGATGTCGGTGATCGAAGCCGCCGCTCGGCAACAGGAGTCCTTGCAGGATGCCTTGCTCGCCGAGCGTGCCGCCGATCTGCGCGACATCGGCCGTCGAGTGCTGGCACAACTCAGCGGTGTCGAAACCCTGAGTGAACCTGAGCAGCCGTACATTCTGGTGATGGACGAAGTCGGCCCGTCCGACGTGGCGCGGCTTGATCCGACCCGGGTCGCCGGCATTCTCACCGCCCGGGGTGGCGCCACCGCCCACAGTGCGATTGTGGCGCGGGCCCTGGGGATTCCAGCGCTGGTCGGCGCCGGCGCGGCGGTGTTGCTGCTGGCGCCGGGTACGCCATTGCTGATCGATGGCCAGCGCGGTCGCTTGCATGTCGACGCCGATGCAGCCACTTTGCAACGCGCCACCGTGGAACGCGACACCCGCGAACAACGCCTCAAGGCCGCCGCCGAACAACGCCATCAACCGGCGCTGACCACCGACGGTCACGCCGTCGAAGTGTTCGCCAACATCGGCGAAAGCGCCGGCGTCACCAGCGCGGTGGAGCAGGGCGCCGAAGGCATCGGTCTGCTGCGCACCGAGCTGATTTTCATGGCCCACCCGCAAGCGCCGGACGAGGCGACCCAGGAAGCCGAATACCGCCGTGTGCTCGATGGCCTCGCCGGTCGGCCGCTGGTGGTGCGCACCCTGGATGTGGGGGGCGATAAACCGCTGCCGTATTGGCCGATCGCCAAGGAAGAAAACCCGTTCCTCGGCGTGCGCGGCATTCGCTTGACCCTGCAACGGCCCCAGATCATGGAGGCACAGTTGCGCGCCTTGCTGCGGGCCGCCGACAACCGCCCGCTGCGGATCATGTTCCCGATGGTCGGCAGCGTCGACGAGTGGCGCCAGGCGCGGGACATGACCGAGCGCCTGCGCCTGGAAATCCCGGTCGCGGACCTGCAACTGGGGATCATGATCGAAGTGCCATCGGCGGCCCTGCTGGCGCCGGTGCTGGCCAGGGAAGTCGACTTTTTCAGCGTCGGCACCAATGACCTGACGCAATACACCCTGGCCATCGACCGTGGTCACCCAACCTTGTCGGCCCAGGCGGATGGCTTGCATCCGGCGGTGCTGCAACTGATCGACATCACCGTGCGCGCGGCCCATGCCCATGGCAAGTGGGTTGGCGTGTGCGGCGAGCTGGCGGCCGATCCGCTGGCGGTGCCGGTGCTGGTCGGCCTGGGTGTGGATGAGCTCAGTGTCGGCGGGCGCAGCATTGCCGAGGTCAAGGCGCGGATTCGCGAGCTCAGTCTCGCCCAGGCCCGGACGTTGGCCCAACAAGCCCTGATCGTGGGCAGCGCAAATGAAGTACGTGCATTAGTGGAGGCCCTGTAATGGCCAAGATTCTGACCCTGACCCTCAACCCCGCGCTGGACCTGACGGTCGAGTTGTCGCACCTGGAGCCCGGTCAGGTCAACCGCAGTGACGCCATGCACACCCACGCCGCCGGCAAAGGGGTGAACGTGGCGCAAGTGCTGGCAGACCTGGGGCATCAACTGACGGTCAGCGGGTTTCTCGGCGAAGACAATCTGCAATCGTTTGAAACCCTGTTCGCCAAACGCGGTTTTGTCGATGCCTTCATCCGTGTTCCCGGTGAGACACGCAGCAATATCAAACTGGCGGAAAGCGATGGGCGCATCACCGACCTCAATGGTCCGGGACCGCTGGTCAGCGCGACGGCGCAGCAGGCCTTGCTCGAGCGGCTCGAGCGGATTGCGCCGGGGCATGACGCGGTCGTGGTGGCCGGCAGCTTGCCCCAGGGCATCAGCCCGCAGTGGTTGCAGGCGTTGATCGTGCGCTTGAAGGGCCTGGGCCTGAAGGTGGCCCTCGACACCAGTGGGGAGGCCTTGCGTGCCGCGCTCAAGGCCGGCCCCTGGTTGATCAAGCCCAATGCCGAGGAGCTGGCGGAAGTGGTCGGGGGCGAGGTGGTGTCGGTCTTGGCCCAGGCGCAGGCCGCCAGCCGTCTGCACGCCCAGGGCATCGAACATGTGGTGATCTCCCACGGCGCCGAAGGCGTGAACTGGTTCAGTGTCGGTTCGGCGCTGCACGCCACGCCGCCCAGGGTCAGTGTCGCCAGCACGGTCGGGGCGGGGGATTCGCTGCTGGCCGGCATGCTGCATGGCCTGGTCAACGCCGACACGCCGGAGCAGACGTTGCGCACGGCCACGGCGATTGCCGCGATGGCGGTCACCCAGATCGGTTTCGGTATCAGCGATGCGGCGCAACTGGCGCAGCTCGAACAGGGTGTGCGCGTGCGCCCCCTGACAGAACAATAAGAGGGTTGGTCATGAAGTTAGCCATTGTTACTGCCTGCCCGAACGGCATGGTCACCAGTGTGCTGTGTGCCCGCTTGCTCGATGCAGCGGCCCAGCGCCAGGGCTGGAGCACCAGCGTCGAGATCAGCGATGCGGCGCATCCCGAACGGCAACTGTCGGCGGCCACGATCGAGGCGGCCGAGTGGGTGTTGCTGGTGACCAGCGCGCCTGTGGATATGTCGCGTTTCGTCGGTAAGCGTTTGTTCCAGAGCACTCCGGCCCAGGCGCTGCAGGATGTCGAAGCGGTGCTGCGCCGTGGTGCTGAAGAGGCTCAGGTGTATGTCGCCCCTCAAGCCGTGGTCGAGCCGATAGCTGTCGTCAAGAACGCGCCGCGACTGGTGGCCGTGACGGCCTGTCCGACCGGTGTCGCGCACACCTTCATGGCTGCCGAAGCCTTGCAGCAAGCGGCCAAACGCCTGGGCTATGACTTGCAGGTGGAAACCCAGGGCTCGGTCGGCGCACGCAACCCGCTGAGCAGCGACGCGATTGCCGAGGCCGATGTGGTGCTGCTGGCGGCGGACATCGAAGTCGCCACCGAGCGTTTTGCCGGCAAGAAGATTTACCGCTGCGGCACCGGCATTGCCCTCAAGCAGGCGGAAGCGACGCTGAATAAAGCGCTGGCCGAAGGCAAGCAGGAAACCGCCTCGACGGGTGCCAAGGGGCCAACCAAGCAAGAGAAGACCGGAGTCTACAAACACCTGTTGACCGGCGTGTCGTTCATGTTGCCGATGGTGGTGGCGGGCGGTCTGATGATTGCCTTGTCGTTCGTGTTCGGCATCACCGCATTCAAGGAGGAGGGGACGCTGGCGGCGGCGCTGATGCAGATCGGCGGCGAGACTGCGTTCAAGCTGATGGTGCCGTTGCTGGCAGGCTACATCGCCTATTCGATTGCCGACCGCCCGGGCCTGGCGCCGGGGATGATCGGCGGCCTGCTGGCGAGCACCCTGGGCGCCGGGTTCATCGGCGGGATCATTGCCGGGTTTATCGCCGGTTACGCGGCGCAGGCGATCAATCGTTATGCGCGGTTGCCACAAAGCCTGGAAGCGCTGAAACCGATCCTGATCATCCCGTTGCTGGCGAGCCTGTTCACCGGCCTGGTGATGATCTACGTGGTCGGCAAGCCGGTGGCGGGCATGCTCACCGGGCTTACGCACTTTCTCGACAGCATGGGCACCACCAACGCGATTCTGCTCGGGGTGCTACTGGGCGGCATGATGTGCGTCGACCTTGGCGGGCCGATCAACAAGGCTGCCTATGCGTTTTCGGTCGGGTTGCTGGCGTCCCAGAGTTATGCACCGATGGCGGCGACCATGGCCGCCGGCATGGTGCCGCCGATCGGTCTGGGCATCGCCACCTTCATCGCCCGGCGCAAGTTCGCCCAGACTGAACGCGAGGCGGGCAAGGCAGCGCTGGTGCTGGGGCTGTGCTTCATCTCCGAAGGCGCGATACCGTTTGCCGCGAAGGACCCGCTGCGGGTGATCCCGGCGAGCATTGCCGGGGGGGCGCTGACCGGTGCGTTGTCGATGTACTTTGGCTGCAAGTTGATGGCGCCCCACGGTGGCTTGTTCGTGTTGGCGATTCCGAATGCGATCAACCATGCGTTGCTGTATCTGCTGGCGATTGTTGCGGGGAGTTTGTTGACGGCGGTGGTGTATGCGCTGGTCAAGCGGCCGGAGGTGGTGGAGTTGGCGTTGGAGCCGGTGAAGGCGTAGATCAAAAGATCGCAGCCTGCGGCAGCTCCTACAGGGAATGCATTCCAGTGGGAGAACACCATGAGCGAATTCGATCTTGGGCGCCGGCGTGTCATTCAAGCCGTCGGCGCCGGGCTGCTGTTGCCGGGCCTGGCACCGGCGGTGATCGCTTCGGTCAAGGCTCGACCGCAACTCACCGATGGCGTGCAGTCCGGCGACTTGCTGGGCGATAAGGCGATCATCTGGAGCCGCTGCGACCGCCCTGCTCGCATGGTGGTGGAGTGGGACACCCGCAGCCTCTTCCCAACCCCCGGCGATTCGTCTCGGCGCTGACAGACGCCCGCAGCGACTTCACGGCGCGGGTCGAACTCAGTGGGTTGCCCGCCGACCAGGCGATTTTCTACCGTGTGCAATTCGAAGACGCCCAGAGCGGCGTCGCCAGCGAGCCGTGGTTTGGCCACCTGCGCAGTGTGCCCCAGTCTCGGCGCAATATTCGTTTCGTCTGGAGCGGCGACACCGCCGGCCAGGGCTTCGGCATCAACCCGGACATCGGCGGCATGCGCATCTACGAAGCCATGCGCCTGCGCCTGCCGGACTTCTTTATCCACAGCGGCGACACCATCTACGCCGATGGCCCCATACCGGCGCAACTCCTCATCGAGGGCGGTCGGATATGGCGCAACATCACCAGCGAGGCGAAGAGCAAGGTCGCCGAAAGCCTCGACGATTTCCGGGGCAATTATCGTTACAACCTGATGGACGAGAACGTCCGCCGCTTCAACGCCGAAGTGCCGCAGATCTGGCAATGGGATGACCACGAGGTGGTGAACAACTGGTCACCGGGCAAAGTGCCGGATGGGCGCTACACCGACAAAGATATCCACAGCCTGGTCAGTCGCGGGCGGCAGGCCTGGCTTGAATATGCGCCGATGCGCTGGCAGAGCGCCGAGGGCGGCAAACGGATTTATCGGCAACTCGATTACGGGCCGTTGCTCGATGTGTTCGTGATCGACATGCGCAGTTACCGCGGGGCCAATGACGCCAACCTGGGCGATGCCAAGCCGTTTCTTGGCCGCGAACAACTGGACTGGCTGAAGGCCTCGTTGAAAGCCTCCAAGGCCCAATGGAAAGTCATTGCCGCCGACATGTCGATAGGCCTTGGCGCACCGGATGGCCAGGTCAGCCCCGGCGTGACGCGCTGGGAAGCGGTGGCTAACGGCGACCCTGGACCCGCCCAGGGGCGGGAGCTGGAAATTGCCGAGCTGCTGGGTTTCCTGCGGGCGCAGCAGGTGCGCAATTTTGTCTGGCTGACGGCGGATGTGCACTATTGCGCGGCGCATCACTATCACCCGGACCGTGCCGCGTTCCAGGACTTCGAACCGTTCTGGGAGTTTGTCGCGGGGCCGCTGAATGCGGGGAGCTTCGGCCCGGATACGCTGGATAAAACCTTCGGTCCTGAAGTGGTGTTCGAGAAAGCGCCACCGGTGCACAACATGTCGCCGTTTGGCGGATTCCAGTTTTTTGGCGAGGTGAACATCGACGGGCAGAGCGGGGAGTTGAGTGTGGTGTTGCGGGATCTGGAGGGGGTGGCGGTGTTCGAGCAGAGGTTACAACCAACCCTGTAGGAGCGAGCTTGCTCGCGAAGACTGACTGACATTCAACATCTGTGTTGCCTGTCAGACCGCTTTCGCGAGCAAGCTCGCTCCTACAGGGCGGGTGGGGTCAGTAGACGTCGCGGCGGTAGCGGCCTTGTTCGATCAGGCGCTCGACCTCGGCAGCGCCGAGCACATCGTTGAGCACTTGGTCGACGCCTGAGGCCATGCCCTGCAGGCTGCCGCAAATGTAGATTACGGCACCGTCCGCCAGCCATTGCTTCAGCTCATTGGCCGATTCGCGCAAGCGATCCTGCACGTAGATCTTCTCGGCCTGGTCCCGGGAAAACGCCAGGTCCAGGCGTTCCAGATCGCCGGCAATCAACCACTCTTGCAGCTCATCGCGACACAGGTAGTCGTGCTCACGGTTGCGCTCGCCGAACAACAGCCAGTGACGTTGTTGCCCATCGGCAATTCGCGCCTTGAGCAGGCTGCGCAAGCCGGCGAGGCCGGTGCCGTTGCCCAGCAGGATCATCGGCACCGGTTCGTTGGGCAGATGGAAGCCGCTGTTGCGCCGCACCCGCAGGCTGATGCTGCCGCCCACGGGGGCGTGCTCGGTCAGCCAGCCGGAACCGACGCCAAGGCTGCCATCGGGATGCAGTTCCTGGCGCACGATCAATTCCAGGGCGCCGTCCGCGGCAATCGAGGCGATGGAGTACTCGCGCATCGCCAAGGGCACCAGTGCAGACACCAGCGCCTGGGCATGCAAGCCGACCAGATGCGTGCGGTTCTCGGGCAGCTGGCGACCGGCGAGGGCCTGCTCCAGGGTTTGCGACAAGCCATCGAGTTCAATCGTGGCGCGGCCGTCGATCCCCAGGCCGTCGAGGAAGTGCTCGATAGCCCAAGGGCAATTGCGTGGCAGCACTTCCACCAGGTCACCGGCCAGCCAACTGCTGGTGGTGGGGGCGGCCAGGCCAAGCAAGTACACCGGGGCACCGCTGCTGTCCGGGTTGAGCAGTTCGCGACGGGTCAGGGTCCAGTTGTCGTACCGCGGTGCCTGCCAGGTGTCGATCGGCGCCTGGCCGGTCAACTGGCCGAGTTGCTGCTGCCAGTGACGCAGGGCATAGGGGTCGCCGCTGTCGACTTCCACCGGCGCGAACAGGGTCTTGCCGCCATGTTCGCCCAGCCAGTTGTGCAGGCGGTGGGCGAACCCGCAGAAATGTTGATACTGCCGGTCGCCGAGCCCAAGCACGGCATAGTTCAGGCTGTCGAGGCTCAACGCCCGACCCAGCACCTTGCGTTCGAAACCGCGGGCGCTGTCCGGCGCTTCGCCGTCGCCGAAGGTGCTGACCACGAACAGCGCGTTGCTCGAACCCAGCAGTTGCTGCTCGCTGACATCCGCCAGCGGTTGCACCTTCACTGGCAGGCCGGCCGCCTGCAACTGGCCGGCGGTCTGCCAGGCCAGTTGTTCGGCAAAGCCACTCTGGCTGGCGAAACCGATGAGCCATGCCGGGGTGTCGCTGGCGGGCTGGGCCAGGCCTTTGCGGGATTCCCTGATCTGGCGTTTCTTGCGCCGGCGATCCAGGTACAGCAGCCAGCCGGTGATGAAGAACAGCGGCATGCTCAGGGCCGTGAGCGTCAGGATGATGCGTCCGACGATGCCGAAGTAGCTGCCCACGTGCAGCGCGTAGATGCTGGTGAGCAGCTGCGCCTTGAGGCTCTTGTCGCTGTAGCGGTCATGCCGCTTGATCGCGCCGGTAGCCGGGTCGAGGGTGATCTGGTTCAGCGCACGGTCGTGGGGCGAGTCTTTCAACAGGTAGAAAACGGTCGCCGGTTGCCCGGCCACAGGCGGCATGCGGGTGTTGTAGAAGCTCAGGTCGGGCCCGGCGGCGCTGTAGATGCTGCTCCACATCGCCGAGTAATCGGCCGTCGGCGCCGGACCGCTTGGCCCAGGGCCGCGTCCGCCGCGCACACGTTCGTTCTGCGGCGAATCGGAGAGCAATCGGGTCAGGCCCTTGTGGTACCACTCGTAGGACCAGGACAAGCCGGTCAGCGCGGCCAGGAGGTAAAACACCAGGCACCAGGTGCCGGCAACCGAGTGCAGGTCCCAGTTGAAGCTGCGGCCTTTTTTCTTCCAGTCGAGGGTCAACCAGGCGCGCCAGCTTTTCCACTGGCGAGGCCAGCGCAGGTACAGGCCAGACAGGCAGAAGAACACCAGGATCAGGGTACAGGCGCCGGTGATCTGCCGACCGGTATCGCCCATGGCGAGGAAGCGGTGCAGTTGCAGCATCAGGCCGAAGAAGCCCTGGCCGGTGGCATCGCCCAGCAGTTCACCGGTGTAGGGGTCGAAGTAACGCATGGGGCCGCGACGCTCGCCCGCTGGCGGGGTGAAGAACACTTTGGCGGCAGTGTCACTGTCGATGCCAACCGAGAGCATCGCGACTTTCATCTGTGTCGTCGCTTCGATCTTCTCCACCAGGTCGGCCGGTGGCAGCACGCCGGCGACCTGCTTCTGGACCTGCAACACGGAAGGGTTCAGCGCGTACAGGATCTCATCCTGAAACGAGACCGTCGCACCGGTGATGCCCATCAGGGCCAGGACCAGTCCGGCGCTGATGCCAAAAAACCAGTGCAGCTGGAACAGGGTTTTCTTCAACACGTCGCTCGCCTTGTTCGTTCAAAAATAATCATCACGGCGCGCATTATGCCGTGGGTTGTCGAGAAACATTCCCTTTACACACAAAAGCCCCGTTCACCTGGATGAACGGGGCCTGGCCACCGCCAATGTCTGTTTGTAGGAGCGAGCTTGCTCGCGAAAAACCCGAGGGCGACGCGGGGTGCCAGACAGGCCGCGTTTTCGTTGACGACCATCGCGAGCAAGCTCGCTCCTACAAGTTTCTATCAGAAGTGGAAGTTGGTGCTCAGCAGCGCAGTACGGCCCGCCGCCTGGTTGGCGAAGTGCGTGGAGAACGCCTTGTCGTAGTAGGTGACGTCGGTCAGGTTCTGCACGTTCAGTTGCAGGTCGATGTTCTTGGTCAGCTTGTAGGCGGCCATCGCGTCGTAACGCACATAGTCGTTGACCATGGTGGTGTTGGCCACGCTGCCGAACACGTCGTCGACATAGAACGCACCGCCACCGACGGTCAGCTTCGGCGTAACCTGGTAGGTCGTCCACAGGCTGGCGCTGTTTTTCGGCGTGTTAGGCAGTTCGTTGCCGTCGTTGGCCTTGTTTGCCGGCAGATCACCACCGTCAACCTGCTCGCTGTCCATGTAGGCGTAACCGGCGAAGACTTGCCATTTGTCGGTGAGCTTGCCGGTGGCCGACAACTCGAAACCTTGAACGCGGGTCTTGCCAGCGTTTTCGTACGTGGTGGTATCGACCTGGACGCGGGCGTTGTCTTTCTCGGTGCGGAAGATATCCGCGGTCAAGGACAGACGATCGTTCAGCAGATCCCACTTGGTACCGATTTCGTAGTTCTTGGTGGTTTCCGGCTCCATGTCGCTTTTGAGCAGGTTGCCGTTGCGATCCGGGGTGCCGCCCAGCGGGTTGCCGTCCTGACCCTCGCCAAGCGTGGAACCCGGAGGTGTCGCGGAGGTTGCGTAGGACGCATAGATGCTGCCGTTTTCCGCGGGTTTGTAGACCACGCCGAACTGACCGGTGACGAACTCGCTGACATCATCGCCCTTGGAGGTCGTGGTGCCGGCGGCGTTGTAGGTCTTGTAGTCGGTGTCGAAATGGTCGTAGCGCAGGCCCATGTTCACCAGCCACTGCTCGGACAACTCCAGGGTGTCGAACACGTAGAGCGCGTAGGTTTTACCCGTGGTATCGGTGCCGGCGTAGTTGCGGTTGATCGAACCGTTCCATGGATCGTTCGGGTTCGGGTTCGACAGCGAGGTGCAGTTGTAGCCGCTTGGCGCGCCGACGAGGGCCGGGTTGCAGTTGGTGGTGGCTGCGGCTGTCCCAGGCGTGGTATCGGTGTTGACGGTGTACGAGGACTTCTTGCTTTCCTCGCGGCTCAACTCGATACCGGTGTCGAAGCTGTTCTTGAAGCCCGCGATGTAGACATCACCAAACAGGTCGGTCTGGTTGGTGGTGGTATCGGTGTTGCTGACACGGGTGTTGGCCCGACGCCACACGGTGCCGTTGTTGACGTTGCCCTTGCTGTCGTCCGGCTGGGTCAGGATGTAGTCCTGCATGCTGCTGCCGTGGCGCAGGGTGTTCTTGACGGTCAGCGCGTCGTTCAGGTCGTGCTCGACGGCGATGGTCGCGGTGTCGGTACGGCCCTTGCGGAAGTCACGATCGGTCAGGCCGTAGAAGTTGCTGCTGTCGCCACCGGCGTAAGGCTTGTCCGGATTGGACTTGGTACGCGCAGCCGAGCCACCGGCCGGAATGGTGTAGGGAATACCCGAGTCCGGCGTGTCGTTGCTTTCCAGGTGGTAGTAGTCAAGGTTGACACGGGTGTCGGTGCCCAGGCCGAACGCCAGCGATGGCGCGACGCCCCAGCGATCGTAGTCGACGCTTTCGCGGCCGGCGACGTTGCTTTCGTGGCTCATCAGGTTCAGGCGACCGGCAGCGGTGTCGGAGAACTGGTAGTTGCCGTCCATGGTGTAGCGCTGGGTCTGGTCCGAACCCCAGGTGAAGCCACCGTCGAACGAGTCGCCCAGGTGCGCTTTCTTGCTCACCAGGTTGATGCTGCCGCCGGCAGCGCCGCGACCGCCAATGGCCGAGTTGGGGCCCTTGCTGACTTCGATCGATTCAACGGCGAAGATTTCGCGGCTCTGCGAACCGGTGTCGCGCACGCCATCCAGGTAGGTGTCGCCCTGGGCATCGAAGCCGCGGATGAACGGACGGTCGCCCTGGGGGTTGCCGCCTTCGCCGGCACCGAAGGTGATGCCCGGAACGGTACGCAGCGCGTCCTGCATGTTCAGGGCGCCGGTGTCCTTGAGGACCTGTTGCGGGATGACGGTGATCGAGCGCGGAGTGTCCACCAGCGGCGCGGTGTACTTGGGCGAGGAGGCTTTCTCGACGTTGTAGGAGGTCTCGTCCTGGGCTTCGCCGGTGATCGCGGTGGCGCCTAGCGAAATGGTGTTGCTCGGCGCTTTCTCGTCGGTTTTTTCAGCGGCGAAAACCATCTGGCCCGCAGAGCCGGCAGTGATCGCCACGCCAATTGCGGACGCGAGCAGACGCGGTGAACTGACCGGTAGTTGTGGGTGCTGACGTGACATTTTTTATTCCCCTCCCCAAGGATTTGAGGCCGCGGAATATAGGGTAAACACGTCTTCGTATCAATTGCGAAACATTACTATTTGCACTGAATTTACATTCTTTACAATTTAACCTTACGGTTTTCGCTGTTTCATTCGTCTGTCGGGTTTTACACAGGCAATAAGAATCAATACCATTGACACCCCTTTGCTTTCAGGTGCTTGCCCCCATGCTGCTGCACATTCCCGGCCTGTTCGAAAAAGAAGAAGTGCAGCGCATTCGCGAGGCTCTGCAACAGGCCGATTGGGCCGATGGCAAGATCACCGCCGGCTATCAATCGGCCAAGGCCAAGCACAACCTGCAGTTGCCGGAAGGTCACCCGCTGGCCAAGGAAATCGGCGCGGCCATGCTGGAACGGCTGTGGAAGAACCCGCAGTTCATGTCCGCAGCGTTACCGCACAAAGTGTTTCCGCCGTTGCTGAACTGTTACACGGCTGGCGGCAGTTTCGATTTCCACATCGACAACGCCGTGCGTCAGCCCAAGGGCAGTATCGAACGGGTGCGCACCGACCTCTCGGCCACGCTGTTCTTCAGCGAGCCCGAGGACTACGACGGCGGCGAACTGGAAATCCAGGACACCTTCGGCACCCAGCGCGTGAAGCTGCCGGCTGGCGACATGGTGTTGTACCCCGGCACCAGCCTGCACAAGGTCAACGCCGTCACCCGTGGTACACGCTACGCCTCGTTTTTCTGGACTCAGAGCCTGGTGCGAGAAGACAGCCAGCGTGCCCTGTTGTTCGAGATGGACGGGGCGATCCGGCAGTTGACCGAGGACGTGCCGGATCACCCTTCGCTGATTCGCCTGACCGGCACTTATCACAACCTGTTGCGTCGCTGGGTCGAGGTATGAGTTTTCAATTGCGTCGCGAGGAAGTCCTCGACGGCGATACGCTCAAGTCCATGCTCGAAGAAAGCCCGGCCCGTGCCGCCCAAGCCATTTTGCTGGCGGCGCGAGAAGATGTCCTCGATGCCCAAGCGTTGCTCGGGCAGATTCTGCTGGACGGGCAGGGGATCGCCCAGGATCAGCCGCTGGCCGTGCGCTGGTTCGACATCGCCGCCCGGCGCGGGCATTTGATGGCGCGTAACATGCTCGGGCGTTGTCATGAACATGGCTGGGGTTGCGAGGCCGATGCTTTCGTGGCTGCGCGGCATTATCAGATTGCAGCCAAGGCCGGACTGGATTGGGCGATGTACAACTACGCCAATCTGCTGGCGACCGGGCGTGGGGTGGTTGAGGATCAACTGCAGGCGCTCAATCTGTATCGCCGCGCGGCTGAACTGGGCCATGCGAAATCGATGAATCTGCTGGGGCGCTATCTGGAAGAAGGGCAGGTCTGCCCGGGGGATCCGGCAGAAGCCCGTGACTGGTATCGGCGTTCGGCCGAGGGCGGGGACTTTCGTGGGCAGTTCAGTTTTGCGGCGGTGTTGGCGGATGAAGGAAACATCGACGAGGCGCTGCAATGGCTGCGCCAGGCCCTGGCCGGGGGGAATCTGAATTTTTTGCGGGTGGCGAGCCAGACGTTGCTAGACGCGCAAAACCCGAGAATTCGCGAATTGGCCGCCCTCTATCATCAAAGGCTGATACAACTGAGCGATGAACGGAGCGTACCTGGGGTTGTTGAGTTGGTTTGAATCACTATGATTAGAAGTTAATCACTCTTCGTCAAACCACTTAATAGAGACGACATCATGGCTGCAACCAGAGTATTGACTGCGCATGTACCCATGGAACTCGCTGATAAAGTCGATCAGATGGCCGCCAAGATGGAGCGTTCACGGGGCTGGATCATGAAACAGGCGCTTGCCGACTGGATCGATCTGGAGGAAGAGAGAAGCCGACTGACTCGCGAGGCGATGGCAGACGTAGATGCCGGAAGGGTGATCGATCATCAATCTGTCCAGGCTTGGGCAGAAAGCTTGAGCACTGAAAACCCGTTGCCGGTACCGCGCTGATGGAGTTGAAGTGGACGAGCAAGGCTTTATCGGAACTTGCCCGGCTTTTTGAGTTTCTTGCAGTGGTCAATCGTCCAGCGGCGGCTCGAACTGTTCAATCCCTGACTCAGGCACCCACGGCCTTGCTGAGCAATCCACGAATTGGCGAGCGGATCGAAGAGTTCGAACCGCGAGACGTACGAAAGCTCTTAGTCGGCCATTACGAAATGCGATACGAAATTCAAGGCTCGTCGCTTTACATACTGCGTCTTTGGCATGTGCGGGAAGACCGGTAGAAAACGCCCTCTTAAGCACAAAATTTCAGGCGCAAAAAAGCCCATGACACGTCATGGGCTTTTTGATTTCTGCGTGCGGTACTTACACGTAGAACGACTTCAGCGGCGGGAAGCCATTGAACTCGACGGCGCTGTAGCTGGTGGTGTACGCACCGGTCGACAGCCAGTACAGGCGATCACCAATGGCCAGGTTCAGCGGCAGGCCGTACTTGTAGTTTTCGTACATGATGTCGGCGCTGTCGCAGGTTGGGCCGGCAATGACGACTTCTTCCATCTCGCCTTTCTTTTCGGTCCAGATCGGGAACTTGATGGCTTCGTCCATGGTTTCGATCAGGCCGGAGAACTTGCCCACGTCCGTGTACACCCAACGCTCGACCGCAGTACGCGACTTACGCGCAACCAGCACCACTTCGCTGACCAGGATGCCGGCGTTGGCGATCAGCGAACGGCCCGGCTCCAGGATGATTTCCGGCAGGTCGTCGCCGAAGTCTTCCTTGAGGAAGCGAATGATTTCTTCGGCGTAGGTTTCCAGGCTGTTGGTGCGGGTGATGTAGTTGGCCGGGAAGCCACCGCCCATGTTGATCAGCTTCAGGACGATGCCGTCTTCTTCCTTCAGGCGCTCGAAGATCACTTTGACCTTGGCGATCGCGGCGTCCCAGACGCTGATGTCGCGTTGTTGCGAGCCAACGTGGAAGGAGATGCCGTACGGCACGAGGCCCAGGTCACGGGCGAGGATCAGCAGGTCCATGGCCATGTCGGTCTGGCAGCCGAATTTGCGCGACAAAGGCCAGTCGGCGGTGGTCGAGCCTTCGGTCAGGATACGTACGTAGACTTTCGAACCCGGAGCGGCCTTGGCGATGTTGCGCAGGTCGGCTTCGGAGTCGGTGGCATACAGGCGCACGCCCTTCTCGTAGAAGTAGCGGATGTCCTTGGATTTCTTGATGGTGTTGCCGTAGCTGATCTGGTCGGCGCTGACGCCACGGCTCAGTACTTTGTCCAGCTCATAGATCGAGGCGATGTCGAAGCTCGAGCCTTTCTCCTTGAGCAGGTCGATGATTTCCACGGCCGGGTTGGCCTTGACCGCGTAGTAGACCTTGGCGAATTCGAAACCGGCGCGCAGGTCATCGTAGGCCTGGCTGATCATCGCGGTGTCGATCACCACGAACGGGGTTTCTTGCTTGTCGGCGAACGCCTTCATTTTCTGAAAGGTTTCGCGCGCGAAATAATCTTCGACCTGGATCGACATGCTGGGAACTCCTACTGGCAAACTGAAATTATCAATGGGTGCAAATGAACGTCCTCCGTATCCCCACTTTGGTTCGCCTACTTCCCAAGGCATGTCGCCGAAAGCAAAAAGGCCATGGGAAGCGCTGCTTTCCCTTGGCCTTGCTGTCTCGTCGTCAGTACTTGAGCCGGATGGATCGTTTCCAGCATGGACGTTCGGCGCGAACTTTAGGGCGTGAGGGGCTTGAGATCAACAAAAAATGTCGCGATTTTGCACGCTTCCGTCGTGCGGTCCCTGACAGCTACTGATGTAACCGACCTGCGTGACAGTGTGATGTTCCCGTTGGAAGGGTTTTAAGATGCCGGGATTGGGCAGGAGTCGCGGGCGCAGCGCTGAGTGGATGGCATGACGGGCGGTTGGCTCAGCCAACCGCCCGTCATGCGATTTTGGTGAATCAAACTGGGAAGCTGCATTTTCTCGCAGTTGTAAGGAAGATCGGAAAAAGTGGTTCTACAAAATTTGTACCGCCACATGAATTAATCTCAGAGCAGTCAGTCAGTAATTTTTTAGGTTCTGCGGGTTACAGTGTAGACAAGGACCTGCTACTTAGGTGGTAGGGTTTAAGGCGGTGACGGTGAATGTA
Organism: Pseudomonas sp. MHK4; assembly: GCF_054600775.1. NCBI lineage: Bacteria > Pseudomonadati > Pseudomonadota > Gammaproteobacteria > Pseudomonadales > Pseudomonadaceae > Pseudomonas > Pseudomonas sp. MHK4. The sequence continues at coordinate 219,544 of NZ_BAAIAK010000007.1, read as the reverse complement.
ACAGTTTTATTGATGTTGTGATTGCTGCGAAGTTTTGCAGTGACTGTTACGTTGAAATTCGATTGTACGTTAGTTGCTGTAATCGTAACATTCTGATTTCCTGTTATTGCGATTTGTCGGCTAGGGGCTGCGGTTACGGTCCAGTCGAGAGCGTCCGGAAGTCCAATGCCTGCTGCATTAAAGGCCTGGCCTGTTGTAGTGGCAGTCAGGTTATTTCCTTTTGTAACAAATTTGTTGCCGACACCGGCAACTCTGACTTCAACCGGTGTGGTTTTAGCGTTTTTTTGTTCAGCTGAACTGCTCGAATTATTTGTCATGATAATGCTCCTTGCTAGTTATGTTTTAGTTACTTAAAGGTATTTTTTAGTAACGGCAAATAAATACTACGGCAACTCAATAATTGTTTGTAACTGTTATAAGTGACAGTTGTAGAGATTGAAATGTAATAAGGGTTGTATTTTTTATGAGGCTGGACCGCGCATCCTGCCGGAGCGGATACGAGGTCCAGCGTCACCGTTGATCAGGCCAGCGCCGTCTCAGCCGGCGAAACGATGCAGGTCTTGCCACCACGAGACTTGCCGGAACTCAGGTACTCGGCAATCGACTCCTGCGTCACTTCCCCCAGAAATACCCGCTGCGCATCCATCACCGGCAGCCACGAACGATTGAATTCGTACATCCGCGACAGCAGGATGCGCAGGTGCTCGTCGTACGCGGCCGTGGCGTTGAACTCGCGCAGGTACTGCTCGCAGGTGCCGGCCTGACGGTGCAGGTCGCGACGTCTTACATAACCCAAGGCTTTATTCTCGGCACAGGTGACCACCACGTAACGACGGTCATGCTCGTCCATCAACTCCAGCGCTTCGGCCACCGGGGTTTGCGGGCTGACGGAGGGCGCGTTGTCCGCCGCGTCTTCGGCCTTGACCAGCAGCAGGCGCTTGAGGGTGCTGTCCTGGCCGACGAAGTTGCTGACGAAGTCGTCCGCCGGGTGGGCCAGCAGGGTGTCCGGGTGGTCGATCTGCAGCAGTTTGCCGGCGCGGAAAATCGCGATCTTGTCGCCCAGCTTGATAGCTTCGTCGATGTCGTGGCTGACCATGATCACGGTCTTGTTCAGCGCCCGCTGCATCTCGAAGAACTCGTTCTGGATCATCTCGCGGTTGATCGGGTCGACCGCGCCGAACGGCTCGTCCATCAGCAACAGCGGTGCATCGGCGGCCAGCGCGCGAATCACGCCGATCCGCTGTTGCTGGCCGCCGGACAGTTCCCGCGGGTAGCGATGCAGGTACTGCTTGGGTTCCAGCTTGATCATGCTCATCAACTCGCGGGCGCGGTCGTGGCATTTCTGTTTGTCCCAGCCGAGCAGCTTGGGCACCACCACGATGTTCTCTTCGATGGTCATGTTCGGGAACAGGCCGATCTGCTGGATCACGTAACCGATGTTGCGGCGCAGGGTCACTTCGTCGAGGCCGGTGGTGTCTTCGCCATTGATCAGGATCTTGCCCGAGGTCGGCTTGATCAGTCGGTTGATCATTTTCAGCGTGGTGCTTTTTCCGCAACCCGATGGCCCGAGGAACACGCAGATTTCGCCTTCATTGACGGTCAGGCTTACCGAGTCCACGGCTTTCACGTCTTTGCCGTTGCTTTGGAAGGTCTTGCTGAGGTTTTGAAGTTCGATCATTTGAGCAGTCCTTTTGGAGTCAGCGAGCGTTGCAGCCATTGCAGAAGCAGGTCGGCGAAGATGGCCAGGAGGCTGACCAGCACGGCGCCGACGATCAGCATCGACATGTCGCTGCGGCTGATGGAAGCGAGGATGAGTACGCCGAGGCCACCGGCGCCGATGGTGGCGGCGATGGTCATGACGCCGATGTTCATGACCACGGCGGTGCGCACACCGGCGAGGATCACCGGTACGGCAATCGGCAGTTCGACCATGCGCAGGCGCTGGCCGAAGGTCATGCCGATGCCGCGCGCGGCTTCGCGGATGCCCGGCTCGACGTTGGTCAGGGCCAGGTAGGTGTTACGCATGATCGGCAGCAGCGAATACAGGAACACCGCGGTGATGGCCGGCATCGGGCCCAGGCCCTGGCCGAACTTGGAGTAGAACGGCAGCAGCAGGCCGAACAGCGCGATCGACGGGACGGTCAGCAGCACCGTGGCGCTGGCCTGTAGCGGGCCGGCGAGCGTCGGGAAACGCGTCATCAGCACGCCCAGCGGCACGCCGACCACGATCGCCAGGGTTACGGCGATGCCGACCAGGGTGATGTGTTGTCCGGTCAGGTGCAGTACCTGTGCCCAGTCGAGGTGGGAAAAGGCGTTGAGAAATTCCATGGCTTTTCCTCCTTATTGGATTGGATGCTGGCGCAGGAAATCTGCGGCAACGGACGAAGGGCTTTGGTGATCGACATCGACCCGCGCATTGAGCTCGCGCATGGTGTTGTCGTCGAACAGTTCAGCCAGCGGCTTGAGTTGTTCGGCCAGTTGCGGATGCGCATCAAGGTAGGCCTGGCGCACCACGGGCGCGGCGGTGTAGTCGGGGAAGTAATGCTTGTCATCTTCCAGCAGCTTGAGCTTGAAAGCGTTCAGGCGACCGTCGGTGGTGTAGACCAGGCCGGCAAACACCTGGCCGTTGCGCAGGGCGGTGTAGACCAGGCCGGCGTCCATCTGGCGGATGTTCTTGCGGGTCAGGCTCATGTCGTACAGCTTGACCATACCGTCCAGACCGTCGGAACGGTTGGCGAACTCGGTGTCCAGCGCCACCAGATTGTTGGTCCTGGCTTCATCGCGCAGCACCTTGTTCAGGTCGCTGATGCTGTGGATCTGTGGGTATTTATCCGCGACGTTTTTCGGCAGGGCGAGGGCATAGGTGTTGCTGAATTTCGACGGGGTCAGCCAGACCAGGCCTTTTTTTCCGTCCAGTTCTTTCACCCGGGCGTAGGACTGTTCGCTGTCGAGTTTTTCAGTCACATGGTTGTAGGCCACCAGTGATACGCCGGTGTATTCCCAGAGCATGTCCAGTTGCCCGCTTTCGTGGGCGCTGCGGGCCAGATTGCTGCCCAGGCCGCCGGTCACTTGTACCTCATAACCCTTGGCGCGCAGGTACTGGGAGGTGATTTCCGCCAACAGCGTCTGTTCGGTGAACACCCGGGCGCCGATGCGGATCAGAGGTTTTTCCGCGGCTTGGGCAAATCCTGCGAACAGCAGGACGCAGCCTAGTAAAAAGCTTGATGTCTTCATGATGATTCCTTTGCCGAGGCTTAAGACGGGCGCAAACCGCGTTCGAGCCAGAGACGGCTGGCGAGTGTCACCAGGCCATCGAGCAGCAACGCCAGCAGGGCGGTGCAAGCCGCGCCCAGCAGCAGTTGCGGCTGGTTGTTCAGGGCGATGCCGGGGAAGATCAGGCTGCCCAGGCTGTTGGCGCCGATCAGGAACGCCAGTGGCGCGGTACCGACGTTGATCGCCAGGGCCACGCGCACGCCACCGATGATGATCGGCACGGCGTTCGGCAGTTCGACCCGCCACAGCACTTGGGACGGCGTCATGCCGATGCCAACAGCCGCTTCCTTGAGCGAACCCTGGACGTTTTTCAGGCCTTCGTAGGTGTTGCGCACAATCGGCAACAGTGAAGCGAGGAACAGGGCGAAGATCGCGGGGCCGCTGCCGATGCCGAGGATGCCCAGGGCGATGGCCAGTACGGCGAGAGGCGGCACGGTGTTGCCGATGTTGAAGAGCTGCATGAAGCGCTCAGCGCGGCCCACCATGCTCGGGCGGCTGAGGAAGATGCCGGCGGGTATCCCCACAACGAGGGCGGCCAGCATGGACGCGAGGACGAGAACCAGATGAGCTTGCAGGTAAAACAACAAATCGTCGCGGTAGTGTTCGATCGTGTTGATGCCGATCCAGTGGACCAGCAGGGCCAGAAGGGCGATTACCAGCGCGCCTCCTATCAGCCCTTTGCCATAGTGGATAGCCACAGGCGGACTCCTTTTTTTTCAGTCGGCGAACACTTTTTCGCGTGGCAACGCCATTCCTGGCTGTCGAAAAAATGATCGCGAGAAGCAGCTCCTGCCGAGCGCGTTCCCCTGTAGGAGCGAGCTTGCTCGCGAAAAAAGTCCAGACAACGCGTACATACAGGTACCCAGCGTTATCGTTGACGTCCATCGCGAGCAAGCTCGCTCCTACAGAGTGCTAGCGCACGGCAATCGAGCCATGAGCACAGCCTCGTCAGGCTGAAATGCGGGTGTTTCAGGCCCCCGACGAGTGGTCGTTACGGGGGAGTGGACGTCTCCGTGCTTTAAAAGGTTCCCATCTACGGCAGCATTTGGCCACCCCTGATGTGCTCAACGGTTCGGTTATTGACTCAACTTGGGCTATAATCTGCGCCCTTTTTTGAATCACCTGCCAGGCGATTTCCCATGACCAAACAGGCCGCCGAAGTCGCGAAACGCCGCACTTTCGCCATTATTTCCCACCCCGATGCCGGTAAGACCACCATCACCGAGAAGCTCTTGCTGATGGGCAAGGCGATTGCAGTAGCCGGTACGGTGAAATCTCGTAAATCCGACCGCCATGCCACCTCCGACTGGATGGAAATGGAAAAACAACGGGGTATTTCCATTACCACGTCGGTCATGCAGTTCCCGTATCGCGAGCACATGATCAACCTGCTCGACACCCCGGGGCACGAAGACTTCTCCGAAGATACCTACCGTACCCTGACGGCAGTGGACTCGGCCTTGATGGTGCTCGACGGCGGTAAGGGTGTAGAGCCACGGACCATCGCGCTGATGGACGTCTGCCGCCTGCGTGATACGCCGATCGTCAGCTTCATCAACAAACTCGACCGTGACATCCGCGACCCGATCGAACTGCTCGACGAAATCGAAGCGGTCCTCAAGATCAAGGCTGCGCCGATCACCTGGCCGATCGGCTGCTACCGCGACTTCAAAGGCGTTTACCACCTGGCCGACGACTACATCATCGTCTACACCGCCGGTCACGGCCACGAGCGCACCGAAACCAAGATCATCGAGAAGCTCGACTCCGATGAAGCCCGCGCCCACCTGGGTGACGAGTACGAGCGTTTCATCGAGCAGCTGGAACTGGTGCAGGGTGCCTGCCACGAGTTCAACCAGCAGGAATTCCTCGATGGTCAACTAACCCCGGTGTTCTTCGGTACCGCACTGGGCAACTTCGGTGTCGACCACGTGCTCGACGCCGTCGTTGACTGGGCGCCGCGCCCGCTGGCACGGGTGGCCAACGAGCGCACCGTGGAGCCGGTGGAAGAGAAGTTCTCGGGCTTCATCTTCAAGATCCAGGCAAACATGGACCCGAAACACCGCGACCGTATCGCCTTCATGCGCATCTGTTCCGGCAAGTACGAAAAAGGCATGAAGATGCGCCACGTGCGCACCGGCAAGGACGTGCGCATCGGCGATGCGCTGACTTTCTTCTCCTCCGAGCGAGAGCAGCTGGAAGAAGCGTTTGCCGGCGACATCATCGGCCTGCACAACCACGGCACCATCCAGATCGGCGACACCTTCAGCGAAGGCGAAGTCCTGGGTTTCACCGGCATCCCGCACTTCGCCCCGGAACTGTTCCGCCGCGTACGCCTGAAGGACCCGCTGAAATCCAAGCAACTGCGCCAGGGCCTGCAACAGCTCGCCGAAGAAGGCGCGACGCAGGTGTTCTTCCCCGAGCGCAGCAACGACATCATCCTCGGCGCCGTCGGCGTGCTGCAGTTCGACGTGGTCGCCAGTCGCTTGAAAGAGGAATACAAGGTCGAGTGCTCCTACGAGCCGATCACCGTTTATTCCGCGCGCTGGATCGAATGCAGCGACAAGAAAAAGCTCGAGGAATTCTCCAACAAGGCCGTGGAAAACCTGGCACTGGACGGCGGCGGCCACCTGACCTACCTGGCGCCTACGCGGGTCAACCTGGCGCTGATGGAAGAACGCTGGCCGGATGTGAAATTCCGTGCGACGCGCGAGCATCACTAAGCGCTAGAGCAAAGGCGAAGCTTCACGGCTTCGCCTTTTTTTTAAAATCTTTTGATCTTTTCGGCATAACATTTATTGCCAACCAGTCTCTACATTCAGGGCATTTCCGCCCAGTCGTTAGCGTCCTATCTGGAGAACCGGCCTGATCGCAACTAGATTTCAATCAGCGCCAGACAGGCACTCTACGAAAGGATGGATTCGGCTATGAACAGGTTGCTACGCATTGTGTTGCTGTTGAAGGTTTTGGTGATGCTGGCCCTCGGCAGTTCGGCGGTCCGGGCCGAGTGTGAGGATCACGAAACCCAGGCGTCGAGCGGGCAGGGGACCCATGGTGAGCTGATGATCGCCAAGTCCGAATCGGAGCCGGGCGACAAGGGGCAGGGTGGCGCCGACAACGATGACGACTCGACCACCGATGAGCCGGACTCTGATGACTCCGATGAAGGCGACAGCCAGACGTAAAGCTTTTGTGGGAGCGAGCAAGCTCGCTCCCACAGCGCCGTCGATCAATTGCGCTGCTTGTCTGAGCGTCCGGGCTCAGGCTTGGTACCCATGGACAATCCCCTGGATTGATCAGTGGTTCCACCGTTAATCGGCATTTTTGAAGAAGTACTGACCGGCAAACTTCTGGCTGATGTCCCCGGCCTTGATGGCCCGAACCTGCTCACCGTTGCGCGCCTCGTTCAACTGGTCCTGGTAGGTTTTATATCTCAATGCCTTGAGCTTCAAGTGCCCTTTATTGATGAACCGGGTACTTTTGGCCGGGCAATGAAAGTGTGCGTACCACAACACCTCGCTCTCCCCCGCCGCGTTGATTTGTTTCTGATCGAGTATCGCGTATTCCAGCAAAAAGTCCGTTTCTTTGGCCGTGCTTTTGTCAGTCCAGACCGGCTCTGCCAGACTGATTTCCTTCTGCTCCAGCAGAAACTGAAAGCGCCCGGGACTCGGAGGCAGCTCCCTGGACACTTTGATTCGCAGCAACCTGGCCTCCTTTGTCAACCTGGCGCTTTGCTGACCCAAGCGGGTCTGCAACTCGACGGTCGCCGGTTTTCGCTCCGGCTCGCTGAGTGCCGCCAGGCCTTGACTGATCTGACTGGCGGTTTTCTCCAACTCTTTGGCTCGGTTCTCCAGCATTTCTTGCAGACTGATCGGCTCTGGTGCGCTGTTCGTTGGTTTTTTCACCCAATCAATAAAGGCATCCACCTCGTCGAGCTGGCGCTTGCCCTTGGCCGTTAGACGGTTCAGTAATCCGGGGTTGGATTTCACGGGTGCGGCCGGCTCTTCGAGCAACACTTGCCAACCCTCTTGACCCTCAGGTTGGTAATAGTGAATCGGCTTGTCGTCCACTGGGTCGCTCATACTGATTTTCTGCGGTTCGCCTTTTTGCTGCAGAGAAAAATCGCCAACCAGCGTCTGTTGGTCACGGCTTTTGAACACCCTCTTGGTCGGTTTTCTAGCCGGCCTGACGACCGGTTTTTTACGCGGCGCTTCAGGCAATGCCTGGGCCTGAGGCAGGTCCTCGTCGAGGATCTGCGCGCTCAACGCCTCTTGGGCACTGGCCCTGAGTTCGCTCAGTCGGTTCAGGAAACGTTTAAGGAAATCTTGTGGAACAGGCGGACTTTCGGCACTTTCCAGTAGCCTGGCCATTGCTGCGGCGAGGTCATATTGCCTTAACGCACTGTCGAGTACTTCGACCCGCTCGAAAGCCGTATAGCCGTTATGTTGTAGCACTTCCCAGTGAGAATTTGCCGCTTCACTGACCCTTGTGGCCTCTAGCACTCGCTTGGCGGTACTTTGAAAGATCGTGTCGGTTACTGCCGCACGTGCACTGAGGGCGCGTTTCAGGCATTCCAACTCTTTGAGTCGCCAATCGTTTGAAGTGGGTAGATCAGCGGTCAGTTCACTACGTAGCGCTTTTCCTTCGGTGCGATTGAATTCTTGAAGCTCATCCAAAGTCGATTCCAGCGCGCTGGATGCCTCAATGAGACGCGCTTGCCCCTCCGAGAGTCGACGCTGTTCCTTGACAAAGGCTTCCAGGTGGAGCCACCCATTAGCCCCCTGTTCAAAATCAGCAGAAGGAAACAACTCCACTCCCGCAAGGCCCGATATGGAGTTGTCCACCAGCAGACCCTGGAATTTGTAGTAGATATCCGTCTGAGTAATTGCCCGTTCCTTCAGATTGACAAAGATGTCCTGTCTGTACATATCCAGGGCTTGTTTATTCAGATCGATGACTTCGCGCCCAACCGCCAGCCGTTCCTGCTGAAGTTGCACATAGTCCAATACCGCTTTCTCGACGGCCATGTCAGCTGCGTATTGCCGAGGTTGTTGCACCTTCTGCAAGAGGCTGACTAGCGTTGTACGCTGTGCATCCGTCGTGTTGTGAATTTTCTCCAGCAGCTCGCCGATTGCGTTGGTCACCGGTTTTCGGCTAACAAGGGCCGCATCAATGAGACTCTGGTAGGTCGATCTTTTTTGATCCAGTGCCTGCGACCTGGCTGACAACTCCATCATTCGATCATCCCTGGCCTTTGTGGCCGCTGCTTTGCTCGCCTCTTTTTCCTTCTGTATTTGCGCCAAAGTCTTTTTCGGCCCGCCACCACGCACCCGGAATTGCGGCGCAACTTCCCAGAGGCTGCCGCTGTTGTTTCTGAGTTGCAGCCAGGGAATCGGCTTGCCCTGGCTGTCCAGAATAAACACGTTTTCACCTGCGGCTGGAGCAACCTCAGCCCAGCCTAGCCCACGGATACGAGCAGGAACTCGGGCAAACCAACGACCTCCCACCACTCGGATGCCTTTCAACGGCGTGGCCTGCACAGGCCCCTGGTCATGCAGGGTGTTTTTGACCAAACGCTCCAGCAACGCCTGTGCATCACCGGACATCGAGGTGGAGAAGTCCACCACCGTTTCGGCTCTTTCCAGGAATCGAGCGCCATCCGCTGCACCCATTAGCCGAGCGCTCACCTCACCGGTTCCACGAGCTCCGGGGCGAGCCCTGGGAACGATCGCAGGGATCCCGGGCCAGTCATCGAGCCGACTGATCAGCCTCGAACTGAATGTGTTCAGCCCATGGGTCAGCAATACCGCCCCCAGGTTGATCAAGAGCGGAACCAACAGCGCCTGTGCCGGTGCGTGATCGCCGCGTTTTTCGGCTTCGAGGATGTCCTTCACACTTTGCGCCAGGATCATCAACCCACCGACCACTGCCCAGGGCCCCTCTACGAGCGGGAGAACGGCATTGGCGATCGCAAAGCGGGTCGCATTGAACCGCTCCCATCGGAATTCGTCCCCGGATACGGTTTTTTCCTCCGCTGTGCGCAGTACGATTTTGGCATCGTCTTCATATAAGCGAGTCAGAGGATCCCCTTCAAACTCAGTCTTCGAGAGTAGCGGATGACCCGTCTTGCGATGCCACAGACTCGTCCCTTTCAAAAAGAACAGGAAGTCGATCTCGTAGCGAGCGGCCAGATTATTGAAACCGTTGCTGATGTAGGTCATCCGCGCATCAGGTTCGAGCCAGTCCAGAACACTTTCACGCAAGGATGATTGTTTCTGGGTGCCGTCCGGCTGCGCGATCGATTGACCTCGCGGGGTGTTGCTGCGCAGTTCTTCCATAAAAGCTTCTCGAGAGGGGAACTCGATCAACGGCTCTTCATAGAAGGGACGGTACAGCACAATCGGTGCTTGCAGGACGCCGGGCATGGGGCCGATCAAGAACATATTGCGCACTTCACCCGATGGCTTCCAGAACGCGTGTTCCACCTCCGAATGGGCCTGCTCGAGATCAGGCTCGAACGACAGTGGGCCTAGCACGATTTCCTGCCCGTCGACATAGCGCCCAGCCTGCTCGGGATTCATGAGGGCCGCGACATAACGATAACCTTGCTGTGAAAATCCGGACTCGCCCTTGATCTTCAGCTTGAGCGCCTGCATCGGCAACTGGATTCGCAACAGCTGTGCGTAGCGTCTCTCGCGCACGGCGCGTTGCGACGGGTCATCGAGCAGATCGCGTTTTACCCGCTCGGGGTAGACCTTGCCAACATCCACCTCGCTGATCAGCCGCCCCAGATATTCGGGTGTCATCCAGGACGGTACCGCAGATTCGTCCTGGTACTTGATGGTGGTCAGAATGAAGGGTAACCCGAGGACATTCTTCAGTGCTCGCTGGGTCAGGCTCGAGGTTTCGCTCGAGTAGTCCTGGGTATGAATATCCCCCTCGATAACCTCAAAAGGCGTCCTGTTGCTTCGGTACTGCGAGACCATGATCCGGTCCGGGTCAAGGCTCCCGGCTTCATCCGCCTTCCCCTGCCTGGCAGCTTCTGCGATCAAGGCTTGATGCAGAACTTGGCGGGCAAAAGCTTGCACCGAGGGAATATCGTGGTTGTAGGCTTTGCCGTCGTTCTGCAACTGATACATCGCCAGGTCGAACACATAACGACTGTATTGCTGGGCATCTTCATCGCTCGCGCGTTTCAACCAATCCTCGAGTGTGTCCCGAACCTCGATGAATCGGGCTTGTTGATCCCCTCCGGGGCTTCGATCGATGATCAAGGGTGCCAGGTCAGTCAACTGTTCATAACGATTAACCAGGGCTGCCAGATCCCGTCCGGCCAAAGGCTCCAGGGATTCAAGGCCTGTCAGCTGGTTGTCGAGAATTGCCTGAGCCTGGGTAATGAAGACATTACCCATTGTTTCATAAGGCTGTACATCCGCTGCGTCGATCAGCAACCGGTTGCCCAGCCTGGAACCTTCCTGGTCGGCAAAATCCTTCAGTGAGGCAAACGCCTTGAAAGCCCCCGACGGGCCAAACAACAGGGCGATCTCACGGTCATTGACCCTGCGTGTCACCAGTATCTGCGCGGATAACGATACAACGCGGGTATCGGCGGTTTGCAGGTTGTAGCCCACGAGGTAGGCGCGCGCGCACTGCGGGCCATACATCATGCTGCGGTCATCCTTGACCGGGCAATTGATTACCTGCATCAGCGTATCGGTTTGATCGACGTCCAGGCGGACCGACGCCCCGTTCTCCGTTGCACGGGTCAACAAGGCGAGCTTGATCACATTGCCAAGCCAGCGCCCGCGAGTGTCGCTATGCAAGACCGCGTCACTCCAGTATTTCGCCAACGCCTGTTGCAGCGCAGGAATAATTGCTTCTGGCAAGACCTGCAAAAGCGCCTCGATCCGGTGCATATCGACAGATAACCGGTGATTGATGCGGATGCTCAGGTAATGCTTATCGGGCTCCTCCCAGCGTGGCATGCCGGTGATGCTTTGGGTCACGACCTCCAGCAGGGGTTTACGCTGATAACCATCGATACGCCGACCTTCGTGGTCGGTTATCCAGTTGGGAGTATTCAGGCTGACCTGGGAAGGGTCGATATCCAGCGCCGGGTACTCACTCTTCAGTGCCTCGCTGAACAGATCCCGGGCAACCGAGACTAATGTCGGTCGATTGTGGAACCTGACGAGCACCGCTTGCGCCAGCGCCTCGAAGGGCATCGTGTTATGGGGTAGTGCTTGATTACTGGGCATTTTCAACATCCTGTTGAATGAATCGTCCGTGGCAACCGAAGTTGCTCGTTGTTGAGGACCCGCCCGCCGGCTTATGGCTTGGGAGGGTGGGCATCGAAGAAATATCTCGTCGAAAAATCCGTTTTCATCGTGCCCGGATAAACAACTTTTCCCGGTCCGATCTCAGGATTTTTCAATTGATCCTTGACCGTCATGTACCTTAAGCGTTTCAGCTTCAAGTGTGCCTCCGACACGCGCAGCACCGATTTGGCCGAGCAGTGAAAGTGCGCATACCACAAAATCTTGTCTGCACCTCGCGCCGTGCTGTCGAGCACTTCGTACTCAAGCAGGAACTCGACCTGAGTCGGCGTGGATTTATCGGTCCAGGACGAGTTTCCGACATGTACCTCGTGCTCCCCTAGCAGATACTCGAAACTTCCAGCATTGGGCGGCAGTGCCTTGGTTAAATTGACGCGCAGCTGTTTTCCTACTTTGACCAGATTTGCGCTTGCAGTCCTCAGGCCCTGAAGCACTTTAACCGCCGCCCCCCAATCGGCACCTGTGACGCCTTGAATCTTTTGCTCGATATCCGCAGCCATTGCATCAAGTTTTCTTGCTTGAATCAGGAACCTGTTCTCAAGACTGGCTGGCTCACGGTACAAATAAGCGTCTTTTTTATAATTGCTGATCAGTTTAGTGACGCCATCGACCAGCTTCTCGCCTGTATTTATCAGCGTGCGCAGGCCGGCAATGGTCCTCGGTACTGGCGGTTTTTCTGGCTGCTCGACAACTCGCTGCTGGTAAAGGTCTTCATTCTCGTGCCTGTAGTAAATAATGTCCTCTCCGGTTTCGAGGTTCTTTACCACCACTGTTTCGTCCGGTTCATCCGCGGTTATCTCCTGAGCGTCGCCCATTCGGTAGCCTTGCGCTGTCTTGATCAGGCGCTCATTGGGGCGTTTTATCCTCTTTCTGGTTTTTTTCGGTGTCTCCCCTTCAGGTTGTTCGGTTTCTACCGGGGCAGATTCATCCTGCACGTCTTCACGGATAGACTCGGAGAGTTCTGTTTCAGCCATATCCCGTAGACGCTTCAAGGCATCTAGAAATTTTTGGAGAAACACTTGAGGTACATAACTTTGTCGATTGTCAGTTTTTCTAAGATAGCCAGCCATCACTTCAGAGTCATTGTAAACATCGATAGCCTCTTGAAGCAGGTCGATACGTTGTCTTGGTTCAAAGCCCTGGGTCGAGTCCAATTTCAATACGTTAGTTGTCACTTCTCCCAATTTCGCTTTACCCAGTCCTTCCAGGGCCGCCACCTCAACGAGGCTGGGTTCCAGCGCTGAATCCCCCGCCAGCACGCCTCGCAGGCTCAACAATTCAGTAGCAATCAACCACGCGGTCGTCTTCGTGCGTCTCTCAAAGTTGTTTTTTAGCAAAAGAGTGGTTTCGGACAAATAGCCAGCTCGTTGTAAAAGGCCCTTTTTCGTACTCTCATCCAGTGCTACCAGCTCTGCCATTGACTGCTCGTACCTGGCACTGACTTTGATCCGTTCGGAATATCCGCTGAGTATTCGCTTCCTGATATCCAGTAATGCGCTGTAAGGCACATCGGTGTTGACTGTTCTGAGCTCAAAATCCAGAGGAAATATCTCTTTCTGAGATGTCCCCAACTCTGACCATATCCCCGACAAGCCGAGCAACTCATCATCGATAACGGCGTAACCGCTAACGATTTTTTGCAGGTTTATAAGCATCTCATCACGATTGTAATGTTTATCTTTTTCAACAAGTGTTGCAATTTCCTCAAGTAGTTTGATCTGATTCAAATAACCATCGATGAATAGCCTGCCTTTCTTCTTGTACTCGATATCCGCTTTGCGCAGGTTCAGCTTGAGCGCCTCCAATTTCTTTTCGAGCCGACTACGCTCAGGGCCGACAGGCAACTCATGGGGTACAGCGTTGCGGGTGATATCCCCGGCTACAAGGCGCGCCTTTTCATAGGCCTCCCGCGCGTGTTCTCCTGCTTGCCTTCTGTCTGTACCCAACTCGGATATGCGATCTTTCAGCCTTCTGACTTTTATCGAACAATCCGCCCGTCGCGCTCGTAGTTCCGGATCTGCGAATACATCGGACAGATACCGGCTTGTTCCCGGCCCCCCGCCACGGACACGAAACTCCGGTGCGATATCCCAAAGACCCTGACCATTGTTTTTCAACTCCAGCCCATTGACCGACATTCCAAGGTCGAGCACCACGACGTTCTCGCCCTGAGCAGGAGACACACGTACCCAACCGTGACCACTGAGACGGCCTGGTACTTTTGCATACCAACGTCCATCGACAACCTCTATCCCTTTTGGCACCGGCGCGGTAATAACCGGCCCCACGCCCACCTGGCGGGTACTGATAAATCGCTCAAGCAGTAGCCGTGAGTTGCCGGAAATCGGCGTGGAAAAATCCAGGGCAGTGTCGGTAAGGGCGCTGGCCGCACCTGGCCCGATAGGCGGCTTCAGCTGCGCGGTGACCTCGACAGCACTCGGCTTGGACACGACAGCATGGGGCGCGAAGGGTTTGATCGGCGCGCCGAAACCGGGTGCAAGACGATGGACCAACAAGGCCATCGCCAGATTGATCAACACGTTGAACGACAAATCCTGCAGCGGTTCGCTGTCGCCATCAGCCAGTGACTGCAAGGCTTGTAAAACAGCAGTCTCCAGGACGAACAACCAGCCAACGGCTGCTGCGGGCCCGCTGACAAATGGCAATACCGCGTTAAGCACGCTATTGAAGATGATCAGTCCCATCTCTTTAAGCGTGTTCCACCGGTACTCGGCATTTGACAGCGTTTGCTCATCGGCCAGGTCTGCCAGGACCCTGGCGTTCGCTTCGTACAACTGAGTCAGCGGATCACCGCCCAGCACTTGTTTGTCCAGCTCGGCGGGTGTCGATGGGAGCAGGTCCTCATCGAGTATGACGCCCACCGGATGAGGCTCGAGAAATCCGCCATTGTCGTAGATTTTCCGGTCATCAGGCGCCAACCAGTCCAGGACGCTTTTTTGCAGCGACGGATCAGGCTGTCTACCCGGAGGAAGCTCAGACGTTGGCCGAGGGTTATCGCTCACGATCTCAGCCATCAAGGCACCGAGAGAAGCAAACTCAATCAGTTGTTCAAGGTAAAGAGGCCTGTACAGAATGTGCGGGCCGACCGTTACGTCTACCGGCCCGAACACAAACATATTGGAAACCACCTGTACCTGATTCGACACATTGGTTTTGAACGCCAAGTGCCTGATCACCATATCTTGCCCAGCGACGCGTCTGGCTTGGGGCTCGCGATCCATGATTGCCGCCACACAACGATAGCCGGCGTCTGTAAACCCCGAGCGTTCCCTGATCATGTTCTCGAGTGCCAGCATCGGCAGTTGAATGCGCAACTGATGGGTGAAGAGATTTTCGCGCTTGGCCCTCTGTACCGGATCGTCGAGCAGCAGTCTTTTGATGTGCGCCGGGTAGTTTTTACCGATGTCCGCGTTGCTGATCAGCTCCCGGAATGCATCGAGGGTCATCCAGGCTGGCACAGGCAAGCCGTTTTTATGCTTGAACTCAGAGGCCAGGAAGGGCAGTCCGGCGAGGTTACTCAATGCTCGATGAGTCAGGCTGTCGGCTTCAGCGGTCAGCCGTCCGAGCCCAGGTCCCAGGATCACCAGCAGGCCATCCTCATTACGGTATTGGGTGACCTCGATCAGGTCCGGATCGACCACCTCGCCATAGGCAAACATTCCCTCCTCCAGAGCTGTTCTGGCGAATTCTTTGGCTGTGCTCAACCCATCGTTATATGCCTGGCCTTTAGTCGCTTGCTGAAGAACCGCCAGCCGAAACATATAGCGGCTGTATTCCTGGGTTTGGGCTGCGTTCGCAAGCGTCGTCCATTCGGGCAGGTGAGTGCTGACTTCGCCATAAATCCTTTGTTCATAAGAACCGGGGTTGAGCTTTCGCAAATAGGGAGTCAGGTCCGTCAGGCGGGCGTAGCGGTCTTCCAGCGCCTTCAGATCCTGTCCTGCGAATGGTCCGATAGCACCTAGACTCTCAAGCTGATTATTAAGCAGAGCCTGGGCCTGAGTGACAAAGACATCACCGATCGATTCATAGGGCTGCAGCTCCAATGCAGTGAACTCCAGCGTGCGAGACGATTTGTCCGCTTTTGCGTCCGCGAAGGCTTGCATCGAGTCATAGGCCTCGATTGCTCCGTCAGGATGAAAGCTGACTACGAGGTCGCGACCGTTGATCTTGCGCGTTACCAATACCTCATAAGACAGAGTTGCGCGGGAGGTGCGTCCGCTTCGGGCGTGGTAATCAATGAGAAAGGCTTGGGCGCAGTCCTCTCCATATTGCGCAATTCGCTGCGATTTAGTGGCGCAATAGATGACTTGCAAGAGTGTGTCGCTCTGCTCTTGATCCAGAAAGGAGCCGCTGCCCGAGGGTGCCATGCTGACCAATAGCGCGGTTCTGAGTACATCGCTGAGCCATTGCCAGCGGCTGGTGCCCTCGACTGCCGGCTCATTCCAGTAGTCGGTCAAGGCTTGCTGCAGTGCCGCAACCATGACCTTGGGCAGTCGGCGCAGAAGGTCTTCGACTTCGCGCATCTCGACGGCCATGCGCTTGTTCTGTGCATCACTCAGGAAGTGCTCGCGGGTGTAATACAACTGTGCCTTGGCGGTAATGCTGTGGATCATCACCTCGAACAGCGGCGTTGTGGTATAGCCATCGACTCGAATGTCCTGGCGCTCGACAGGGCGAGTATTTTCGCCGTCCTCCTGGAGAACAATGACTTTTTCGCTGACCCAATTGGGCGTATTGAGAGTGGTCGTGAGCACGTCGATGTGCAGTTCGGGATATCTATTGTTCAGTGCCATGCTGAATTGTTTCAACACCGCCGCTATCACTATCGGACGATCCTTGAACTCCTGGTACACCGCCTGGGCCAATGTGTCGGAGGCTATTTTCGGTGTTGCTGGAGTGTCTGTCATATCAACATCCTGTTGTCATGCAGACCCCTCTGGCCTGCGTCAACGGGATGAAATGCGATTTCATGGGCCGATGTGCGGTAACTAAGTATTTTCGACAGACAAAAAAGCCCTCCTGCATCGATTGGTGGGCAATCGAAAGAGAAGGGCTTATTGAGTTGGAGCCAGCGTGCTCCTACAGTTTTACGCCGCGCCGTCGAGGAATTGCTCGGCATAGTGGCAAGCCACCTGGCGGCCGTCGAG
The DNA here is from genome assembly GCF_054600775.1 of Pseudomonas sp. MHK4. Classification (NCBI taxonomy): domain Bacteria; kingdom Pseudomonadati; phylum Pseudomonadota; class Gammaproteobacteria; order Pseudomonadales; family Pseudomonadaceae; genus Pseudomonas; species Pseudomonas sp. MHK4. Next base: position 202,767 of record NZ_BAAIAK010000007.1, on the reverse strand, counting down.
CAGGCGCAGGGCCGGCTCTTCAGTGCTGCAGCGCTCGGTGGCGTACGGGCAGCGCTTGTGGAAGGCGCAGCCGGCTGGTGGGTTCAGCGGGTTGGGCAGCTCGCCGACGATCTTGATTTTCGGTTTGTCCGGATCCGGGTGGATGGTCGGAGTGGCCGACAACAGCGCCTGGGTGTACGGGTGCAGGGGACGGGTGTAGATGTCTTCCTTGGGCCCCATTTCCACCGGGCGACCGAGGTACATCACCATCACGTGGTCGGCGACGTGACGCACCACCGCCAGGTTGTGGGAGATGAACACGTAGGCGGTGTTGAACTCTTGCTGCAGGTCCATGAACAGGTTGAGCACCTGCGCCTGGATCGACACGTCCAGCGCCGAGGTCGGCTCGTCCGCCACCAGCACTTTCGGTTGCAGCATCATCGCCCGGGCCAGGGCGATCCGCTGGCGCTGCCCGCCGGAGAACATGTGTGGATAACGCTGGTAGTGCTCGGGACGCAAGCCCACCTGCTTCATCATCGCCTGGACTTTCTCGCGACGTTCGGTGGCCGACAGGTTGGTGTTGATCAGCAGGGGTTCTGCCAACTGGTCACCGATTTTCTGCCGAGGGTTCAACGAGGCGTACGGGCTCTGGAACACCATCTGCACGTCTTTACGCAGTTGCTTGCGCTGGGCCTTGTCGGCACCGGCGACTTCCTGGCCGGCGATTTTCAGCGAGCCCGAGGACGGTTCCTCGATCAGGGTCAGGGCACGGGCCAGGGTGGACTTGCCGCAGCCCGACTCACCCACCACGGCGAGGGTCTTGCCGGCTTCCAGTTCGAACGACACACCATTGAGGGCGCGTACGGTAGCGTGACCCTTGAACAGGCCACGGGACACTTCGTAGTGACGGGTCAGGTCGCGGGCGGTAAGTACGACGGCCATTACGCCACCTCCTGGTTCAACGGGTAGAAGCAGCGGGCGAGGCTGTTGCTTTTCGGGTCAAGATTTGGGCGCTGCACACGGCAGTTGTCCTGCACGTACGGGCAGCGCGGCGACAGCAGGCAACCCTGCGGGCGGTCGTAGCGACCGGGGACGATGCCCGGCAGGGTCGACAGGCGCGAGGCACCCAGGCTGTGCTCCGGAATCGCCTTGAGCAGTGCTTCGCTGTACGGGTGCGCCGGGATGTCGAACAGTTGCGGCACCTGGCCGACTTCGACGGCTTGGCCTGCGTACATCACGCACACGCGTTGGGCGGTTTCTGCCACGACCGCGAGGTCGTGGGTGATCAGCACCAGGCCCATGTTCTGCTCTTTCTGCAACGCCAGCAGCAGGTCCATGATCTGCGCCTGGATCGTTACGTCGAGGGCGGTGGTCGGTTCGTCGGCGATCAGTAGTTTCGGCTCGCCGGCAATCGCCATGGCGATCGCGACGCGCTGGCTCATGCCACCGGACAGTTGGTGCGGGTAGGCGTCCATGCGGCTGGCCGCGCCCGGGATTTCCACTTTTTCCAGCAACTCGATGGCGCGTTTGCGGGCGGCCTTGCCGGACATCTTCAGATGCAGGCGCAGCACTTCTTCGATCTGGAAACCGACGGTGTAGCTCGGGTTGAGCGCGGTCATCGGGTCCTGGAAGACCATCGACAGGTCTTTGCCGACGATCTGCCGACGCTGACGGTTGCTCAGCTTGAGCATGTCCTTGCCGTCGAAGCTGAGCGAGTCGGCAGTGACGATGCCGGGATGCTCGATCAGGCCCATCAGCGCCATCATGGTCACGGATTTGCCCGAGCCCGACTCGCCAACAATGGCCAGCACTTCGCCCTTGTCGACTTTCAGGTCGAGGCCATCGACCACGGGCGTGGCGTTCTTGTCGCCGAAGCGAACGTTGAGATTCTTGATTTCTAACAGTGACATTGGAATCTCCTCAGGCGGCGTTCTTGAGTTTCGGGTCCAGCGCATCGCGCAGGCCGTCACCCATCAAGTTGATTGCCAGCACGCTGAGCAAAATGGTCAAACCAGGCAGACTGACTACCCACCAGGCGCGTTCGATGTAGTCGCGGGCCGAGGCCAGCATGGTGCCCCACTCAGGGGTTGGCGGTTGTACGCCGAGGCCGAGGAAGCCCAGTGCGGCGGCATCGAGAATCGCAGACGAAAAACTCAAGGTCGCCTGAACGATCAGCGGCGCCATGCAGTTGGGCAGCACGGTCACGAACATCAGGCGTGGCAGGCCTGCACCGGCCAGGCGTGCGGCAGTCACGTAGTCGCGGTTCAGCTCACCCATGACCGCGGCACGGGTCAGGCGAACGTAGGACGGCAGGGACACCACGGCGATGGCGATCACGGTGTTGATCAGGCCAGGGCCGAGGATGGCGACGATCGCCACGGCCAGCAGCAGGGACGGCAGGGCCAGCATGATGTCCATCAGGCGCATGATGGTCGGGCCGACCGCTTTCGGGAAGAAACCGGCGAACAGGCCTAGCAGGATCCCCGGGATCAGCGACATCACCACCGACGACAAGCCGATCAGCAGCGACAGGCGCGAGCCCTGGATCAGGCGCGACAGCAGGTCGCGACCCAGTTCATCGGTACCCAGCAGGAACTGGATCTGCCCGCCTTCCAGCCAGGCTGGCGGGGTGAGCAGGAAGTCGCGGTACTGCTCGCTCGGATCATGGGGGGCAACCCACGGGGCGAAGATGGCGCAGAAAATCACCAGCAGCATGAACATCAGGCCGGCAACGGCACCTTTGTTCTTGGAAAACGCTTGCCAGAATTCCTTGTACGGCGATGGGTACAGCAGGCTTTGATCCACGGCGGAAGCGGCGGTGGCTACTGAGGATGTTGGAGTGCTCATGGTATTGACCTCAGCGCTGATGACGGATGCGTGGGTTGGCAAAGCCGTAGAGGATGTCCACTACGAAGTTGACCAGAATCACCAGGCAGGCGATTAACAGGATGCCGTTTTGTACGACGGGGTAGTCACGGGCGCCAATGGCTTCGATCAGCCATTTGCCGATGCCCGGCCAGGAGAAGATGGTCTCGGTCAGGACCGCACCGGCCAGCAGGGTGCCGACTTGCAGGCCAACCACGGTCAGCACCGGAATCAGCGCGTTACGCAGGCCGTGCACGAACACCACGCGCGATGGCGACAGGCCTTTGGCGCGGGCGGTACGGATGTAGTCTTCACGCAGCACTTCGAGCATCGAAGAGCGGGTCATCCGCGCGATCACCGCCAGCGGGATGGTGCCGAGCACGATGGCCGGCAGGATCAGGTGATGCAGGGCATCGAAGAACGCGCCGACGTCATCGGCCAGCAGCGTATCGATCAGCATGAAGCCGGTGCGTGGCTCGATGTCATAGAGCAGGTCGATCCGCCCGGATACCGGGGTCCAGCCCAGGCTCACCGAGAAGAACATGATCAGGATCAGGCCCCACCAGAAGATCGGCATCGAGTATCCCGCCAGGGAGATGCCCATCACCCCATGGTCGAACAGGGACCCTCGCTTGAGGGCCGCGATCACCCCGGCCAGCAGGCCCAGGATGCCGGCGAACAGCAGGGCGGCCATGGACAGTTCCAGGGTCGCGGGGAAAAGGGAGGTGAACTCGTGCCAGACGCTTTCACGGGTACGCAGGGATTCCCCGAGATCGCCGTGGGCCAGTTTGCCGATGTAATCCAGGTACTGGGCATACAGGGGTTTGTTCAGACCTAGGCGTTCCATTGCCTGAGCGTGCATTTCCGGGTCGACTCTGCGTTCGCCCATCATGACTTCCACGGGGTCGCCAGGGATCATGCGAATCAATGCGAAAGTCAGCAAGGTGATGCCGAAGAACGTGGGGATCAGTAACCCCAGTCGGCGGGCAATAAAACTAAACATCGTAAGGTGTACCTCATCAGCCGGTTAGGCGTGCCCGGCATGCCAGGGTTCAGCAATGCCGGGAGTTTCTTATCTACTTCACCTGGGTGGTGGCGAAGTTATTGGTGGTGAGCGGGCTAATCTGGTAGCCCTCTACGTTGTTGCGCGTTGCGGTAAACATTCTAGTGTGTGCGAGGCTGATCCATGGTTGGTCCTGGTTGAAAATCACCTGGGCCTGCTCGTACAACGCTGCGCGTTCGGCCGGGTCCACTGTTTCTCGAGCCTGGTCGATCAGTGCCTGGAACTTGTCATTGCACCAGCGTGCATAGTTTTCGCCGTTCTTGGCCGCTTCACAACTGAGCATAGGCGTCAGGAAGTTATCGGGGTCACCGTTATCGCCCGCCCATCCGGCGGAAACCATGTCGTGCTCGCCGTTTTTCGCGCGCTTGAGCATCTCGCCCCATTCCATCACGCGGATGTCGATCTTGATCCCGACCTTGGCCAGGTCGGCCTGCATCATCTGCGCGCCGAGCATCGGGTTCGGGTTGGTCGCGCCGCCGCCATTGCGGGTGAACAGGGTGAACGTGGTGCCTTCCGGTACGCCGGCTTCCTTGAGCAGGGCGCGGGCCTTGTCCAGGTCGCGGGTCGGGTTTTTCAGCGTGTGGTTGTAGCCCAGCAGGGTGTCCGGGTACGGGTTGACCGCCACGGTGGCATTGCCTTTGCCGAACAGCGCGTTGACCGCGGCTTCCTTGTCGAAGGCGATGTCGATGGCTTTGCGCACGCGCACATCGCTCAAGTACTTGTGCGTGGTGTTGATGGCGATGTAGGCGACGGTCATCGCGTTCAGTTCATCGACCTTCAGGTTCGAGTCTTTCTTGATGCTCGGGATGTCATCCGGTTTCGGATACAGCGCGACCTGGCATTCGTTGGCCTTGAGCTTCTGCAAGCGCACGTTGTTATCGGTGGCGATCGCCAGGATCAAGGCATCGGCCGGCGGCTTGCCACGGAAATAGTCCGGGTTGGCCTTGAAGCGAACCTGGGCATCCTTGTTGTAGCGCTGGAACACAAACGGCCCGGTGCCGACCGGCTTGCTATTGAGGTCTCCGGTCTTGTTGGCCTTGAGCAACTGGTCGGCGTACTCAGCCGGGTAGATCGAGGAGAACGCCATGGCGATGTCGGCCAGGAACGGCGCTTCGCGGCGGGTCAGGGTGAACTTGACCGTGTTGTCGTCGACCTTCTCGACGCTCTTGAGCAGCTCCTTGAAGCCCATGCTTTCAAAGTACGGGAAACCGACGCTCGATAGCTTGTGCCATGGATGGTTCGGGTCCAGCTGACGCTGGAAGCTCCAGACCACGTCGTCGGCATTCAGGTCGCGGGTCGGCTTGAAATATTCGGTGGTGTGAAACTTGACGCCTTTGCGCAGGTGGAAGGTGTAGGTCAGGCCGTCTTCACTGATGTCCCAGGATTCGGCCAGGGCCGGAATCACCTCAGTGGTCCCGGGCTTGAAGTCCGCCAGGCGATTGAAGATGGTTTCGGCCACCGCATCGGCCGTGACTGCAGTCGTGTACTGGACCATGTCGAAGCCTTCGGGGCTGTTTTCGGTACAGACCACCAGCGGCTTGGCCGATACACCCACCGCGACACTCAGCAAGGCGGCCGCGATGGCCGCGCGTAGGGGAAGCATTTTCATCAAGAACCCTCTGCAATCGGTTGAAGGACAAAAGTCGGACGGCTGGCGCATCGCTGAATCAGCCGTCCGGCGGGTGCATTACAGGATATTGAACGGAACCGTGGTCACCAGACGGAACTCGTTGATGCTGCCATCAGCCTGGTTTTCGCTGGCGCGGTGAGCAGTGTAGGTACCACGGATAGTGGTGGCCTTGAGTGGGCCGCTCTGTACCGCGTAGGTCGCGCCGATGCCGTATTCGTAGTGGTGCTCGCCGTCTTGCGACTGGATACCGTCGTAGCCTTTGTCCGCCACGCCCTTGTTGCCGGTGTAGTGGGTACCGTCGATGCCCCAGCCGCGAGCCTGGTAGATGTTGAACTTGAGGCCTGGCACGCCGTACTCGGCCATGTTCAGGCCGTAGGCGATCTGGAAGGACTTCTCGTTCGGACCGTTGAAGTCCGACAGCAGGGAGTTGGCCAGGTAGATGCCATTGGTTTCGTGCAGGTAGTCGAAGTACTCGTTACCGTTCACTTCCTGGTACGAGAAGGTCAGGGTGTGCGCCTGGTGGGTCAGGCCGAACGACAGGGAGTAGGTGTCGTTGTCGATGTCGCCGATCAGCGCTTTGCCTTCTTCCTGGGTCTTGTAGTAGTTCAGGCCCGTGGTCAGGCTCAGTACCTGGCTGTCGCCCAGTACGTGGGTGGCGCCGAAGTAGTACTGGTTCCAGATGTCTTCGGCCTGGGTGGCCCAGAGGCTGGTGGTCAGGCTGGCGAACGGGGTGTAGGTGATGCCGCCGGTGTAGACGTGATCGGTTTCAACGATGCCGTTGGCGTATTCGGTGCGGAATTTACGCTGGCTTTCTTCGGTACGCGGAGAGTTGCGATCGAAGGTGGCCAGGTCGAATTGCAGGTTGTTCAGCTCTTCGCTGTGAATCGCCACACCCTGGAAGCTCGAAGGCAGCGCACGGTTACCGATGACGTCGACCATCGGGCTGCTGAAGTTCTGGCGACCGGCGGTCAGGGTGGTGTTGGAAATACGCGCCTTGACGTTGGCCAGGCCCAGCTTGCTCCACTGGCCAACGGCGTCGCCGCCTTCTTCGGTCAGGGTACGGTTGTTGCCCGCGCCTGGGCGAGTGCCCGGTGCGCCGCCATTGTTGGACGCCAGGTCTTTGCGGTCCTGGTCCAGGGCGATGGCGTTGTAGGCCGCGACTTCAGTGCTGAAACCGAGAGCGCCTTCGGTGAAGCCCGAGTTGTACTTGACGATCGTGCCCTGGACCCAGTTGATACGGCGGTCAGTCGGGGTCGAAACGCCGTCTTTCTTGTAGGCGAACTTGGCGCCGCGCTTCAGTTGTTCGTTGGCGTACCAGTTACGGGTCGTGCCGCTGATCGACTGGCCTTCAAGGAAGCCGGTGGCTTCGCTCTGGGCGCTTTTTTCATTCAGGGTAACCGGGGTATATGCCTGGCTCTGGGTTTCAGCGTACGCCGTGGCGGTTACGCTGCTTATGGCCAAGGCCAGTATCGCGGTGCTGCTCAGTTTCATGGGTGAAGCTCCTTACTTTCTATTATTAATGCCGGTCTTTTTTGGTGATCCGGCTATTTGCTTTGGAACACTTGCACACATCGCAAACGTTTGCTGTGGACCAGAATGGCGAATTACGGCAATACGCTTGCGTGGAGGCGCAATGCGCCCCCAGCGTTTTCAGCTACACGGTTTTATTTTTCGATGCCGACACCCGAGAACACGTTGCGCCCGAAGGGGCTGACCTTGAACCCTTCGACTTTGGCGCTCAACGGCTGGTTGACCGTCGAGTGGGCGACTGGCGTGATCGGTACCTGCTGCTTGAGGTACTGCTGCGCCTGTTTGTAAAGCACGGTGCGCTGGTCGCGGTCGGTCACGACCTTGGCCTGCTTGATCAGCTTGTCGTAAGCCGGATCACACCACATGGAGTAGTTGTTGCCGCCAATGGCGTCGCAGCTGTACAGCGTGCCGAGCCAGTTGTCCGGGTCACCGTTGTCACCGGTCCAGCCAATCAGGCTGATGTCGTGCTCGCCATTCTTGGTGCGCTTGATGTACTCGCCCCATTCGTAGCTGACGATCTTGACCTTGAGGCCGATCTTCGCCCAGTCAGCCTGGAGCATTTCGGCCATCAACTTGGCGTTGGGGTTGTAGGGGCGCTGCACGGGCATGGCCCACAGGGTGATTTCGGTGCCTTCCTTGACGCCGGCAGCCTTGAGCAGTTCCTTGGCTTTTTCCGGGTTGTAGGCGGCGTCCTTGATGCTTTCATCGTAGGACCACTGGGTCGGCGGCATGGCGTTGACCGCCAGTTGCCCTGCGCCCTGGTAAACGGCGTTGAGAATGCTTTGCTTGTTCACCGCCATGTCCAACGCCTGGCGCACTTCGAGCTGGTCGAACGGCTTGTGCCGCACGTTGTAGGCAATGTAGCCCAGGTTGAAGCCGGGCTTCTCGATCAACTGCAGCTTTGGGTCATTCTTCAGTGCGGTCACGTCGGCGGGGCGCGGGTGCAAGGTGATCTGGCACTCGTTGGCCTTGAGCTTCTGCACGCGTACCGAGGCGTCGGTGTTGATGGCGAAAATCAGGTTGTCGAGCTTGACCCGGCTCGGGTCCCAGTAGTGCTGGTTGCCGGTGTAACGGATGTTCGAGTCTTTCTGGTAACTCTTGAACACGAACGGCCCGGTACCGATCGGTTTCTGGTTGATGTCGCTCGGCTTGCCTTCGGCCAGCAGCTTGTCGGCGTACTCGGCGGAGAGAATCGCGGCGAAGCTCATGGCGATGTTCTGGATGAACGCGGCGTCCACGCTGTTGAGCGTCATGACCACGGTCAGTGGCCCGGTCTTTTCGACCTTGGCGATATTCTTGTTCAGGCTCATCCCGTTGAAATAGGGGAATTCTGTCGGGTAGGCCTTACGGAACGGTTGCTGCGGATCGAGCATGCGATTGAAGGTGAACAGCACGTCGTCAGCATTGAGATCGCGGGTCGGCGTGAAGTACTTGGTCGTGTGGAATTTCACCCCTGGACGCAGGTGAAAGGTGTACTTGAGGCCGTCCTCGGAAATATCCCAACTGGTGGCCAGGCCCGGTACGACATTGGTCGAGCCTTTTTCGAACTCTGCCAGGCGGTTGTACAGCGGTTCGGCGGCGTCGTTATCGGTCGCGGTGGTGTATTGCGCGGTGTCGAAGCCGGCGGGGCTGCCTTCGGAACAGAACACCAGGCTATTGGAGGCAGCCTGGCTCGTGGACGTGGCGGCCAACAGGCCTGTGCCCAGCAAAGCGGATAAAACCAAGGTATGGCGCATGACGCTCTCTCTTGTTCAGTGTTTGACAATGAGAACTCCGGGTAAAGGGAGGTCCCACCGGTCTCAAGCCATGACGTGCAGCAAAACCGAAAACCCACGCATGAGCTGGTCGGAACCCGACGGTATGAATCGCGGGTCCGGCAGTAAATACGAAGAGTCCTAAAGACTCGTAGGAAAAGACGACGCGTCCTAATGCTCTGCTGTAGACAGCAGATGATTTGGAGGTAGGCGGATTCCTGCTTTATCGGTCGATACAGTTAACGGCGACGTCAAGAAACGTCGCCGTTACCGAACCTTATTTGCTGACGCTAACGCCGTAGAAGGAGTTCAAGCCAAACGGGCTGATCTTGAAGTCCTGCACATTGGCGCGCATGGGTTGGAACACCGTCGAGTGAGCGATAGGTGTCATTGGAGTCTGGTCTTTCAGGATGTGTTGCGCCTGTTTGTACAGTTCGGTGCGCTTGCCTTGGTCCGAGGTGCGCTTGGCTTGCTTGACGATGTCGTCAAACGGCTTATAGCACCACTTGGAGAAGTTGTTGCCTTCCAGCGAGTCGCAGCCGAACAGCACGTTCAGCCAGTTGTCGGGATCACCATTGTCACCGCTCCAGCCAATCAGCATCGCCTGGTTCTCGCCGCCCTTGGAGCGCTTGATGTACTCGCCCCACTCGTAGCTCTGGATCTTGACCTTGAGGCCGACCTTCGCCCAGTCGGACTGCAGCATTTCTGCCATCAGCTTGGCGTTCGGGTTGTACGGACGCTGGACCGGCATCGCCCACAGAACGATTTCGGTGCCTTCCTTCACGCCGGCTTCCTTGAGCAGCTCCTTGGCTTTCTCAGGGTTGTACGGCGCATCCTTGATGGTGGTGTCGTAGGACCACTGGGTCGGTGGCATGGCGTTGACGGCCAGTTGGCCGGCGCCCTGGTACACGGAGTCGATGATCTGTTGCTTGTTGACCGCCATGTCCAGTGCCTGGCGCACTTTCAGTTGGGCCAACGGGTTTGGCTCGTTGCTACCCTTGACCTTGTCCATCACGTTGTAGGCGATGTAGCCCAGGTTGAAACCAGCCTGGTCAGGCAGCTTCAAGGTCTTGTCTTCGCGCAGCGCCTTCAGGTCGGCCGGACGAGGGAACAGGGTGACCTGGCACTCGTTTTTCTTCAGCTTCTGGATGCGTACCGACGGGTCGGTGGTGATGGCGAAGATCAGGTTGTCGATCTTGACGTCTTCAGGTTTCCAGTAGTCCTTGTTCCCGGTGTAGCGGATGTTGGAGTCTTTCTGGTAGCTCTTGAACACGAACGGACCGGTGCCGACCGGCTTCTGGTTGATGTCGGCGGCCTTGCCTTCCTTCAGCAGCTGAGCTGCGTACTCGGCGGACTGGATCGAGGCAAAGCTCATGGCCATGTTCTGGATGAACGCGGCATCGACGTCTTTCAGGGTGAACTTGACGGTTTTGTCGTCGACTTTATCGATCTTGGTGATGTTGGTGTCCATCCCCATGTCGGTGAAGTATGGGAATTCAGTCGGGTACGCTTTGCGGAACGGGTCATCCTTGTTAATCATGCGATTGAAGGTGAACAGCACGTCGTCCGCATTGAACTCACGAGTCGGCTTGAAATACGGGGTGGTGTGGAACTTCACGCCTTCACGAAGGTGGAAGGTGTAGGTCAGGCCGTCATCGGAGACGTCCCAGCTGGTTGCCAGGCCAGGAATAACGGCGGTGCCGCCGCGCTCGAACTGGGTCAAGCGGTTGAACATGGTTTCGGCAGAGGCGTCGAAGTCGGTTCCGGTGGTGTATTGACCTGGATCGAATCCGGCCGGGCTCCCTTCGGAGCAGAACACCAGGTTAGTCGCAGCTTGGGCGAACGGTGCGCTAGCTAGCAAGCTGGCACCTAATAAAAACGGAATGACCGCTTGTTTAAGCATGGTGGCCTCATGATTTGTTGTCATTTTTTGATTTTGAGGACGACCTCGTGAGTCGTGCCTGCGGATACTTATGCAGGGGCCATACCCAATGCAAGATCCAGAGCGACTACAGGCGTTAAACAGTGGCACGAACGTACCTTAATGTCGCATTTGTATAAAACTTGACGCATTTGACCGTTTGCGCGGCGATTTTCAGGTGCAATCGACGCACTTAAACGGTGCGTCCTCGGTTCTGGATGCTCCCGGCAAGGGCGGGGTGTTACTTATATATACCCCTGATCGTGGGGTGGGTATGGCGTGAATAAGAGTGGTTATTGTTGCAACCCGACCAGCCAATACATCGGTTGCACCTGTTGAAGTCCTCGGCTTTTCGTCGGTATGCGTATTCATTTATAGCTCATGCTCGCAAACGGCCAGCAAAAAAAACGGCGATCGTTTCAATGATCGCCGTTTATTGTTTTCCGGTTACGAATCAGGGCATCAGCACTTCAATCGAGCCATCGGCCGTCATGCTGACCTGGCTGGTGCCGGCTTCCACTTCCGGGGTCACCGGAGCTGCGTCCATGCTGGCTGCTTTCATCATCATCGGGGCGCGCATGTATGGTTGCGGGTAGCCATTGCTGTTGAAGTTCAGATTGACGATTTTGTAACCCTTGCCCCCCAGGGCGTCAGTCGCCAGTTGGGCGCGGGCCTTGAAGGCTGTCACGGCCTCCTTCAGCAGGGCGTCTTCGCTGGCCTTGCGGGTGGGGGTGGCGATGGCGAAATCCATGCCGCCCATTTTCAGGTCGCCGAGCAGTTCGCCGGTCAGCTTCGACAGGGCCGCGAAGTCCGGGCTTTCCAGGCGCAGTTCGGCACGCTCACGCCAGCCGGTGATTTTCTGGCCCTTGGCGTCGTAGATCGGGTAGCTGTTGCGGCTGCCCTGGCGTAGGGTGATGTCCTTGACTTGCTTGGCCTGGGCCAGGGCCTTGTTCATGGTGGTGCTGACGTCGGCGGCGAGTTTGGCCGGGTCGGTGTTCTGGTCTTCGGTGTAGAGGGTCACGATCATCAGGTCGCGAGCCACTTCCTCGCTGACTTCGGCGCGCAGGGAAATCTGGTTGTAATGAAGCTCGTCGGCGGCCATGGCCGGGAGGGCGGCGAGGGTGCCAGCACTCAGGGCGAGGAGGGCGGCGCTGCGGCGGAATGTGTGCATGAAGGCTCCTGGGTGGGTGCGCAGGTTGATGGTGCGTACCTGCGTGAAACCATCAGACTCTATGGAGCAGCGGCAAGTTTCAAGCTGCAGGCTGCAAGCTTATTACCAGATGTTTGCAGCTTTAAACCTGTCGCTGTTTCACTGTGTCCTTTTGCCGCACTTTCGCCTGCCGGCCCCCGCGCTTGGTTATACTCCCGTCGATCCGCCTGGAGCGCTCATCAGGAGAGCTCATGCTCGCCCCCGTTCAAATCACTTCCGCCACGCGTCAGAACCTCTGGCGACTGACGTTCATCCGCACCCTGGTCTTGGCCGCTCAAGCCGGTTCCGTGGGTTTGGCTTACTGGCTCGAACTGCTGCCATTGCCCTGGTTCCAATTGGCCGCGACCCTCGGCTGCTCGATGCTGCTGTGTGCATTCACGGCCATCCGGCTGCGCACCACATGGCCGGTCACCGAGCTCGAATACGCGGTGCAACTGGCCTGCGACCTGTTTATCCACAGTGCGCTGCTGTATTTCTCGGGTGGCTCGACCAACCCGTTCGTTTCTTATTACCTGGTGCCGTTGACCATCGCGGCAGTGACCTTGCCATGGCGTTACTCGGTGATTCTGTCGGGCATCGCCCTGACCATGTACACCTTGCTGCTGGCGCGCTTCTACCCGCTGCAAACTTTCCCGATCGCCCGGGAAAACCTGCAGGTGTACGGGATGTGGCTGAGCTTCGCCCTGGCGGCGGCAGTGATCACGTTCTTCGCAGCGCGCATGGCCGAAGAGCTGCGTCGCCAGGAAGAGCTGCGGGCCATTCGCCGGGAAGAAGGCCTGCGCGACCAGCAACTGTTGGCCGTCGCCACCCAGGCGGCGGGCGCGGCCCATGAATTGGGCACGCCGCTGGCGACCATGAGCGTATTGCTCAAGGAGATGCAACAGGATCATCCTGACCCGATGCTGCAGGATGACCTCAAGGTCCTGCAGGATCAGGTCAAGTTGTGCAAAGAGACTTTGCAGCAGCTGGTTCGGGCGGCTGAGGCCAATCGCCGGCTGGCCGTGCAGATGCAGGACGTCACCGACTGGCTCGACGAAGCGCTCAATCGCTGGCACCTGATGCGTCCGGAAGCCAGTTATCGCTTCCAGCGCCTGGGCCAGGGTACGGTGCCGCGCATGGCGCCGCCGCCCGACCTGACCCAGGCGTTGCTGAATTTGCTCAACAACGCGGCGGACGCCTGTCCCGAAGGGCTGCAAGTGACCCTGGACTGGAATGCCGAGGACTTGACCATCAGCATTCGCGACCACGGTGCCGGTGTGCCGCTGGCCATTGCCGAGCAGATCGGCAAGCCATTTTTTACCACCAAGGGCAAAGGTTTCGGCCTGGGCCTGTTTTTGAGCAAGGCCAGCGTGACACGCGCCGGCGGCTCAGTGAAACTCTACAGTCATGAGGAAGGCGGCACGCTCACCGAGCTGCGCCTGCCCCATGGCGCTCGAGGAGACGAACATGAGTGACGAAATCCAAGTCGAAGGCGAAGAACTGCCGCATTTGCTGTTGGTCGATGACGACGCGACCTTTACCCGGGTGATGGCGCGCGCCATGGCGCGCCGTGGCTTTCGCGTCAGCACCGCAGGTTCCGCCGAAGAAGGGCTGACCATCGCCCAGGCGGATCTGCCGGACTATGCCGCGCTGGACCTGAAAATGGATGGCGATTCGGGCCTGGTGCTGCTGCCCAAGTTGCTGGAAATGGACCCGGAAATGCGCGTGGTGATCCTCACCGGCTATTCGAGCATCGCTACCGCCGTGGAGGCGATCAAGCGGGGCGCCTGCAACTACCTGTGCAAACCGGCCGACGCCGACGACGTGCTGGCCGCGCTGCTGTCCGAACACGCCGATCTGGACAGCCTGGTGCCGGAAAACCCGATGTCCGTGGATCGCCTGCAGTGGGAACATATCCAGCGCGTGTTGACCGAGCACGAAGGCAACATCTCTGCCACCGCCCGGGCCCTGGGCATGCACCGCCGCACGCTGCAGCGCAAACTGCAGAAGCGTCCCGTTCGTCGCTGAACCAGCGCTGAACGAATGCGGGCCGCTCCTCGCGACAAACCGAACCGATCATCTATGATCGGTTCGTGCATGTACTTTTCCTTATCGAGCCTTATCCATGAATCAGAACGCTGAATATTGCGCGGTCAATGATGCTGTGCGCGGGCATTTTTTCCGAAAAGTCTGGGCAATGATCACGCCTTATTGGCAGAGCGAAGAAAAGGCCAAGGCCTGGACCTTGCTGATCGCCGTGATCGCGCTGTCGCTGATGAGCGTGGGGATCTCGGTATGGTTCAACACCTGGTACAAGGATTTCTACAACGCCCTGCAACAAAAGGACGAGGAGGCTTTCTGGCGCCTGATCCTGTATTTCTGCGCGATTGCGGCGGTGGCGATTGTCGGTGCGGTGTACCGGCTCTACCTGACGCAGATGCTGACGATCCGCTGGCGGGCGTGGCTCACCGAAAAGCATTTCAACCGTTGGCTGGGCAACAAGAATTACTACCAGCTGGAGCAGGGCGGTTACACCGATAACCCGGACCAGCGGATTTCCGAAGACCTCAACAATTTCACCTCCGACACCTTGAGCCTGGGTATTGGCCTGCTGCGTAACATCGTCAGCCTGGTGTCGTTCTCGATCATCCTCTGGGGGGTGTCGGGCAGCATCGAAGTATTCGGTGTGACCATTCCCGGCTACATGTTCTGGTGTGTACTGGTCTACGCCGTCGTGGGCAGCTGGCTGACGCATATGATCGGTCGCCGCTTGATCGGCCTGAACAACCGGCAGCAACGCTTCGAAGCCGACCTGCGTTTTTCCATGGTACGGATTCGCGAAAATGCCGAAAGCATCGCGCTGTACAACGGCGAACCTAATGAGAACCGCCGCTTGACCCATCGTTTCTCGATGGTCTGGCACAACTTCTGGGACATCATGAAGGTGTCCAAGCGCCTGACCTTCTTCACTTCCGGTTACGAGCAGGCCGCCATCATCTTCCCCTTCATGGTGGCCGCGCCGCGTTACCTCGCCGGCAAGATCGAACTCGGTGAACTGATGCAGATCAGCTCGGCGTTCGGCAATGTCCAGGACAGCTTCAGCTGGTTTATCACCGCATACCAGAGCCTCGCCTCGTGGCGCGCTACCTGCGATCGTCTGCTCAGTTTCCGTCAGGCCATGACCGATAACGAGCAACGGGCGCCAGCCATTGACGTACAGAACTCAGGCTCAGCCTTGAAGGTGCACAACCTCGGCCTCGACCTGGCCGACGGTCGTCACCTGCTGACCAGTGGCGACATGACGGTGGAGGAGGGCGAGCGTGTCATGCTCAGCGGTCGTTCCGGCAGCGGCAAATCGACCTTGCTGCGGGCGATGGGGCACCTGTGGCCTGCTGGACACGGCAGTATTCGCCTGCCAGCGGCGCGATATCTGTTTTTGCCGCAAAAACCGTACTTGCCAATTGGCACGTTGCGTGAAGCGCTGAGTTATCCACAGGCCGGCGATACCTACCCGAACGAGCGCTACGTGCATGTTCTGGAAACCTGTCGTTTGCCGCATCTGGTGGCGCGCCTCGACGAAGCCAATCACTGGCAGCGCATGCTGTCGCCGGGCGAGCAGCAACGCCTGGCCTTTGCGCGGGCGCTGCTTTATGCGCCGCAATGGCTGTACATGGACGAAGCGACTTCGGCGATGGATGAAGAAGACGAGGCGTCGCTGTACCAGGCGTTGATCGATGAGTTGCCGGGCCTGAGTATCGTCAGCGTCGGTCATCGCAGCAGCCTCAAGCGTTTCCACCCGCGACACGTTCGTATCGAAAACGGCCATTTGGTAAACCAGGCCGTGACCGCCTGAACACCGCGCCCCCTGTAGGAGCGAGCTTGCTCGCGATGGACGTCAACGATAACGCACTGCATCAGACAGCACGCGTCGTCCATGCGTCCATCGCGAGCAAGCTCGCTCCTATGGGGGTGTAGGTGATCGTACAACCGCGTTGCGCTATGATGCGGTTTCAGCAGCCGAATTTTTCGAGACAGATGTTCACCATGGAAAACCCGAACGCCTCACCACGCCTCCCTCGCAAGCGCCGCAGCCTCGCTCAGGAACTGGTGACGGTGCTGTCCGAGCAGATCCGCGACGGTCACCTCAAGCGTGGCGACAAGTTGCCCACCGAGTCGGCGATCATGGATGCCCATGGCGTCAGCCGCACGGTGGTGCGTGAAGCGATTTCCCGTTTGCAGGCCGCGGGGCAGGTGGAAACCCGTCACGGCATCGGTACCTTCGTGCTCGATACCCCGAGCCCGAGCGGCTTTCGCATCGACCCGGCGACCGTGGTCACCCTGCGTGACGTGCTGGCGATTCTGGAACTGCGCATCAGCCTTGAAGTGGAATCCGCCGGCCTTGCCGCACAACGTCGCAGCCCCGAGCAGCTTGGTTTAATGAGGGCGGCGCTGGATGCACTGAATGAAAGCGTTTCCCACGCCAGCGATGCCGTGGCCTCGGACTTCCAGTTCCACCTGCAGATTGCCCTGGCGACCGGCAACCGCTATTTCACCGACATCATGACTCACCTGGGCACCAGCATCATTCCGCGCACCCGCCTGAATTCCGCGCGCCTGGCCCATGACGATCAGCAGCACTACATGAATCGCCTGAGCCGTGAGCACGAGGAGATCTACGACGCCATCGCCCGCCAGGACTCCGACGCGGCGCGTGCGGCCATGCGCTTGCACCTGACCAACAGCCGTGAGCGGTTGCGCCATGCCCATGAAGAGGCTGAGGCGCAGCGGGTTTAGGGCAATTCTGGATCCTCTACCCGTACCGTCAGGTAATCGACGCGTTCGACGTTGCCGTCACCCAATACGTTTTTTTCGGGTAACTTCCCGGTGGTTCCCACCATCCAGTCAAATTCAAAAGAGGATGAATCAGGCGACAATCGGTGCCTTTAGCTCAAGTGAGGGAACCTCGTTGTATTTGCATTTGATCGTAGCCTCTTTGCCTGCGTGGAGTTTATACGCTGCGTGTTCAACGGTGAAAATCAGGTCTTCTCCCTGTACTTCAACCGTTTTTGATTGAGTCCACGAAGCTACTAACGCGAAATATGCAATTACTATCGTGCCTTTTGCCAAGCTGGCTGTGGATACTCTGATATCCACCCCTGCACTTTCTTTTGCCACGGAAATCATGTTGCCAGGGAGAGGCTCACCTACACGATTGGTCAAGCGCGGAGTGGGAATATTTGCTGGCATGATCAATTTCCTTTTGTGTGGGAGGGCGATTTTGCCCCTGCCCACATTGCAACGCGCTCCACAATGGCGATACTGTCATAAATGACAGTATCGACAGGTGGCTCATGCGATATGAGCACCATCAATGCGAGAGCACTGACCGTCACAGCCAATAACCGAGAAAGGCCAGGCCGGGTTGCGCCATGCCCCTGAAGAGGCTGAGGCGCAGTGGGGTTGAAACCAAAAGGGTATGCCTGGGAGTCAGGGTTCAATACGCACGTCGAGTTGAACCGAGCTGGTCACCAAGCCCGACTCCCCACTGGTTTGATAGCGCAGGGTCACTGATTCGTTCAAGTGCTTCTCCAGTTCTTTCTTGGGGACAGTTACGCTCAGGTTCCGCACTCTTTCTATGTCTTCAATTTCGTCGTTCCATTGTCCCGCCTGAACCTTGGCGCCGCACCAATCCGGGGTTTCTGGATTTTTTCCCAGAATTGCATAGACATCATTCATCACTGGAATGTCAGCTTCATTCGGAATGCTGAGGTCCACCGGGTCCTTCAGCTTCGACAGCGATATGGCACTGGTAAATCCTTTGATACTGGGGGCTGGAAGCTCCATGTTGCATCTCCTTCAAGCGTCGATTTAGTCGTAGTGATTCCCGGGCGAAGCCCAAATTCACAAAAGCCTTATCGCGCCGCTTGAGGTCCGACGTAACTGTAAAAAATAACAGTTTCGACGAGTGGTCCTGGTGCCTGACTTCTCCGTGCCTGCCAGGTCGCTTTTTTCGAATTCCTAGGACAACGTATCTCCTGAAGACGCCTTGGTTGTAGCGCCATATCGTTCACTCTCGCAGCAGAAGCCTTAAAACAGGGCCTCACATCTCATCTATCGAACAAATTTAACCCGCGGCGATGAAATGCAGTTGACGGTTGTTTTTTTGGTTGTACGATGACTTACAACTTCGGCGAAGGCTGAACGGTTTTCTCACACACAACGTCGCTACCCAGGGTGTTCGAATAATGAATCCACAAGAACTGAAGTCCATCCTCTCTTCCGGTCTGCTGTCTTTCCCGGTTACCGATTTCAATGCCCAGGGCGACTTCAATCGCGCTGGCTACATCAAGCGTCTGGAATGGCTGGCCCCATACGGCGCCTCGGCTCTGTTCGCCGCAGGCGGCACCGGTGAGTTCTTCTCTCTGGCGGCCAGCGAATACTCGGAAATCATCAAGACTGCCGTCGACACCTGCGCCACCAGCGTGCCAATCCTGGCTGGCGTGGGCGGTTCGACCCGTCAAGCCATCGAATACGCCCAGGAAGCCGAGCGCCTGGGCGCCAAAGGCCTTTTGCTGCTGCCGCACTACCTGACCGAAGCCAGCCAGGACGGCGTTGCCGCCCACGTTGAAGCCGTGTGCAAATCCGTCAACATCGGCGTGGTGGTCTACAACCGTAACGTCTGCCGCCTGAATGCGCCGCTGCTGGAACGCCTGGCCGAGCGCTGCCCGAACCTGATCGGCTACAAGGATGGCCTGGGCGATATCGAGTTGATGGTGTCGATCCGTCGCCGTCTCGGTGATCGCTTCAGCTACCTGGGTGGGTTGCCGACCGCCGAAGTCTACGCCGCGGCCTACAAGGCCCTGGGCGTACCGGTTTACTCCTCGGCGGTGTTCAACTTCATCCCGAAAACAGCAATGGACTTCTACCACGCGATCGCTCGCGAAGATCACGCCACCGTTGGCAAGATCATCGATGACTTCTTCCTGCCATACCTCGACATTCGTAACCGCAAGGCCGGTTACGCCGTGAGCATCGTCAAGGCCGGGGCAAAGATTGCCGGCTATGACGCAGGTCCTGTGCGTGCACCGCTGACCGACCTGACCGGCGAAGAGTACGAAATGCTCGCCGCGCTGATCGACAAGCAGGGTGCGCAGTAACACATCCGATTTAGTAAGGCCGCTGAGCGATCAGCGGCCTTTTGCGTGAGGAGATCTTAAAGTGGCAGATGCAAAGCGTTTCGATAACTACATCAATGGCGAATGGGTTGCCGGTGGCGATTACTCGACCAACATCAACCCGTCCGAACTGACCGATGCCATCGGCGATTACGCCAAGGCTGACCTGGCCCAGGTCAACGCCGCCATCGACGCCGCCCGTGCCGCGTTCCCGGCGTGGTCCACGTCCGGTATCCAGGCGCGTCACGACTCCCTGGATAAAGTCGGCACTGAAATCCTCGCCCGTCGCGAAGAACTCGGCACCCTGCTGGCCCGGGAAGAGGGCAAGACCCTGCCCGAAGCCATCGGCGAAGTGACCCGCGCCGGTAACATCTTCAAGTTCTTCGCCGGTGAATGCCTGCGCCTGTCCGGCGACTATTTGCCGTCGGTGCGTCCGGGCGTCAACGTGGAAGTCACTCGCGAAGCCTTGGGCGTGGTCGGTCTGATCACCCCGTGGAACTTCCCGATTGCCATCCCGGCATGGAAAATCGCCCCGGCCCTGGCCTACGGCAACTGCGTGGTGCTCAAGCCTGCGGACCTGGTACCGGGTTGTGCCTGGGCCCTGGCGGAAATCATTTCCCGCGCCGGCTTCCCGGCCGGTGTGTTCAACCTGGTAATGGGCAGCGGTCGTGTGGTTGGCGATGCGCTGGTGCATAGCCCGAAAGTCGATGGCATCAGCTTCACAGGTTCCGTGGGCGTTGGTCGGCAGATCGCCGTCAGCTGTGTGTCGCGCCAGGCCAAGGTCCAATTGGAAATGGGTGGCAAGAACCCGCAGATCATTCTCGACGACGCCGACCTCAAGCAAGCGGTCGAGCTGTCGGTGCAGAGCGCGTTCTACTCCACCGGCCAGCGTTGCACGGCCTCGAGCCGCTTCATCGTCACCGCCGGGATTCACGACCAGTTCGTCGAAGCCATGGCCGAGCGCATGAAGTCGATCAAGGTCGGCCACGCGTTGAAAGCCGGCACCGACATCGGCCCAGTGGTCTCGCAAGCCCAGCTTGAACAGGACATGAAGTACATCGACATTGGCCAGTCCGAAGGTGCACGCCTGGTCAGCGGCGGCGGCCTGGTGACCTGCGACACCGAGGGTTACTTCCTCGCGCCAACCCTGTTTGCCGACAGCGAAGCGTCGATGCGCATCAGTCGCGAAGAAATCTTCGGCCCGGTGGCCAACATCGTTCGCGTGGCCGATTACGACGCCGCGCTGGCCATGGCCAACGACACCGAATTCGGTCTGTCGGCGGGCATCGCCACCACTTCGTTGAAGTACGCCAATCATTTCAAGCGTCACTCCCAGGCCGGGATGGTGATGGTCAACCTGCCGACCGCCGGCGTGGATTACCACGTTCCGTTCGGTGGGCGTAAAGGTTCATCCTATGGATCACGTGAGCAAGGTCGCTATGCGCAAGAGTTCTACACGGTCGTGAAGACTGCCTACATCGGCTCCTGATACACCGCAATACCCCCTGTAGGAGCGAGCTTGCTCGCGAAGGTCCAGAGGACGCGGCGGTAAACCTGATGCCCCGCGTCATCGTTGACCACCATCGCGAGCATGCTCGCTCCTACAGGGAGCAACCAAAGATTCACCCCGCATAAAAATAATCAGTGGGAGTACATCTACATGCAATCGACCAAGAAGCCGACTCACGTCCGCTATTTGATCCTGCTCATGCTGTTTCTGGTGACCACGATCAATTACGCCGACCGCGCCACCATCGCCATCGCCGGCTCCAGCCTGCAAAAAGACCTTGGCATTGACGCAGTCACCCTCGGCTATATCTTCTCCGCATTCGGTTGGGCCTACGTGGCCGGGCAAATTCCCGGCGGCTGGCTGCTGGACCGTTTCGGTTCGAAAAAAATCTATGCACTGAGCATCTTCACCTGGTCCCTGTTCACCGTGTTGCAGGGTTATGTCGGCGAGTTCGGCATGTCCACGGCGGTGGTTGCGCTGTTCATGCTGCGCTTCCTGGTGGGCCTGGCCGAGGCGCCTTCCTTCCCCGGTAACGCACGCATCGTCGCAGCCTGGTTCCCGACGGCTGAACGTGGCACCGCTTCGGCGATTTTCAACTCGGCGCAATACTTTGCCACTGTGTTGTTCGCACCGCTGATGGGCTGGATCGTCTACAGCTTCGGCTGGCAGCACGTGTTCATCGTCATGGGCGTGATCGGCATCATCTTCTCGGGCATCTGGCTCAAGGTTATCCACAGCCCGCGCCAACACCCGATGATCAACGACGCCGAGTTCAAGCACATTGCCGACAATGGTGGCATGGTCGACATGGACCAGGACAAGGGCAAAGGAAAGAAAGTCGACGGTCCGAAGTGGGACTACATCCGCCAACTGCTGACCAATCGCATGATGCTCGGCGTATACCTCGGTCAGTACTGCATCAACGGCATCACCTACTTCTTCCTGACCTGGTTCCCGGTGTACCTGGTGCAGGAGCGCGGCATGACCATCCTCAAGGCCGGTTTCATCGCCTCGTTGCCGGCGATCTGCGGCTTCATCGGCGGTGTACTGGGCGGGGTGATTTCCGACTACCTGCTGCGCAAGGGCCATTCCCTGACCTTTGCCCGCAAGGCGCCGATCATCGCCGGCCTGCTGGTTTCCAGCAGCATCGTGGCCTGCAACTACGTGGACGTCGAATGGATGGTCGTGGGCTTCATGGCCCTGGCGTTCTTCGGCAAAGGCGTGGGTGCATTGGGCTGGGCGGTAGTGTCCGATACTTCACCGAAGCAGATCGCCGGTTTGAGCGGTGGCCTGTTCAACACCTTCGGTAACCTGGCCTCGATCACCACGCCGATCGTCATCGGCTACATCATCAGCTCGACCGGTTCGTTCAAATGGGCGCTGGTGTTTGTCGGTTGCAACGCACTGGTCGCGGTGTTCAGCTATCTGGTCATCGTCGGTCCGATCAAACGAGTGGTGCTCAAGGAACCGCCGGTAAACGGTCCCCAAGCATCCGGTAAATTGTCTCAAGCGCATTCCTGAGGAGCGGCGTCATGCAGTTGATTGAACATTCCGACTCGCCGCGTTACATCCGCCTGCACGAGCGGGACAACGTGGTGATCGTGGTCAATGACCAGGGTGTACCGGCCGGTACCGAGTTTCCCGATGGCCTGGTCACCGTGGACTTCGTGCCACAGAGCCACAAGGTCACCCTGGAAGACATTCCCGAAGGTGGCCAGGTCATTCGTTACGGACAGGTCATCGGCTACGCCCTGCAGCCGATTCCCCGTGGCAGTTGGGTCAAGGAAGATCAACTGCGCATGCCGACCGCGCCGCCGCTGGACAGCCTGCCGCTGTCCACCGAAGTGCCGGCCGCGCAGGCACCGCTGGAAGGTTTTACGTTCGAGGGGTATCGCAACGCCGATGGTACCGTCGGCACGCGCAACATCCTGGGCATCACCACCACGGTGCAGTGCGTGACGGGTGTGCTGGATCATGCGGTCAAGCGCATCAAGGACGAGCTGCTGCCCAAGTACCCGCACGTCGATGACGTGGTGGCGCTGACCCACAGTTACGGCTGTGGAGTGGCAATCACCGCCACGGACGCGTACATCCCGATCCGCACCGTGCGTAACCTGGCGCGCAACCCGAACCTGGGCGGCGAAGCACTGGTGATCAGCCTGGGCTGCGAGAAACTGCAGGCCGGGCAGGTGATGCACGAGGACGATGCCTCTGTGGACTTGAGCGAGCCGTGGCTGTATCGCCTGCAGGATTCCAGCCACGGTTTTACCGAGATGATCGAGCAGATCATGGCATTGGCCGAAACCCGCCTGAAGAAACTCGACCAGCGCCGCCGGGAAACCGTACCGGCGTCGGAGCTGATCCTCGGCATGCAATGTGGTGGCAGTGATGCATTTTCCGGGATCACCGCCAACCCGGCCCTGGGCTATGCCTCGGACCTGTTGCTGCGTGCCGGGGCGACGGTGATGTTCTCCGAAGTGACCGAAGTGCGCGACGCGATCTACCTGCTGACTTCCCGCGCGAAAACCGAGGCAGTCGCGCAGGAACTGGTGCGGGAAATGGACTGGTACGACCGTTACCTGGCCAAGGGCGAAGCGGATCGCAGCGCCAACACCACACCGGGCAACAAGAAGGGTGGTTTGTCGAACATTGTCGAGAAGTCCCTGGGCTCGATCGTCAAGTCCGGCAGCAGTGCGATCACGGGCGTGCTCGGCCCAGGCGAGCGGGTCAAGGAAAAAGGCCTGATCTTTTGCGCGACGCCGGCCAGTGACTTTGTCTGCGGGACGTTGCAACTGGCGGCGGGGATGAACCTGCATGTGTTCACCACGGGGCGCGGCACGCCTTACGGGCTGGCCATGGCGCCGGTGGTGAAGGTCTCGACCCGGACCGAACTGGCGCAGCGCTGGCCGGACCTGATCGACATCGACGCCGGGCGAATCGCTACCGGACGCGCTTCCATCGAGGAGCTTGGCTGGGAGTTGTTCCACTACTACCTGGATGTGGCCAGCGGCAAGCAGCAGACGTGGGCTGAAAAGCACAAGCTGCATAACGACATCACCTTGTTCAACCCGGCGCCGATTACCTGATACCGCGTTATCGTTCATCGCCAGCAGGCTGGCTCCCACAATGATCTTCGGTGCTTGCACATTTTGTGCAACAAAGAAGATCCCCTGTGGGAGCCAGCCTGCTGGCGATAGCGGTCTACCAGACGCCAACGTCCCTGGTGGCTTATCATTAGCCACCTGACGACGCTCACCCAAGGTTCCCCCCGGCATGCTGGCAATTTTCCTCGAAACCCTGAACATCACCGCACCGGTGTTCGCCATGCTGTTTCTCGGGGTCTTGCTCAAGCGCATCGACTGGATCAACGACAACTTCATCCACACCGCCTCGTCCCTGGTATTCAACGTCACCATGCCGGCGCTGCTGTTCCTGGGCATCCTGCATGCCGACCTGCATGCCGCGTTGCAACCGGCACTGTTGATCTACTTCTCCCTCGCGACCCTGGTGTGCTTTGCGATCGCCTGGGGATGGGCGATCTTCAGGTGCCCGCGCGAAGACCGCGGTATTTACACCCAGGGTGCGTTTCGCGGTAACAACGGCGTGATTGGCCTGGCGCTGGCCGCGAGCATGTACGGCGACTACGGGATTTCCCTGGGGGCGATCCTGGCGGCGCTGGTGATCCTGTTCTACAACACGCTGTCGACCATCGTGCTGGCGGTCTACAGCCCGGTGATCAAGTCCGATCCCTGGAGCATCTGCAAAAGCGTAATGGTCAATCCGCTGATCATCAGCGTGATTGCGGCGGCGCCCTTTGCTTATTTCAAGATCAGCCTGCCGGGATGGCTGGAGACATCCGGCCAGTACCTGGCGCAAACCACCTTGCCCTTGGCGTTGATCTGCATTGGCGGCACGCTGTCGCTGGCGGCCATGCGCAAAAGTGGCTCGATGGCGCTCAGTTCAAGCCTGGTGAAAATGCTTGGCCTGCCAATCCTGGCGACGCTCGGCGCGTGGTTGTGGGGCTTTCGTGGTGCGGAACTGGGGATTCTGTTTTTGTACTTCGGCAGCCCGACCGCCGCCGCCAGTTTCGTCATGGCCCGGGCGGCGGAGGGCAATCATGAACTGGCGGCGGCGATCATTGTGATCACCACGTTGATGGCGGCGGTGACCACCAACATCGGGATCTTTTTGTTGCAGTGGGGTGGGTGGATCTAAGGTCTTTTCAAATGCGACGAAATTATTCCGGCTTCTGATAGCTATCAATCACTTCCTGCGCCGCCCGAAACGCATCGATCGCCGCCGGTACGCCGGCATACACCGCGCAATGCAGCAGTGCCTCGCGAATCTCTTCCACGGTGCAGCCGTTGTTCAACGCGCCGCGCACGTGACCTTTCAATTCCTGCGGGCACTTCAGTGCGGTCAACGCGGCCAGGGTGATCAGGCTGCGGGTTTTCAGCGGCAGGCCTTCGCGATTCCACACGCCGCCCCAGGCGTGTTCATTGACGAAATCCTGCAGCGGCTGGGTGAACTCGGTGGCGTTGCCCAGGGCGCGGTCGACGAAGGAGTCGCCCATTACTTGGCGACGTACTTCAACGCCGGGTTTTTTATTTTCGGTCATGGCAGTTCCCTCTTGTGGTGTTGGCGACGCCAAGCGCGCAATGACGTGAACAACAAGAACGCCAACAGCGCCGGCAGGACGAAAAACAGCATCAGGTGTTCAAGCTTGCCGGCCAGCGGCATGCCGGTGGTGAACGACACCACGTGCAGGCCGTAAGCCAGGTACAAACCGAGAAACAGCAGGCCTTCGGCGCGGGTCACCCGGTAACCGGAATAAAACACCGGCAGGCACAACGCCGCGACGCCCAGCATCACCGGCAGGTCGAAATCCAGTGCGTTAGGCGATACTGACAGGGGCGACGGCGCGATCAGCGCGGTCAAACCCAATACGCCCAGCAGGTTGAACAGATTGCTGCCGATCACGTTGCCCACGGCAATTTCCCGTTCGCCACGCAAAGCGGCGATCAGCGAAGTGGCCAGCTCCGGGAGGGAGGTGCCGGCCGCGACGATGGTCAGGCCGATGATCCGCTCCGACAGCCCCAGGTCGGTGGCGACCGCGACCGCCGCACCCAGCAACAGATGCCCGGCGTACACCAGCATCGCCAGACCGGTGAGAATCATCAGCAGACTGCGCAGCCATGGCGCTTCCCCGCTGTGGTCATGGCGGGATACCGGACGTGCCGAATGCCGTGACTGGCGCAGCAACAAGGCCAGGTAAAGCAGCAATGCCACCAGCAGCATGACGCCGTCGGCACGGGTCAGCTCTTCATTCCACGCCAGGAAGAACACCAGCAGGCTGGCGCCGATCATCAGCGGGATGTCCAGGCGCACCAGTTGTCGGGAAACCCGCAGCGGAATGATCAGGGCGGAGAGTCCGAGGGTCACGAGGATGTTGAAGATGCTGCTGCCGATCACGCTGCCGACGGCAATGTCGGCGTTGTGCGCCAGAGTGGCTTGCAGGCTGACCGCCATCTGCGGTGCGCTGCTGCCGAGGGCGACGATGGTCAGGCCGATGATCAGCGGGCGCACATGCAGGCGCGCCGCCAGGCGCACGGCCGCGCGCACCATCAGTTCGGCGCCGACGATCAGCAGCAGCAGCCCGCTGAGCAATTCGATCACGCTGATCAGGGGTAAATCGGCTAGTCCGAAAATGGTCGGGGCTCCGTCGGTCAGTCGAGGGCTTGCACGCGAACCCGCGCGGTGCCGCTCTTGAGCATGCCCAGGCGTTCGGCGGCTTCATGGGACAGGTCGATCAGGCGGCCACGGGTGTGCGGGCCACGGTCGTTGATGCGCACCACGCAGGATCGGTCGTTGTTCAGGTTGGTGACCTTCACCCGTGTACCGAAGGGTAGCTGGCGATGGGCGGCGGTCAGGGAATTCTTGTTGAAACGCTCGCCACTGGCGGTGCGTTTGCCTTGGTGTTTGGCGCCGTAGTAGGAGGCAACGCCGGTTTTGTCGTAGCCGTGGGGGTCGACAACATCGTTGCTGGCGCAACCGGCCAGTAAAGAGAGCAGGGCGTAAAGGCTGAGCAGACGCTTCATTGAAGGTTTCCCAAAAACAAATGTGGGAGCCAGCCTGCTGGCGATTGCGGAGTGTCAGACACGGATAAGTTGAATGTCAGACCGCTATCGCCAGCAGGCTGGCTCCCACAAGGAGTGGAGCCAGATTTGAAGGCTGGCTCCATTTGCATCAGCCTTCGAGTTTGCTTTTCAGCAATTCGTTCACCTGTTGCGGGTTAGCCTTGCCTTTGGAAGCTTTCATGGCCTGGCCGACGAAGAAGCCGAACATCTTGCCGCGCTTGGCTTCGTCTGCCGCGCGGTATTGCTCGACCTGCTCGGCGTTGGCCGCAAGCATTTCGTCCAGCACCGCCGAGATCGCGCCGGTGTCGGTCACTTGCTTCAAGCCGCGCTTGTCGATGATTTCGTCCGCGCTGCCTTCGCCGTTGGCCATCGCTTCGAACACCACCTTGGCGATCTTGCCGGAAATGGTGTTGTCCTTGATGCGCTGCAGCATGCCGCCCAGAAGCTCGGCGGAAACCGGCGACTGTTCTATGTCCAGGCCTTGCTTGTTGAGCAGGCTGCCCAACTCGACCATTACCCAGTTAGCCGCCAGCTTGGCGTCGCCGCCGATACTCGCGACTTTCTCGAAGTAGTCGGCTTGTTCGCGGCTGGTGGCCAGGACGCTGGCGTCGTAGACCGACAAACCGAACTGCTCCTGGAAGCGCTCGCGTTTCTGCGGCGGCAATTCCGGCAGGGTGGCGCGCACGTCATCGAGGAAGGTGTTTTCGATCACGACGGGCAGCAGGTCCGGATCGGGGAAGTAACGGTAGTCGTTGGCTTCCTCTTTGCTGCGCATCGGACGGGTTTCGTCCTTGTTCGGATCGTACAGGCGAGTCTGCTGGATCACCTTGCCGCCGTCTTCGATCAGCTCGATCTGGCGCTGGATTTCGCTGTTGATCGCCTTCTCGATGAAGCGGAACGAGTTGACGTTCTTGATCTCGCAGCGCGTACCGAACTCGACCTGGCCTTTTGGACGGATCGACACGTTGCAGTCGCAACGCAGCGAGCCTTCGGCCATGTTGCCGTCGCAGATGCCCAGGTAACGCACCAACGCGTGGATCGCCTTGACGTAAGCCACGGCTTCCTTGGCGCTGCGCATGTCCGGCTCGGAAACGATTTCCAGCAGCGGAGTGCCGGCACGGTTCAGGTCGATGCCGCTGGCGCCGCTGAATTCTTCGTGCAGGCTTTTGCCGGCGTCTTCTTCCAGGTGCGCGCGGGTGATGCCGACGCGTTTGACCGTGCCGTCTTCCAGGGCGATGTCCAGGTGGCCCTTGCCGACGATCGGCAGTTCCATCTGGCTGATCTGGTAGCCCTTGGGCAGGTCCGGGTAGAAATAGTTTTTACGGGCGAACACGTTGTGCTGGCCGATCTCGGCGTCAATCGCCAGACCGAACATCACCGCCATGCGCACCGCTTCCTGGTTCAGCACCGGCAGCACGCCGGGCATGCCCAGGTCGATCAGGCTGGCCTGGGTGTTCGGCTCGGAACCGAAGGTGGTGGAACTACCGGAAAAGATTTTCGACCGGGTGGTGAGCTGGGTATGAATCTCCAGCCCGATCACGACTTCCCATTGCATGTGTGTCTCCTCAGAAGCCTTTGCTGGGGATTTTAAAACGTCGCGAGCGAAGGTAAGGCAAGGCGAAAACTGGCGAGTAAGCGGAGTTGACTTTAGTCAATGAGCATTACGAGCCAGTTTTCAACGCAGCATTACCGAGCGCAGCAGTTTTAAAACCCCTGCGGGGTGCGGGTGTGCCAGTCAGTGTGTAACTGATACTGGTGGGCAACGTTCAACAGGCGACCTTCCTGGAAATACGGAGCGAGCAGTTGCACGCCAACCGGCAGGCCATCGACAAAACCGGCCGGCATCGACAGGCCTGGCAGGCCGGCGAGGTTGGCGGTGATGGTGTAGACGTCTTCCAGGTAGGCAGCGACCGGGTCACTGTTCTTGGCGCCGAGCTTCCAGGCCGGGTTCGGCGTGGTTGGGCCGAGGATGATGTCGACCTCGTTGAAGGCGGCCATGAAGTCGTTCTTGATCAGGCGGCGGATCTTCTGCGCCTTCAGGTAGTAGGCGTCGTAGTAACCGGCCGACAGCGCGTAGGCACCGACCATGATCCGGCGCTGCACTTCCGGGCCGAAACCTTCACCGCGGGAGCGCTTGTACAGGTCGATCAGGTTGACCGGGTTTTCGCAGCGGTAGCCGAAACGCACGCCGTCGAAACGCGACAGGTTGGACGAGGCTTCAGCCGGGGCGATCACGTAGTACGCAGGGATCGCGTGCTGCATGTTCGGCAGGCTGATTTCCTTGACCACGGCGCCGAGCTTTTCCAGCTCCTTGACGCTGTTGTGGATCAGCTCGGCGATACGCGGGTCGAGACCGGCGCTGAAATACTCTTTAGGCACGCCGATGCGCAGGCCCTGCAGCGAACCGTTGAGGCTGGCGCGGTAGTCCGGCACGGGCTCATCGATGCTGGTGGAGTCGTTCGGATCGAAGCCGGCCATACCTTGCAACAAAATTGCGCAGTCTTCGGCCGTGCGCGCCAACGGACCACCCTGATCGAGGCTGGAGGCGTAAGCGATCATGCCCCAGCGCGAAACACGACCGTACGTCGGTTTCAGGCCTGTCAGGTTGGTCAATGCAGCGGGCTGACGAATGGAGCCACCGGTGTCGGTACCGGTAGCGGCTGGCAACAGACGCGCGGCCACCGCCGCGGCCGAACCACCGGACGAACCGCCCGGCACGTGTTCCAGGTTCCACGGGTTTTTCACCGCGCCGTAGTAGCTCGACTCGTTGGCCGAACCCATGGCGAATTCGTCCATGTTGGTCTTGCCCAGGGTCACGGCCCCGGCAGCGGCCAGCTTGGCAACGACGGTGGCGTCATACGGCGCCTTGAAGTTGTCGAGCATCTTCGAGCCGCAGCTGGTGCGGATGCCCTGGGTGCAGAACAGGTCCTTGTGGGCGATCGGCGCGCCGAGCAGGACACCGCTCTCACCGTTGGCCCGGCGTGCGTCAGCGGCTTTCGCCTGCGTCAGCGCCAGGTCTTCGGTGAGGCTGATGAAGCTGTTGAGCTGCGGGTCGAGCTGGGCGATACGCGCCAGCAGGGCCTTGGTCAGCTCTTCGGAGGAAAACTTTTTATCGGCGAGTCCGCGGGCGATCTCGGCTAGAGTCAATTGATGCATTGCAGGCTCTTTCCCTTTAGTCGATGACTTTCGGAACCAGGTACAGGCCGTTTTCGACCGCTGGTGCGATGGACTGGTAGGCCTCGCGGTGATTGGTCTCGGTCACGACGTCCGCACGCAGGCGCTGGCTGGCTTCCAGTGGGTGGGCCAGCGGTTCGATACCGTCGGTATCGACCGCCTGCATTTCGTCGACCAGCCCGAGAATGCTGTTGAGGGCCGAAGTGATGTGTGGAAGATCGGCTTCATTGAGGCCCAGACAGGCCAGATGAGCGATTTTTTCCACGTCGGAGCGTTCAAGCGCCATTGGGATTCTCCAGTGGAAAACAAAACGGACGGCGTCCGTGTGTTAGATTGTCGGAACACTACCGCACTTCTACGGTCATATGGCCGCGATTGTGGGGTTTGGTGCACAGAAAAGCGGTCAATTTAACATATTGGCGCCTTGCCCAAAATCCCTGTCGTTGTTAGAGTTTGCCGCACTTTTTTACCCACGCGTTGCCTAGGGTCCCTTTCCCATGTTCAAGAAACTGCGTGGCATGTTTTCCAGCGATCTTTCCATTGACCTGGGCACTGCCAACACCCTTATTTACGTGCGCGAGCGCGGTATCGTCCTGAATGAGCCATCGGTTGTGGCCATTCGGACGCACGGTAACCAGAAAAGTGTCGTTGCTGTCGGCACCGAAGCGAAGCGCATGTTGGGCCGTACGCCGGGCAACATTGCTGCCATTCGTCCGATGAAAGACGGCGTGATCGCCGACTTCAGCGTCTGCGAAAAGATGCTGCAGTACTTTATCAACAAGGTTCATGAAAACAGCTTCCTGCAGCCCAGCCCTCGCGTGCTGATCTGCGTTCCGTGCAAGTCCACCCAGGTTGAGCGTCGCGCCATCCGTGAATCGGCGCTCGGTGCCGGTGCCCGTGAAGTATTCCTGATCGAAGAGCCGATGGCTGCCGCGATCGGTGCCGGCCTGCCGGTTGAAGAAGCCCGCGGTTCGATGGTCGTGGATATCGGTGGTGGTACCACCGAAATCGCGCTGATCTCCCTGAACGGTGTGGTTTATGCCGAATCCGTACGGGTTGGCGGCGACCGCTTTGACGAAGCGATCATCACTTACGTGCGCCGCAACTACGGCAGCCTGATCGGTGAATCGACTGCCGAGCGCATCAAGCAGGAAATCGGTACCGCTTACCCGGGCGGCGAAGTTCGCGAAGTTGACGTTCGTGGCCGCAACCTGGCCGAAGGCGTTCCTCGCGCATTCACCCTGAACTCCAACGAAGTGCTCGAAGCGCTGCAAGAGTCGCTGGCGACCATTGTCCAGGCCGTGAAAAGCGCCCTGGAGCAATCGCCGCCGGAACTGGCTTCCGACATCGCCGAGCGTGGCCTGGTGCTGACCGGTGGTGGCGCCTTGTTGCGTGACCTCGACAAGTTGCTGGCCCAGGAAACCGGCCTGCCGGTGATCGTCGCCGAAGACCCGTTGACCTGCGTTGCTCGCGGTGGTGGCCGTGCATTGGAAATGATGGATAAACACACCATGGACCTGCTCTCCAGCGAATAAATCGCCGGATCACCTCTATGCTGTTGAGCGCGCAGGCGGCACTTTGCAGTGCTGCCTGTTCGCGTTTATCTTCTGTCGTCTGCATCCAGGCCGGTTTGATGCCGTATGAATAAAGAGAACATTTGCCTGGGAGGAGCGGCTTATTAAACCGCTTTTCACCAAGGGTCCCTCACTGGGCGTGCGCTTGTTGGTGCTGGTCGTGCTGTCGGTCGCGCTGATGGTGGTCGATGCCCGCTTCACACTGCTCAAGCCAGTGCGTAGCCAGATGTCGCTGGTGCTGATGCAGTCTTACTGGATCACCGACCTGCCGCAGCGGTTATGGCAGGGTGTGGCCAGCCAGTTTGGCAGCCGTACCGAACTCGTCGCCGAAAACGAAAAACTCAAGAGCGAGAACCTGCTGTTGCAGGGGCGCATGCAAAAGCTTGCCTCCCTCACTGAGCAGAACGTTCGGCTGCGCGAGTTGCTCAATTCTTCGGCGCTGGTCAACGAAAAGGTCGAAGTGGCCGAGTTGATCGGGATGGACCCCAACCCGTTCACCCATCGCATCATCATCAACAAGGGTGAGCGCGACGGCGTGGTACTCGGTCAGCCGGTACTCGATGCCCGTGGCCTGATGGGCCAGGTGGTCGAGTTGATGCCCTACACCTCCAGGGTCCTGCTGTTGACCGATTCCACCCACAGCATTCCGGTGCAGGTCAACCGCAACGGCCTGCGCGCCATTGCCAGCGGCACCGGTAACCCGGAGCGCCTGGAACTGCGTCATGTGGCCGATACCGCCGATATCAAGGAAGGCGACCTGCTGGTCAGTTCCGGCCTCGGCCAGCGGTTCCCGGCTGGTTACCCGGTGGCGACGGTGAAGGAAGTGATTCACGATTCCGGCCAGCCGTTCGCCATCGTTCGCGCTGTCCCGACCGCCGCCTTGAACCGCAGCCGTTACCTGCTGCTGGTGTTCAGCGACACCCGCACCGCCGAAGAGCGCGCCAACGATGCTGCACAGGCCCAGGAAAGCCTGGATGCGCAGGGTGGTGGGCCGATCATTCCGGCGACCGTGCCGAGGCAGGCGGTTGTCCCGGCGGCGGTTGCCGCTCCCGTTGCTCCGGCTGCTCCAGCCACCCCGCCGGCGGCCACGACCCCGGCCAAGCCTGCCGCCAAGCCAACCGCGACTGCACCCGCCAAGCCACCGGCGACGCAACCCGCCGCCAAGCCCGCGGCCAAGCCGCCTGTCGCCGCGCCGGCTACCACCAGGGGAAGAGAATAATGGTCGGTGTTACCGCTTCTAGAAACGGCTGGATCGTCTGGCTGACATTCGCCATCGGCATGTTGCTCAGCGTATCGCCGCTGCCACAATTCATGGAAATCCTGCGTCCCCTGTGGCTGGCCCTGCTGCTCGCGTTCTGGGCGTTGACGCTGCCGCAGAAAGTCGGGATGGTCACCGCCTGGTGCCTGGGTCTGGCGGAGGACGTGCTGTACGGCACGCTGCTGGGCCAGAATGCGTTGATCCTGACGCTCATCACCTACCTGGTACTGGCGCTGCAACAACGCCTGCGAATGTTCCCGATGTGGCAACAGAGCCTGGTGATCCTGGTGATCTTCGGCCTTGCCCAGCTGGTACAGCTATGGCTCAGCGCCCTGACCGGCAACCGTCAACCGACCCTTGCGCTGGTATTGCCGGCCCTGGTCAGCGCGTTGCTCTGGCCCTGGATCAGCTTCGGTTTGCGCGGATTGCGTCGACGCTACAAAATCAATTAATTCGCTTCGGCATTCAGACAGGGAGAGGTCTTTATGAAACGGTTGTACCTCGCCTCTGGCTCGCCGCGTCGGCGTGAACTGCTCACGCAGATCGGCGTACCGTTTTCCGCCATCAGTGCGGATATCGATGAAACCCCTTTGACTCACGAAACCCCATCGGCCTATGTCGAGCGCCTGGCGCGCGGCAAGGCCGAGGCCGGACGCGGCGCGATCTCGTCCGAAGCATCGTGCTGCGTGCTGGGTGCTGATACCGCTGTGGTGCTCGACGGAAAAATTCTTGGAAAACCAGTTGATGAAGCCGACGCGTGCGCCATGCTGAAGATGTTGTCCGGGCGTGAGCATCAGGTCCTGACCGCGATTGCGCTGCTCGAAGGCGAGCGCTACGAGTCTTTGGTGGTCACCAGCCAGGTACGTTTTCGTGCAATCAGCCCTGATGAAGCGGCAGCCTACTGGGCCAGCGGCGAACCCCGGGACAAGGCCGGTGGATACGGAATTCAAGGACTGGGCGCGGTGTTTGTCGCCGGGCTCACTGGAAGTTACTCGGCGGTAGTTGGACTGCCGCTGTGCGAAACCGCGGAACTGCTCGGCCATTTCGGCATACCCTGTTGGCAACCCCATAACGCACGTTAAGCGTTGTATCCGGCCATTATCGTGAACATGCCTGAACGAGACCCTGCCATGAGTGAAGAGATCCTGATCAACATCACGCCGATGGAATCGCGCGTGGCGGTGGTCGAAAACGGTGTCCTGCAAGAAGTTCATGTCGAGCGCACGCAAAAGCGCGGGATCGTCGGCAACATCTACAAAGGCAAGGTGGTGCGGGTATTGCCGGGCATGCAGGCGGCGTTCGTCGATATTGGCCTGGACCGCGCCGCGTTCATTCATGCGTCGGAAATCTCCTTGCGTGAAGGTCCGGCGGTCGAGAGCATCAGTGCGCTGGTGCACGAAGGCCAGAGCCTGGTAGTGCAAGTCACCAAGGACCCGATCGGCTCCAAAGGCGCGCGCCTGACGACGCAGCTGTCTATCCCTTCGCGTTATCTGGTGTACATGCCGCGCACTGCGCACGTCGGTATTTCGCTGAAGATCGAAGACGAAGCCGAACGCGAACGCCTCAAGCAAGTGGTGACTGATTGCGTGGCCAAAGAGGGCATCAAGGAAGCGGGCGGGTTCATCCTGCGCACGGCGGCCGAGGGCGCGGGCGCCGATGAAATCCTCATGGACATCCGCTATCTGCGCAGGCTGTGGGACCAGATCAGCGAGCAGATCAAAACCATCAGCGCCCCCAGCGTAATTTATGAAGACCTTGGCCTGGCGCTGCGAACGTTGCGGGACCTGGTCAGCCCGAAGATCGAGAAAATTCGCATTGATTCCCGGGAAACCTTCCAGAAAACCACGCAGTTCGTCGCCGAACTGATGCCGGAGATCGCCGATCGTCTGGAACATTATCCCGGCGAGCGGCCGATTTTCGACCTGTACGGTGTCGAAGATGAAATCCAGAAAGCCCTTGAGCGCAAGGTCCCGTTGAAGTCCGGCGGTTACCTGGTGGTCGACCCGGCGGAAGCCATGAGCACCATCGACGTCAACACCGGGGCGTTCGTCGGGCATCGCAATCTCGAAGAAACCATCTTCAAGACCAACCTCGAAGCAGCGACCGCCATTGCCCGTCAGCTAAGGCTGCGCAATCTGGGCGGGATCATCATCATCGACTTCATCGACATGGAGGATGAGGAGCACCAGCGCCAGGTGCTGCGCACGCTGGAGAAGCAGCTGGAGCGCGACCACGCCAAGACCAACATCATCGGCATCACCGAGCTGGGCCTGGTCCAGATGACTCGCAAGCGCACCCGCGAAAGCCTCGAACAGGTCCTGTGCGAGCCATGCACCAGTTGCCAGGGGCGCGGCAAGCTGAAGACTCCGGAAACCATTTGCTATGAAATTTTCCGCGAAATCCTCCGTGAGGCTCGCGCCTATCAGGCGGAAGGCTATCGTGTATTGGCGAACCAGCGAGTCGTCGATCGCCTGCTTGATGAAGAGTCGGGTAACGTCGCCGAACTTGAAGTGTTCATCGGGCGCACCATCAGGTTCCAGGTCGAAACCATGTATTCCCAGGAACAATACGACGTCGTGCTGCTCTGAACTGCTACGTCTTGAATTGTCCTGAACGGCTGGCCTCAGCTTTCTGCATGAATTTTGCCATGGGAGCCAACTGACATGGAGCGTCTGACACGCATTTTGGCCGCATTGATCCGCTGGGGTCTAGGCCTGTGCGCGTTGGTTTTGGTGTTGATGGCGTTGTACGTCAGCCTTGGCAGGGAACTGGCTCCCCTGGTGGCCGAGTACCGTAGCGAGGTCGAAACCAAGGCCGGCACGGCCTTGGGCATGCCCCTGCAAATCGGTGAGTTGAAAGGCAGCTGGAGCGGTTTCGCGCCGATTCTGTCGGCTCACGATGTGACGGTGGGCGAAGGTGCCAACGCCCTGCACCTGGAGCAGGTGCGGGCTGTCCCGGACCTGTGGGCCAGTCTGCTGGCCCGCGACGTGCGCATCGCCAATCTGGAACTCAATGGCCTGAAGATCAGCGTCAAGCAAGGCGATGATGGCAATTGGGCGCTGGAAGGTTTGCCGGTAAAGGACGATCAGCCGCTGGACCCGGAGCAGTTGCTCAATCGCATGCAAATGATCCAGAAACTGTCGGTACTCGATAGCCAGGTCACGTTGCAGCCGTGGGGTGAATCGCCGCTGACCCTGACGTACGTCGGCCTGAGTCTGAAAACCGGCGCCTCCCGCCAGCGCCTTGATGCCCGTTTGACCTTGCCCGATGGCCAGCCGATGGCCATGAGTTTGCGCAGCCGTATTCGCGCCAGCGAGTGGAAGGACGGTGAGGTGGAGGTTTATGCGAGCCTGCCGCAAAGTGACTGGTCGAAGTGGTTGCCCGAAACCCTGACCCAGAATTGGAATTTCTCCGAAATCAAGGCCGGTGGCGAGCTTTGGGTGACCTGGGGCAAGGGCGTCTTGCAAAGCGCCGCCGTGCGTTTGAACGCGCCGCAACTCAAGGGTGCCTACGCCGAGCGCAAGCCGATCCAGATCAACAATCTGGCGCTTAACGGTTATTTCCAGCGCAGCGACGAGGGCATGCTGGTCACGGTAGATTCCCTGGCCATGAATCTTGGCGAGACCCGTTGGGAATCACGCCTGCAATTCAAGCAGACCACGGACGCGGACAGCACCCAGAATCTCTGGCACCTGCAAGCCGACCGTCTTGACCTGACGCCGCTCACACCACTGCTCAATGCCCTGGCGCCATTGCCGGAAGGCGTCGCCACGGTGGTCGAGCGGCTCAAAGTCACCGGGGGACTGCGCAACGTCCTGATCGACGTGAAGCCCAATGCCACCGACGACAGCAGGTTCAGTTTCGCGGCCAACCTTGATCGGGTCGGCTTTGACGCGTATCACGGCGCGCCGGCGGCGCGTAACGTGTCGGGCAGTATCAGCGGGGACCTTGGCCATGGCGAGTTGCGCATGGACAGCAAGGATTTCATGCTGCACCTGGACCCGATTTTCGCCAAGCCATGGCAATACATCCAGGCCAACGCGACCTTGACCTGGAAGCTCGATAAGGAAAGTTTCACCCTCATCGCGCCGTACCTGAAGGTGCTGGGCGAGGAGGGCAAGATTGCCGGTGACTTCCTGATCCGCCTGTTTTTCGATGACACGAAGGAAGACTACATGGACCTGCGGGTCGGCATGGTCGAGGGCGACGGTCGCTACACCGCCAAGTACCTGCCCACAGTGCTCAGTCCGGCGCTGGACGAGTGGCTGCGTACGGCGATTCTCAAAGGTGCGGTGGACCAGGGTTTTTTCCAGTACCAGGGCTCGTTGAACCATGGCGCGGCGGAAACGGCCCGCAGCATCAGCCTGTTTTTCAAGGTTCACGATGCCGAGCTGGCGTTTCAGCCTGGCTGGCCGCATGTCAGCAAGGTCACGGGTGATGTGTTCGTCGAAGACAGTGGCGTGCGGGTTCTGGCCAGTCAGGGGCAGTTGCTCGACACCCAGGTCCGCGACATCTACGTCAATATTCCCCACGCGCCCGCCGGGCAGAACAGTCATCTGTTTCTCGATGGCGCGTTCGCTGGCGGATTGGGCGATGGCCTGAAAATTCTCAAGGAAGCGCCGATAGGCACTGCCGAGACTTTCGCTGGCTGGGAAGGCGAGGGCGACCTGCAAGGCAAGCTGAAGCTGGATATTGCGCTGGCCAAAGACGAGCAGCCCAAGATCCTGGTCGATTTCAAAACGGCCAAGGCCCGCCTGAAACTGCCCGAGCCCCCCCTTGAGCTGACCCAGCTCAAGGGTGACTTCCGTTTCGACAGCAGCAAAGGCTTGAGTGGGCAGAATATCAGTGCGCGCGCCTTCGATAAGCCGGTGACTGCGCAAATTTTCGCCGAGGGTCGCGAGGGTAAGCTCAACACCCGGGTCACCGCTTCCGGGCAGGTGGAAGTCAAGAAGCTCACGGACTGGCTGAGTGTGACCCAGCCGTTGCCGGTGAGCGGCGTGATCCCGTATCAACTGCAATTGACGCTCAATGGCGCCGATAGCCAGTTATTGGTCAATTCCAGTCTCAAGGGTGTGGCCGTCGATCTGCCGGCGCCTTTTGGCCTGGCGGCCGATGCCGGACGTGAGACCTCGTTCCGCATGACCCTGCAAGGCGAGGAGCGACGCTACTGGGTGAACTACGGTGAGCTGGCGAACTTCACGTTTGCCGCACCGGCCAGTAATTTTGCCAACGGCCGCGGCGAGTTGTTCCTCGGCAATGGCAATGCCGTGCTGCCCGACGCCAAGGGCCTTCGGATTCGTGGCACGCTGTCGGAACTGGATGTCGGCCCGTGGCAGGACCTGGTGAGCAAGTATGCCGGGCAAGACCCCGGCGGCAATGCCAAGCAGTTGCTCAGTGGTGCGGACATCAAGGTCGGCAAGCTCCGCGCTTTCGGCACCACGCTGGATCAGGCCGCGGTACAGCTGACGCGCAAACCGTCCGCATGGGCCTTGCAACTCGATAGCCAACAGGTCAAGGGCAACGCCAGCTTCCCCGATGCCAAGGCCGCGCCAATGGTGATCAATCTGCAAACCGTGCGGTTGCCGGCCCCCGACCCGAAGGTGCTGGCCGATGAAAACTCGCCAGACCCCCTGGCCTCGGTGGACCCGAAAAAGATCCCGGCGCTGGATATCACCATCAACCAGTTGTACCAGGGCAACGATCTGGTCGGCGCCTGGTCGCTGAAGGTGCGTCCGACGGCCAAGGGTATTGCGCTCAACTCGCTCGATATGGGGCTCAAGGGCATCCTGTTGCAAGGCAGCGGCGGTTGGGAAGGCGCGCCCGGCGCCAGCTCCAGCTGGTACAAGGGGCGGATCAGCGGCAAGAACCTCGCGGATGTGCTCAAGGGCTGGGGCTTTGCACCGAGCGTCACCAGCCGGGAATTCCACATGGATGTCGACGGCCGCTGGCCCGGCTCGCCGGCTTGGCTGGCCACCAAGCGCTTTTCCGGCACCCTCGATGCATCGCTCAATGAAGGCCAGTTTGTCGAGGTTGAAGGCAGCGCCCAGGCGTTGCGGGTCTTTGGCCTGCTCAATTTCAATTCGATTGGCCGCCGCTTGCGCCTGGATTTCTCCGATCTGTTCGGCAAAGGCCTGAGCTATGACCGGGTCAAGGGACTGCTGGTGGCGACCAACGGCGTGTACGTGACACGCGAACCTATCCGCCTGACTGGCCCGTCGAGCACCATTGAACTCAACGGCACCCTGAACATGGTGGCCGATCAGATCGATGCGAAATTGATGGTGACTTTGCCGGTGACCAACAACTTGCCAATTGCCGCACTGATCGTCGGTGCACCGGCCATTGGTGGGGCGCTGTTCCTGATCGACAAGTTGATCGGTGACCGTGTCTCGCGTTTTGCCAGCGTGAAGTACACCGTCAAGGGGCCGTGGAAGGAGCCGAAAATTACCTTCGACAAGGCTTTTTGAGAAACCACTCCCCTGGCCTATGGAGTAGCATGGCCGTACCCCCACCCCTATATGTGTTGATTTCCGCACAAGGAAAAGGCCATGTCTGTAGCGGTAATTCAAATGGTCAGCCAGAGCGATGTGCCTGCCAATCTGGCCCGGGCGCGTCAGCTGCTGGAGCAAGCGGCCGCTGGTGGTGCGAAACTGGCCGTGCTGCCGGAAAACTTCGCCGCCATGGGCCGGCGCGACATCGCCGACATCGGTCGTGCCGAGGCGCTGGGTGAAGGCCCGATCCTGCCGTGGTTGAAACAGGCGGCCTGCGACCTCAAGTTATGGATAGTGGCCGGTACCTTGCCGTTGCCGCCGGTGGATCAACCGACGGCAAAGGTGCATGCCTGCTCGTTGCTGGTGGATGATCACGGCGAGACGGTGGCACGCTACGACAAGCTGCACCTGTTTGACGTGGACGTGGCGGACAATCGCGGCCGTTATCGCGAATCCGATGACTATGCTTATGGCAGTGGCGTGGTGGTTGCGGACACACCGGTCGGTCGAGTCGGCCTGACGGTCTGTTATGACCTGCGCTTCCCGGAACTGTACAGCGAGCTACGCGCTGCCGGGGCAGAGCTTATTACCGCGCCATCGGCGTTTACCGCGGTGACCGGCGCGGCGCATTGGGATGTGCTGGTTCGCGCGCGAGCCATCGAAACCCAGTGTTATATGCTCGCAGCCGCCCAGGGGGGAACCCATCCGGGGCCGAGGGAAACCTGGGGGCACGCGGCCATTGTCGACCCATGGGGACGGGTGCTGGCACAACAGGATCAAGGCGAGGCCGTGCTGCTGGCCGAAATCGATAGCAGCGAACAGGCGTCCATCCGGGCGCGGATGCCGGTGTCCACTCACCGGCGCTTTTTCTCGCAGGGCGCCCAGCGACCTGCCTCAGAACGATGAATTGAAGGCGTAAAGCATATGAGCGAGTTGTTGTCCTCAGTCAGTGAACACCTCCTGGCGCCGGGTGGCGTAACGATCGAAAGCCTGCAAGGTGTGCTTGGCGACCTGGCCGGCCCTGGCATCGATGCCGCCGACCTGTATTTTCAGGGGCAGATTTCCGAATCCTGGGCGCTGGAAGACGGCATCGTCAAGGAAGGCAGCTTCAACCTCGACCAAGGGGTTGGCGTGCGCGCGCAATCCGGTGAGAAGACCGGGTTTGCCTACAGCAACGCCATCACCCTGGAAGCCCTGGGCGCGGCGGCCCGTGCCGCCCGTTCGATCTCCCGGGCCGGGCAGAATGGCACCGTGCAAGCGTTCACCACTCAGGATGTGGCGCAGTTGTACGGGCCGGACAATCCTCTGGAAGTGCTGACCCGTGCCGAAAAAGTCGATCTGCTCAAGCGCATCGATGCCGCCACCCGCGCCCTCGATCCGCGCATCCAGCAGGTCACCGTGAGCATGGCCGGCGTCTGGGAGCGGATCCTGGTGGCGTCCACCGACGGCGGCCTGGCGGCAGATGTACGGCCGCTGGTGCGTTTCAACGTCAGCGTGATCGTCGAGCAGAACGGCCGTCGCGAGCGCGGTGGCCACGGCGGTGGCGGGCGTACCGATTACCGTTATTTCCTCGCCGAAGACCGGGCCATGAGCTATGCCCGTGAAGCGCTGCGCCAGGCCTTGGTCAATCTGGAAGCCATTCCGGCGCCGGCCGGTACCTTGCCGGTGGTGCTGGGTTCCGGCTGGTCGGGCGTATTGCTGCACGAAGCGGTCGGCCACGGCCTGGAAGGCGACTTCAACCGCAAAGGCAGTTCGGCCTACAGCGGGCGCATGGGCGAGATGGTTGCGTCCAAGCTGTGCACTATTGTCGATGATGGCACCCTGGCCGGTCGCCGTGGCTCCTTGAACGTCGACGACGAAGGTACGCCAACCGAGTGCACCACGCTGATCGAAAACGGCGTGCTCAAGGGCTACATGCAGGACAAGCTCAACGCCCGCCTGATGGGCGTGGCCCGCACCGGTAACGGTCGTCGCGAATCCTACGCGCACCTGCCGATGCCGCGCATGACCAACACCTACATGCTCGCCGGCGAAAGCGACCCGGCGGAAATCATCGCATCGGTGAAGAAGGGCATCTACTGCGCCAACCTCGGCGGCGGCCAGGTGGATATCACCAGCGGCAAGTTCGTGTTCTCCACCAGCGAGGCGTACCTGATCGAGGACGGCAAGATCACCGCGCCGGTCAAAGGCGCGACCTTGATCGGCAACGGCCCGGAGGCCATGAGCAAGGTGTCGATGGTCGGCAACGATCTGGCGCTGGACAGTGGTGTGGGGACGTGTGGCAAGGATGGGCAGTCGGTGCCGGTGGGTGTCGGCCAGCCAACGCTGAAGATTGATGCGATTACCGTGGGTGGCACGGGCGCATAGGGACATACATCCCTCTGTAGGAGCTGCCGAAGGCTGCGATCTTTTGATCTTTAAAAGCAAAGATCGCAGCCTTCGGCAGCTCCTACAGAGGCTGTGATGACTTAACGCAGACCGCGTTGAGTCTCGTCCAGCTCACGGATGTACTTGAAGATTTTACGGCTGGAAGCAGGAG
Source organism: Pseudomonas sp. MHK4 (assembly GCF_054600775.1). Lineage (NCBI taxonomy): Bacteria > Pseudomonadati > Pseudomonadota > Gammaproteobacteria > Pseudomonadales > Pseudomonadaceae > Pseudomonas > Pseudomonas sp. MHK4. The sequence continues at coordinate 160,978 of NZ_BAAIAK010000007.1, read as the reverse complement.
GCTTGTTTTGCGCAACCTCGTGCTGGGCCTGACGGATCAGGGAACGCAATTGCTGGCGGTCCGCGTCCGGGTAGTCGACGACGAATTTTTCCAGTACGGCATCGTCGCCGGCGATCAGACGATCGCGCCAACGTTCCAGGTTATGGAAGCGTTCGTTGTATTGGCGAGTGGAGGCATCGAGTTGATCGAGCAAGACCAGAATCGCGTCAGTGTCCTGATCGCGCATCAGCTTGCCGATGAACTGAAGGTGCCGTTTACGCGCGATGTTCGCGGTGTGCTTGGGCGCATCGGCCAAAGCCCGGCGCATGGCGTCGGTCAAAGGCAGTTTTGCCAGCAAGTCAGGCTTGAGCGTTGTAAGGCGCTCGCCGAGGTCAACCAGAGCATGCAGCTCGCGTTTAACCTGGGATTTGCTTTTTTCTCCCGTATCGAGGGAGTCGTCGTAAGAATCAACCATGGTGGCCGTCCGCAAAGAAACGCCGCCATGATAACCAGTCGGGGGCCGCTTGTCCGGCCCGGTCGCTCGATGACCGTTACCGAAAGCAGAATTTGAGTGGAGAACAGCATGAGTGCAGTTGAAAGCGTCGGCCCACAAGCGTTGCCGGCACTGCAGGAACAAGTCGAGCAGATCATCGCTGAAGCCAAGCGTCAGGGGGCCAGTGCCTGCGAAGTGGCGGTATCCCTGGAGCAGGGCCTGTCGACCACAGTTCGGCAGCGTGAAGTCGAAACCGTCGAATTCAACCGCGACCAGGGTTTTGGCATCACCCTGTACGTCGGTCAGCGCAAGGGCTCGGCCAGCACTTCGGCCAGTGGCCCTGAGGCGATTCGCGAAACCGTAGCCGCTGCCCTGGCGATCGCCAAGCATACCTCGGAAGACGAAGCCTCGGGCCTGGCAGATGCCGCGCTGATGGCCAAGGACTTGCAGGACTTCGACCTGTTCCACCAATGGGATATCACCCCGGAACAGGCAATCGAGCTGGCGCTGAACTGTGAAGCGGCGGCGTTTGCCGCCGACAGCCGGATCAAGAATGCCGATGGCACCACCCTGAGCACCCACCAGGGCTGCCGTGTCTATGGCAACAGCCATGGGTTTGTTGGCGGTTACGCATCGACCCGGCACAGCTTGAGTTGCGTCATGATCGCCGAGGCTGATGGCCAGATGCAGCGCGATTACTGGTATGACGTGAACCGCCAGGGCAACCTGCTGGCCGACCCGGTGAGCATCGGCCAACGTGCGGCGCAGCGCGCGGCGAGCCGCCTGGGTGCACGTCCGGTGCCGACCTGCGAAGTGCCGGTGCTGTTTTCCGCGGAGCTGGCCGGCGGGTTGTTCGGCAGTTTTCTGTCGGCGATTTCCGGCGGCAGCCTGTATCGCAAATCCTCGTTCCTCGAAGGCACGCTGGGGCAGAAGCTGTTCCCGGAATGGCTGACCATCGACGAGCGTCCGCACCTGATGCGGGCCATGGGCAGTGCGGCGTTCGACGGTGACGGCCTGGCGACCTACGCCAAACCGTTCGTCGAAAAGGGCGAGCTGGTGTCCTACATCCTCGGCACCTACTCCGGCCGCAAACTTGGCATGCCGAGCACCGCCAACGCGGGTGGCGTGCACAACCTGTTCGTCACCCATGGCGACGAGGACCAGGCTGCCTTGCTGCGGCGCATGGGGCGCGGCCTGCTGGTGACCGAGCTGATGGGCCAGGGCCTGAACATGGTGACCGGCGATTACTCCCGTGGCGCGGCGGGTTACTGGGTTGAGAACGGCGAAATCCAGTTCGCGGTCCAGGAAGTGACCATCGCCGGCAACATGCGCGACATGTTCAAGCAGATCGTTGCCGTGGGTAATGACCTGGAACTGCGCAGCAACATTCGCACCGGTTCGGTGTTGATCGAGCGCATGACGGTGGCGGGCAGCTAAGCCTCGCCGCTACACAAAAAGGCGCGTCACCCATCAGGTGGCGCGCCTTTTTTGTCCTTGTAGGAGCGAGCTTGCTCGCGAAGCGGCCCTCACGGCCGCCAAGAGCTTCGCGGGCAAGCCCGCTCCTACAGGGTTCGTGGTGTGTCTTTGCTCTTGTGTTGGTTCTCATTATCATCTAATAATAAATCTCATTACCGAATGAGCCCCGGATCATGAGTTCTGCCTTGCACGAGCAGCCTTACCTCGAAAGCTGGCGCTGGATGAGTCGCCAGATCCGTTGTGCGATGGATCCCGACGAGCCGCGCCTGATCGATCATTACCTGGCCGAAGGCCGGTATCTGGCCTGTTGCACGTCTACCTCCGCCTGGACCATTGCCGAAACCTCCTTCCGTTTGCTGCTCGACACCGCCGCCGATGTCGCGCTGCCCTGGCACTGGCGCACCTACTGCCTCGACCAGGCCTGGCGCCCATTGCGCGAACTCGAACGCCTCGCTTTGTGCAAATGCCGCCTCAACCGCTGGCAGAGCTACACCTGGCAACTGGCGACCTGCGAGTTGCAACCCTCGATTCCCTTAAACGAACTGGTGCAAGGATTTTCAGATGACCAAGACACGTATTGAGCGCGACAGCATGGGCGAACTTCAGGTCCCGCAAGATGCTCTCTATGGCGCACAGACTCAGCGTGCAGTGGATAACTTCCCGATCAGCGGCAAGCCGATGCCGGAGCAGTTCATTCGTGCGTTGATCCTGGCCAAGGCGGCTGCTGCTCGCGCCAACATCGAGCTCAAGCAGATCAGCGAGTCCCAGGGCAACGCCATCGTCGAGGCGGCGCAAGGCCTGCTGGAAGGCGATTTCATGCAGCATTTCCCGGTGGATGTGTTCCAGACCGGTTCCGGCACCAGCTCCAACATGAATGCCAACGAAGTGATCGCCACACTGGCCAGCCGCCTGCTCGGCGAGCCGGTGAACGCCAACGATCATGTCAATTGCGGGCAGAGTAGCAACGACATCATCCCGACCACTATCCACGTCAGTGCCGCGCTGGCCTTGCACGAGCAGTTGCTGCCGGCCTTGAACGGGCTGGTGCAGGTGATCGAGCGCAAGGCACAAGAGGTGCATCGCCATGTCAAGACCGGTCGCACCCACCTCATGGATGCCATGCCGGTGCGCATGAGCCAGGTGCTCAAGGGTTGGGCGCAACAGCTCAGGGCCAACATCGGCCATTTGCAGGGCCTGCAGCCAAGCCTGCAATCCCTGGCCCAGGGCGGCACCGCAGTGGGGACGGGGGTCAATGCGCATCCCGAATTCGCTGCACGCTTCAGCCAACAGTTGAGCAAATTGACCCAGGTGCGGTTCACCCCGGGCGTTGATCTGTTTGCCCTGATCGGGTCCCAGGACACCGCCGTTGCCGTTTCCGGCCAGCTCAAGGCAACCGCGGTGTCGCTGATGAAAATCGCCAACGACCTGCGCTGGATGAACTCCGGTCCCTTGGCCGGACTGGGTGAGATAGAGCTCGAAGCCTTGCAGCCGGGGTCTTCGATCATGCCCGGTAAGGTCAACCCGGTGATCCCGGAAGCCACCGCCATGGTCGCCGCTCAGGTGATCGGTAACGACACGGTAATCACCATCGCCGGTCAGTCGGGCAATTTCGAGTTGAACGTGATGCTGCCCATCGTCGCCCAGAACCTGCTGAGCAGTATCGAATTGCTGGCCAACTCCAGCCGTCTGCTGGGCGAAAAGGCGATTGCCAGCTTCAAGGTCAACGAAGACCGGATCAAGGAGGCGCTATCACGCAACCCGATCCTGGTGACCGCACTCAATCCGATCATTGGCTACCAGAAAGCCGCTGAAATCGCCAAGAAGGCCTATCAGCAGGGGCGCCCGGTGATCGATGTCGCGCTGGAGCACACCGACTTGTCGCGTAGCCAGCTCGAAGAGTTGCTCAACCCGGAAAAACTCACTGCAGGCGGCGTGTAACTACCACCACCGCTTTGGAGGCTCACCATGGAACACTGGAAACGCACGATCGAAAGGGCTAATCGCTGTTTCATGTTGGGCGAGCTGGTCGATGCTCGCGAGGCTTACTTGCAGGCATTGGCACTGGCCCAGGTGCTGTTCGAGCGCTGGGCAAATGCCGATGAAGCGGTGGCGGCCTGTGTGATCTCCCACCACAACCTGGCGGACCTGCATTTGCGCCTGAATCAGCCAGAGGAGAGCGCCGAGTACCTGTGCGCCATTCACCAGCACCTGCTACAGGCCATGCAGGATCCGCGACTGACGCCGGCCCTGCGTGAAGCGGCGCTGCGCCAGAGCAACAAGACCTACGTCGAACTGCTGAATTTCATCAGCGAACACGGTGAATATCCACGCACCCATCGGTTACTGCACATCGAGGCTGCATCAAAGTCGCAACGTCTTGCGCCTCACCATCATGGAGTCCACTGAACATGGCTTTTACCCTGCCTGCCTTGCCGTATGCCTACGACGCCCTGGAACCGCACATTGATGCGCAGACCATGGAGATCCACTACACCAAGCACCACCAGACCTATATCAACAACCTGAACGCGGCGGTCGAGGGCACCGAGTTCGCCGAGTGGCCAGTCGAAAAACTGGTGGCCGCCGTGCAGCAACTGCCGGAGAAACTCCGGGCAGCGGTGATCAATCAGGGCGGCGGCCACGCCAACCATTCGCTGTTCTGGGAAGTCATGGCGCCTCATGGCGGCGGCAAGCCCGAAGGCACTCTGGCCCAGGCCATCGATGAGCAACTGGGTGGCCTCGACAATTTCAAGGACGCATTCACCAAGGCGGCGCTGACTCGTTTCGGCAGTGGTTGGGCCTGGCTGAGCGTAACCCCGCAAAAGACCCTGTTGGTGGAAAGCAGTGGCAATCAGGACAGCCCGTTGATGAACGGCAATACGCCGATCCTCGGCCTGGATGTGTGGGAGCACGCGTACTACCTGCAGTATCAGAACCGCCGTCCGGAATACATCAGCGCGTTCTACAACGTGATCAATTGGCCAGAAGTTGCGGCGCGCTATCAAGCTGCACTGGCCTGAGTCCTTTATAAAAACCACCCAAGGCTGATTATGGGCACTGAAACGCTGGCGATCGGAAGTGGACGAATGTTTCGTTACGCATTTGGATCGCTGTTACTGCTAGCGGGCCTGAGCTTGCTGGTTGCACACGGGCTGGCCTGGCTGGACCTCGAGCCCAGGCTGTCGCGGGCGTTGCAGGGCGGTGCGATCTGCGCCCTGGGCACGGCGCTCGGGGCCGTGCCGGTGCTGGTGATCCGGCGCATGCCCCAGGTTCTTAGCGATACGCTGCTGGGCTTTGGTGCTGGCGTAATGCTCGCGGCGACCGCGTTTTCGCTGATCGTGCCGGGCATCACCGCAGCAGAAAACCTGGGCATGACGCCGTGGGCAGCCGGCAGCCTGATGTGTCTTGGCATCATGCTCGGCGCCTTCGGTCTGTTCCTGGTGGATCGCAAGGTCTCGGATGCTTCACCGCAAATGCTCGTCGGCACCGCAGAGCATCCGGTCATTGCGCCACGGATCTGGCTGTTCGTGTTTGCCATCATTGCCCATAACATCCCTGAAGGCATGGCGGTCGGCGTGTCGGCCGGTGGCGGCATGCCTGACGCCGACAGCCTGGCAATGGGCATTGCCTTGCAGGATGTGCCAGAAGGCTTGGTGATTGCGTTGGTCCTGGCCGGGGCCGGGATGTCGCGTTTCAAGGCTTTCCTGATTGGTGCGGCGTCCGGGTTGGTAGAGCCGGTGTTCGCGCTGTTGTGCGCGTGGCTGGTGAGCCTGGCCGAATTGCTCTTGCCTTTGGGGTTGGCGCTGGCGGCGGGCGCGATGTTGTTGGTGGTCACCCACGAAGTCATTCCCGAGTCGCGCCGTAATGGTCATGACAAGCTGGCCAGCCTTGGGTTGCTGATCGGGTTTTGTTTGATGATGGTGATGGATACGGCGTTGGGTTAAGAAAAAGATCGCAGCCTGCGGCAGCTCCTACAGGTAAACACGATCCCATGTAGGAGCTGTCGCAGGCTGCGATCCTTTGATTTTGATCCTTACTCGCCTTCGTCGAAGTAGTTGTTGATCAACGCCACCAGCGCATCCAGCGCTTCCTGTTCCTGCTCGCCTTCCGTGCTCAAATGGATTTTGGTGCCCTTGCCGGCGGCCAGCATCATCATCGCCATGATGCTTTTACCATCGACGGTGGTCTCTGCCGTGCGTCCTACCCTGATCGTGCAATCCTTGAATTGACCGGCGATCCCAACGAATTTGGCCGAAGCGCGGGCATGCAGCCCCAGCTTGTTGATGATTTCGATTTCCAGAGCAGGCATCGCGGTGTGAATCCTTTAGCTGAGGTCGCGGTGGCGAACCTGGACGTTCTTCAGGGATTGCTGCAGGACCTGGCCGAGACGTTCAGTCAGGTAGACGGAGCGGTGATGGCCGCCAGTGCAGCCAATGGCAATAGTGACATAGGCGCGGTTGCTGGCGGCAAAGCGCGGCAGCCATTTGAGCAGGTATGTAGAAATGTCCTGGAACATTTCCTCGACATCGGGTTGCGCCGCCAGGTAATCGGCCACCGGTTGGTCGAGCCCGGACTGCTCGCGCAGTTCCGGCTTCCAGTAAGGATTGGGCAGGCAGCGCACATCGAATACCAGGTCGGCGTCGACGGGCATGCCACGCTTGAACCCGAACGACTCCACGAGGAATGCCGTGCCGGGTTCTGGCTGGTTCAGCAGGCGCAACTTGAGGGTATCGCGCAGCTGATACAAATTGAGACTGGTGGTGTTGAGCTTGAGATCGGCCAGGTCGGCAATCGGCCCGAGCAGGGTGGTCTCGTCGTTGATCGCCTCGGCCAGTGAGCGGTTGGCATTGCTCAGCGGGTGACGCCTGCGGGTTTCAGAGAAACGCTTGAGCAGGGTTTCCTCGTCGGCATCCAGGTACAGGACATCGCACTGGATGTGGCGGCTGCGCACTTCTGCCAGCAACTCGGGGAAACGCGACAGGTGACTTGGCAGGTTGCGCGCATCGATGGATACGGCTACCAGCGGTTGTGCCAGCTCGGTGTGGATCAGCGCGCGCTCGGCCAGTTCGGGCAGCAACCCGGCAGGCAGGTTGTCGATACAGTAGTAACCGTTGTCCTCGAGAACGTCGAGGGCGGTACTTTTACCCGAGCCGGAGCGACCGCTGACGATGATCAAGCGCATGATTAATGCCCGTTTTGCTCGTCCAGGACAACCTGATACAAGGCTTCATTGCTCGCGGCGCTGCGCAGTTTTTCGCGCACTTCCTTGCGGTCGAGCATGCTGGCGATCTGGCGTAACAGCTCCAGGTGCGCATCGGTAGCGGCTTCCGGGACCAGTAGCACGAACAAAAGGTCAACCGGGGCGCCGTCGATGGCGTCGAAATCTATGGGGGCGTCTAGATGCATCAAGGCACTGATGGGCGATGTGCAGCCCTTCAGGCGACAGTGGGGAATGGCGATGCCGTTGCCAAAACCGGTCGAGCCGAGTTTTTCACGGGCAATCAAAGCCTCGAAGACATCTTGCATCTCCAGATCCGGCACTTCCCGGGCGATCAGGTTGGCAATTTGCTCGAGGGCTTTCTTTTTACTGCCGCCCGGCACGTTCACCAGGGAACGGCCGGGGGTCAGGATGCTTTCAAGTCGGATCATGGGTTGGGAGTGTTAACGACCCGTAGCGCCTTGGAGGAGGCTCTGGGTCTTTTCCTTATGCTTTTTGAGTTGTTTATCCAGCTTGTCAGTCAGTGCGTCGATTGCCGCGTACATATCGGTATGTTCCGCGTTAGCGACCACTTCATTGCCGGGAATATGCAGCGTGGCTTCGATTTTCTGCTTCAGCTTTTCGACCGTCATCGTGACCTGCACGTTGGTGATCTTGTCGAAATGTCGCTCCAATCGTTCGAGTTTTTCGCCGATGTAGGAGCGAAGAGGTTCGGTCACTTCCAGTTGGTGTCCACTGATGTTGACTTGCATACAGCTTCTCCTTCGTTGCCAGTGCATAAAGCGGCAGATCCAGATGATCTGCCACTGGAACGCTGTGGCGTGGCCCTACATCAACCGCTTGCGTTCGCTCGAAGGCGCGATCCCCAGGGATTCGCGGTACTTGGCGACGGTGCGGCGAGCCACCTGAATGCCTTGTGCCTCCAGTAAACCAGCGATCTTGCTGTCACTCAACGGCTTTTTCTGATTTTCCGCCGCCACCAGTTTTTTGATGATCGCGCGAATCGCCGTGGACGAGCATTCTCCGCCCTCGGAGGTGCTGACGTGGCTGGAGAAAAAGTATTTCAGCTCATAAATGCCCCGAGGGGTATGCATGAATTTCTGCGTGGTCACCCGCGAAATCGTCGACTCGTGCATGCCGACCGCTTCGGCGATGTCATGCAGCACCAGCGGTTTCATGGCTTCGTCGCCGTATTCCAGGAAGCCGCGCTGGTGCTCGACGATCTGCGTGGCCACCTTCATCAGGGTTTCGTTGCGGCTTTGCAGGCTCTTGATGAACCAGCGGGCTTCCTGCAACTGATTACGCATGAAGGTGTTGTCGGCGCTGGTGTCGGCCCGGCGAACGAAGCCTGCATACTGGGCGTTGACCCGCAGGCGCGGCACCGATTCCTGGTTGAGTTCGACCAGCCAGCGCTCGTTGTCCTTGCGCACGATCACGTCGGGAACCACATATTCGGCTTCGGTCGACTCGATTTGCGAGCCTGGGCGCGGGTTGAGGCTCTGGACCAGTTCGATCACCTGGCGCAGTTCGTCTTCCTTGAGCTTCATGCGGCGCATCAGCTGGCTGTAGTCGCGGCTGCCGAGAAGGTCGATGTAGTCGGTGACCAGGCGCTTGGCTTCGGCCAGCCAAGGCGTCTTGGCGGGCAGCTGGCGCAATTGCAGCAGCAGGCATTCGCCCAGGTTGCGTGCTCCGATGCCGGCGGGTTCGAATTGCTGGATGCGGTGCAGGACGGCTTCGATCTCGTCCAGTTCGATGTCGAGTTCCGGATCGAAGGCTTCGAGGATTTCCTCCAGCGTCTCGTCCAGATAACCCTGGTTGTTGATGCAGTCGATGAGGGTCACGGCGATCAGGCGATCGGTGTCGGACATCGGTGCCAGGTTCAATTGCCACAGCAGGTGGCTTTGCAGGCTCTCGCCCGCCGATGTGCGGGTGGTGAAATCCCACTCGTCATCATCGTTGCTTGGCAGGCTGCTGGCGCTGGTCTGATAGACGTCTTCCCAAGCGGTGTCGACCGGCAGTTCGTTGGGGATGCGCTCGTTCCAGTCGCCTTCCTCGAGGTTATCGACGGTTGGGGCGGTTTCCTGGTAGGAGGGCTCCTGGATATCGGTACTGGGCTTGTGTTCGGCGTTGTCGGCCAGCGGGTCGGAATTGTCGAAGTCGTCGCCTTCTTCCTGGCGCTCGAGCATCGGATTGGACTCCAGGGCCTCCTGGATTTCCTGTTGCAGGTCCAGGGTCGACAATTGGAGCAGGCGGATGGCCTGTTGCAGCTGCGGTGTCATCGTCAGCTGCTGGCCCATTCTCAAGACTAGCGATGGTTTCATGGCAGGGGCTTAACACCTTATTCGCCGGCGCACATGCGCCATCCACTACAGGGCGCCGAAGCGCCAAACATAAGCAAATTATATGCCTGAAACTGCGGCGTTTGCCTAGAGCGCTGTAACAATAAAAAAAGGTTGATTTTTTATTGCGCCAGGCGCTCGGTCGACCCGCCGGACACCTCGACGCTTACAGACGGAATTCGTGCCCCAGGTACACTTCCTTGACCAGGTCATTGGCCAGGATGGTTTCAGCGTCGCCTTCGGCGATCAGTTGGCCATCGTTGACGATGTAGGCGGTTTCACAGATATCCAGGGTTTCACGGACGTTGTGGTCGGTGATCAGCACCCCGATGCCCTTGGCCTTGAGGTGATGGATGATCTGCTTGATGTCGCCCACCGAAATCGGGTCGACACCGGCGAACGGTTCGTCGAGCAGGATGAATTTCGGGTTGGTGGCCAGTGCCCGGGCGATTTCCACGCGGCGGCGTTCGCCGCCGGACAGGCTCATGCCGAGGTTGTCGCGGATGTGGCTGATGTGGAATTCCTGCAGCAGGCTCTCCAGTTCCTTGCGGCGACCGGCCTTGTCGAGCTCCTTGCGGGTCTCGAGGATGGCCATGATGTTGTCGGCCACCGACAGTTTGCGAAAGATCGACGCTTCCTGCGGCAGATAGCCAATACCCGCCTTGGCACGACCGTGCATCGGCTGGTGGCTGACGTCGAGGTCATCGATCAGCACACGACCCTGATCGGCCTGCACCAGGCCAACGATCATGTAGAAGCAGGTGGTCTTGCCGGCACCGTTGGGGCCGAGCAGGCCGACGATCTGGCCGCTGTCGATGGACAGGCTGACGTCACGCACAACCTGGCGGCTCTTGTAGGCCTTGGCCAGGTGCTGGGCTTTCAGAGTTGCCATTACGGGGCCTTTTGCTCGTCGGTTTTCTTTTTCGGCTGGATCACCATGTCGATGCGTGGACGCGACTCGGTCACCTTGCTGCCCGTGGCGCGACCGGCGCTGGCCAGTTTCTTCTCGGTGTCATAGACGATTTTCTCGCCCTGGGTGACGTTGTTGTCCTTGTCGATGACTTTGGCCTTGTCGATCAGTACCACGCGGTTTTGCGGGGCGAGGTACTGGATGGTCACGCCCCAGCCCTGCACCGGCTTGGTGTCGCCGGCCGTCTGCAGTTGCTCGAAGTAGGCCAGGTTGCCCACCGAGGTCACCACGTCGATGTCGCCGTTCGGGGCGCGGGTCATTGTCACCTTGTTGCCGGTGACCTTCATCGAACCCTGAGTGATGATGACGTCGCCGGTATACGTGGCGATGCCTTGCTTGTCGTCCAGCTGGGCATCGTCGGCCTGAATGCGAATAGGCTGCTGTTGATCGTCCGGCAGAGCCCAGGCGCTCACGCTTCCCAGTGCAGCGCCCAGACTGAGCAAAATAGGGAGGGTTTTAACGAGCCTCATACTGTCCTCTTACGTTCGATAGCAGGTGTATCCTGCTTTCTTTCAAATACGCCTTCATTCCCTTGCCAGTCGATACGCCACCAGCGCCGTCGATTCTAACGTCTCGCTCGGTCTGCGCATATTGCTGCTGCGGGAACACGGTCATGCGAGTGGTGGTGATCAGGGTCCTGCGGTTTTTCTCGTCAAAACGGGTAATGCGCACCGAATCGATCAGCTCGACCTCCGTGCCGTCAGGATTGACTTCGCCTTTTTCGCTCTGCACGTGCCACGGAAACTCGGTTCCGCGGAACATGTTCAGGTCGGGGTTGGTCAGCAGCGTCACTTCGGTGGCCTTCACGTGCTCGACCTTGTCCGACGTCATCTCGTATTGCAGCCTACCGTCCGGCAGGAACTGTACGCTGTGGGCGTTGGTGGCGTAATAGTCGATGGCGCTTTCATCGATCTGCACTACCGGCTTGTCGAGAAAGCGTTCCGGGCTGATGTTCCAGTAGCCGACAGCAGCGAAAATCGCCGTGATGCTACCGAACACCAGAATGTTGCGAATCTTTTTACTTAGCATGATCTGGCTCACAGGTACGCGACGTTGGCCTCATCGAGGCGGCCTTGGGCGCGCAGGATCAATTCGCAGAATTCACGGGCGGCGCCTTCGCCACCACGTGCCTGGGTGATGCCGTGAGCGTGCTCGCGCACGAAGCTGGCGGCATTGGCCACGGCCATGCCCAGGCCAACGCGGCGGATAACCGGCAAGTCCGGCAAGTCGTCACCGAGGTAAGCGACCTGCTCATAGCTTAGGCCGAGTTTGCCAAGAAGCTCGTCGAGCACCACCAGTTTGTCTTCGCGACCCTGATACAGGTGGGGAATGCCGAGGTTCTTCGCCCGTCGCTCGACCACCGGAGTCTTGCGGCCACTGATGATGGCGGTCTGCACGCCGGCCGCCATCAGCATCTTGATGCCCTGGCCGTCGAGCGTATTGAACGTCTTGAATTCGCTGCCGTCTTCGAGGAAGTACAGGCGCCCGTCGGTCAGGACGCCGTCGACATCGAACACCGCCAGTTTGATCTGTTGGCCGCGTTGCAGCAGGTCCGTGCTCATTACATTACTCCCGCACGCAGTAAGTCGTGCATGTTCAGGGCGCCGACCGGGCGGTCTTCGCTATCGACCACGACCAGTGCGTTGATTTTGTGATCTTCCATTATTTTCAGGGCTTCGGCAGCGAGCATTTCGGCACGGGCGGTCTTGCCGTGGGCCGTCATGACCTGATCGATAGTGGCGCTGTGGATGTCGATGCTACGGTCCAGCGTGCGCCGCAAATCACCGTCGGTGAAGATCCCGGCCAGCTTGCCATCGGCCTCGAGTACCACGGTCATGCCCAGGCCTTTGCGAGTCATTTCCATCAACGCATCCTTGAGCAAAGTGCCGCGTTGTACTTGCGGCAGCTCTTGCCCGGCGTGCATGACGTTTTCCACCTTCAGCAGCAGGCGTCGGCCCAGCGCACCGCCCGGGTGGGAAAAGGCGAAATCCTCGGCGGTAAAACCGCGGGCTTCCAACAATGCGACGGCCAGGGCATCGCCCATGACCAGTGCGGCGGTCGTCGACGAGGTGGGCGCCAGGTTCAACGGGCAGGCCTCGTGCTCGACATGTACATTCAAATTGACCTGCGCTGCCTTGGCCAGCGGTGAGTCGGGTTTGCCGGTCATGCTGATCAGCTGGATGCCCAGGCGCTTGATCAGCGGCAGCAGGGTGACGATTTCATTGGTCGAGCCGGAATTCGACAGCGCCAGGATGATGTCGTCGCGGGTGATCATGCCCATGTCGCCATGGCTGGCTTCGGCAGGATGCACGAAAAACGCCGTAGTGCCGGTACTGGCCAGGGTCGCGGCAATCTTGTTGCCGATGTGCCCGGATTTGCCCATGCCGACCACGACGACGCGCCCTTTGCTGGTCAGAATCATTTCGCAGGCGCGCACGAAGTCCGCGTCGATATGCGGCAGCAAGCCTTTTACGGCTTCCAGTTCGAGGCGGATGGTACGTTGTGCTGACTTGATCAGGTCGCTGGATTGGCTCATTTCGGAAATGCTTAGCCTGATGAAAAGGCGGCGATTATAGCCGTTATGGCTGAAACCCTCACGCAAGTTCGTTGCCCATTGTCATTCGTTGTTACCCAATACCCTCTAGATGGAGCTTCCTGGCTGTCATGTTGCTGAACTTGGTCCGGCATTGGCCTTGGGGGCGTGACGCTTGCAGTGATATAGTTCGCCGCCAGTTCGGCCCGCCCAGGAGGCAGTGTGCTTTTGTCAGAAAGCCAGGCGTCCGAGTGTGAGGCTGCATCGCAAGGAGTTTAGATGAGCGCCGATAACGCCTACGCGGTCGAGCTGAAGGGACTGACCTTCAAGCGCGGTACGCGCAGCATTTTCAACAACATTGATATCCGTATCCCTCGCGGCAAGGTCACCGGCATCATGGGGCCTTCCGGGTGTGGCAAGACCACGCTGTTGCGTTTGATGGGCGCGCAGTTGCGGCCTGCCAGTGGCGAAGTCTGGGTCAATGGTCAGAACCTGCCGGCGTTGTCGCGCAGTGATCTGTTCGATGCACGCAAACACATGGGTGTGCTGTTCCAGAGTGGCGCATTGTTTACCGACCTCGATGTCTTCGAGAACGTCGCCTTTCCGCTGCGCGTTCATACCGGGCTGCCCGAAGAAATGATCCGCGACATCGTCCTGCTCAAATTGCAGGCCGTGGGGTTACGGGGCGCCATCGACCTGATGCCCGACGAACTGTCCGGCGGCATGAAGCGTCGTGTCGCGCTGGCGCGGGCGATTGCCCTCGATCCGCAGATTCTCATGTATGACGAGCCCTTTGTCGGCCAGGACCCCATCGCCATGGGCGTGCTGGTACGCCTTATCCGTTTGCTCAACGATGCACTGGGCATTACCAGTATCGTGGTGTCCCATGACCTGGCCGAAACCGCCAGCATTGCCGACTACATCTATGTGGTGGGCGATGGGCAGGTGTTGGGGCAGGGCACGCCAGACGAGCTGATGAACTCGGACGAGCCGCGTATCCGTCAATTCATGACAGGCGAGCCCGACGGTCCGGTCGCCTATCACTTTCCAGCGACGGATTACCGCGCAGATCTTCTGGGGAAGCGTTGATGCGCAAGATTTCACTTTTGGAAAGGGTGCGCCGGTTTGGCCACGCAGGCATCGATGTGCTGGCGGTGTTCGGACGTTCATCGCTCTTTCTGTTTCACGCACTTCTGGGTCGTGGTGGCATCGGTGGCGGGTTTGGCCTGCTGATCAAGCAATTGCACTCGGTGGGGGTGATGTCCCTGGTGATCATCGTGGTCTCCGGGATATTCATCGGCATGGTGTTGGCGCTCCAGGGCTTCAACATTCTGTCCAGCTACGGTTCGGAGCAGGCGGTGGGGCAGATGGTTGCGCTGACGCTGCTGCGTGAGCTGGGGCCGGTGGTCACGGCGTTGCTGTTCGCCGGGCGTGCCGGTTCGGCGCTGACGGCGGAAATCGGCAACATGAAGTCCACCGAACAGCTCTCCAGCCTGGAAATGATCGGGGTGGACCCGCTCAAGTACATCATTGCCCCGCGCCTGTGGGCCGGCTTCATTTCCTTGCCGGTGCTGGCGATGATTTTCAGCGTGGTGGGTATCTGGGGTGGTTCCTGGGTGGCCGTCGACTGGCTGGGTGTCTATGACGGCTCCTACTGGTCGAACATGCAGAACAGCGTGACCTTCGCCGACGATGTGCTTAACGGCATCATCAAAAGCATGGTCTTTGCCTTCGTCGTCACCTGGATCGCCGTATTCCAAGGCTATGACTGTGAGCCCACTTCCGAGGGGATCAGTCGTGCCACTACCAAGACCGTGGTGTATGCCTCTTTGGCTGTGCTCGGCCTGGACTTTATTCTGACCGCCTTGATGTTTGGAGATTTCTGATGCAAAACCGCACCCTGGAAATCGGTGTCGGCCTTTTCTTGCTGGCTGGCATCCTGGCTTTGCTGTTGCTGGCGTTGCGGGTCAGTGGCCTGTCCCCGAGCCCGAACACCGAAACCTATAAACTTTACGCGTATTTCGACAATATCGCCGGTTTGACGGTCAGAGCCAAGGTGACCATGGCCGGTGTGACCATCGGCAAGGTCACGGCAATCGATCTGGACCGCGACAGTTTCACGGGTCGGGTGACCATGCAACTGGAGAAGCGCGTAGATAATCTACCGGCGGACTCCACTGCATCTATCCTGACCGCTGGCCTGTTGGGCGAGAAGTACATCGGTATCAGCGTGGGCGGGGAAGAAGCCCTGCTCAAGGATGGCGGGACCATCCACGACACCCAGTCGTCGCTGGTGCTCGAGGACCTGATCGGTAAATTCCTGCTCAATACCGTTAGCAAAGACGCCAAATGAGGAGCTTTTGAATGATCTCTACCTTACGACGTGGCCTGTTGGTTTTGCTCGCGGCCTTGCCGTTGGTGGCTAACGCCGTGGCGGCGCCTTCCGCCCACGAGCTGGTTCAGGACACCACCAACCGGTTGCTGGCCGACCTGGCCGCCAACAAAGAGAAGTACAAGCAGGATCCGCAGGATTTCTATGCGGCGCTCAACACCATTGTCGGCCCGGTGGTGGATGCCGAAGGCATTTCCAAGAGCATCATGACGGTCAAGTACTCGCGCAAGGCTACTCCTGCGCAAATGAAGACCTTTGAAGAAAACTTCAAGAAGGGCCTGTTCCAGTTCTATGGCAATGCCCTGCTGGAGTACAACAACCAAGGCATCACCGTTGATCCTGCCAAGGACGAGTCGGGCGACCGTACCAGCGTTGGCATGACGGTCAAGGGCAGCAACGGCGCGATCTATCCTGTGTCCTATACACTGGAAAAGGTTGGCGGCGAATGGAAGCTGCGCAACGTCATTATCAACGGCATCAACATTGGCAAGCTGTTCCGTGATCAGTTCGCTGATGCGATGCAGCGCAACGGCAACGACCTGGACAAGACCATCAATGGTTGGGCCGGGGAAGTCGCCAAGGCCAAGGAATCCACCGAGAAACAGACCCAATGAGTGAGTCGGCGGTCCGGATGGACGAAGCCGGCGAGCTGCGGCTCAGCGGTGTGCTGGATTATCGCACCGGTCCGGAACTGCGCCGGCAGGGGCAGGCATTGATCAACGCCAGCAAGGCCGCGGCCCTGGTGGTCGATTGTTCGGCGGTGGAGAAGTCCAGCAGCGTCGGTCTGTCGTTGCTGTTGTGTTTCATGCGTGATGCCCAGGCGGCCGGCAAGGCGCTGAGCATCCGCGGGATGCCAGAAGATATGCGCGAAATCGCCCAGGTCAGTGAGCTGACCGAGCTGTTGGCGCATCCCTAACCCGCATCTATAAGGAAGCCCCCCGTCAGAGTCCTGCTTCCCGGGGTTCGCAGGCGCGGGGCTTTTTTGTATGATGTCCGACCCGCGCGCACAGGGCGCCGATTGAGGTTGAGCATGCAGGCCAACGAAGTTAAGAGCTTTCTTGAAGGAAAGCTGCCCGGAACGAATGTAGAAGTCGAGGGCGAAGGCTGCAATTTCCAGCTGAACGTGATTAGCGATGAACTGGCGGCGTTGAGCCCGGTGAAGCGTCAGCAGCAGATCTATGCCCATTTGAACCCATGGATCACCGATGGCAGCATCCATGCGGTCACTATGAAATTTTTCAGCAGCGCGGCCTGGGCCGAGCGCACCTGAGCCCAAGGGCGTCGAGATTCTTATGGATAAATTGATTATTACTGGCGGTGCTCGTCTCGATGGCGAAATCCGTATCTCCGGGGCAAAGAACTCGGCGCTGCCGATTCTCGCTGCCACCCTGCTGTGCGACGGTCCCGTGACTGTGGCCAACCTGCCGCACCTGCACGACATCACCACCATGATCGAATTGTTCGGTCGCATGGGCATCGAGCCGGTGATCGACGAGAAGCTTGCCGTTGAAATCGACCCGCGTACCATCAAGACCCTGATCGCTCCGTACGAACTGGTTAAAACCATGCGTGCGTCGATCCTGGTGCTGGGCCCGATGGTTGCCCGCTTCGGTGAAGCCGAAGTCGCGCTGCCTGGCGGTTGCGCCATCGGCTCGCGTCCGGTTGACCTGCACATCCGTGGCCTGGAAGCCATGGGCGCGATCATCGATGTCGAAGGCGGCTACATCAAGGCCAAGGCCCCTGAAGGCGGTCTGCGTGGCGCACACTTCTTCTTCGACACCGTGAGCGTGACCGGCACCGAAAACATCATGATGGCGGCCGCTTTGGCCAAGGGTCGCAGCGTACTGGCTAACGCCGCGCGCGAGCCTGAAGTGGTCGACCTGGCGAACTTCCTGAACGCCATGGGTGCCAAGGTGTCCGGCGCTGGCACAGATACCATCACCATCGATGGCGTCGAGCGTCTGCACACCACCACCTACAAGGTGATGCCGGACCGTATCGAAACCGGCACCTACCTGGTGGCCGCGGCCGTGACCGGCGGGCGCGTGAAGGTCAAGGACACTGATCCGACCATCCTCGAAGCCGTGCTGGAAAAACTCCGTGAAGCCGGTGCCGAAATCACCTGCGGCGAAGACTGGATCGAGCTGAACATGCACGGCAAGCGGCCTAAAGCCGTCAACGTGCGAACCGCTCCGTACCCGGCGTTCCCGACCGACATGCAGGCGCAGTTCATCTCCCTCAACGCCATTGCCGAAGGCACGGGCGCCGTGATCGAGACGATCTTCGAAAACCGCTTCATGCACGTGTACGAACTGCACCGCATGGGCGCCAAGATCCAGGTCGAAGGCAATACCGCGATCGTCACCGGGACCGAGAAGCTCAAGGGCGCGCCAGTGATGGCCACCGACCTGCGTGCTTCGGCCAGCCTGGTGATCTCGGCGCTGATCGCCGACGGCGACACCCTGATCGACCGCATCTACCACATTGACCGTGGTTACGAGTGCATCGAAGAGAAACTGCAGATGCTGGGCGCCAAGATCCGCCGCGTTCCGGGCTAGTTTCTGCTGCATGGGCACAGGGACGTGCCCGTTGAATTGTGATAAGTCGAGCCGGTTTCCGGCTCGATGTGTGTCCGGCGCCATTTGCGACCGGGCATGAGTACCTTGATAAGGACTGACGTTTCCCATGTTGACCATCGCACTGTCCAAGGGCCGCATCCTTGACGACACCCTGCCGCTTCTGGCTGAAGCGGGCATCGTGCCGACCGAGAATCCGGACAAGAGCCGCAAGCTGATCATCCCCACGACCCAGGAAGATGTACGCCTGTTGATCGTGCGTGCCACCGACGTGCCGACTTATGTCGAACATGGCGCCGCCGACCTCGGTGTCGCCGGTAAAGACGTGCTGATGGAGTACGGCGGCCAGGGCTTGTACGAGCCGCTGGACCTGCAGATTGCCCAGTGCAAGTTGATGACTGCCGGCAAGGTCGGCGCAGTCGAGCCCAAGGGCCGCCTGCGCATCGCCACCAAGTTCGTCAACGTTGCCAAGCGTTACTACGCCGAACAAGGTCGTCAGGTCGACATCATCAAGCTCTACGGCTCGATGGAGCTGGCGCCGCTGATCGGCCTGGCCGACAAGATCATCGACGTGGTCGACACCGGTAACACGCTGCGGGCCAATGGCCTGGAGCCACAGGATTTCATCGCGGCCATCAGCTCCCGACTGATCGTCAACAAAGCTTCGATGAAAATGCAACACGCCCGTATCCAGGCGTTGATCGACACCCTGCGCAAGGCAGTGGAGTCTCGACACCGCGGCTGATTCACCTGCGCGGCCTTGAGTCGCGCCCGTCTATCCGCCTCATAGCCAGAATTCTCAGGTGCCCAAGCGGAAACGACTGCTAAGTTAGGGCGCCTGAGTTTTTTGCCAATCCTATGAGGCTCTCGCTATGACCGCACCGACTGCAATTCGCCGACTCAACGCTGCTGACCCGGATTTCGCGCATCATCTGGATCATCTGCTGAGCTGGGAAAGTGTGTCTGACGACTCGGTCAATCAGCGAGTGCTGGACATCATCAAGGCCGTGCGCGAGCGCGGTGACGCGGCGCTGGTGGACTTCACCCGTCAGTTCGACGGCCTGGACGTGAAGTCCATGGCCGACCTGATCCTGCCGCGCGAGCGTCTGGAGCTGGCACTGACCCGCATTACCGTGCCCCAGCGCGAAGCCCTGGAAAAAGCCGCCGCCCGGGTACGCAGCTACCACGAGAAGCAGAAGCAGGACTCCTGGAGCTACACCGAAGCCGATGGCACCGTGCTGGGCCAGAAGGTCACGCCGCTGGACCGCGCCGGCCTGTACGTGCCGGGGGGCAAGGCGTCCTACCCGTCTTCGGTGTTGATGAACGCGATTCCGGCCAAAGTTGCCGGGGTGACCGAAGTGGTCATGGTGGTACCGACTCCGCGCGGTGAAATCAACGAGCTTGTACTGGCAGCGGCCTGCATCGCCGGTGTTGACCGCGTATTCACCATCGGTGGTGCCCAAGCGGTGGCCGCGTTGGCCTACGGTACCGAAAGCGTGCCGATGGTCGATAAAGTAGTCGGCCCGGGCAACATCTACGTTGCCACTGCCAAGCGCCACGTATTCGGCCAGGTCGGTATCGACATGATCGCCGGTCCGTCGGAGATCCTCGTGGTGTGCGACGGTCAGACCGATCCGGACTGGATCGCCATGGACCTGTTCTCCCAGGCCGAGCACGACGAAGACGCCCAGGCCATTCTGGTCAGCCCGGATGCCGAGTTCCTCGACAAGGTTGCCGCCAGCATCGCCAAACTGATGCCGACCATGGAACGCGCCCAGATCATTGAAACCTCGATCAATGGCCGTGGTGCGCTGATCAAGGTCCGCGACATGCAACAAGCCATCGAAGTGGCCAACCGCATCGCGCCGGAGCACCTGGAATTGTCGGTTGCCGATCCACAGGCCTGGCTGCCGCAGATCCGCCATGCCGGCGCCATCTTCATGGGCCGTCACACCAGCGAAGCGCTGGGCGACTACTGTGCAGGCCCGAACCACGTGTTGCCGACTTCCGGTACGGCGCGGTTCTCGTCGCCGCTGGGCGTCTACGACTTCCAGAAACGCTCGTCGATCATTTTTTGCTCGGAGCAGGGCGCGTCCGACCTGGGCAAGACCGCTTCCGTGCTGGCCCGTGGCGAGTCGCTGACCGCCCACGCCCGCAGTGCCGAATACCGCATCATCGACGACAAGCAGGGGAACTGAGATGAGTAAATTCTGGAGCCCGTTCGTCAAGAACCTGGTGCCGTACGTACCGGGCGAGCAGCCGAAACTGGCCAAGCTGGTGAAGCTCAACACCAATGAAAACCCGTACGGTCCATCGCCCAAAGCCCTGGCTGCGATCCAGACCGAACTGAACGACAACCTGCGCCTGTACCCGGATCCGAACAGTGACCTGCTCAAGAACGCAGTCGCCAATTATTACGGCGTGCAGAGCAATCAGGTGTTCCTCGGCAACGGTTCCGACGAAGTCCTGGCGCACATCTTCCACGGCTTGCTGCAGCACGATCAGCCGCTGCTGTTCCCGGACATCAGCTACAGCTTCTACCCGGTCTACTGCGGGTTGTACGGCATCAAGTTCGATGCCGTGCCGCTGGACGAGCAGTTCCAGATCAACCCGGCGGACTACGCCAAACCGAACGGCGGGATCATTTTCCCCAACCCGAACGCACCGACCGGTTGCCTGTTGGCACTCGATGCCATCGAGCAAATCCTCAAGGCCAGCCCGGACTCGGTGGTCGTGGTTGATGAGGCTTACATCGACTTCGGTGGGGAAACGGCGATCAGCCTGGTGGACCGTTATTCGAACCTGCTGGTGACCCAGACCCTGTCCAAGTCGCGCTCGCTGGCCGGTCTGCGGGTCGGGTTGGCGGTGGGGCATCCGGACCTGATCGAAGCGCTGGAGCGAATCAAGAACAGCTTCAACTCCTATCCACTGGATCGGATGGCGAATGTCGGCGCCGCGGCAGCGTTCGAGGATCGCGAGTATTTCGACAAGACTTGCCGGCTGGTGATCGAGAACCGCGAGAAGGTCGTTGCCCAATTGCAAGCCAAGGGCTTTGAAGTGCTGCCGTCGGCGGCGAACTTCATTTTCGCCCGTCACCCCCAGCACGATGCCGCAGGCCTGGCGGCCAAACTGCGCGAGCAAGGCGTGATCGTCCGGCACTTCAAGCAGGAACGGATTGCCCAGTTCCTGCGGATCTCGATCGGTACACCTGAGCAGAATCAGGCATTGATCGACGGCCTCGGCGACCTCTAAACATACAAGCGGGCTTGCTCGCGAAGGTGTGTCAGTTACATTGATGTCGACTGACACACCTTCGCGAGCAAGCCCGCTCCCACTTTGGTTCTTGTATACGGCTCAGTTTTCTTCTTTGTCTTTGACCGGTGCAGGTGGCGGACGCAAGCCAATCTCAGCGGTGAGCTTGAGTTCCTTGCCATTGCGCATCACCTGGATCGCGACCTTGTCCGTCGGCTTGATCCGCGCAACCTGATTCATCGAGCGGCGCCCATCGCCAGCCGGCTCGCCGTCGATGCTGAGGATCACATCGCCCAATTGCAGGCCGGCCTTTTGCGCCGGACCGTCACGGAAAATCCCGGCGACCACGATGCCCGGGCGCCCCGACAGGCCAAACGACTCCGCCAGTTCCTGGGACAACGGCTGCACTTCGATGCCGAGCCAACCGCGAATCACCTGGCCGTGCTCGATGATCGACTTCATCACTTCCATGGCCAGCTTCACCGGAATCGCGAAACCGATGCCCTGGGAGCCGCCGGACTTGGAGAAAATCGCCGTGTTGATGCCGGTCAGGTTGCCGTTGGCGTCCACCAGTGCACCGCCGGAGTTGCCGGGGTTGATCGCGGCGTCGGTCTGGATGAAGTCTTCGTAGTTGTTCAGGCCCAGCTGATTGCGCCCGGTGGCGCTGATGATGCCCATGGTCACTGTCTGGCCGACGCCGAACGGGTTGCCGATGGCCAGGGCCACGTCGCCGATGCGGATGTTGTCGGAGCGGCCGACGGTGATCGACGGCAGGTTCTTCAGGTCGATCTTGAGGACCGCCAGGTCGGTTTCCGGATCGCTGCCGATCACCCGTGCCAGGGTTTCACGGCCGTCCTTGAGCGCCACCACGATCTGGTCGGCACCGCTGGTCACGTGGTTGTTGGTGAGGATGTAGCCTTGCGGGCTCATGATCACGCCGGAGCCAAGGCTCGACTCCATGCGTTTCTGCTTGGGCGAGTTATCGCCGAAGAAACGGCGAAACTGCGGGTCCTCGAACAGCGGGTGATTGGGCTTGTTGATGACTTTGGTGGTGTAGAGGTTCACCACCGACGGCGCGGCGGTAGTCACCGCGTCGGAATAGGACACCGGGCCTTGCTGCATACTGGTGGTTTGCGGGGCTTGTTGCAGATTGACGTCGAGGCTTGGAAGCCCGACCCACTGCGGGTAACGCTGGATGATTAACAGAGCGACAAGCACGCCGGCCAACAGCGGCCAGCCGGAAAAACGCAGCGCCTTGAGCATTAAGCACGTCCTGAGAGAGTTGCAGGCGGTATGAGACCGCTCATAATGACGCGCATTATACGAGGCCGCGCGTGCCTCTGAACGGGATATTTAGGAGTCTTTTATGGCCGTCGCCCTGAGCACCCTGGTCGAAGAAGCCGACCGTTACCTCGGCAGTTCGAAAATTGCCGATTATTGCCCCAACGGCCTGCAGGTCGAGGGCCGGCCGCAGGTGATGCGCATCGTCAGTGGCGTCACTGCCAGCCAGGCCTTGCTCGATGCCGCTGTGGAGGCCAACGCCGACCTGGTGCTGGTGCATCACGGCTACTTCTGGAAAGGCGAGAACCCGTGCATCACCGGCATGAAGCAGCGCCGCCTGAAGACGCTGCTCAAGCACGATATCAGCCTGCTGTCCTATCACCTGCCGCTGGACCTGCACCCTGACGTTGGCAACAACGTGCAGTTGGCGCGGCAGCTGGACATCACCGTCGAAGGTCCGCTGGACCCGGACAACCTGAAGATCGTCGGCCTGGTCGGTTCGTTGAACGAACCCGTGACGCCCCGGGACTTCGCCCGCCGCGTGCGGGAGGTGATGGGCCGCGAACCCTTGCTGATCGAAGGCGGCAACATGATACGCCGGGTTGGCTGGTGCACCGGTGGCGGTCAGGGTTACATCGATCAGGCGGTGCTGGCGGGTGTTGATCTGTACCTGAGCGGCGAAGCGTCCGAGCAAACCTTCCACAGCGCGCGGGAGAACGACATCAGCTTCATTGCTGCCGGCCACCATGCCACTGAACGTTATGGCGTGCAGGCGCTGGGTGACTACCTGGCCCGACGGTTCGCCCTCGAACACATCTTCATCGATTGCCCCAACCCCATCTGACAATACGCGCCCCCTGTAGGAGCTGGCTTGCCAGCGAAATCGGCCTTGAATTCTGCAGTGCTCTCAAGACTGCCATCGCTGGCAAGCCAGCGCCTACAAGTTCTGGTTGCGCCCAAACGGTCGGGCATATTCATATGCTCTTTCGATCTAGTTGGCGTCCTGATTAGAAGAGGTCGCTGTGCTAGGATTCCTCGCTCGAACACGGCCCGCTGGCCGTTCATAAGAAAGATTTCGTGAGTAGCCATGGTCGACAAACTGACGCATCTGAAACAGCTGGAGGCGGAAAGCATCCACATCATCCGCGAGGTGGCCGCCGAGTTCGACAACCCGGTGATGCTGTACTCCATCGGTAAAGACTCCGCCGTGATGCTGCACCTGGCACGCAAGGCATTCTTCCCTGGCAAGCTGCCGTTCCCGGTGATGCACGTCGACACTCGCTGGAAATTCCAGGAGATGTACGCCTTCCGCGACAAGATGGTTGCCGAGCTGGGCCTGGACCTGATCACCCACGTCAACCCGGATGGCGTGGCGCAGAACATCAACCCGTTCACCCACGGCAGCGCCAAGCACACCGACATCATGAAGACCGAGGGCCTGAAGCAGGCACTGGACAAGCATGGTTTCGACGCCGCCTTTGGTGGTGCCCGCCGCGACGAAGAGAAATCCCGCGCCAAGGAGCGTGTGTACTCGTTCCGCGACAGCAAGCACCGCTGGGATCCGAAAAACCAGCGTCCCGAGCTGTGGAACGTCTACAACGGCAAGGTCAACAAGGGCGAATCCATCCGCGTATTCCCATTGTCGAACTGGACCGAGCTGGACATCTGGCAGTACATCTACCTTGAAGGCATCCCGATCGTCCCGCTGTACTTCGCCGCCGAGCGTGAAGTCATCGAGAAGAACGGCACGCTGATCATGATCGACGACGAGCGCATCCTCGAGCACCTGAGCGATGAAGACAAAGCGCGCATCGTCAAAAAGAAAGTGCGTTTCCGTACCCTTGGTTGCTACCCGTTGACGGGCGCGGTGGAGTCCGAGGCCGAAAGCCTCACGGACATCATTCAGGAAATGCTCCTGACGCGAACTTCCGAGCGCCAGGGCCGTGTCATCGACCACGATGGCGCAGGCTCGATGGAAGACAAAAAACGTCAGGGTTATTTCTAAGGGGCTGTCATGTCGCATCAATCTGATTTGATCAGCGAGGACATCCTCGCCTACCTGGGCCAGCACGAACGTAAAGAGCTGCTGCGCTTTCTGACCTGCGGTAACGTCGACGACGGCAAGAGCACCTTGATCGGGCGCCTGCTGCACGACTCCAAGATGATCTACGAAGATCACCTGGAAGCGATTACCCGGGACTCGAAAAAAGTCGGCACTACCGGTGAAGACATCGACCTGGCGCTGCTGGTCGATGGCCTGCAGGCCGAGCGTGAGCAAGGCATCACCATCGATGTCGCGTACCGCTATTTCTCCACCGCCAAGCGCAAATTCATCATCGCCGACACCCCCGGCCATGAGCAGTACACCCGCAACATGGCCACCGGTGCATCCACCTGTGACCTGGCGATCATCCTGGTCGATGCCCGCTACGGCGTGCAGACCCAGACCCGACGCCACAGCTTCATCGCGTCCCTGCTGGGCATCAAGCACATCGTCGTTGCCATCAACAAGATGGACCTCAAGGACTTCGACCAAGGCGTGTTCGAGTCGATCAAGGCCGACTACCTGCAGTTCGCCGAAGGCCTGAAGCTCAAGCCGACCAGCATGCACTTCGTGCCGATGTCCGCCTTGAAGGGCGACAACGTGGTGAACAAGTCCGAGCGTTCGCCGTGGTACACCGGCCAGTCGCTGATGGAAATCCTCGAGACCGTGGAAGTGGCGGGCGACCGCAATTTCACCGACCTGCGTTTCCCGGTGCAGTACGTCAACCGTCCGAACCTGAACTTCCGTGGCTTCGCCGGTACGTTGGCCAGCGGCATCGTCAAGAAAGGCGACGAAGTCGTGGTGCTGCCGTCGGGCAAAAGCAGCCGCGTGAAGTCCATCGTCACCTTCGAAGGTGAATTGGAGCACGCAGGTCCTGGCCAGGCAGTCACGCTGACCATGGAAGACGAAATCGACATCTCCCGTGGCGACCTGTTGGTGCATGCCGACAACGTGCCGCCGGTGACCGACAGCTTCGAAGCCATGCTCGTATGGATGGCTGAAGAGCCGATGCTGCCGGGCAAGAAATACGACATCAAGCGCGCCACCAGTTACGTGCCGGGCTCCATCGCCAGCATCGTCAACAAGGTCGACGTGAACACCCTGGAAGAAGGCCCGGCCAGTGCGTTGCAGCTGAACGAAATCGGCAAGGTCAAAATCGCGCTCGACGCGCCGATTGCCCTCGACGGTTACGACAGCAACCGCACCACCGGCGCATTCATTGTCATCGACCGCCTGACCAACGGAACCGTCGGCGCCGGCATGATCGTCGCCCAGCCGTTGGCCCATGGCACCAGCACCCACCACGGCAAACTGGCCCACGTCGCCACCGAAGAACGCGCCCAGCGTTTCGGCCAGCAACCGGCCACCGTGTTGTTCAGCGGCTTGTCGGGCGCTGGCAAGAGCACCCTGGCCTATGCCGTCGAGCGCAAGCTGTTCGACCTGGGCCGTGCGGTGTTCGTACTCGATGGCCAGAACCTGCGTCACGACCTGAACAAAGGCCTGCCGCAGGATCGCGCCGGGCGTACCGAGAACTGGCGTCGTGCCGCGCACGTTGCCCGTCAGTTCAACGAAGCCGGTCTGCTGACCCTGGCGGCGTTCGTTGCACCGAGCTCCGAAGGTCGTGAACAGGCCAAGGAACTAATCGGCAAGGAGCGTCTGCTGACGGTCTACGTCCAGGCCTCGCCAACCGTCTGTGCCGAGCGTGACCCGCAAGGCCTCTACGCGGCGGCTGGGGATAACATCCCGGGCGAATCCTTCCCGTACGACGTGCCGCTGGATGCCGACCTGGTGATCGACACCCAGTCCGTGTCACTGGAAGAAGGCGTGAAGCAAGTGCTGGAACTGCTGCGTAAGCGTGGCGCGATCTAAGCATTAGCCAGCAATAAAAAACCCGCCGATGAGTGATCATCGGCGGGTTTTTTATTGAGATCTACTCGGTCAACTGTGGGAGCTAGCCTGCTGGCGATTACGGTTAATCAGTCAACAGATCTGCTGAATGTGAAACCGCTATCGCCAGCAGGCTAGCTCCCACAGGAGATCAGTGTCGGTTCGGATATTCGCGATGCATCTGCCCCAGCAACGCATCCTTGCCTTCCCACAACTGGTTGATCCAGCCCTGGAACTGCAAGCGATACTCACCATCCTGGTCGTAGTTCTTGCCAATGAACTGCGGCGGTATCTTCAGCTCTTCAAAGTGCACCACCACGTCCGCGACATTCCCGCACAGCAAATCCCAAAAACCGGGACGCCCGGCCGGGTAGTGGATGGTCACGTTGACGATCGACTCCAGCTGCTCGCCCATGGCGTCCAGCACAAAGGCAATGCCGCCGGCCTTGGGTTTGAGCAAATAACGGAACGGCGATTTCTGCTGGGCGTGCTTGCCTTCGGTGAAGCGCGTGCCCTCGACGAAGTTGAAGATACCCACCGGGTTGTCGCGAAACTTCGCGCAGGTCTTGCGGGTGGTTTCCAGGTCCTTGCCTTTCTTCTCCGGGTGCTTTTCCAGATAGGCCTTGGAGTAGCGCTTCATGAACGGAAAGCCCAGCGCCCACCACGCCAGTCCAATCACCGGCACCCAGATCAGCTCCTGCTTGAGAAAGAACTTCAGCGGCTGGATACGCCGATTGAGCACATATTGCAGCACCAGGATGTCGACCCAGCTCTGGTGGTTGCTGGTGACCAGGTACGAGTGCTGATAGTCCAGGCCTTGCAGGCCGCTGACGTGCCAGCGGGTGCGACGGACCAGGTTCATCCAGCCCTTGTTGAGGCTGATCCAGGCTTCATGGGTATGGCTCATCAGCCATTGGGCAATACGTTGTGTTAGCGCGAACGGCAACACCTTGAACAGCGCCACACAGAACAGGAACGAGCACAGCAGAATCGTGTTCAGCGCCAGCAGTAGGGCGGCGATCAGTCCGCGCACGGGCGCAGGTAGAGAAACCAGCATTTACACATCCATAGGTCGGTTGGCAGCTTGAATCGCCGTCAGGGCGATGGTGTAGACGATGTCATCGACCTGCGCACCGCGCGGCAAATCGTTCACCGGCTTGCGCAGGCCTTGCAGCATCGGCCCGAGGCTGACGCAGTCGGCGCTGCGCTGTACGGCTTTGTGCGTAGTGTTGCCGGTGTTCAGGTCGGGGAATACGAACACCGTGGCGCGACCGGCCACCTGGCTGTTCGGCGCCAGTTGCCGGGCCACGGTTTCGTTGGCGGCGGCGTCATACTGCAAGGGGCCGTCGATCAGCAGCGAGTGTTGCTGTTCATGGGCGAGCAATGTCGCTTCGCGCACCTTCTCGACTTCCTCGCCACTGGCCGACTCACCGCTGGAATAGCTGATCATCGCCACGCGCGGGGTGATGCCGAAGGCCGCCGCCGAGTCGGCGCTTTGCAGGGCGATCTCGGCCAGTTCGCTGGCGCTCGGGTGCGGATTCATCACGCAGTCGCCGTAGACCAGCACTTCTTCGGGAAACAGCATGAAGAATACCGACGACACCAGGGTGCAGCCCGGCGCGGTCTTGATCAGTTGCAGGGCCGGGCGAATGGTATTGGCGGTGGAGTGAATGACCCCCGACACCAGGCCGTCCACTTCATCCAGCGCCAGCATCATGGTGCCGATGACCACGGTGTCTTCCAGTTGCTGCTCGGCCATCGGTGCGTTGAGGCTTTTGCTTTTGCGCAGGGCCACCATCGGCTCGATGTAGCGCTCGCGGATCAGGTCCGGGTCGAGGATTTCCAGCCCCGGTGGCAGCTCGATGCCTTGGGCGCGGGCCACGGCTTCAACGTCTGCAGGTTTCGCCAGCAGCACGCAACGGGCAATGCCGCGGGCCTGGCAGAT
The DNA here is from genome assembly GCF_054600775.1 of Pseudomonas sp. MHK4. Lineage (NCBI taxonomy): Bacteria > Pseudomonadati > Pseudomonadota > Gammaproteobacteria > Pseudomonadales > Pseudomonadaceae > Pseudomonas > Pseudomonas sp. MHK4. The sequence goes on along the minus strand of NZ_BAAIAK010000007.1, from coordinate 132,593 downwards.
GGCGGCGGCCTGGACGGTCAGCGGTTCGCTGCCTTCCGGCAGGACGATGCGCTTGTTGACGGACTGGGCACGCTGGATTAATTGATAACGGAACACCGCCGGCGACAGGCGCATTTCCCGCGGGGTGCCACAGCGCTGGTGCAGCCAGTTGGCGTCCAGGTGGCTGGCGACGAAATCGGTGATGATTTCCGCGCGCTCGCGGTCGTCGATCGGGATTTCCTTGTTCAAGCCATTGAGCTGGTTGGCGGTGTCGTAGGACCCGGTGCTCACCGACAACACCGGCAAGCCCGCCTGCAGGGCGCCACGACACAAGTCCATGATGCGTGGGTCGGGCAGGGTGTCGCTGGTCAGCAACAGGCCGGCCAGGGGCACGCCATTCATGGCCGCGAGGCTCACGGCGAGGATGATGTCGTCACGATCGCCAGGGGTCACCACCAGTACGCCCGGCTTGAGCAGCTCCACGGTATTGCGCATGGTGCGCGCGCAAATGATGATCTTGGTCATGCGCCGGGTTTCGTAGTCGCCGGCATTGAGCACCTGTGCGCCCATCAGGTCCGCCACGTCTCGCGTGCGCGGTGCATTCAGCTCCGGCTGGTACGGGATACAACCGAGCAGGCGGAAGTCGCCGCTGCGCAACAGTGGCGAGTGTTCGTTCAGGCGGGCGGCGAAGGCCTCCATGCTTTCGTCAGTCTTGACCTTGTTGAGGATCACGCCAAGGACTTTCGGATCCTTGGGGCCGCCGAACAATTGCGCCTGCAGTTCGACGCGACCGGACAGTTCGGTCAGCACTTCGTTTTCCGGTGCCGAGACCAGGATCACCTCGGCATCGAGGCTCTTGGCCAGGTGCAGGTTGACCCGCGCGGCATAACTGGCGCTGCGGGTCGGGACCATGCCTTCGACGATCAACACATCCTTGCCGATCGCGGCCTGCTGATAAAGGGTGATGATTTCTTCGAGCAACTCATCGAGCTGGCCGTCGCCGAGCATGCGCTCGACATGGGCCAGGCCCAAGGGTTGAGGCGGCTTCAGGCCGTGGGTACGTGCCACCAGCTCGGTGGAGCGCTCAGGGCCGGTGTCACCCGGATGGGGCTGGGCTATCGGCTTGAAAAAGCCGACCTTGAGGCCGGCCCGCTCTAGGGTGCGCACCAGCCCGAGGCTGATGGAGGTCAGACCCACGCCAAAATCGGTGGGTGCGATAAAAAAAGTTTGCATGCGGATTCTCTAAAGGAGCATGGCAATGGCGATCATCTATGGCTGACGATCTACCGCAATTCAGTCGCCAAGGTTATCGCTAACCGGGCCTTGTGCGCACCAACCGCAATCAAAGGGCAGGCCTATTTTTTCAAGGCGTTGCGCAGGGTCCATGACCCAGGCCCGGGATTGCCAGGGCGGCTGGTGCCGCAGGTGCTGCGTGTGGCCGCAGGAAAGCTCGACCACCCAGTGGCCGTCTTCGTCCTGATGAAAGCCCGTGATCGTCGAATCCCGTCTGTCCGGGTTGTGTTCGCTTTCGGGCGATTGCTTCGCTAAACTGGGTCTTTCAATATTCTTATGCAAAAGGTCTCGCCCCATGCTGATCGCCGCCAATAAGGCTGTCTCCATCGACTATACCCTGACCAACGACGCTGGTGAGGTCATCGACAGCTCCGCCGGCGGCGCGCCGCTGGTCTACCTGCAAGGCGCAGGCAACATCATCCCGGGCCTGGAAAAGGCGCTGGAAGGCAAAGCAGTCGGCGACGAGCTGACCGTAGCCGTTGAACCGGAAGATGCCTACGGCGAGTACGCTGCCGAACTGGTCAGCACCCTGAGCCGCAGCATGTTCGAAGGCGTTGACGAGCTGGAAGTGGGCATGCAGTTCCACGCTTCCGCTCCGGACGGCCAGATGCAGATCGTGACCATCCGCGATCTGGACGGCGACGACGTCACCGTAGACGGCAACCACCCATTGGCTGGTCAGCGCCTGAACTTCCAGGTCAAGATCATCAACATCCGTGATGCCAGCCAGGAAGAAATCGCCCATGGTCACGTCCATGGCGAAGGTGGCCATCACCACTGATTTCTGCGCTAAGCTCAGATAGCTGGAGAGGCGCCCCGAGGGCGCCTTTTTAGTCTGCGGCTGTTCCAGGCGACACCACCAAGTGGCTGTTTCGAGAAGAACACGGGAATCTGGAGTACGTCATGAGTGCTTTTCACGAACTTAAATTGACAGCCCTGGATGGTCAGGCGCTCCCTCTGGCACCTTTCAAGGGACACGTCGTGCTGGTGGTCAACGTGGCCTCCAAATGTGGCTTGACCCCACAATACGCAGCGCTGGAAAACCTCTACCAGCAGTACAAAGGCAAGGGTTTCAGCGTGCTGGGCCTGCCGTGCAACCAGTTTGCCGGGCAGGAACCAGGTACCGAGCAGGAAATAAAGGACTTCTGCAGCCTCAACTATGGCGTGACCTTTCCATTGTCCAGCAAGCTGGAAGTCAACGGTCACGAGCGTCATCAGTTGTACAAGCTGCTGGCAGGCGAGGGCGCGGAGTTCCCCGGTGACATCACCTGGAACTTCGAAAAGTTCCTGTTGGGTAAAGACGGTCGTGTGCTGGCGCGGTTCTCGCCGCGTACGGCGCCGGATGATCCGGCCGTGGTTCAGGCGATCGAAAAGGCCCTGGCCTGATACCCCTCCTGTAGGAGCGAGCTTGCTCGCGATGGTCGTTAACGATAACGCTGCCAGCCTGACACCCCGCATCGTTCTCAGGTTCATCGCGAGCAAGCTCGCTCCTACAGTGTTCCCTCCTTCTGACCCTTAATCACGCTGATCAATAATGCTGTTCAAGGCGCTTCGGTCTCCATATTATAGTCGTCATAAAGTCATCCTTCGTGGAGCGTCCCATGCCTGTAAAAGCCCTGTTCAAACCGTTCCACCTCGGCACCCTCGAATTGCCCACCCGCGTGGTCATGGCACCGATGACCCGCTCGTTTTCGCCCGGCGGCGTACCCAATTCCAAAGTGATCGAGTACTACCGTCGTCGCGCTGCCGCTGGCGTGGGCTTGATCATCACCGAAGGCACCACGGTTGGGCACAAGGCTTCCAACGGCTACCCGAACGTTCCGCATTTCTACGGTGAGGCGGCCTTGGCCGGCTGGAAGAAAGTCGTCGATGCGGTTCACGCCGAGGGCGGCAAGATCGTTCCGCAACTGTGGCATGTCGGCAGCGTGCGTCGCATCGGCACCGAGCCGGACGCCAGCGTGCCGGGTTACGGCCCGTCGGAAAAAGTGAAGGACGGACAGGTCGTGGTTCACGGCATGACCCAACAGGACATTCAGGATGTGATTGCCGCGTTCGCCCAGGCGGCGAAGGATGCCCAGAGCATTGGCATGGACGGCGTGGAAATCCACGGTGCCCACGGCTACCTGATCGACCAGTTCTTCTGGGAAGGCAGCAACCAGCGCACTGACGAATACGGTGGCAGCCTGGCCAACCGTTCGCGTTTCGCCATCGAATTGATCCAGGCGGTACGTGCCGCGGTCGGTGAGGGCTTTCCGATCATCTTCCGCTTCTCGCAGTGGAAGCAGCAGGACTACACCGCGCGCCTGGTGCAGACGCCAGAGGCCTTGGGCGATTTCCTCAAGCCGCTGTCCGACGCTGGAGTGGATATTTTCCACTGCTCGACGCGCCGCTTCTGGGAACCAGAGTTCGACGGCTCCGAACTGAACCTGGCAGGCTGGACGCGCAAACTCACCGGCAAGCCGACCATCACCGTGGGCAGTGTTGGCCTGGATGGCGAGTTCCTGCAGTTCATGGTCAACACCGACAAGGTGGCACAGCCGGCCAGCCTGGAAAAACTGCTGGAGCGTCTGAACAACGACGAGTTCGACCTGGTGGCGGTTGGTCGTGCGCTGTTGGTGGACCCGGATTGGGCGCAGAAGGTGCGTGACGGTCGCGAGCAAGACATCTTGCCGTTCAGCCGTGAGGCGTTGATGACGCTGGTTTAAGCAGCGACTGGCAAGACCCCATCGCCAGCAGGCTGGCTCCCACAGGGTCTGTGTACACCGCAGAACCGATGTGGGAGCCAGCCTGCTGGCGATGACTGAGCCAATGTCACCATAGGTTCAGGGCAAGGTCGGTGCATTTGGCACCACCACCTCCCCAACACAAGCCCCTCGCAACTGCCCCTCGAACTGTTCAATGATCGCCGCCCACCCCTGGCGACTTGCATGCTGGCGCGCATTGAGCCGCAGACAACGCAAGTTTTCGCGCTTCTCCAGCAACCACACCGCACCATCGCAGAACGCGTCTTCGTCCCCCGGCATCGCCAGTACGCCGTTGTAGCCATGGCGAATATGCTGCGCCGCTGCCGCCTGGTCGTAAGCCACCACCCCCAGTCCCGATGCCAACGCCTCAAGCACGACATTGCCGAAGGTCTCGGTCAGGCTTGGAAACAGGAATACATCCCCCGACGCATAATGGCTGGCCAGGGCTTCGCCTCGTTGTGCCCCACAGAAAATCGCTTCCGGCAACTCGTTTTCCATCAGCAGGCGTTGCGGGCCATCCCCCACCACGATCAGCTTCAAGGTGCGCTGTGGATAAGTCGCCTTGAGCCTGTCGAAACAGCGTTTGAGCAACCCGAGGTTTTTCTCCGCTGCCAACCGTCCTACATGGATAACGGCGATGTCTTTCTCGCCCAGTCCCCATTGCTCGCGCAGCGCATTCAAGCGTTTGGCCGGGTGAAACAACTGACTGTCAACGCCGCGGGACAGCAAAGCCAGGCGCTCGAAATGCCGGCGTTCCAGCTCCATGCGCTGGCTGACACTCGGCACCAGCGTCAGGTTCGAGCGATTGTGGAACCAGCGCAAATAGTGGGTCAGCAGTCGAGACAGCAAGCTGAAGCCGTACTGGCTGGAATACTGCTGGAAGTTGGTGTGAAAGCCGCTGACCACCGAGATGCCCAGGCGGCGTGCTGCGCGCAATGCCGACAAGCCGAGCGGTCCTTCGGTGGCGATATACAGCACATCGGGGCGATGGCGTTTCCAGCGCCGGAGCAGCTTGTGCATCGACGACTGCCCCCATTGCAACCCGGGATAGCCCGGCAGCGGCCAGCCTCGGCACAGCAATAACTCATCGTCGCTGCTCGTCGATTGATCGCAGCCCTGGCGAGGTCGCACCAATTCCACCTGATGCCCGCGCGCGCGCAAGCCGTCGCACAGGCGCCCAAGGGTGTTGGCCACGCCATTGATTTCCGGGGGGAAGGTTTCGGTGATCAGGGTGATATGCAGAGCTGTCGTCATGACCTCAGTGTGGCCTGAGGCCATGTCGGCGTCGTGACGACAAGATGATGGATTTGTGACCGACTCAGCGCTGGGTCACCAGATTCTCCGCCCCACGCTCACGCACCCAGAACAAGGTCGCCCCGGCCACGGCCGCCGGCATCATCAGGATGTTCACCACCGGAATCAGCAGCACCAGGTAAACGATGCCGCCGAAACTCATGCTCTGCCAGCGCTTCTGCCGCAGCCAGGCGAGCATCTCGTTCCAGCCCAGCTTGTGGTTGTCCGCCGGGTAGTCGATGTACTGGATCGCCATCATCCACACCCCGAACAGCAGCCACAGCGGCGCCGCGACGATGTTCACCACCGGGATGAACGAAAGGATGAACAGCCCGAGCGCCCGGGGCAGGAAGTAACCGAGCTTGCGCATTTCCCGGGCCAGGGTCCGCGGGATCATGGCGACCAGCTCGCCCCAGCTGAAGGCCGGGAAGTCGTCGGTGCCGCGCACCACCACTTCGACCTTTTCCGCCAGGAAGCCGTTGAAAGGCGCGGCGATGACGTTGGCGAGCATGGTGAAGGTGAAGAACACCATCAACAACACCAGCACCACGAACAGCGGCCACAGCACATAGTTGAGAAAACCCAGCCAGTCGGGCAGGGATGGCATCAGCGTATCGACCCACACGCTGAACTGATGGCCGGCCAGATAGATCAATCCGACGAACAGCACCAGGTTGATCGCCAGTGGAAGTAATACAAAAAGGCGCAGGCTGGGGCTGAGCACCAGTTTCAGGCCTTCACGCAGATATTGCGGGCCGGACAGTACAGGGGCGGCGGGCATAGGGTGCTCCGAACAAAGGAAAACGCGCCGACCTTACCGGCTTTGCCTGACCGGCGAAAGCGCGACAGCGACATCGACATTAACTGTAACAAAGGCGTCCCGATCATCACCCCGTGTGGATAGAGACCACCTATGAGCTGGATTGTTAAACGGTATTTCCTTAATCTTCGCCCCCTCGATACGCTGCACCCAACTTTTTACAGGACTGTCGAGTTCAAGCCTTCCCCAAGTGCTTTCAATGGTCCTTTTTTATTCCCGCCGGTCATCCGGCGTTCCGCGCCAGGTTTTCCGGGCCGGTCAACAGGAGCAGGTCATGTCTGAAGTCCGTCATTCGCGAGTGATTATTCTCGGTTCCGGCCCTGCCGGTTACAGCGCCGCCGTCTATGCCGCCCGTGCCAACCTCAAGCCACTCTTGATCACCGGCATGCAGGCCGGCGGTCAATTGACCACCACCACTGAAGTCGACAACTGGCCGGGCGACGTTCATGGCCTGACTGGCCCGGCGCTGATGGAGCGGATGCGCGAGCACGCCGAGCGTTTTGAAACCGAGATCGTGTTCGATCACATCAATGCCGTGGACTTCGCTGCCAAGCCGTACACCCTGACCGGCGACAGCGCAACCTATACCTGCGACGCCCTGATTATCGCCACCGGCGCCAGCGCCCGTTACCTGGGCCTGCCTTCGGAAGAAGCGTTCATGGGCAAAGGCGTTTCGGCCTGCGCGACCTGCGACGGTTTCTTCTACCGCAACAAGCCAGTGGCTGTGGTCGGTGGCGGCAACACCGCTGTCGAAGAGGCCCTGTACCTGGCCAACATCGCCAGCACCGTGACCCTCATTCACCGTCGCGAAACCTTCCGTGCCGAAAAGATCCTGATCGACAAGCTCAATGCCCGCGTGGCTGAAGGCAAGATCATCCTGAAGCTGAACGCGACCCTGGACGAAGTCCTGGGCAACAACATGGGCGTGACCGGTGCCCGCCTGAAAAACAACGACGGCAGCTTCGACGAAGTAACCGTCGACGGCGTGTTCATCGCCATCGGCCACACCCCGAACACCTCGTTGTTCGAAGGCCAGCTGACCCTGAAAGACGGCTACCTGGTGGTGCACGGCGGCCGTGACGGCAACGCTACTGCGACCAACCTGGAAGGCATCTTCGCCGCCGGCGACGTGGCGGACCACGTCTACCGTCAGGCCATCACCTCCGCTGGCGCCGGTTGCATGGCGGCACTGGATGCCGAGCGTTACCTGGACAATCTGCAGAACGCTTGATTCTGCAGTCGTAAAAAAACCGGCTTCGGCCGGTTTTTTTGTACCCACGATTCGATGCCTGAAGACTATCCCCGCTCCCACAGGGATAGTGTTCAAGTCAGTTTGGCCAGACACGCCTCAAGAATGTCCAGGCCTTCCTCCAGTACCGCAGATTCGGTGGTCAACGGTGCCAGCAAGCGAATGATGTGGCGCGATTTGCCGCTGGGCATCAGCAGCAGGCCCGCATCCCGCGCCAGAGCCAGCAGTTGAGTCAACTGCGCCGAGGCAGGTGTGCCGTCAGCGTTGGCCAGTTCGATGCCGCGCATCGCGCCCACGCCGGTCAGACGGCCAAGGTACGGTGACAGATTACGATCGCGCCAGGATTGGTAGCGACTGACGACCGCTTCTTCCTGTTGAGAACCCCAGGCCTGCAGATTGGCGTCAGTCATTTCGTCCAGGGTAGCCAGCGCAGCAGCACAGGCAATCGGGTTGCCGGAATAAGTGCCGCCGAGTCCGCCCTTGGGCAAGTTGTCCAGCAGCGCCTTGCGCCCGACCACCGCTCCCAGCGGCACGCCACCGGCGATGCTCTTGCCCAGCAGGATCAGGTCCGGTTCGATGCCCAGGCGCGAGAAGGCAAAGCGCTGGCCGGTACGGCCGAAACCGGACTGGATTTCATCGGCAATCAGCACAATGCCTTTTTCGTCGCAAAACGTGCGCAGTGCCTGGGCGAACTCGACATCCATCGCCAGGAAGCCCGCTTCGCCCTGCACCGGTTCGACGATAAAGCAGGCCACGTCCGCGACATCGATTTCGACGCTGAACAGGCGCTCCATGGCTTTCAGGGCCTCTACACAGGTCACGCCGTTGTCCCGGCTGGGGAACGGCAGGTGATACACCGGCCCGGGCAGCACCCCGACTTTCTGTTTATAGGGCGCGACCTTGCCGTTGAGATTCAGGGTGGCCAGCGTTCTGCCGTGGAAAGCGCCATCAAAGGCAACCACGGCCGTACGCCCGGTCGCGCCACGGACGATTTTCAGCGCATTTTCCGCCGCTTCAGCGCCGCTGTTGGTGAGCATGCCGCTGACCGGGTAATTGACCGGGATAAAGGCGCTGAGGCGGTCCATCAGGTCGATATAGGGTGTATGGGGCGCGGCGTTGAAGGCGTAATGGGTCAGCCGGGTGGCTTGTTCGCGGATGGCCTCGACGATGCGCGGATGGCAATGGCCTAGGTTCAGCACGCCAATGCCGCCGACAAAGTCGATGTAGCGCTTGCCATTGGTGTCCCAGACCTCGGCGTTTTTGCCGTGGCTGAGCGTGACAGGGTGAACGATGTTGATCGACTGGCTGATGGTTTCGCTGCGCATGGGAGGCCGGCTCGGAAGAAGGAGGACTTCTTTTTATCTAAGCCGTGAGCAGCGGTGGCGGGCAAACGAAATAAAGTGGGCGGGTCAATCTTAAAAGTCGGGACGTGTTTTCAACGCCCTTGTAGGAGCTGGCTTGCCAGCGAAGGGGCCCTTGAATTTTGCATCACCCTTCCGGACGCCTTCGCCGGCAAGCCGGCTCCCACAGTGCAGCGTTTACCGGCGAGTCAGCGGTTGCCGAGTGAATATGACGCCGGCCAGACCATGGGCCATCAACGCACGGATGTTACCGTGATCGCTGCCTTCAGGCGTCGCCAGCACCGAACGGTAATGCTCACCGAACGCCAGCAGCGCTTCGTCATCGCTCAGGCCTTCCAGCAATGCCAGGCCCAGGGTCTTGCACGAACCTTCGTTCTGCCCGGCGGCGTTTTCCACGCCGCCATTGTTGAAGGCCTGGGGCTGGTAGTCGTAACCGGCGGCAATGAATGCCAATGTATCGGCGAAGACATGTTCGCCGCTATCGAGGCTGACGCGCAGGGTGTTCAAATCACTCATTGGGTTTTCCTTTGGCGAACGCCGCTTGTTGTTCGGCGCTGGCTTCTTGCTGGAATTGGGCTTTCCACTCGGCGTACGGCATGCCGTAGACCACTTCGCGGGCTTCATCGAGGCTAACCTCGATCTGGCGCTCTTCGGCCGCGGCCTTGTACCACTTCGACAGGCAGTTGCGGCAGAAGCCCGAAAGGTTCATCAGGTCGATGTTCTGCACATCCTTGCGGCTGTCCAGGTGGGCCACCAGCCGGCGGAAGGCGGCGGCTTCGAGCTCAAGGCGTTCTTGATCGGTCATGGGAGTCTCTGCGAGGCAGCTTCAAGCGGCAAGCTTCAAGCTGCAAGATGGATGGCGGTGTGGTGAAGTTTACAGCTTGCCGCTTCAAGCTTGAAGCTAGCGGCTCGCTGCAAGCGTAATCGACACCGACTCGGCGAATCGCAGGGCGTGAGGCTTGTCGACTTCGACTTCGGCGTACAACACCGACTCATTGGCCATGACCAGGTCCAGCAGTTCCTGGGTCAGGCGTTCGAGCAGGGCGAAGCGATTGCCTTCCACGTGGGCGATGATCGCCTTGGTGATGGTGCGGTAGTTCAGCGCATGATCGATATCGTTGTCGCGCACCGCTTCCTGGGCTGCGTACAGGATGGTGAGGTTGATCAACACATCCTGCTTGTTGAGGATTTCATCCTCGTTGATGCCGATGTAGGTGCGCAGGCACAGGTCCTTGACCCGGATGCGCGCCATGCCTGGTTGAAGTTGTGGCATTGCTACTTGCTCCGTCCAATCAATTGCAGGAACTCCTGGCGGGTGTTGCTCGATTCGCGGAAGGCGCCGAGCATCACCGAGGTGTTCATGGTCGAATTCTGTTTCTCGACGCCGCGCATCATCATGCACATGTGCTGCGCTTCGATGACCACGGCGACGCCGGCCGCGCCGGTCACCTGTTGCACAGCGTCGGCGATTTGCCGGGTGAGGTTTTCCTGGATCTGCAGGCGGCGGGCGAACATGTCCACCAGCCGCGCGATCTTCGACAGCCCCAGCACCTTGCCCGTTGGAATATAAGCCACATGGGCCTTGCCGATGAAGGGCAGCATGTGATGTTCGCACAGGGAGTAGAGCTCTATGTTGTCGACGATCACCATTTCATCGTTGTCGGATGCGAACAAGGCACCGTTGATGATTTCCTCGACACTTTGCTCGTAACCATGACACAGGTACTGCATGGCCTTGGCCGCGCGCAGCGGCGTGTCACGCAGGCCTTCGCGCTCGGGGTTTTCACCGAGACCGATGAGGATCTCGCGATAACTCTGTGACAGGCGATTCTGGGGTAGCGAAAGCGTCATGGAAGTTCCTCAGGGACACTTATTTGATGTGCCTTCCGCCGTTGACGGTCAGGGTCGTGCCGGTGACATAAGGGTTGTCGAGCAAGTAACGCAGACTCTGGTAAATCACTTCGCTGCCAGGTTCGATGCCCAGCGCGGATTTGGCCAGTGCCTTGGCGCGATAGGCCGCATCGTCGTCGGCATTGAACAGTAGCAGGGCGGGGGATATCCCGTTGACCTTGATGCCGGGCGCGTATTTGGCGGCGAAGGACAGGGTCAGGCTGTCGAGCCCGGCTTTGCTGGCGCAGTAGCCGATGTGCTTGCTGCTGCCCTTGCGGGTCACGTCATCGCTGATGTGCACGATGTCGGCGGGGCTCGAACGTTCGAGCAGGTCGGCGCAGTGCAGGTTGATCAGGTAAGGCGCCAGCATGTGCACGCTGAACATGCGGGTGAATGCCGTGGCATCGGTGTCCGGGGTTTCGGCCAGCCATTCGGAGGCGTTATGGACAATCGCCCGCAGGCTGTCGGTATGGGTTTTCAGCTCACTGATGAAAGTGACGATCCCGGCTTCGCTGGAGAAGTCCGCGAACAGTGCAATCGCCCCCAGGTCACGCAGGGTTTGCACGCCGGGACGTTCGCTGCGGTAACTGAAAATTACCCGATGGCCGTCTTCGAGCAAGCGCTGCGCGCAGTGCAGGCCGACACGCTGGCCGGCACCGGTGATCAGAATGGGGGCTGCGGAAGAGGTCATGAACGGCTCGCATCGCGGTAAGAGCAAAACTATACCAGCGACCGGGGCGGTCTACCTATTTCAGCGGTTTTGGGTGGACGGTGCGGCGGGCAATGGTCGAGCAGATGTGCTGTTCAACCAATTGGCCAACAGCCGGGTCGACAACGGTATGAAGAAATAGACCATCAACGGGGTCAGGCACAGGGTGCTGATCAGCACGCGAAGCAATAGCGTCATTTCCCCCAGCAACGGCCCAAGCACAAGATTGAACAATAGGGACACCGGAAAAAACGCCAACCAGATCGCAACAGCCTGTTTCCAGCGTGGCGGCCGTTGTCCCGCCGCGCCGAACCAGCCTTCGATGCCACTGACCCGATGTTCCTTCGGGTGAGCGAACAAGTCGCTGCCACGGGCCAGCCAGGTGGTACGCGAAGCCGAGTGTTCCCAGGCGTGCAGCGTCGGTTCGTCGGCGAAGCGGAAAATGATCTGGAATTCGTTATCGTCAGGCGGTGGAGCGAGCACGCCGGAGCCCAGGTAACCGGGGAAGTCGGTGGCCAGTTGTTCGCCTTCGCGCAACCAGGCCATCAGGTCCTGATAACGCCCATCGGCGACGCGACGCGCCACCATCAGCGTGACGGGGGAGGTAGACATCATGTATCTCCGTAAACAAATGCGTCGCTCCGGGTAGGAGTTTCGCCAGGCGCAGCACCGGGGTGGTGGGCTGCATCTCGGGACAAGCAAGTATTATTCCAGATTCTACCTGCGACGTCGGTCGACTTCGTAACAATCAATTCCTTGAATCATGGAGGTGCAGCGGAGGAGAATGCGACATGCACAATACACGGACGTAGGCTTATAAATGCCTGTCATCACCGACGTTGGCCCAAGTGTGTCACCGGCACTCTCCCTTGAACGGGAAGAGCTTTTTCCGATTCGCGAGGTGGCGCGCCTGACCGGGGTGAACCCGGTCACGCTTCGCGCATGGGAGCGACGTCATGGCCTGATCGTGCCCACGCGCACCGAAAGCGGGCATCGCCTGTATTCGATGACTGATATCGAGCGGGTCCGCAGCATCCTCAACTGGATCGAGCGCGGCGTGGCGGTCAGCAAGATTGCCAAGATCCTGGCCAAGGCGGCGCCGTTACAGGCACTGGCCCACATCATCCCCAGTGATCTGGTGCAGGCCGATTACGCACAATGGCAGCAACAGCTTGCAGCTGCGGTCAGTGCTTTTGACGACATCCGGCTGGAACAGGTCTACGGGCAGATTTTTTCCAGCTACTCCCAGGCGGTTGTTTTCCAGGACATTCTTCTTCCGCTGTGGAGGCAATTGCTGCAGCGCCAGGACACCTTTGGCCGGGCCAGCGAGTGGCTGTTCCTTGATGGTTTCCTGCGTTCGCGGGTGGTCCAGCGGTTGCTTCTGATCCGTGACAGGCATCCCAGGCGAGTCATCCTCAGCGCCTTGGCAGGCCAGTGTCGCGAGCTTGAATTGCTGATCGCAGCCTTGTTCCTCGCAAACGATCAAATGGGGGTGCGGGTGCTGACCACCGGGCAACCGTTTGATGAACTGACCCTGGTCTGCGAGAGGATCAAGCCCCGGGCACTGGTGCTGTTTTCCAATCACGTCCCCAGCCCCGACTTGCCCCGGCGCCTGAATCGGCTGGCGATGAGCCTGGAGTGTCCGTTGTTGCTGGCCGGTGACGCTTGTGACCTGGCACAGGATAGCCTGGCCGGGTCGTCGATCGGTTGCCTGGGAAACGAGGGCTCGGTGATGCGCCAGCGCTTGAACCAGTTTCTGGCAGGCAGCCTGGATACCTGAGATTCAGAGGGGCAGGGGTCAGAGGTGCAGGGTCGGATGGGTCAAACGATGCTGTTGCAGAATGAACTGGCGCAGGCGCTCGGTTTCATCCAGGTCGTTCTGGCTCAACTGGTAAGCAAAGAAACCCTGCTCGGTTTCTTTTTCCAGCGTGCCACGCAAGGCGATTCGCTCATAGCCTGAGGGGCTGAACCACAAGGCAAAATGCTTGGGTGCTTTGGTCTTGTTGCGAATCTCCAGCAAAACCCCTTTGAACGATACTTCGTGCACCCACAGGGTGCCGGGTTGACCCTTGGCATTTTCCAACGCCACCGGTTCGTCGAGCACCAGCCGCCATGGCCGGACCGATGGCCCGCCTTCATAAATGCTGGGCACGCCCAGGCGCAGATGCATGGCATGAAACTCGTCTTCCACCAGGTGCAGGGGGAAGGTCATTTGCTGGTTTTCGAAGTTGGCTTGCAGGGTGACCTGCTCATGCGCAGCCAGGCGCGTGAGCAGGTCACGGATCTGCGACCCACCGTTGACGAGCAGGCTCGACGTCGCATCCCGCACATTCAGCTGCGGGTTGTGTTGCATGGTCTGGATAAAATCCAGCTCATCCTGGGTCAGGAGCGCGTCGCGTTGCATGGTGGGCTCGAAAGATTTAGTTACAGAGACACTGGTGATTGTAGTTAATGACAATTAATTCGCGGTTTTGTTTTTGCCGTTCGTCGCTTTGAGCGCATCAAGCTCGGCCTGGACTTCGGCCAGTTGCGCTTCAAGTTGCGCCACGCGCTGCTGCGCCTTGACCTGAATGGTCACGTCTTTCTGTACGCCGATAAAATAAACCTGCCCGTCATTCGGATTTTTCACCGTCGAAAGCGACAGTTCGTTCCAGAACGGGGTGCCATCCTTGCGATAGTTGCGCAGGATTTCCCGGCAGGAGCCTTCACTGTCCAACGCGTCACGAATCTTCGGCAGGGCATCCTGGTCGCGGTCGCCTGACTGCAGGAAGCGGCAATCCTGGTAGAGGATTTCTTCGCTGGTGTAGCCGGTGAGGCGTTCGAAAGCCGGGTTGACGTAGATCAGGATCTTGTCTTGATCGCCTTCCTTTTCGGCAATCACGATACCGTCGTTGGAGGCATTGATCGCCAGCTGCAGCAGTTTCGCGTTGATCATCGGTGAAACCCTTCCTTGTTGGTTGTCTGTGGGATTCTAAAAGAACAATCCAGACCGTGCTGTTAATATCCCGGTCTTTTATTCAGCTTCAGGATCAGATTGATGAAAGTCGCCATCATTTCCGGCTCGGTGTACGGTACGGCTGAAGAAGTTGCCCGCCATGCCGCCAATATTTTGAAAGACGCCGGTTTCGAAACCTTCCACAACCCCCGTGCAAGCCTCGCCGATCTTCAGGCCTTCGCGCCCGAAGCCTTGCTGGCCGTGACGTCGACCACCGGCATGGGCGAGCTGCCCGACAACCTGCAATCCCTGTACTCGATGATTCGCGACCTGCTGCCCAGTGCCTGGCGAGGCTTGCCGGGGGCGGTGATCGGCCTGGGCGATGCGAGCTATGGCGATACCTTTTGCGGCGGTGGCGAGCTGATGCGTGAGCTGTTCGGTGAGTTGGGCATTGTCGAAGTCCTGCCGATGCTGCGCCTGGACGCCAGTGAAAGCGTGACCCCGGAAACGGACGCCGAGCCCTGGCTGGCGGAACTGGTCGACGCCCTGCGGGGTTGATCGACACCGCTGACTCGCTCGGCCATCAAGCTGGCTGCCAATGCAACTACGCGAACCTCGGAGGGTGACTAGACTCGTTAGTCATTGGAAACACTCCATAATAAAAACCGAGGTTCCTTGCCGTGAGCGTAGCCCCCGTCCAATCCGCTTCCAGCGTCAAAGACCAGGTCAGCGCTGCCGAGTGGCAAGCCCGCGTCGACCTCGCTGCCTGCTACCGCCTGGTCGCCCAGCATGGCTGGGATGACCTGATTTTCACCCACATCTCCGCCAAGGTGCCGGGCACCGAAGACTTCCTGATCAACCCCTATGGGCTGATGTTTCACGAAATCACCGCGTCGAGCCTGGTCAAGGTCGACCAGGCCGGCAACAAGTTGATGGACAGCCCCTACGAGATCAACCCGGCGGGGTACACCATCCATAGCGCGGTGCATGAAGTTCGCCACGATGTCGTGTGCGTGCTGCACACCCATACGGCCTCGGGTGTGGCGGTGTCGGCGCAGCGACAAGGCATTTTGCCGATCAGCCAGCAGTCGCTGTTTGTCCTGTCCAGCCTGGCTTATCACGCCTACGAAGGGGTTGCCCTCAACCACGAGGAAAAGGCGCGACTGCAAGCCGACCTCGGAGAAAACAATTTCCTGATGCTGCACAACCACGGTCTGCTGACCTGCGGCAGCACCATCGCCGACACTTTCCTGGCGATGTTCATCTTTCAGCGCGCCTGCGACATCCAGGTCATGGCGCAGAACGGCGGGGCAGAACTGATTGCCATCGAACCGCAGATTCTCGCGGGGGCCAAGGCGATGATCGCCGGTGTCACCAAAAGTGCTCAAGGAATGGGCGGAGCGCTGGCCTGGCCGGCGCTGCTGCGCAAGCTCGATAAACTCGACCCGGGATATAAACTCTAATGCAACTTGCCGAGATTCCCCTGAGTGTCTGGCGCAAGCGCGGCCAGACTTTCATATTCCGCGGTCAGGCCATCCGTTACTGGACGGCGGGGCAGGGTGAGCCGTTGCTGCTCATCCATGGCTTCCCGAGCGCCAGTTGGGACTGGCATTACCTCTGGCAGCCATTGGCCCAGCGCTATCGGGTGATTGCCTGCGACATGCTCGGTTTCGGCGATTCGGCCAAACCGCTGAATCACGAGTACAGCCTGTTGGAGCAGGCCGATCTGCAACAGGCGCTGCTGGCTCATCTGAACGTCGAGCAACCGTTGCACCTGCTGGCCCATGACTACGGCGACAGCGTGGCTCAGGAACTGCTGGCCCGGCACTACGAAGCGAGCATCAACCTCGCCAGTTGCGTGTTCCTCAATGGCGGGCTGTTCCCCGAAACCCATCGCCCGGTACTGATGCAAAAACTCCTGCTCAGCCCGTTGGGGTGGATGATCGGCCGTGCGTTCAGTCGCGATGGCCTGGTGAAGAGTTTCCGCCAGATCTTCGGCCCGCAGACCCGCCCCAGCGAGAGCCAGATGGATGATTTCTGGAGCCTGGTTGAAAGCAATCACGGGCCACGGGTCATGCACAAATTGATTGCCTACATCCCCGAGCGTCGCACCCAGCGCGAGCGTTGGGTCGGCGCGATGCAGCGCGGCGACGTGCCGCTGCGGGTGATAGATGGTGAGGTCGATCCGATTTCCGGTGCGCACATGGTGGCGCGCTACCGTGAACTGATACCCAACCCGGACGCGGTCCTGCTCAGCGACATTGGCCATTACCCACAGATCGAAGCGCCGTGCCTGGTGCTCAAGCACTACCTGGCGTTTCGCGACCGGTTGATCTCAACGCCGCTCAAGGTGGCTTGCTCCTAGGAGCCCTTTAGAAACCGGCCCTCGCGACCACACCAGATCCCCTGTAGGAGCTGGCTTGCCAGCGATGGAGGTCAACGATGACGCGGGGAGCCTGACACCCCGCGGTGCTCTCAGGTTTTTCGCGAGCAAGCTCGCTCCTACAGGGTTAGGGTTCATGCTCATCATCCCCTTACCTTATCGCACACCATTCAGCTTTCCCCGTGTTCATTGTGACCCGCAACGCCGTGCCTGACACTCCAATCCAATGTCCCTGGCCTGCTGGAGTTCCCCATGAATGAGTCTGTGCGTTTCGAAGATAAAGTCGTGATCATCACCGGTGCGGGTGGCGGCCTGGGACGGGCGCACGCACTGCTGTTCGCCAAACAGGGGGCCAAGGTGCTGGTCAATGACCTCGGCGGCTCGACCCAGGGCGAAGGTGCCAACGCCTCGGCGGCAGACCGCGTGGTCAACGAAATTCGCGAAGCGGGCGGCACTGCCGTGGCCAACCACGACTCGGTCACCGACGGCGACAAAATTGTCCAGCACGCCCTCGACGCCTTCGGCCGCGTCGACGTGGTGGTCAACAACGCCGGCATCCTGCGCGACAAGACCTTTCACAAAATGGAAGATGGCGACTGGGACCTGGTCTACCGCGTCCACGTCGAAGGTGCCTACAAGGTCACCCGCGCCGCATGGCCGCACCTGCGTGAGCAAAACTACGGCCGGGTCATCTTCACCGCGTCCACCTCGGGCATCTACGGCAACTTCGGCCAGTCCAACTACGGCATGGCCAAGCTCGGCCTCTACGGCCTGACCCGCACCCTGGCCATCGAAGGCCGCAAGAACAACATCCTGGTCAACGCCATCGCCCCCACCGGCGGTACCCGCATGACCGAAGGCCTGATCCCGCCGCAAGTGTTCGAACAACTCAAACCGGAACTGGTCAGCCCGCTGGTGGTGTACCTGGCCAGCGAAAACTGCCAGGAAACCTCCGGGCTGTTCGAAGTCGGCGGCGGCTGGATGGGCAAGGTGCGCTGGGAACGCAGCCTCGGCGCCGGGTTCGATCCGCGAGTGGGTTTCTCCCCGGAAGACGTCGCCGCGCACTGGCAGCAGATTTGTGATTTTGAGGGTGCGGCGCATCCGAAGGACAACATTGAGGCGCTGAAGGAGATGATGGGGAATTTGCAGAAGTATTCGATCTGATCAGGCTTCATCGGGCAGGGTCCACACGGGCTCTGCCTTTCTTCGATTTGCCCTCTTCCCTTGAAAACGTTGCCCCATAAAAAAAGGCCGCTGCAAACGCAGCGGCCGAAGAAGACGTTGGATCCAGGAGCTACAAATCAACGTCGATGTACACGGGGTGATGACTCGATACGTTCAAATCATCTGAAATCTGTCGCGAACCGCGAGGGCAGGGCACCTTGGGTTGCTTCGCGCTTTGCGACTGTTTTCCCGAAAGCGCAGGGCAAGAATAAGTCTTTGCCGGCAAAGGAAAAATAGCGATCGCGAAGATGCACCGTTACGGTTAGCGCAACAGTCCTGCCTGCCAGCAGCGTAGACCATGTTTATGATTGATGCCGCCACATCCAGTGTGTCTATGCCCCCGCGTTATCCCCCGTGCCACGCAGCCCGTCATCCTTTCGAGCGACATCACGAATACCTCCTTGGTGCGCTTATCGACCCCGGCGCTCGGCAGTAGGGTGAGGCCTTCTGTCACTCACCGGGGAAGACGCATGACAAAAACAACAATGCGCGCCATCTTCACACCGCAGGCGCTGGCCGTTGCGGTGGCCTTGGGGTGCTGTGCCCAGGCGCAGGCGCTTTCATTCAACATTGGGGAAATCGAGGGCACGTTCGACTCTTCGCTGTCGGTCGGTGCGAGCTGGGGCATGCGAGATGCCGATGATGCCCTGGTCGGCACCGTCAACGGCGGCAGCGGGCAGGCGTCGACCGGTGACGACGGGCGGCAGAATTTCAAGAAGGGTGAAACCTTCTCGAAGATCTTCAAGGGCATTCACGACCTGGAGCTCAAGTACGGCGATACGGGCGTGTTCGTCCGTGGCAAGTACTGGTACGACTTCGAGTTGAAGGACGAAGACCGACCGTTCAAGCCGATCAGCGATCACAATCGCAAGGAGGGTGCCAAGTCGTCCGGTGGGCAGATCCTCGATGCCTTCGTCTATCACAACTATTCCATCGCCGATCTGCCGGGCACGGTGCGCGCTGGCAAGCAGGTGGTCAGTTGGGGCGAAAGTACCTTCATCGGCAACTCGATCAACAGCATCAACCCGGTGGACGTGTCCGCCTTCCGCCGTCCTGGTGCGGAGATCAAGGAGGGCCTGATTCCGGTCAACATGCTGTTCGCCTCCCAGGGCCTGACGGACAAGTTGACCGTGGAAGGCTTCTATCAACTGGAGTGGGACCAGACCGTCGTCGATAACTGCGGCACCTTCTTCGGCGTCGACGTGGTGGCCGATGGGTGTGACAAGGGCTACACCGTGGCCAGCCCGGCCATTGCGCCCTTGCAGCCGATTGCCGCTGCGTTTGGCCAGGGCTTCGAGGTCACCCGCGAAGGCGTGGTCGTGCCCCGTGGCGGCGACCGTGACGCCCGCGATTCCGGGCAGTGGGGCACGGCGTTGCGCTGGTTGGGGGACGACACCGAGTACGGCTTGTACTTCATGAACTATCACAGTCGCACGCCGAATGTCGGTACCACTACAGCCGGTCTCGCCACGCTGGCGAGTATTCCGCGCATCGTCGCCGCGGCCAATGCCATCGCACCCGGCAGTGGTTCGGGGCTGGCGCAAAGCGTGATGCTCGGTCGCGGACAGTATTACCTTGAATACCCGGAAGACATTCGCCTGTATGGCGCGAGTTTCTCCACCACCTTGTCCACCGGTACGGCATGGACCGGCGAGATCAGCTATCGCCCCAACCTGCCGGTGCAGATCAACAGCACCGACCTGACCCTGGCGATGCTCAACCCGATCGCTGGTGGCGCCGCCTCGCCGATCCAAACCTCACCGGGCGCCGACAACAAAGGCTATCGGCGCAAGGAAGTGACCCAGGTCCAGAGCACCCTGACGCACTTCGTCGATCAGGTCGCGGGCGCGGATCGCCTGACCTTGGTGGGTGAAGCGGCGGTGGTCCGGGTCGGTGGCCTGGAGTCGCGCAGCAAGTTGCGCTACGGCCGCGACTCGGTGTACGGCCAATACGGATTCGGCGGCGATACCGATGGTTTCGTCACGTCGACCTCCTGGGGTTATCGCGCCCGCGCCATCCTCGATTACAACAACGTCATCGCCGGGATCAATTTCCGTCCCAACCTGTCGTGGTCCCACGACGTCGCCGGCTACGGCCCCAACGGGCTGTTCAATGAAGGGGCCAAGGCCGTCAGCCTCGGCGTCGATGCGGACTACCGCAACACCTACACCGCAAGCCTCAGTTACACCGACTTCTTCGGCGGTGACTACAACGTGCTCGAAGACCGCGATTTCGTCGCGTTGAGCTTTGGCGTGAACTTCTGACCTGGCTGAAAAAGGATGAATTCAATGCGCAAGATGATTCTGCAATTGGGCACCGCCCTGGCCCTGAGTCTGCTGGCCGTCAACGTGATGGCGGCGGTATCGGCCGAGGAAGCCAACAAGCTCGGTACCAGCCTTACGCCGCTGGGCGCCGAGAAGGCCGGCAATGCCGCCGGAACGATTCCAGCGTGGACCGGCGGCATTCCCAAGAATGCAGGGGCGGTGGACAGCAAGGGTTTTTTGGCCGATCCGTTCGCCAATGAAAAACCCTTGTTCATCATCACCGCCGCAACGGTCGACCAGTACAAGGACAAGCTGTCCGATGGCCAGGTCGCGATGTTCAAACGCTACCCCGAGACCTACAAAATACCGGTCTATCCGAGCCATCGCACAGCGGCGCTGCCGCCCGAGGTTTACGAGGCGGCCAAGCGCAGCGCACTGAATGTTACACCGACCAACGACGGCAACGGCCTGGCCAATTTCACCGGCAATCGCTACTACGCCTTTCCGATTCCGAAGAACGGGGTCGAGGTGATCTGGAACCACATCACCCGTTATCACGGCGGTAACCTGCGTCGCACCATCACCCAGGCAACACCCCAGTCCAATGGCGATTTCACGGTCATCCGCTTCAAGGACGAAGTGGCGGTGCCATCGCTGCTGGGTGACTTGAAGCCAGGCAGCGATGAAAACGTCCTCAACTATTTCAAGCAGGAAGTCACCGCGCCGGCTCGCCTGGCGGGCAACGTGCTGCTGGTTCACGAAACCCTCGACCAGGTCCAGGAACCTCGCAAGGCCTGGATCTACAACGCCGGTCAGCGCCGCGTGCGCCGGGCACCGCAAGTGGCCTATGACGGCGTGGGCACTTCGTCCGACGGGTTGCGTACCACCGACAACTTCGACATGTTTTCCGGAGCGCCGGATCGCTATGACTGGAAGCTGATCGGCAAGAAGGAAATGTACATCCCCTACAACAGCTACAAGCTGGACTCGCCCGACCTCAAGTACACGGATGTGATCAAGGCCGGGCACATCAATCAGGACCTGACCCGCTATGAGCTGCATCGGGTCTGGGAGGTCGTCGCCACGGTCAAGCCCAACGAGCGGCATGTGTATGCCAAGCGCCACATGTACATCGACGAAGACACCTGGCAGGTGGCCCTGGCCGATCATTACGACGGTCGTGGCCAGCTCTGGCGAGTAGCCGAAGGGCACGCGCAGTTCTACTACGATCATCAAGTCCCGGCCTACACGGTCGAAGCGCTGTACGACCTGATTGCCGGGCGTTACATCGCCCTGGGAATGAAGAACGAGGAGAAACGCAGCTTCGAATTCAACATCGCTGCCAAAGCGGGGGACTACACGCCTGCAGCGCTGCGGAGTACAGGCGTGAGGTAAATTTCCTACAGGGTTTACACAAAAAGGTGACTTTGCGGTCACCTTTTTTATAGGGCTCGATAAGTGTGTTGAATACTTCTTCAACAAGCGCTCAACAGAGGGCTAGGGTGGCGCCACAAAAATAAAAAGGCGCACCACTATGACTGCCATGACGACGAGTCTGGACCGTCCTGGACACCTGCCCCGATTGTCTCCCCATCACCTGTATCGCGCGCGTCTGGTCGAGCCGTTGCTGGCCTCGACGGCACGGGTGAAATTGCTCTGTGCGCCGGCCGGCAGTGGCAAGAGTGCGCTGCTCGTCGAGTGCATGCTCAATGCACCTGCAACCTGCCAGGTCCGCTGGCTGCCAATGGCCGGTGAGGCGCTCAGCGTGGATGGCTTTTGCCAGCGCCTGGCGCAAACGCTGGGACTGGCAACGTCGGACGAGTCGCAATTGTTGGAGTACCTGGCGCGATTGCCGACAGCGACCTGGCTGTTTATCGATGACTACTGCCGTGTTCCTCACCCCGAGCTGGACCTGTTGCTCGACCGGTTGCTGGCCGGCAGCAGCCCGATGCTCACCTGGTGGCTTAACGGGCGGCGACGTCCGCAATGCAATTGGCCACGACTACTGCTGGGTGATGAACTGTACGATGGCGAACGCGCTGCCCTGGCGTTCAATCAGGATGAAATCGAGAAACTGTTGCATCACCTGGAACCGGCCCTGGCAGCGAAAGCTGCCGAGAGAATTTTCCGCGACAGTGGTGGCTGGTGCGCCGGGGTTCGGATAGCGTTGCTGCAAAAATGCGACTGGACCGGCCACGACACGCCCAACGGTCGACCGGATACCCTGCACGACTATCTGGAGCATGAGCTCTTCGCCCATCTGGCGCCGGAACTTGCCGAGGCCTGGCGGGTGCTGGCGCAGTTGCCACGCTTCAACGCCCGGCTCAGCGATCACCTGTTCGGCGCCGGCGAGGGCGCGCAATACTTGAGTGCGTTGCAGGCGCTGGGTTGTTTCATCGAACCCTGGCGGGACTCGACAGACTGGTGGCAGGTTTTCGCGCCCCTGAGCCGGTTGATGCGTGATGAGCAATGGCCGGCCGGCCGCTTCTGGCATCGTCGTGCCTGTCAGTGGTTCGTTGCCGAGCAGGACTGGAAGGCCGCGTTCGAACAGGCCTTGCTGGCACAGGAGTTCGAGGTCGCCGTCAGCCTGTTGCAGCATTTCGGTTTCGAGCAGTTGTTTGAAGAGCAGACCGTGGTACTGCTGCTGCGCTTGCACGAGCAACGAGGCGAGGAACTGATGTTCGGTTCGCCGCAACTGGTCGGGTTGATCACTGCGGCCTTGTTGTTCGCCGGGCGCTTTGAGGAGGCGGCCGAGTGTATCGAGCAATTGTCCCGATTCACGCCCCAGCCGTCGGCGTTCCTCGAACGGCAATTGATCGCACGCTGGCAGGCTCAACAAGGTTGGCTGCTGCATTTGCAGGGGCGCATGGACGCTTCAAGGGTGCACTTTCTCGAGGCGCTCGACGAGCTCGCCGCGCAGTGTTGGCCTGCACGGCTGATGTGCCTGTCCGGTTTGACCCAACAGGCCTTGCTGCGGGGCGAACTTGACGTCGCACAGGCGCTCAATCGCGAAGCGTTGTGCCTCGCCCGGGCACAAGGATCACTGGTATTGGAAGGGTTGCTGGAACTCGATCACGCGCAATTGCTCGAGCAGCGGGGAGCGTCCGGCAGGGCCGATGAGTTGCTCGGCCACATGCACAGTCTGCTCTGCCGGCAGCATGCGAATGCCGAGCCCTTGCTGGGACGGATCGCCCTGCGTCGTGGCCGCTTGAACTTGAGCCTGGGCCGGGAGCAGCAGGCGGCCACGTACTTCGAGAGCGGCCTGCAGCTCTGCTTGCGCAGCCAGGACAAACGTGCGCTGTATGGTTTTCTGGGGCTGGCCCAGCTGGCGGCCAATCGGCTGGATTACGCCCAGGCTTTCGACCTGCTGCGCGACGCCGAACGGTTGATGCAGCAACGGCGGATTCCCGAGACGGTGTATCGCGGAGTCTTGCTGCACACCAGCATCCATTTCTGGCTGCAACAAGGCCGACCGCAACTGGCGCACCAGGCCCTGACCCGGGTGCTGCGTCACTATCACGGCCCCTGTGCACGCCAGGCCCCGCCGGCCACGCTGGAGCTGATCGAGGGTCTGGAATTTCTGCTGGTCCTGACCGAGGTTTACCTGGGGCAGGCACAAACGCCTCTGGAGCGACTTGAAGCCCAACTGCAACGGGCCAGGCAGCGGGGGATGACGGCCCTGCAAGGGCAATTGCATCTGGCGCTGGCGGAAGTCGCCTGGCTTGAAGGCGATCCTGATGGTGCCCGGCAAGCACTGGCGCAAGGACTGGCACTGGTCGAGCGGTGCAACCTGCAACAGGCTTTGCGCGATTTGCAGTTGCGCCAGGCGCAGCTACCGCAAGCCATTGGGCTGACCGGGTCGCGCGATGATCCCCAGGCACCGAGTGCAGCCCAAAACCAGTTGAGCCAGCGTGAAATACAGGTGCTGAGGTTAGTGGCGCAGGGCAACTCCAATCAACAGATTGCCGATCTGTTGTTCATTTCCTTGCATACGGTCAAGACCCACGCGCGACGCATCAACGGCAAGTTGGGTGTGGAGCGCAGGACGCAAGCCGTGGCCAAGGCGAAAGAATTGGGCATTATCATTTGAAGTCCGTCTAGCCGATGACAGTCGACGGTTCATAGCCCATCCGCCAGCTCACGGCCCGGGTTGCCGCCAGCAAACGCTGGGCTGCCGGGCCGTTTTCGTCGGCATGAAACAACGAGGTCGGGCCGACGATGGTAATCACGGCCGCCACCTGCCCGACTGCGTTGAACACCGGTGCCGACAGTGCATCGACGCCGGGCATCAGCAAACCATGCACATGGTGCAAGCCGCGGTCGCGGATCTGCCCGCAGAGCGATTCGTAGGCCTGATCATCGCCGAGGGAATGAGCGTTGGCGGATTGCAGTTCCTGCTCGCGCAACTCGACGGTTTCGCGCTTGGGCAGGTAGGCGCCGAAGACCAGGCCGGTCGATGAACTGAGCAGCGGCAATACCGAGCCCAGTTGGGTCACCACCGTCACCGCGCGCACCGCCGGCTCGATATGCACCACGGTCGCGCCCTGATTGCCCCACACCGCGACAAAGCAGGTTTCGTTCAAGTCGTCGCGCAACTCGGCCAACGGCAGGGCGGCGACTTTCAGCACGTCCATACTGTTGAGTGCCGCCAACCCGACTCGCAAGGCTTCGCGGCCCAGCCCGTAATGGTTGGTCGCGGCATTCTGTTCGGCGAAACCACTGGCGATCAGCGCCTGCAAATAGCGGTGGACCTTGCTCGCCGGCATTTGCACGTGCTCGGCCAGGCGCGACAACGAGGTCGAGGGCGACAGCTCGGCCAATGCCTTGAGGATGTCGGTACCCACCTCGGCGGAGCGGACTTTCTGTTTACCGTTGCTTTCAGGCTTTTCCATGGAGGGGATCCCGGGACGAATGGGCGTCTTTATAGCTTGACGGTCAATACCAATCAAATTACGTTATGCGTAATCAGATTACGATAAAAATAACCCAGGCGTGCCATGATCGCTGTCATAGCGTGAAGGGCCATTGCCGACTCCCTGTTCAGGAGGCTCCATGAACTCCGATTCAACGACGCCAGCACTGGCCTATCAGTCAGGCTTCGGCAACGAATTCAGCAGTGAGGCGTTGCCCGGTGCACTGCCCATCGGCCAGAACTCCCCGCAAAAAGCGCCGTACGGTCTCTACACCGAACTGTTCTCCGGCACTGCCTTCACCATGGCCCGCAGCGAAGCGCGGCGGACCTGGATGTATCGCATTCAGCCTTCGGCCAATCACCCGGCATTCGTCAAGCTCGATCGGCAACTGGCCGGCGGCCCGTTGGGTGACGTGACGCCCAATCGCCTGCGCTGGAACGCGCTGGATATGCCCGCCGAGCCGACCGATTTCATTGACGGCCTGGTGAGCATGGCAGCCAACGCCGGCGCGGATAAACCGGCGGGGATCAGCATCTACCAGTACCGCGCCAACCGTTCCATGGAGCGCGTGTTCTTCAACGCCGACGGTGAACTGCTGCTGGTGCCGCAACAGGGCCGTCTGCGCATCGCCACCGAACTGGGCGTGTTGGAAGTGCAGCCCCTGGAAATTGCCGTATTGCCTCGCGGGCTGAAATTTCGTGTCGAACTGCTCGACCCGCAAGCGCGCGGCTACATCGCCGAGAACCACGCTGCACCATTGCGCCTGCCGGACCTGGGGCCGATCGGCAGCAACGGCCTGGCTAATCCGCGGGACTTCCTGACCCCGGTGGCGGCCTACGAAAATCTGCAACAACCCACGACCCTGGTGCAGAAGTTCCTCGGCCAGTTGTGGGGCTGCGAGCTCAATCACTCTCCGTTGAACGTGGTCGCCTGGCACGGCAACAACGTGCCGTACAAATATGACCTGCGCCGTTTCAACACCATCGGCACGGTCAGCTTCGATCACCCGGACCCGTCGATCTTCACGGTTCTGACCTCGCCGACCAGCGTCCACGGCTTGGCCAACCTCGACTTCGTGATCTTTCCGCCACGCTGGATGGTGGCCGAGAACACCTTCCGTCCACCGTGGTTCCACCGCAACCTGATGAACGAATTCATGGGCCTGATCCAGGGCGAGTACGATGCCAAGGCCGAAGGTTTCGTGCCCGGCGGCGCGTCGCTGCACAGCTGCATGAGCGCTCACGGGCCTGACGGCGAAACTTGTACCAAAGCGGTCAACGCTGAGCTTACGCCTGCGAAAATCGACAACACCATGGCCTTCATGTTCGAGACCAGCCAGGTGTTGCGTCCGAGCCGCTATGCCCTCGATTGCCCGGAACTGCAAACCAACTACGATGCTTGCTGGGCCACGCTGCCCGCCACTTTCGACCCGACCCGGAGATAACCCATGACGCAAACTTCCAATACTCGCAGCTGGGTTGCTTCGGCCAACGATCATGCGGATTTCCCGCTGCAGAACCTGCCGCTGGGCGTGTTCAGCGTGAAGGGTTCGGCGCCGCGCAGTGGCGTGGCCATCGGCGACCATATCTTCGATCTGCAGGCGGCACTCGAGGCCGGCCTGTTCGAGGGCGCTGCAAAAGCCGCCGTCGAAGCCACCCGTGGCGGCCAGCTGAATGCGTTCTTCGAACTGGGCCGCGAGGCTCGCGTGGCCTTGCGTGAACGCTTGGTCGAACTGCTCAAGGACGGCAGCACCCTGCACGGCAAGATCGAAGCCCAGGGCGCAAAACTGCTGCCACTGGCCGCGGATTGCGAAATGCACCTGCCGGCGAAAATCAACGACTACACCGACTTCTACGTCGGCATCGAGCACGCCCAGAACGTCGGCAAGCTGTTCCGTCCGGACAATCCGTTGCTGCCGAACTACAAGTACGTGCCCATCGGCTACCACGGTCGCGCCTCGACCATTCGCCCGTCGGGCACCGACGTTCGCCGTCCGAAAGGCCAGACGCTGCCCGCTGGCCAGATCGAGCCGACCTTTGGCCCGTGCGCACGCCTGGACTATGAACTGGAGCTGGGCATCTGGATCGGCCAGGGCAACGACATGGGCGACTCCATCGCCATTGGTGACGCCGCCGATCACATCGCCGGATTCTGCCTGCTCAACGACTGGTCGGCGCGCGACATCCAGGCCTGGGAATACCAGCCGCTGGGGCCGTTCCTGTCGAAGAGCTTCATCACCAGCATTTCGCCGTGGGTCGTGACCGCCGAAGCGCTGGAGCCGTTCCGCCGCGCCCAACCAACACGCCCGGAAGGCGATCCGCAGCCGCTGCCGTACTTGTTCGACAAGCGCGATCAAGCCGCCGGCGCGTTTGACATCGAGCTGGAAGTGCTCCTGCTGACCGAAACCATGCGCGAACAGAACCTGCCTGCCCATCGCCTGACCCTGAGCAACTCGAAACACATGTACTGGACCGTGGCGCAAATGGTCGCGCACCACAGCGTCAACGGCTGCCAGTTGCAGGCCGGCGACCTGTTCGGTTCGGGCACCTTGTCCGGGCCGGAAAATGGTCAGTTCGGCAGTTTGCTGGAGATCACCGAGGGCGGTAAGAAGCCCATCGAGCTGGCCTCGGGCGAGGTGCGCAAGTTCCTTGAAGACGGCGACGAAATCATCTTGCGCGGCCGTTGCAGTCGCGAAGGTTTTGCCTCCATCGGCTTCGGTGAATGCCGCGGCACAGTCGTGTCGGCGCGTTAAGAGGATCGGGTCATGCAGCTCTATACCTACTACCGCTCGACCTCGTCCTATCGGGTGCGGATTGCGTTGGCGTTGAAGGGCCTGGATTACCAGGCGCTGCCGGTCAACCTGATCGCGCCGCCAGGTGGCGAGCATCGGCAGCCGCCGTATCTGGCCGTCAACCCGCAAGGTCGAGTGCCGGCCTTGCGCACCGATGAGGGCGACCTGCTGATCCAGTCACCAGCGATCATCGAATACCTGGAGGAGCGTTATCCACAGGTGCCGCTGCTGTCCAAAAACCTTGCTTGCCGCGCCCATGAGCGTGGGGTGGCGGCGGTGATCGGCTGCGATGTGCATCCGCTGCACAACGTCAGCGTGCTCAACCGTCTGCGCCAGTTGGGTCACGATGAACCGCAGGTGGTGGAGTGGATCGGGCACTGGATCAGCCAAGGCCTGGCGTCTGTGGAACGGTTGCTGGGTGATGAGGGTTATTGCTTCGGCCCTGAGCCAGGTCTGGCCGATGTCTACCTCATCCCGCAGCTGTACGCGGCTGAGCGGTTCAACATTTCCCTTGACGCGTATCCTCGGATTCGTCGAGTGGCGGCGTTGGCGGCGGCACATCCGGCGTTCATCAAGGCGCATCCGGCGAACCAGCCTGATACGCCTTGATAAAAAACAGGATCAAAAGATCGCAGCCTGCGGCAGCTCCTACAAAGGCTGCGATCTTTTGCTTTTAATGAACAATGGAATTGGGCGGTAGATGCCCGAGCCGCTCAGTCAGGCGAATCCTCTGGATCGGATCGTCGCTGAGCAGCAGGGCATGTTCCAGGTCAAAACGCTCGGCATTCGGGCAATCCAGGCGTTGGTAGAGGCTGGCGCGGGCCAGGTAGTCGGAGGCGCTGGCGTTGCCCAGTTCCAGCACGCGTTCGGCGTCGATCAGCGCGCCAATGAAATCGTCGTGGGAAAGATGCAGCTGGCGCAAATTGCGTGACAGGCGCTGGAGCATTTGCGTGGGGTCGGCGGTGACCAGGTGCTCAGCGTTGAGTTTCATGTTCGGGCCGTACTGGCGGTGCAGCAGTTCCCGGCAATCGTTGGGGTAGAGGCGCCGCCCGCCGCAGGGGTCGAGCAGATGGTCGGCGCCCGGCACCCGCAGCAGGAAATGCCCCGGGAAGTTGACACCAACCAGAGGAATCTCCAGGCCTCGGGCCAGTTCCAAAGCAATCAGCCCTAGGGCCAGTGGTTGCCCGCGGCGACGTTCCAGGACTTTATCGAGCAATGCCACTTGCGGTCGCAAGGGGGCGAAGTCGTCCTGGGCGAACCCCAACTCGACCATGCGCCTGAGCAAGGGTTGCGCCAACTCGCTCACCGGCAGCATCGGCAAGCCGCCACTGATTCGCTGTTGCAGCTCCTTGAACTGCGCCAGCACCGACTCGGGGTTCACCTGGTCGTCATGTTCGACGGCAATCCACAGCGCCGCCTCGAACAGCGCAGGCGGTGATCGTTGCAGGCAGGCGAAAAACGATTGGCGCGGCGTCATCACAATCTCCGGGCTATGCCTCGTTTTAGACCGGTCTTTGCCATCCGTCCAGTACCGCACAGGCGCAATCGCGGTTATTACCTAAAGCTTTCACGGCGCCTTCGCTTATTCCGGTGCGCTTCTGCAATTTTTGGGCGCAAGCCTATACTGGCGACTACAAGAAGTGATTCGGGAGCCTTACGATGTTCGCTCTCATGCAAAGCACTCGCCTTGAATCGCTGCATCTGAGCGTCGACCCGGCCACCGGGTTGAAGGCGGTGATTGCCATTCATAACAGCCGTCTGGGGCCTGCCCTGGGTGGTTGTCGTTACCTTGCCTATCCCAGCGACGAGTCGGCGGTCGAGGATGCGGTGCGCCTTGCCCAAGGCATGAGCTACAAGGCGGCCTTGGCCGGACTGGCCCAGGGCGGCGGCGTGGCGGTGATTATTCGCCCCGTCCACGTGGCCAATCGCGGTGCACTGTTCGAAGCCTTCGGGCGTTGTATCAATCAACTCGACGGGCGCTACATCACCGCCATCGACAGCGGCACCTCAGTGGCGGACATGGATTGCATCGCCCAACAGACCCAGCACGTCACCAGCACCACGTCGGCGGGCGACCCCGCTCCTCACGCGGCGATGGGCGTGTTTACCGGTATTCGCGCCACCGCGATGGCCCGCTTGGGCAGCGACAACCTCGAAGGCTTGCGAGTCGCTATTCAAGGCCTGGGCAACGTCGGCTTTGCCCTGGCCGAACAGTTGCACGCCGCCGGGGCCGAACTGTTGGTCAGCGACATCGACCACGGCAAGGTCCAACTGGCGATGGAGCAGCTCGGCGCGCACCCGATTGCCAACGATGCATTGCTCAGCACGCCTTGCGACATTCTCGCACCCTGTGGTCTGGGTGGGGTGCTGAACAGCCATAGCGTGACGCAACTGCGCTGCTCGGCAGTGGCCGGTTCGGCGAACAACCAGCTGACCCATCTGGACGTTGCCGATCAGTTGGAACGACGGGGCATCCTGTATGCGCCGGATTATGTGATCAATGCCGGCGGGTTGATCTATGTTTCGCTCAAGCATCGTGGCGAAGAGTTGGGGACCATCACCGCGCATTTGTCGAAAATAAGCTCGAGACTCACGGAAGTCTTCGCCCATGCCCAGGCGGAAAAACGCTCACCTGCCCGAGTGGCGGATGAGCTGGCGGAGAAAGTGTTGTATCGATAATGAAGATCAAAAGATCGCAGCCTGCGGCAGCTCCAACAAAGGCTGCGATCTTTTGATTTTTACGACGTTGACTTCGCTGCTTTTGCAGCCTTGGCGGGCTTGGCCGGGGCAACCGGTTCAGCGCTTGTCTCTTCAGCGGCAGGCGGTTCAACCGGCTGCGCTACTTCTGCCGGCGCAGTGAGCAGCTCGGACAATGCGTCCGGCTGGCTCTTGAACGCCTTGGCGAATACATCGCGGTTCTTCGCCATGTAGATCCCTGCTTCTTCCACTTGCTGTTCGGTCAGGGACGGAACGGCTTTTTGCAACACTTCAGCCAGCAACTCGGCCAGCTCGAGCATTTTGTCATGACGATCAGCTTCGGCTTTATCCATGAACAAGCGCTCCAGATCTCGGCTGCTGCGGTATACCACTTCGACGGCCATTCACCACCTCACATGCCTTCACATTTGTCAGTCTGATTCGACTACTGTATCTATATACAGCAAAGGATAAGCGAATCCCTGGAGTTTGGGTAGTGGCTTTTTAATGTAGGCCGGTTTCCGGATTTGTCAGGCTTCTGGCCGCTGGTAAAAGAAAGGTAGCTGCGACCAAACGTCACGGAGCGTAGTTAACAGCGACTCGCCATCATGGTCGTGGCCTTGTTTCTGCATGCAGAACAACCGTCACGTCCAACCTGCATTATCCGGTCGAGCCGACCTAAGGAAGCATCATCGTGAAAATCAACTGGGCCGAAAAGCTGCGGCAGAACGTGCATGAACTGGCCGAGTCGCTGGGCAACCTGTTCGTCGAGACCTTCCACTACCTGGCGCTGTTTGCCATTGGTGCAGTGACCGCGTGGGCCGCGGTGATGGAGTTTCTCGGCATGCTCGAGCAGGGGCATATCAAGATCGATGACATCCTGCTGCTGTTCATCTACCTGGAACTGGGTGCGATGGTCGGGATTTACTTCAAGACCAACCACATGCCGGTGCGTTTCCTGATCTACGTGGCGATCACCGCGCTCACCCGTCTGCTGATTTCCAACGTGTCCCATCACAATCCACCCGACCTGGGGATCATTTACCTGTGCGGCGGGATCCTGCTGCTGGCGTTTGCGATCCTCGTGGTGCGATACGCCTCCTCGCAATTTCCGTCGGTGAAGATCGAGCACCCGCACCGTAAGATCGGTGCGGGGTCGGGTGAGCATCCGGAAGTGGAGAAGGGTGAGCTTTAAAGCCTGATGGCCGGGCGCGGCCGGTTTTTCGCAGGGGGTGGCGGCAGGCTGCGCGCGCTGCCATCGGTCATGGCTTCGAGAATGGCCACCGCGCTGTGGCCCTGTTCGATGGCGATGCCGAACTGAATGCTCTGCACCAGGCGTTTGAGGCGTTGGGGATCGTTGCGTTGCTCGGCACTGATCATGCGTTTTGCTACTACGCGGCCACTGTTGGAGAGGGTCAGCATGATGCTGCCGTCCAGACCCTGAATGCTCAGGTTGATCTGATAATCCGCTGCAAAGGCATCGGTAATGAGCTGAAAAGGGTTGTCCATGATGCGTCACCGCTTGATTGAACGTGCAGTTGTTGACCGGCCGTGATCGGGTTGGTTCGCAACGCCGGACCATCGGCCATTTCTCGTCAAATCGCCATCATTGTTCCAAGCGGGATGTAGCAAGGGCCATGCCGGAAGGATTGTCAGACAGGAAACGCGGGTATAAACAAGGCGGGCACCGTGGCCCGCCGTGTTTTTGCCTGCCCGTTTCAGG
Source organism: Pseudomonas sp. MHK4 (assembly GCF_054600775.1). NCBI lineage: Bacteria > Pseudomonadati > Pseudomonadota > Gammaproteobacteria > Pseudomonadales > Pseudomonadaceae > Pseudomonas > Pseudomonas sp. MHK4. Next base: position 100,325 of record NZ_BAAIAK010000007.1, on the reverse strand, counting down.
GCATTGATCGCCTGCGTGCCACCAAACCGGTCAGCATTCCACCCAGTTCACCGCCAGGCCGCCACGGGATGTCTCTTTGTACTTGTCGTGCATGTCGGCGCCGGTGTCGCGCATGGTGCGGATTACCCGATCCAGGGAAATGAAGTGTTTGCCATCGCCGCGCAGGGCCATCTGCGTGGCGTTGATGGCCTTGACCGCAGCAATCGCGTTGCGCTCGATGCATGGCACTTGCACCAGCCCGCCGACCGGGTCGCAGGTCAGCCCGAGGTTGTGTTCCAGGCCGATCTCGGCGGCGTTTTCCAATTGCTCCGGCGTGGCGCCGAGTACTTCTGCCAGGCCAGCGGCAGCCATGGCGCAGGCTGAGCCGACCTCGCCCTGGCAGCCGACTTCGGCGCCGGAGATCGAAGCGTTTTTCTTGCAAAGAATGCCGACGGCGGCAGCGCCCAAAAAGAACGCCACGACGTCATCGTCCGACGCATCAGGGTTGAACTTCATGTAGTAGTGCAGGACTGCCGGAATGATCCCCGCTGCGCCGTTGGTCGGGGCCGTGACCATGCGCCCGCCGGCCGCGTTTTCTTCGTTCACGGCAAGGGCGAACAGGTTCACCCATTCCATGGCCGACAGGGTCGAAGTGATGACGTTCGGCTTGCCGATTTCCAACAGGCTACGATGCAGTTTCGCCGCGCGTCGGGGCACATTCAGCCCTCCAGGGAGGATGCCTTCGTGCTCCAGCCCTTGCTCGACGCACTCGCGCATCACCGACCAGATATGCAGCAAGCCTTGGCGTATTTCTTCGTCGCTGCGCCAGGCCCGTTCGTTGGCCATCATCAATTCGCCAACCCGCAGACCGTGCTGGTTGCAGAGCTTGAGCAATTCGGCGGCACTGGAAAAATCGTATGGCAGCACCACATCACTGGTCGGTGCCACACCGGATTCGGCTTCTGCCGCCTCGATGATGAAACCGCCGCCGATCGAGTAGTACGTTTGCTCGAACAGTTCGCCCGTCTCGCCGAACGCGGTCAGGGACATGGCATTGGGATGGTAGGGCAGGCTCTCGTCGAGCAGCAGCAGATCGCGGGACCAGTTGAACGCAATAGTCGCCCGACCCGCCAGGGACAGCGCGCCGGTTTCCCGCAGGGTGTGGATGCGGCTGTCGATGGTGGTGGGATCGATACGGTCCGGCCATTCGCCCATCAGGCCCATCACGCAGGCGCGGTCGGTGGCGTGACCGACGCCTGTCGCCGACAAGGAGCCGAAGAGGCGAATCTCCACTCGCCGTACATCGCTCAGAAGAGCCTGGTCGACCAGCGCCTGGGCGAAGGTCGCCGCGGCGCGCATCGGACCGACGGTGTGGGAACTGGACGGGCCGATGCCGACTTTGAAGAGATCGAAAACACTGATAGCCATGCTAAAGCCTATTCCTGTAATGGAGGATGAATCGCTGCCATTTCTGTAGGACAAGCGCAATTTAGGCGATACTGCCTGCCTCGGTACTACGTGACCAACGAAACTTCCTAAGAGAGCCTTTAGCAGGACTAAACGATGAGCCGTCAATTACACGCCCAGACTTATGTCTGGCTGCAGGTGTTTTCCTGTGCCGCGCGGCACCTGTCATTCACCCGTTGCGCCGAAGAACTGCACATCACGCCGGGGGCGGTCAGCCAGCAGATTCGGCAGCTGGAGGAGCGCCTGGGCTTTCGCCTGTTTCACCGACGAGCCCGGGGCGTGGAGCTGAGCGCCGAAGGTCAACGATTGGCCATTACCGTCAACGAGGCCTACGGCAGCATCGATGCGGAATTGCGCCGGCTCGACGCCGGCATGATCAGCGGCACGCTGCGGGTGCGTTCGATTCCTTCCTTCCTGAGCAAATGGCTGACGCCGCGCCTGCCGCGCTTGCAGCAGCGGTTTCCGGACATACAGTTGCGTCTGGTGGCCGAAGACAGCAGCGTGCCGTTGCACGAAGGCGATTTTGACCTGGCCATCGACCTCAACGACGGCAGCTATCCGGGCCTGTTATCCACAGCCTTGCTCGACGAGCAGATTTTCCCGGTCTGTGCCCCTGGCCTGTTGCGCGGTCGTCCGCCGCTGCACGGTCCGGCGGACCTGATGCATTTTCCGTTGCTGCACGACATCACTGCCTGGCGCGGCAGCTACGAATACGCGGAATGGGAGTTTTATCTGGATGCCATCGGCTTCGAAGGCGCGGATGTGCGGCGCGGGCATACCTTCAATCGCAATCACCTGACCATTGAAGCGGCCATTGCCGGGATGGGCGTGGCGATCGCCCGGCGTACGCTGCTCAATGATGAGTTGGAGCGGGGCGCATTGATCGTGCCGTTCGGCCTGGCGGTGCCCAATCACAAGCGTTACATGGTGCTCTACGCACCGGGGGCGCTGAGCCATCCGGGGGTACGTGCGGTGCATGACTGGCTGGTGGAGGAAGCGGGGATTTTTCGCACCCTGCACCCGCTGACGGAGCAGCAGATGTGAGAATTTGTGACGAAGGAGCGGGGCGACCCAACTCCCGACCTTAACAGCGCTTTTACCGGTTGTCCGGCTTTTTTTGCGAATAGATATTTATCTTTTTTTAGGGGTTGAATTGTTCATCGTACAGACCGATTGTGTAACCAAGAGGTCACGGTGATGACGCCCAAGGGCTTAGCTGACCGGCCTCTCGCGAGCTAGCTGAAATAAGGGATGAACTATGCAAATCCAAGTCAATAGCGATAACCATATTCAAGGCAGTAAACGACTGGAGGAGTGGGTACGTACTACCATTGAGAGCACGCTCGAACGCTACGAAGAGGACCTGACACGCGTCGAGGTTCACCTGCGGGACGAGAACGGCGACAAGCCCGGTCCCCACGATATGCGCTGCCAACTGGAAGCGCGGCCAAAAGGCCACCAACCGATTTCTGTCACCCATAAAGCCGCCAGCCTGGAACTGGCGATCGACGGAGCCGCCGAGAAACTCGAGCATGCGCTGGAACACCTGTTCGGCAAACTGCGAGGCAAACCACGCGCCGCTGTGGTGCCGTTCGAGCCCAGGGCTCGCGCTGATGTGCTCCTGGAAGAAGAGTTTCTTGAAAACGAACAGGCTGCGCAAAACGCCTGACGCCTGATTCACTTTTTACCTTCCCACAGAAAACGGGCCTGCATTGCAGGCCCGTTTTGCTTTTTGTGCTTGCTTGAACCTGATCTCATCCAACAGCTTTGCGTATGAGAATATTTATCATTAATATTGCGCCTTGCTGGCCCCATGACGATCATGGGGCCTCACCCGGTTTCAAGGTCGCGACATGAAAGCCAAAATTCACCCCGTTTCCTATCGACTGGCGGTCGCTTCGCGGGTGCTGGCGGCCGTGTTTGGCGGCTATCTGGTGACAACGTTGGCCGGTGTGTGCCTGACGTTATGGGCGCCCATGGCCCGCACCGAAGCGGTAGTGACCGGGATGATGAGCTCGTTCGTGGTCTATCTGCTGGCAGTGATCTGGTGTTTTGCCTGTCGCACAGCATGGCGCGCCTGGTTCGGGTTGAGCGTGACTGGCCTGGTATTAGCGGCGGCAGCGGGGCTGGCGTACTGGATGGAGCGGTCATGAAAGAGGGCTTTCGCCAGGCCATGGCCTGGCTGCACACCTGGGCCGGTCTGACCTTTGGCTGGTTGCTGTTTGCGATTTTCCTGACCGGCACGCTTGCCTATTTCAAGGACGAGACCAATCACTGGATGCAGCCGGAAATCCCTGCCCGGACAGTGTCCACCGAAGCCAGTCTGGCCACGGCCCAGGCCTGGCTTCAACAGCACGCCCCGGGCGCCGCGCGCTGGATCATCGATTTGCCGGGTGCCCGTGATCCGCGCCTGTCGGTGCGCTGGCAGCAGACGCCGGCCAAGCCTGGTGAACGCGGGCAACTCACGGAAAAACTCCTCGATCCGCAAACCGGCAACGAAGTGCAGGGCCGAGACACCCGGGGCGGCGAGTTCTTCTACCGCTTCCATTTTCAACTGCAAATGCCTTATCCGTGGGGTCGCTGGTTGTCGACCCTCGCGGCCATGGTGATGTTCGTCGCGCTGATCAGCGGCATCATCACCCACAAGAAAATCTTCAAGGACTTCTTCACCTTCCGTCCGCGCAAGGGCCAGCGTTCCTGGCTCGACGGGCATAACGCGGTGGGCGTGCTGGTGTTGCCGTTCCACCTGATGATCACCTACAGCAGCCTGGTGATTTTCATGGCGATGGTGATGCCGGCGAGCATCTTCGCCGCGTACAAGGGCGATGCCCAGGCGTTTTACAGCGAACTGTTTCCGGCTGCCAATACGCCACCAACCGCCGGCAAACCTGCGCCACTGGTGGCGTTGGCACCCTTGCTGGACCAGGCTCGCGAGCAGTGGGCGGGCGGTCGGGCCGCGCGCGTGACGGTGAGCAATCCTGGCGATGCGAATGCTTCGGTGATCCTGGCCCGGGAAAGTGCGGACCGGGTGATCTATGACTATGGCAGCGCCATGACCTTCAATGGCGTGACCGGTCAACTGCTCGACTCGACACCGCCACGCACGCTGCCCATGGCGATTGCCGGCAGTTTCTATGGTTTGCACATGGGGCATTTCGCGGGCCCACTGTTGCGCTGGTTGTATTTCATCTGCGCACTGGCGGGCACGGCGATGATCGGCACCGGGCTGGTGATCTGGCTCGGCAAGCGCCAGCTCAAGCATGCCAGGAACGGTGTGATGCCATTCGAATTGCGCCTGGTAGAGGTCCTTAACATAACCAGCATGTCGGGGTTGCTGGTGGCTGTTGCAGTGTTCTTCTGGGCCAACCGATTGCTGCCGGTCGGCATGGCCGGGCGTGCGGATTGGGAGGTCAACAGCTTCTTTATCGTGTGGGGCTTGAGCCTGCTGCATGCCCTGGTTCGCCGAGGTCGCGCCGCCTGGGTTGAGCAATTGACGCTGGCAGCATCGCTGTTTGCCGCGGTGCCGTTGCTCAACGCCTTGACCACGCCTTATCACCTGGGCGTCACGCTCGCAGCGGGCGATTGGGCCATGGCCGGTTTCGATCTGGCGTGCCTGGCCAGCGGCCTGCTCCTCGGTTGGGCCGCCTGGAAAATGCAGCGCGCAGGGCGGGCACAAGTCCGTGGGCAGCAACGCACTCGATCGACCCATCTTGAGCAAGAGGCGAATTGAATGTTGCTGGTCTCGTTGCTCTGTTATGCCGGGTTCACGGCACTGTGTCTGTCCATGGATCGGCACCATGCCGACGTGCTGGGGCGCAAACCGTCGCACCGCTTACGCCTGGGATTGAAGCTGGCTGGCGGGTTGTTGCTGACGTTGTCGCTCTGGACCACGGTGTCGGGCACAGGCGGGGCGTTGGGGCTGGTGGAGTGGTTTGCAGTGCTGATGCTCAGTGCCTTGCTCCTGGTGTTGTTGCTGCCGTATCGTCCGCGCCTGGCGTTGGCGCTGGCCGGACTGAGCCTGTTGGTTAGCCCGATTGCCGCCTTGGCGCAGTACTGAATCGATGACTGCCCCCGAATCTCGCGAGATCGAGCACGCCGAACCACGCGGCGACCGTGCGTATTTTCTCCAGGTGTTTCTCTCCCAGCGTTCGCAAATGGAAGCGCTGGTGAGCCGTCGCGTCGGTTGTCGGGCGACAGCGGCGGACCTGGTGCAAGACTTGTTCGTACGTTTCTGGCGCCGGCCCCTGGTGCAGGTTGAAGAACTCAGTACTTACCTGTTGCGCTGCGCCGGCAACATAGCCATCGACCATTTGCGCAGTGAAGGCACGCGGGTGCGGGCCAACGAAGGCTTGATGGCGGAACTGGCGGACAGCGTGGGCGGCGAGCCGCAAGCGGCGCTGGAGGCGGGTAACGATCTGCGCCACGTCGAAGCGGCATTGCGCGCGTTACCCGAGCGCACGCGGCAGATCTTCCTGCTCAACCGCATCCATGGCCGCAAGTATGCCGAGATCGCCAGGGCCATGGGCCTGTCCCAAAGTGCCGTGGAAAAACATATGATGCGCGCGCTCGAGGCCTGCAAGGCCAGCCTGCGGGAGCCCGACCCGTGCACGCCAGGGAAAGCACAGTGAATAGCATCGAACGCGTCATGCCGACGCCCGCTCAGGAACAGCAAGCGCTGGCCTGGCTGAGTCTGTTGCACGATCAGCCCAGCAGCGGTGACCAGGCCACGTTCAGCCAGTGGTTGCAGGCCGACCCGGCCCATGCCGAGGCGTATGCCCGTGCGCAAGTACTGTGGGAGTTGAGCGAAGTGCCGGCGCGCACGCTTGCCGATGAGGACGCGCTGGCCTTGCAGGGCTACCTCAACGCCATGCATCGCTCACGCCGCAGCAACGTTCGGCGTTGGTCGGGTGCGCTGGCCATGGCGGCTTGCCTGCTGCTGATGATCAGCCTCGGCACTGGTTGGCAGCCCGCGCGCTGGATCGACGACCTGGGCGCCGATTATGTCTCGGCACCGGGGCAAATCCGCACCGTGACCCTGGCCGACCAATCGCAAGTTACGCTCGATGCCGACAGTGCGATTGCGGTGGATTTCAGCCGTGGCGAGCGGCATGTGCAGGTGCGTCGCGGCGCCGGATTTTTCAGCGTGACCCATACCGGCGAGCCCTTTGTGGTCGACGCCGAGAAGGGCCAGGCGCGGGTGCTTGGCACCCAGTTCGAGGTGCGCCTGTTACCCCATGGGGCGCAGGTGACGGTGTTGTCGGGTCGGGTTGGCGTGACGGCGGGCAGGAACGCGGATCAGCAGATCCTGACGGCCGGCCAGCAAGTAGCCTATGGCGAAGGTTCGGCGCAAAAGCTCCATGCGGTGGACAGTGAAGCTCAGTTGGCGTGGCGCCAGGGGTGGCTCAATTACTACAAGGCGACGCTGGCCGATGTGGTTGAGGATCTGCAGCGGTATTACCCCGGGCGGATCGTGTTGCTCAATGATGAGTTGGCCAAACGCAGGGTCAGTGGCAGCTTTGCGAGCAAAAATCCGCAGGCAGTGCTGAGTTCGTTGCAGGGAGTATTGGGGTTTGAGCAGCATCAGGTTCTGGATCATCTGATTATTTTGCGTTGAGGCAACCGGCGCCTTCGCTGGCAAGCCAGCTCCTACAGGTTGAACGCGATCCCCTGTAGGAGCTGGCTTGCCAGCGAAGGTGTCGGATCAAACACCGCGTCTCCCAGGAAAAAATATTTTCAACTTTCTGCTGAGGTAAAACCGAATGCCATCCGTGTAGTGACTGAAACTGCGAGTCATTCGCATCCGTTGCGGTTCTACACAGGTCATGAGTCATGAAGTCCAGGGCAATATCGGGTTCGGTCAAACAATGGTTGGGTGCATCTGCGTTTAGCTTCGCGGCCTTGGCGCTGCTGCCGCTGAACGGGTCGATGGCCGCGCAGGCGAGCCCCCGGCAGAGTTCGCTGTTCAGCTTTTCGATGGTCGCCAAACCGCTGCCCCAGGCCTTGAGCGACTTCAGTCAGGTCACCGGCATCAGCGTGGTCTACACCGATGAAGCGCCCTACGCCCTCAATGCCCCGGCGGTCGACGGCCAGTTGAGTGCCGAACAGGCCCTGCAGCGATTGCTCAGCGGTTCTGGCTTGACCTTTCGCCGCATCGATGGCCACACCATGGCCCTGGAACCGCTACCGACCGAGGGCGCGTTGAATCTGGGCGCGACTACCATCACTTCGGTGATGGAGCAGTCCACCAGCTACCAACCGCCGCCCATCAGCTCGGTGATGCGCTCCTCGACGCCACTCCAGGAAATTCCCCAGACGGTCAACGTCGTCCCGGCCCAGGTCATTCGCGACCAGGCGCCGCGCAATCTCGATGACGCGCTGGCGAACGTCAGCGGCATCACGCAGGGCAACACGCTGGGCAGCACCCAGGATTCGGTGATGACCCGCGGTTTCGGCGATAATCGCAACGGCTCGATCATGCGCGACGGCATGCCGGTGGTGCAGGGGCGTGGTATGAACGCTACGGTAGACCGGGTCGAAGTACTCAAGGGCCCGGCCTCGTTGCTCTATGGCATTCAGGATCCCGGCGGTGTGGTCAACATGGTCAGCAAGCAGCCGGAGCTTGATCAGTACAACGCCCTGACCTTGCGTGGCTCGACCTATGGCGAAGGCAAGAACGGCAGCGGCGGCACCTTTGACAGCACTGGCGCCCTGGGCGATTCCGGGTTGGCCTACCGCATGGTGCTGGACCACGAAGACGAAGATTACTGGCGCAACTACGGTGTGCACCGCGAGACCCTGGTGGCGCCGTCGCTGGCCTGGTTTGGTGAACACACCAAGCTGCTGTTCGCTTATGAACACCGGGAGTTCCTGACCCCGTTCGACCGTGGCACGGTGATCGATCCGCGGGACAATCATCCGCTGGACATCTCCCGCGATCGCCGGCTCGACGAACCCTTCAACAACATGGAAGGGCGCTCTGATCTGTATCACTTCGAGGCCGATCACGAACTCAATGACAACTGGAAAGCCCATTTCGGCTACAGCTGGAATCGCGAAACCTATGACGCCAGCCAAGTGCGCGTGACCGCCATCGACACCAGCAAAGGCAAGCTGACGCGCAGCATGGACGGCACGCAGAATGCAATCAGCACCGACCGTTTCACCACCGCCAGCCTCGAAGGCAAGGTCGATGTCGCTGGCATGCAACATGACCTGGTGTTCGGGATCGATGACGAATACCGCAAGATCTACCGCGCCGACCTGATCCGGCAGAAAAGCCTGACCACCTTCAGCTACCTCGACCCGGTGTACGGCCGCGAAGTGCCAGGCACCATGGTCAGCCCGGCTGACAGTGCCCAGACCGACAAGCTGCGCAGCGATTCGGTGTTCATGCAGGACTCGATTCACCTCACCGACCAATGGATCCTCGTGGCTGGCGCGCGTTTTCAGGAATACGACCAGTACGCCGGCAAAGGCGTGCCATTCAAGGCCAACACCGACAGCAACGGGCAGAAATGGGTGCCGCGCGCCGGTCTGGTCTACCGCTACACCGATGAGCTGTCGTTCTATGGCAGTTATACCGAATCGTTCAAGCCCAACTCGACCATCGCGCCATTAAGCGGCACCAGCACGGTGCTCGATGGCAGCATGGCGCCGGAAGAGGCCAAATCGTGGGAAGTCGGGGCCAGGCTGGAGATGCCGGGCCGCGTAACCGGCAATATTGCGCTGTTCGACATCAACAAACGCAATGTCCTGGTGGCCAATTCCGAAGGCCCGGTGACTCTCTACAGCGCGGCGGGTGAAGTACGTTCCCGTGGCCTGGAAGTGGATTTGAGCGGCCAGCTCAGCGACCGCTGGAGCATGATCGGCAGCTACGCCTACACCGATGCCGAAGTGACCGAAGACCCGGTCTACAAAGGCAAGCATCTGCAGAACGTGGCCAAGAACAGTGGCTCGCTTTCGGCGGTGTACGACTTCGGCGGCATCATCGGTGGCGATCAGCTGCGGGTTGGCGCAGGCGCGCGTTATGTCGGGGAGCGAGCGGGCAATGCCGTGAACGATTTCGACCTGCCGAGCTATACCGTCGCCGATGCGTTCGCCACCTACGACACCCAACTGGACGGGCAGCGGGTCAAGTTTCAGCTCAACGTGAAGAACCTGTTTGACCGCACCTACTACACCTCGGCGGCGAGCCGGTTCTTTGTCTCGATGGGGGATTCGCGGCAGGTGACGTTGTCGAGTACGTTGGAGTTTTGACGAGGTTGTGCGCAGGGGATGCGTAAGCGTAAGGGATTAGTGGTGGCCGAGTCTCACCGTCTTTGCCGTGTTACTGACAAGGACGGTGAATTGGGCGAGGTTGTTATTTGCTGCTAAGGTTGATTTGCCCCGTTGTCAAGTCAAGATTTCCATAAACACCGAGTTTCAGGTAAAGTTGAAAATCAATTTGTCGAATACTCCCGTCAGCATTCAACATGAAAGAGATCCCACCTTCTGCGTCGCGGGCGAGAGAATAAACATCGAACCAGCCATTCCATTGTCTGGCCCAAAATTGCATGTCATAAATGATGTTGAGAGGGTTTTCGCCTTCTTTGAAATCATTGTGGACTTTGAGTGTAAGACCGTAGCTACTGTCTTCATTGGTGGCGAAAACTTCAAAATGTGATGAGCCTTCCTTTGTAGAGACATTCGCAAGGGTAAAGATTTTATTGTAACTTTTAAGTGAGATTGATACAGAGCCATCGATTTTAGTGGTGTCTGATTGACTGTTTAAGGTCGCGGCTTGATTGTTACTGGTTGTCTCGGACATAGTATAAAACTCCTTGGGTGAAGGGGGAGTTTTACTTTGTTTGATGTCGATCGCTACTCTCAGAAGTGTCAGGGCTTGAACTATTGAAGATGATGGGAAGGGTGTTTTTATCGTAAAAACGCCTGCCGATATTCTCCCGGCGTACTCCCAATCGCCTGCCTGAGGCGATTGGTAAAATGACTTGCACTGGCAAACCCGCACGCCAATGCAATCTCCCCCAATGGCTGCGAGGTGGTGCGCAACAGATACCGCGCCCGACTCAAGCGCCGCGCCAGCACATATTGATGCGGCGGCAACCCGAAGCTCTCACGAAACATCCGTGCAAAGTGATATTCAGACAGCGCGCACAAACCCGCCAACTGCCCCAGGCTGATGGCCTCGGCCAACTGACTGTCAATGAACTCCACCAACTGCCGCCGCTGATGCGCGGCCAGGCCACCCTTGAGGCGCAAATCCTGACGGGCACCGACCTGGCTGAGCAGCGCATGGGCGAGCATCTCGTGAGCCAGGCTGCTGGTGAGCAAGCGCTCACCCGGTTCGTCCCAGTTGAGGCTGATCAACCGCCGAAAGCGCGCCGCCTGTTGCGGGTCATCAAGGAAAGTTTGCTCGCGTAACTGCATTTGCCGAGGCTCGCGATCGAGCAGGGTGACGCAGCCAAGGGCAAATTGTTCGGGGCTGAAATACAGGTGCGCCAGGCGAATGTCGCCATTGATCACCCAGCCTGACTGATGCTCGGCGGGCAGTATGCACAGCTTGTCCGGACCGCCCTTGGTGCCGGGCTGGTCACGCCGGAAGGTACCGGTGCCGCCGGCGATGTAGCAGGACAAGGTATGGTGACTCGGCGCCTGGTAGTCCTGGGCGTCGTGATGGTTGCTCCACAGGGCTGCAGCCATGCCGTCACCGAGCTCGGCGCTGTGCTCCAGGCGAGCATTGGGCGAGCGGTTGAGGGCTTGAAAGACTTGCAGGGTTTCCAGTGCGGGCATGATCGTTTCTCTCCAACGACTTGCATCCTACTCCGTAGGCGTTCGCCTGCCAGCCTGTCGCCTGACAAAAGCGCAAGATTATGCAAGTGCCGCGCAACGCGGGGCAGGACACTGGGTACCTAGCCGAGGAGCCTTTGCCATGAATCTTTCGTTGTACCTGCTGACTGTGTTGATCTGGGGCACCACCTGGATTGCCCTGAAATGGCAACTGGGCGTGGTGGCGATTCCCGTGTCCATTGTCTATCGCTTTGGTTTGGCGGCGCTGGTGCTGTTCGTGATCTTGCTGCTCAGCCGACGCCTGCAAGTGATGAACCGCCGCGGGCACCTGATTTGCCTGGCGCAGGGACTGTGCCTGTTCTGCGTCAACTTCATGTGTTTCCTGACCGCCAGTCAGTGGATCCCCAGCGGCCTGGTCGCCGTGGTGTTTTCCACGGCCACGCTGTGGAATGCGCTGAATGCGCGGGTGTTCTTCGGTCAGAAAATCGCCCGCAACGTGTTGATGGGCGGCGCCCTGGGTTTGCTCGGCCTGGGCCTGTTGTTCTGGCCCGAACTGGTGGGGCACACCGCCAGCCCGCAAACCTTGCTCGGCCTGGGTCTGGCCCTGTGCGGCACCTTGTGTTTCTCGGCGGGGAACATGCTGTCGAGCCTGCAGCAAAAAGCCGGGCTCAAGCCGTTGACGACCAATGCCTGGGGCATGGCCTACGGCGCGGCAATGTTGTTTGTGTGGTGCCTGGCCAAGGGCATTGAGTTCGACATGGAATGGAACGCACGCTACATCGGCTCGCTGTTGTACCTGGTGATCCCTGGTTCGGTCATCGGGTTCACCGCCTACCTGACCCTGGTCGGGCGCATGGGCCCTGAGCGCGCAGCCTATTGCACCGTACTGTTTCCGGTGGTGGCGCTGAATGTCTCGGCCTTTGCCGAAGGTTACCAATGGACCGCCCCGGCACTCGTTGGCCTGGTGATGGTCATGCTGGGTAACGTGTTGGTGTTTCGCAAGCCCAGGGCGAGCACCAACCCCGTGGCGGGCAAGCTGGCTTGAGCAGCCAGGCTGGCTGTTCAGCTGTCTTTTACTGCGATGAGATAGATCAGGCCGAGAAACATGTATTCAATATTGTTTCGTGCCCAGTCAAAGGTGTTGCGTTGAGCAGAGTATTCCAGGTCAAACCATTCGTTGAGCAGGATGACGTAAAACGTCTGATAAACAAAAATGGCTGTCACGAAGCCCACTATCGCGAATTTTTTTGCTTCGTGAAAATCATCGCGTGGTGCATCGATTTTTCGCAAGAGCTGATGAATTCCCACCAGAAAGCTCAGCGTGTAAATAGTCTCGAATGTAATGATTGCCCAGTAAAAGCGATGATGAAACAAGGGTGAAGTGATTGCCCTGTAGCGCCGGGAGTCGTTGCCCTCTGTATTGCTCATGCTAATGATGCGTCCGATGTAGTCGGCATAGGCGGTATAGTCGGTAAAGTTGTTGATGTGGGTCATTAGTCCGAATAATGCCGCCATCAAGACAATAAGTATTTTGCTCCGCCTTATCACGCAGGCGGTGGTGATCCTATTCATGCGGGGTACTCTCCGAGTGCATTTATGGTGCATGTATGGTGCTTTTTTCAGTTGCTCGGAGTTTATAGTCGTTTAGAAAAGTCTGGCGGCAGACTGCTTTGCAAGTTATGTCGCTTGTTTTATCTGGATACCAATAGTTGGCTCGATTGATTTCATGAAAGTGGCACGTCCAGCCAGACGTGCCATCGCTGCTTCAGCCTTTCCATACCTGCGGGTTAACCAGATCCTGTGGGCGTTCACCCAATAAGGCACTGCGCAGGTTCGCAAGGGCACGGTTGGCCATGGCGTCGCGGGTTTCATGGGTGGCCGAACCGATATGCGGCAAGGTTACGGCGTTTTTCAATTGAAACAGTGGCGACTCGGCCAGCGGTTCTTTTTCATACACATCCAGCCCTGCACCGCGGATGCGATTGTTTTGCAGCGCATCGATCAGTGCTGGCTCGTCGACCACCGGACCGCGGGAAATGTTCACCAGGATGGCACTCGGCTTCATCAGGGCCAGTTCGCGATGGCTGATAAGGTGCCGGGTTTTTTCGCTGAGCGGGACCACCAGGCAGACGAAGTCGGCTTCGGCCAGCAGCTCGTCCAGGCTGCGCATCTGCGCGCCGAGTTCTTGCTCCAGTGCGGTCTTGCGGCTGTTGCCGCTGTAGATGATCGGCATGTTGAATCCCAGGCGACCCCGACGCGCGATGGCCGCGCCGATGTTGCCCATGCCGACGATGCCCAGGGTCTTGCCGTGGACATCGCAGCCGAACAGCGGGGTGCCGACGCTGGCTTGCCATTGACCCGCCTTGGTCCAGGCGTCGAGTTCGGCGACGCGGCGTGCACTGCTCATCAACAGCGCGAAGGCCAGGTCGGCGGTGCTTTCGGTGAGCACGTCCGGCGTGTTGGTGAGCATGATCCCGCGCTCGTTGAAGTAGGCCACGTCATAGTTGTCATAGCCCACCGAGATGCTGGACACGACTTCCAGCCGGGCGGCGTTTTCCAGCTGTGCGCGACCGAGCTTGCGGCCGACTCCGATCAAGCCGTGGGCATTGGGCAGGGCTTCGTTGAATTGGGCGCTGATGTCACCCTTTTTCGGGTTCGGCACAATGACGTCGAAGTCTTGTTGCAGGCGTTCAACCATTTCTGGCGTAACGCGGCTGAAGGCGAGGACAGTTTTTTTCATGGGTGCAGGGCTCGTCGGGCGCAGGAGAATGAGTGGAAAGCTACAAGCTTCCAGCGCCAAGCCGCAAGTTAAAAGCTCCCCGCAGCGCTTTTAACTGCAAGCCTGCAGCTTGAAGCTTATCGCTGCCATTCCGTTATACTGGCGTCTTTCGCGGCTCGCTGACCGGGCCCGACACAGTGTGCATCACCCGGAGCTTTTCATGACTTCCCCGAAACAACCGCCGGTAGTCGACGCCTTGAGCGACGAACAGGCAGAGCTGCCAGACACCGTCGACTCCAGCGCTGACAGCGAGACCAAAATCGCAATCCCGGCGTTCAAGTTCCCGTTCAAGCCGGGTGAGCTGCAGGCCACCAAGGACGCCAGCCAGCCGTGGTACAAGAATGGCGCCAAAAATGGCCACACCAAGACGCCGGGGATGGCGCCTCCGGGGACACGCCGTTCGATGGGCAAGCGTTAGGTTCCAGGTTTATCCAGCGGGCCTTCGCGACTTCACCACCCGGTGCTTATTTCATCCCCAGTCGCTTGGCCATCCGTCCGAGATTGGCCCGGTCCAGGCCCAACTCCCGGGCCGCGCTCGCCCAGTTGTGGTGGTGGCGTTCCAGGCAGGCACCGATCAATTGGCGCTGGTAACGCTCGGTGGCTTCGCGCAAATCGCCGGTCACCGATTCCACAGCCGCGACGGCGGGTTGCTCGGCGCTGACTTCGACGCTGATTTCGGCACTGGCATGGGGCAGATCGAGGTCGGCGGCACTCAAACTCAGGATCTTCGGCCGTTCCTTGCAGCTACCCAACGCCTTCAACGCACTGCGGCCGATCAGGTGTTCCAGCTCTCGCACATTGCCGGGCCAGCCGTAGGCCAGCAACGCAGCCTGGGCGTCGCTACTCAGGCGCAGGCTGTTGAGGCCCATCCGCGAGCGGTTCTGCTCGAGGAAGTAACCGCTGAGCAGCAACACATCGCGCCCGCGATCACGCAGGGCCGGGACCAGCAACGGGTAAACGCTGAGACGGTGATAGAAGTCGGCGCGGTAACGGCCACTGCGCACTTCCTCGGCCAGGTCGCGGTTGGTCGCCGCGATCAGTCGCACGTCGACCTGATGCTCCTTGTCCGAACCCAGTCGCTGCAGTTGGCCGCTTTGCAGCACGCGCAGCAATTTGGCCTGCACCGTCAGCGACAGCTCGCCCACTTCATCGAGAAACAGCGTGCCGCCATTGGCCAGCTCGAACTTGCCGCGGCGGTCATTCAGCGCCCCGGTGAAGGCGCCGCGGACATGCCCGAACAGCTCGCTCTCCACCAGCGTGTCCGGCAACGCCGCGCAGTTGAGGCTGATTATCGGCTTGTCGGCGCGAGGTGAGGCAGCATGGATGGCCTGGGCCACCAGCTCCTTGCCGACCCCGGTCTCCCCGGTGATCAACACCGTCAGGTCGCTGCCGCCCACCAGGTTGATTTCTTCCACCAGGCGCTTGTGTGTCTTGCTCTGGCCGATCATTTCGCGGTTTTGCTGGCCGCTGGCCTGGCGGTACACCTCGGCGCGCTGGTGTTCATCTTCGACCCTGTTGTTCAGCCGCTCGATGCGTTCGGCGGCGTTGACCGTGGCCGCTGCGAGGCTGGCGAAGGCTTCCAGGGCATCCAGCTCGACCGGTTCGAACTGCTCCGGATTCAGCGCGTCGAGGGTCAGCAGGCCCCACGGCCGCTCGTCGATGAACAGCGGGCAACCCATGCAATCGTGGACTTCCAGATGGTCATCCAGACCCTCGACCAGGCCGTCATAGGGGTCGGGCATCTCGCTGTCAGCGGCGAACCGGGTGGGGCCGGTGCTGCTGAGCAGTGCCTGGAAGCGCGGGTGCTCGCTGACCTTGAAACGCCGACCGAGGGTGTCGGTGCTCAACCCGTCGACAGCCAGCGGCACCAACCACTCGCCATCGAGACGCAGCAGGGCGGCTGCGTCGCAAGGGAGCAGGGCACGCATGGCTTCGAGCAGGCGCCGATAGCGTTCGCCTTCGGGCAGTTCGCGAGACAGGTCGGAGACCAGGGGTAGCAGGGCGGTTAACAGGGATTTTGCAGTCATAGTGACTCCATGTAGTCGATGTGACTATAAATCAGCCTGTGTCGATATGACTACTTAGTTAATAAGCTATTGATTTATATTGGTTAATTACTTGGCACGAAAGCTGATAACCATAGGGCAACTGTTAAGTAACCATCGTTGCCCAGGAGTCACTCTATGCTCAGCGTTCAAGACCGTGCCATCGTCAAATCTACTGTGCCACTGCTGGAAAGCGGTGGCGAAACGTTGATTACTCACTTCTATCGCATGATGCTGTCCGAGTATCCAGAAGTGCGTCCACTGTTCAACCAGGCCCACCAGGCCTCGGGCGACCAGCCGCGTGCCCTGGCCAATGGTGTGTTGATGTACGCTCGCCACATCGATCAGCTCGACCAACTGGGCGACCTGGTGGCCAAGATCATCAACAAGCACGTGGCCCTGCAGATTCTGCCGGAACACTACCCGATTGTCGGCAAGTGCCTGTTGCGTGCCATTGCCGAAGTACTGGGCGAAGAAATCGCCACTCCGGAGGTGATTGCGGCCTGGGCGGCGGCTTACGGGCAACTGGCGGACATTTTGATCGGGGCCGAAACCAGCATCTACGACCAGAAAGAGCAGGCGCCAGGCGGTTGGCGCGGGGCGCGTGAATTCATCGTGGTGGCCAAGGTGGAGGAAAGCGCGGAAATCACCTCGTTCTATTTCGAGCCGGCTGACAAGGGGCCGATTCTGGCCGCCGAGCCGGGCCAGTACATTGGCATGAAACTGATCCTCGATGGCGAAGAGATCCGTCGCAACTATTCGCTGTCGGCCTTGGCGAACAAGGGCCAGTACCGCATCAGCGTCAAGCGTGAAAATGGTGGTCGCGCTTCCAATCACTTGCACGATCAACTGCATGTAGGGGCGAGCATCCAGCTGTTCCCGCCATCGGGCGAGTTCACCCTGGCTGCCGGCGACAAACCGCTGGTGCTGATCAGCGGCGGCGTCGGCATTACCCCGACCCTGGCGATGCTGGAGGCGGCGCTGCAAACCGAGCGGCCGGTGCACTTTATCCACTGCGCGCGCAATGGCAGCGTCCACGCCTTCCGCGACTGGATCGACGGGCTGGCCGAGCGTCATCCGCAACTCAAGCGTTTCTACTGCTACGCCGAAGATGACGGCGTCAGCCCGGCGGCCCACAAGGTCGGGATGTTGAGCCAGGAACAACTGGCCGCCTGGTTGCCCGAAGAGCGCGACCTGGACGCGTACTTCCTCGGGCCCAAGGGCTTCATGGCGGCGGTCAAGCGCCACCTCAAGGCGTTGGGTGTGCCTGAAAAACAGAGCCGTTACGAGTTCTTCGGCCCGGCTTCTGCCCTGGAATAACCGCTTTTGTAGGAGCCGGCTTGCCAGCGAAGGCGATCTTGAGGACGCCTTCGCCTGTAGGAGCCGGCTTGCTGGCGATGCAGGCGCCGCGGTCTTTCAGTTAAACCGTGGTGATTCGATCGCCAGCAAGCCGGATCCTACAGGGCAGGTTTCAGCTTTTGAGTTCCTTCAAATGCTTGTACACCGTCGCCCGCCCCATGTTCAGCACATTGGCCACATAGTTGGAGGCGCTTTTGCCTTTGAAGGCGCCTTCGGCGTGCAGGGCCAGTACCAGTTCGCGTTTGTGATCGCGAGTCAGCAGGTTCAGGCTCAGCTGGCGTTCGCGCAGCCAGGCGTGGAGGAAGGTGTTGATCCGTTCCTGCCAGTCATCGCGAAACAGTGAATCGGGCTGCGGAATCAGCTTGGTCGGCGACAGGAACAGGTCCAGCGCGGCCTTGGCGTTCTCGAACAGCGAGATATTCAGGTTGATGCACAGCACCGCCAGCGGATGCCCCTCGCGATCGCGCAGCACGGTGCTGAGGCTGCGAATTTTCTGACCGTCCCAATTGAGCTTTTCGTACGGCCCGATGTTACGTTCGCTCACTTCGTCGCTGAGCATGTCTTCCAGCGCCGAATCGTCACCGATTTCCCGTTTCGACAGGTTGTTGGCGATGTAGTCGACCTTTTGCGTGCGCAGGTCGTGCAGCACCACTTCGGCGTGGGGAAAGAACAACGTGGCGATGGCGTCGGCAATCGCCCGGAAGTTATCCAGGGACGTGTCGTTCAGGGCAGGATCTTGTTCAGGTGCGTTCATACAGTGGGGCTCCGGGGCAGCTTCAGCGCCCCGTTAAACAGGACGCTGAAAGTGTGCCGCAATCGAGTCGGCGCGTCACCTGAGGACAGCCGTCAACCCAGGCGGGCAGGGGACAGCATGCCGGCGTCCAGGCCGAAACGGCTGAGGGTTTCGGGCAGGGCTTCACCGCGCACGAGCGCGGCACTGGCCTGGCCCATGGCCGGCGAGGTCTGGATGCCGTAGCCGCCTTGTGCCGCGACCCAGAACAACCCCGGCACCTGTGGATCGAAACCGGACAGCAAGTCGCCATCGCTGACGAAGCTGCGCAGGCCGGCCCAGGTTCGGGTCGGGCGGCGGATGGTCAGGGTGGTGGCTTCCTCGATCTGGTAGATGCCCATGGCGATGTCCAGTTCTTCAGGCTGCACGTCGTGAGGTTCCACCGGGTCGGCGTTGGCCGGCGAGCCGAGGAACATCCCGGCGTCGGGTTTCATGTAGAACGATTCATCGAGGCTGACCAGCATCGGCCAATGGTGGCTGTCCACGCCCTCGGGGCCGGCGAAGATGAAGGCCGCGCGGCGCTTGGGTTGCAGGCCCAGCGGGCGGGCGCCGGCCATTTCGCCGATCTTGTCGGCCCAGGCGCCGGCGGCATTGATGATCACCGGTGCGCTGAAGGTCTGGCCCCTGGTTTGCACCTGCCACAGGCCTGCGGCGTCACGGGTCAGGCTCAGGACTTCGCTGTCGGTATGAACTTCACCTTGATTGCGGCGGATTCCTCGCAGGTAACCTTGATGCAGGGCATCGGTGTCGATGTCAGTGGCGGTCGGATCGTAGATCGCGCCATGGACTTTTTCCCGACGCAGGATCGGCACGAGCGCGCAGGCTTCTTCGGCGCTGAGTAACTGCATCTCCGGCACTGTGGCTTTGGCGCTCAGGTACTGGTTGTTCAGTTCGTCCGGGTCGCCTGTCAGGTCCACGGTCATTTCTCCGCGCGGGGTCAGCAGCGGGTGTTCGCAGAAACCGTTGGGCGGGCTGTCGAAAAAGTCGCGGCTGGCCAGGGTCAGCGCCCGCACTTGCGGCGTGCCATAGGCGGCGGTGTACAGCGCCGCCGACCGGCCGGTGGAGTGATAGGCCGGATGGGATTCGCGCTCGAGCACGACCACGCGTGCGTGCTGCGACAGCCAGAACCCAGTGGAAGCGCCGGCAATACCGCCGCCGATGATGATGAAGTCTGCCTGGCTCATGAACGTCTCCAATGGTATCGGTTATCCCTGTAGGCGCCGGCTTGCTGGCGATAGCGTCGCCGCGGTGTACCTGACGGACCGCGGCGTTTGCATCGCTGGCAAGCCAGCTCCTACAGGATTTGTGGTGTCAGGGATGCAGGCGGTAGATGGCATTGGCCAGTGCGATGTCTTCCAGGCCCAGGCCGATCGAGCGGAAAAACACATGGCGGTCGTACTCGGGGCGCTGCACCTTCTCGCTGAGCAGGCCAGGCAGGTCGCCGACAATCCCATTGTTATCCCAGCCATGCTGTTCGGCGGCGATCAGCATTTCACCCGCCGAGTTCGGGGTGGTCAAACGGTAGTCGCAGAATACCTGCATGTCGTTCAGGCTCTGCGGCGGTACTTCGTGAGCACGCGGGGCGTTCGTACTGATGGAGGTGATCAGCGCCGGTTTGGTCAGGGTCGACGGATCGATCACTGGCCCTGCGGACGAGGTGCAGAGCATGATCACGTCAGCGTCCTGCACGGCCGCTTCGCGACTGTCGACGATGTTCAGGCGCGGCTCGATACCTTTGAGCAAACTCACCGTCTCAGGGTTTTCACTCAGGCTCGGCGAGTACAGGCTGATGCTCTGCCAGTCGCGCAGCCCTTTCACGTAGTGCAGGTGCGCCTGGGCCACTTTGCCGCTGCCGATGATTGCCAGGCGACTCGCGTCAAGCGGCGCGAGGGCGTCGACCGCCACCGCGGTGGTCGCGGCAGTACGGGCGGTGGTCAGTTCACCGGCATCACACAACAGCAGCGGTTGGCCGGACTGCATCGACATCAGCAAGGTCCACGCGGTCACCAGCGGTCCTTGTTCGCCGACGATGTAGGGCGAGGTCTTGACCCCGTACACACCCTCTTCGGCCAGCACGCCCAGGTAGTTGATGAAGTCGCCGGCACCCTGGGGAAATTCCACCAGTTGCTGCGCCGGTTGCACGGCTTGCCCGGCGGCCAGGTCGCGGAACAGTTTGCGCAGGATCTGCGGCACGTCGACCTGCGCCAGCAATTCGCGGGCCTGGGATTGATTGATCACGTAGGGGGTGCTGGCCATGGTGGCTCCGGAAGTGACGAGTAAACTAATTTGTCCATTATGGACTTTTAGTTATCGCGAGCAAGCGCCTGTTGAAAAAACCAGACGAAAAAAAAGCGCAGACCGTTTCCGGCTGCGCCTTTTCGTGCAAGTCGCCGGTTAGGGCCGCTTGCGCTCAACCGCCCGCAACAGATGCGTCGGTGGTGTTTCGCAGCTGATCTTGCGACCCAGTTTTTCTTCGATGGCCGGCAGTTGGTACGAGTCGTCCTCGCCGGCAAAACTGATGGACACACCGTCAGCACCGGCGCGACCGGTACGGCCGATGCGGTGCACGTAGTCGTCCGGGACTTCCGGCAGGGTGAAGTTGATCACGTGGCTGATGCCGTCGATGTGGATGCCGCGACCGGCCACGTCGGTGGCGACCAGCACGCGGATCTTGCCTTCGCGGAAACCTTCCAGGGTCTTGATGCGCTTGTGCTGCGGCACGTCGCCGGACAGCTGCGCGGCGTTGACCCCATCACGCACCAGGCGTTCTTCGATGCGCCGCACTTCATCCTTGCGGTTGGCGAAGACGATGACCCGCTCCCAACCGTTGTCGTTGACCAGGTTGAAGAGCAGCTTGTATTTGTCGGCACCGGCTACGGCGTAGATGTGCTGTTCGACGTTTTCGCTGGCCACGTTCTGCGACTCGATCTCGACGATGGCCGGGTCGGTGGTCCACTGCTTGGCCAGGTTCATCACGTCTTCGGTGAAGGTCGCCGAGAACAGCAGGGTTTGACGCTCGTTCTTCGGTGGCGTCTGGCGAATGATCTGGCGTACCTGCGGGATGAAGCCCATGTCGAGCATGCGGTCGGCTTCGTCCAGCACCATGACTTCGACCATGTCCAGGTGCACGTCGCCGCGCTGGTTGAAGTCCAGCAGGCGGCCCGGCGTGGCCACGAGGATGTCGCAGTGACGAGCTTCGAGGTGCTTGAGCTGCTTGTCGAAGTCCATGCCGCCGACGAACGTCATGACGTTGAGGCCGGTGTACTTGGTCAGGTCGGCCGCGTCCTTGGCGATCTGCACCACCAGTTCGCGAGTCGGGGCGATGATCAGTGCGCGCGGCTCGCCCATGTAGCGCTCTTTCGGCGGCGGGGTCTGCAGCAGCTGGGTGATGATCGAGATCAGGAACGCCGCGGTCTTGCCGGTACCGGTCTGCGCCCGGCCGATGGCGTCTTTGCCGGCGAGGGTGAAGCCCAGCACCTGGGCCTGGATCGGCGTGCAATACGGGAAGCCCAGGTCCTGGATGGCGTGCATCAATTCGGGGGCGAGTTTGAAATCGTGGAAGCGGGTCTTGCCTTCCTGGGGTTCGACGACGAAGTCTTCGAGTTTCCAGGCAATCACCGGCGCCTTGGGCTTGGGTTCGCGGCGCGGTTTGGCGGGTTTTGGCGTTTCGCTGCGCGGCTGTTCGGCGGCGGTTTGCACAACGGGCTCGGCGACCGCTGCGCTCTTTGGCTCGTGTTTCGGTGCCGCTACGGGGGCGGTCCGGCCAGGCTGATTACCGTCGGGGCGGTGGCTGGCAGTGTGAGACGGAGCGCTGGGGACTGGCGCGAGTTGCTCAGTCTCGCTTTTACCGAACATTTTCTTGAGTGCTTTGAGCACGGTCATCTCATCAATTGGTTAAGGAATGTACGCCGGCCAGTGTAATGCAAGAATCGGGCGCGGCGTAGTGGGATGGATCAAAGGGCGTTATTAAACACCGACGGTTAGCGCAAACGCTCGCTCAGCCACGCGCCGATGTCGCGAATCTCTTCGGGTAACACTTCATGACCCATTGGGTATTCCTGCCATGTCACGGTGACACCACGCTGCTTCAAATGCTCGTAGGCGCTGCGTCCCATCGAGTTTTGCACCACGTCGTCGTACTGGCCATGCAACGACAGCACCGGAATGCGCTGCTGGCTGGCGGACAGCTCGAGGTCATCACTGAAGGTCGGTGCATAAGTGGAGAGGGCAAGTACGCCACCCAGGGGGCCCTGCCAATTCAGGAACGCGGTGTGTAGAACCACGGCGCCGCCCTGGGAAAAGCCGGCCAGGAAAATCCGCGAGGCGTCTATTCCGAAGGCTCGCTGCACGTCGATCAATTTAATGATGCGCTGTGAGGACTCTTCCAGCTGCTCGCGATTGATCGCGCGCGCCGGGCTCATGGCCAATATGTCGTACCAGCTCGGCATCTCGTAGCCGCCATTGATGGTGACAGCGCAGGTCGGCGCCTGAGGGAAAACGAAGCGCGTGGTCAGCAAGGTTTCCTGCAACGCTTCGGCCACCGGCAGGAAGTCGTAGCGGTCGGCGCCAAGGCCGTGGAGCCAGATGACGCAGGCATCTGCGGGCTTGATGGGTTCAAGAATCAAGGGCTCGGTCATGGTTGCTCCAATTTTGTGCGGGCGCTCTCATTGGGTGCGAGGTCTGAGGGCGCCTCTGGTTGATCAGTTACGAAGATGTCGCAAGGCTACAAGTTTTGCTATTGACCTGTCGCTTAACCGCTTTAGCAGCCGGGGTGGTACGGGCTTTGCTATGGGGAAGCGGTGCAACGCATCTCGCGCCTGGCGGTAACACTATCAGTGTACGACTGGCCGCGGGATAGCAAAAAAGAATCCGGTAATGGATGTTCGCCAGTGGCCGCTACGGGCTTCGCGAACGTGAAAGGGCTACAGCCCGTTCGGCCGATTGGTGAGAAGTGAGTTGTCCTTTATGTGGATTTTCTCCTACTAGACTCATGGCTACGGTCCTACGTCGGTTGACCCTAAAAAAAGCCAACACGGGTCACCACCGCCTCAAAAGGGTGCGACTGGACTCACGCTCCGACACAACAAGAGCAAAACTGGAGGTTTGAATGAAGATGTTGAAATCCACCCTGGCAGTCGTTACTGCAGCCGCGGTACTCGGCGTCAGTGGGTTCGCTCAGGCGGGCGCAACCCTGGATGCAGTGCAGAAGAAAGGTTTCGTACAGTGCGGCGTCAGCGATGGCCTGCCTGGCTTCTCGGTTCCGGATTCCACCGGCAAGATCGTCGGCATCGACGCTGACTACTGCCGTGCCGTGGCCGCTGCCGTATTCGGCGACGCGACCAAGGTCAAGTTCAGTCAATTGAACGCCAAGGAGCGCTTCACCGCGCTGCAGTCCGGCGAAATCGACATCCTGTCGCGCAACACCACCATGACCAGCTCCCGTGACGCCGGCATGGGTCTGAAATTCCCGGGCTTCATCACTTATTACGACGGCATCGGCTTTTTGGTCAACAACAAGCTGGGCGTCAAGAGCGCCAAGGAACTGGACGGTGCAACCATCTGCATCCAGGCCGGTACCACCACCGAGCTGAACGTTTCCGACTACTTCCGTGGCAACGGCCTGAAATACACCCCGATCACTTTCGACACCTCCGACGAGAGCGCCAAGTCGCTGGAATCCGGTCGTTGCGACGTACTGACCTCCGACAAATCCCAACTGTTCGCCCAGCGCAGCAAGCTGGCTGCGCCTACGGACTACGTGGTGCTGCCGGAAACCATTTCCAAGGAGCCACTGGGCCCGGTCGTACGTAATGGCGACGACGAGTGGCTGGCCATCGTGCGCTGGGTTGGCTACGCCATGCTCAACGCCGAAGAAGCCGGCATCACTTCGAAGAACGTCGAAGCCGAAGCCAAGGGCACCAAGAACCCTGACGTTGCCCGCCTGCTGGGTACCGATGGCGAATACGGCAAAGACCTGAAAGTGAAGAAAGACTGGGTCGTTCAGGTCGTCAAGCAAGTGGGCAACTACGGTGAAGTGTTCGAGAAAAACCTCGGCAAGAGCACTCCACTGGAAATCGACCGCGGGTTGAACGCCCTGTGGAACGCTGGCGGCATTCAATACGCACCACCAGTGCGCTGATGGTTCTATCACCCGGCGGGCCAACCGCCGGGTGATGTTCTGTTCCATTATTTGCGGGGCACTTCATGCAAAATTCAATCGGCGCACCAAAGCAGAGGCTCAGCCTCAGCGATCCACGAGTGCGTGCGTGGGTATTCCAGATCATCACCATCATCGGGGTGGTCTCGCTAGGCTGGTTTCTGTTCGACAACACGCAAACCAACCTGCAACACCGGGGCATCACCTCCGGTTTCGACTTCCTGGAGCGCAGTGCCGGCTTCGGCATCGCCCAACACCTGATCGACTACACCGAAGCGGACAGCTATGCCCGGGTGTTTGTCATCGGCCTGCTCAACACCTTGCTGGTGACCTTCATCGGCGTGATCCTGGCGACGATCCTCGGCTTCATCGTCGGTGTGGCACGGCTGTCGAAGAACTGGATCATCGCCAAACTGGCGACGGTGTACGTGGAAGTCTTCCGTAACATTCCGCCGCTGCTGCAGATCCTGTTCTGGTACTTCGCGGTATTCCTGACCATGCCGGGGCCGCGCAACAGCCACAACTTCGGCGACACCTTCTTCGTCAGCAGCCGCGGCCTGAACATGCCGGCGGCGCTGATGGCCGATGGGTTCTGGGCGTTCGTGATCAGCGTCGTGGTGGCCATTGTCGCCATCGTGCTGATGTGCCGCTGGGCCAACAAGCGCTTCGAAGCCACCGGCGTGCCGTTCCACAAGTTCTGGACCGGCCTGGCCTTGTTCCTGGTGATCCCGGCGCTGTGCGCGCTGGTCTTCGGCGCGCCGCTGCACTGGGAACTGCCCAAGCTGCAAGGCTTCAACTTCGTCGGCGGGTGGGTGTTGATACCCGAACTGCTGGCCTTGACCCTGGCGCTGACGGTGTACACCGCGGCGTTCATCGCCGAGATCGTGCGTTCGGGCATCAAGTCGGTCAGCCATGGCCAGACCGAAGCGGCGCACTCGTTGGGCCTGCGCAATGGTCCGACCCTGCGCAAGGTGATCATCCCGCAAGCCTTGCGCGTGATCATTCCACCGCTGACCAGCCAATACCTGAACCTGGCGAAGAACTCCTCGCTGGCGGCCGGTATCGGTTATCCGGAGATGGTCTCGCTGTTCGCAGGCACCGTGCTGAACCAGACCGGCCAGGCGATCGAGGTGATTGCCATCACCATGAGCGTGTACCTGGCGATCAGTATCAGCATTTCCCTGTTGATGAACTGGTACAACAAGCGCATTGCGCTGATCGAGCGGTAAGGAAAAGCGCATGAGCACTCATACTTTCAAACCTGACATGCCGCCACCAAGCCGCAGCATTGGCATGGTGGCGTGGATGCGCGCGAACATGTTCTCCAGCTGGCTCAATACCCTGCTGACCCTGTTCGCGTTCTACCTGATCTACCTGGTGGTACCGCCGATCCTGAGCTGGGCGATCGTCGATGCCAACTGGGTGGGCACCACCCGTGCCGACTGCACCAAGGAGGGCGCCTGCTGGGTGTTCATCCAGCAGCGCTTCGGCCAGTTCATGTACGGCTACTACCCGCCGGAACTGCGCTGGCGCGTCGACCTGACCGTGTGGCTGGCGGTCATCGGCGTGGCACCGCTGTTCATCTCGCGCTTCCCTCGCAAGGCGGTGTATGGCCTGAGCTTCCTGGTGCTGTACCCGATCATTGCCTGGTGCCTGCTGCACGGCGGCGTCTTCGGCCTGACCCAGGTGGCGACCAGCCAATGGGGCGGCCTGATGCTGACCCTGGTGATCGCCACCGTCGGCATTGCCGGTGCATTGCCGCTGGGGATTGTCCTGGCCTTGGGGCGTCGTTCAAACATGCCGGCGATTCGTGTGGTCTGTGTGACCTTCATCGAATTCTGGCGCGGCGTGCCGTTGATCACGGTGCTGTTCATGTCCTCGGTGATGCTGCCGTTGTTCCTGCCCGAAGGCATGAACTTCGACAAGCTGCTGCGGGCGCTGATCGGCGTGATCCTGTTCCAGTCGGCCTACGTGGCCGAGGTGGTGCGTGGCGGTCTGCAGGCGATTCCGAAGGGGCAGTACGAAGCTGCCGCAGCCATGGGCCTCGGCTACTGGCGCAGCATGGGCCTGGTGATTTTGCCGCAAGCCCTGAAGCTGGTGATCCCCGGCATCGTCAACACCTTCATCGCGCTGTTCAAGGACACTAGCCTGGTGATCATCATCGGCCTGTTCGACCTGCTCAACAGCGTCAAGCAAGCCGCCGCCGATCCGAAATGGCTGGGCATGGCCACTGAAGGCTATGTATTCGCCGCCCTGGTGTTCTGGATTTTCTGTTTTGGTATGTCGCGCTATTCCATGCATCTGGAACGCAAGCTCGACACTGGCCACAAGCGTTAGGAGTTCTCTGTAAATGAGCGAAGCAATCAAGCAGCCTGTGAGCCCTGAAGGCATTATTCAGATGCAGGGCGTGAACAAGTGGTACGGCCAGTTCCACGTACTGAAAGACATCAACCTCAACGTCAAGCAGGGCGAGCGTATCGTCCTGTGCGGCCCGTCGGGTTCCGGCAAATCCACCACCATCCGCTGCCTCAACCGCCTGGAAGAACACCAGCAGGGCCGCATCGTGGTCGATGGCGTGGAGCTGACCAACGACCTCAAGCAGATCGAAGCGATCCGCCGTGAAGTCGGCATGGTGTTCCAGCACTTCAACCTGTTCCCGCACCTGACCATCCTGCAGAACTGCACCCTTGCGCCGATGTGGGTACGCAAGATGCCCAAGCGCAAGGCCGAGGAAATCGCCATGCACTACCTGGAACGCGTACGCATTCCGGAGCAGGCGCATAAATTCCCGGGCCAACTGTCCGGTGGCCAGCAACAGCGTGTGGCGATTGCCCGCGCGCTGTGCATGAAGCCGAAAATCATGTTGTTCGACGAACCGACTTCGGCACTCGACCCGGAGATGGTGAAAGAAGTACTGGACACCATGATCGGCCTGGCCGAAGACGGCATGACCATGCTCTGCGTGACCCACGAAATGGGCTTTGCGCGCACCGTGGCCAACCGCGTGATCTTCATGGACAAGGGCGAAATCGTCGAACAGGCCGCGCCGAACGACTTCTTCGACAACCCGCAGAACGACCGCACCAAGCTATTCCTGAGCCAGATCCTGCATTGATCGACACCAGGCCATAAAAAAACCCGGACACTGTTCCCTAATGCTGTTCATTTAATCGAAAGTGATCTTTTGTAGGAGCGAGCTTGCTCGCGATAGTCGTCAACGATAACGTGTGTTTACAGGCTAAACGCAGCGCTCTTGAGTCCATCGCGAGCAAGCTCGCTCCTACAGAATCCTTTCTGAACAGCATCATGGCACATAGCCGGGTTTGTTGTTTCTGCGCGGAGCTACTTCATTACCGCATGCAATTCATGCTGGTCACGACGCTTGTTCCTGATGCTGTAGCAGACCCGCATGAACACGGCTCACACCGGAATCGCGCTCTGTGCGCGAGCGGCAGTCATTTCAATCTCGGCACCGATATGTGTACATTGTAAATCACCTGCAGTGAAAACAATCCGCAGTCAGGGCGCTTAGAAAATCGTGAATGCCATTCACGATAGCGTTCCTCATGACGAATCGGTAAAGTTGGGTATCGCTGCCAGTCAAACTTATTTACAAATACTTTTATTGCGTTCGCTGAAGAAAAGTTGATTTGTTTTGAATTGTTGTACTAATCTCGTGGCTCACATCAGCGGTATTACGGCTAATGAGCCTTGAAAATATCCGATCTCATATCGCAGTCAGCCTCTTGGTTTAGGGTGTTCAATTCCGATCATGGGAATAGTTATCTGTGAAATAGCCGAAATGATTCCACTTGAAGGTGCCTTAAAAGTAACCAACCTAGCAAAGCGCTACGCAACACAAGTCACGCGAATCAAAAAATTTAGTTTATCTCCACTCTACGTCCCAATAAGATCGAAAGGTCAAACAATGATACTTGAAAATATTCGATATTATGTTGTAGTCACCCTCATGGTCTTGGGTTGCTCCGGGCTTCCCACCGGAATTATTGTGTTTGGAATACGAAAAATTATCGAAATAGATGAAAATAATCTAGATATAGCCTATTTGATAACCTATATAATTCTTGTGGTTTGCGGCTTGAGGATTTACCTCCCAAGAATGCGGGGCGTAATATGAGTTGGTTTGCTCCGTAAACATATCCACAGACTTTAGAGTGAAAAAAACTTACTCTGAGAACATCGATTTTATCGTAAAAAAATCAACTATGACTTCAAATGACAGTGCCAATTTACCCATCTGATGATAAGCCTTTTCATAATTGAGTGGGTCGTGCCTGAAAAGCTCAACTGAACCAGGTTTTGGTACTTGTCTAAATACCCCGATTGCAGAAAGAAGCAAGTCCATTGAGTAGTAAAGCGTGTCACCCTTGCCATCATCGAACATATCTCTATAGAAATACCTGACTGGTCCAACCGTACCTGGAGCCCCCGGTCCCAAATAAATATTCCCAACACCTTCATATATATTATTAACACCGTGCCCAGCCATGACTGCGCCCGGAATCACACCGAGCCCTCCCGAAGCGCCGGCAATCGTAGCCCCCGTCCTAACCTGCATTACCCCCGCCGCAACTCCCATACCATTCTGCAAATAGAAACGCGCCTTTGACGATAAATCCTCATATTCGGCTGTTATCTCCTGTACCGCTTGCCACGCACTAATAACCCCCTCGTCGACTGCCTGAATAATTTCATTGGCAAAGGCAGAGACAATTGAGCCAAATCGAAGCCGCGCAAAACCATCAGGAATATGCGCCATGCCTATGCGGCATCCAACGGCAACCAGATCAGAGGCCGACCTGGTCACATCATGAATATCACAGGACTCTTCATTCATCATCATTCATCCAAGTGCTATAAGCAGTCGTCGCTCCCGGAACGTGCGCCCAAGCAATATCTCGATACCGAATAGATATTAACTCTTGCGGCTCCGCATCGTTCATGAGAATGGCATGGGGAACCTGTTGGCTGATATGCGCAATGCACGCACCGGTGAGGTGGATCGAATAATATCGCTCTTGCCCTCCGGTTGGGGCGGTTCGGTACAAATTGATAACACAGTCCAATACTTCACTATTATGCAGCGCACTCGCCAGTAGAGGTGATGACTTATCTATGGTTTTTGTGATCATGATCGGCATGTGTTTGCCGCGACCACTTGCAACGCGGCCATCATTGCCTGTCAGCATATCGTGCGAGTAAGCCAGCACCATGATTTCGTCCTGATGGCCGGATTGACACTTGTTACCGATAGAGCTTTGGCCTGAACAGCCAGCGGAAATCAACCCTTGACGCTTATCGGTAATACTCATGTAACTGTGACTCGCCATGAGCATCGCTCCTTAATATATTCGGAGGGTCAGACTATCGAAAAAATCGCGAGCAGGGGTGTAGGTCGTTTCTGAATTTGCAGTTTTCCTTCCGCTTTTTTGAAGATTCCGAAATTACTGTAGGGAAGTACGACATGATTTGTAGGAGTGCGGCGTCAGCGCGATGTGAAAGTTAGTATGCGAAGTATAAAAAACCAGCACATGGCCGTAATGCTGTTCACTTAAGCGGAGCAGCCTTACGATTCAATGAAAACCGGGTTTTTTAAATATTCACCGTCCTTGGCCTAGAGGGCCTAGGGCGGTGTTCCAACAATGACCCTCTGGCACCCGCCCTTAACTCTGCCAATCGTCTTCCCGTCACTGAAACCGGATTTGCCGACATCGAGACAGCGCTCCGCGCCTCAGTGAGTGGCGGTTTTGCGGAACAACCATTCAACCGCATTAGCGCCCAGCCGCTTGCGGGCTTCGGTTATACCGCTAGGAGCCAACA
This sequence comes from Pseudomonas sp. MHK4, assembly GCF_054600775.1. Lineage (NCBI taxonomy): Bacteria > Pseudomonadati > Pseudomonadota > Gammaproteobacteria > Pseudomonadales > Pseudomonadaceae > Pseudomonas > Pseudomonas sp. MHK4. The sequence continues at coordinate 70,122 of NZ_BAAIAK010000007.1, read as the reverse complement.
GGTGATCAGAGGCCAAGCCTTGGGCGAAAATGTTTAAACGTCTAGTAACTCGTGAGCAGGCTCGTCCTGAAACAGCGCCATGCCGAGCACCAGCCAAAGCACTTGGTCAGCAGGCAGGCGACATCGGCGGATGATGGCCTGGCTGGACAGAACCAGCGCGGAGACGACCCATCAATGGGAATATTGTGGGTGAAAGTGCTCAAGTCGCAGAAGCTGAAAAGGTCGCCGAGGTCGAGCAGGTCCTGTTGAACAGACATTAAAAATCCGATGCCAGAGGTCTGGCATCGGATTTTCGGAGACGCCAGGCGCGGATTCAAATGCTTAAGTGAACAGCAATACGGACACTGTCCGGTTTTTTTGCTCTACCACCCAGGAATCGTCTCAGTTCGCCATCCGCGCCCCGGCGAGGCTGCCGCTCAACTCATACGCGGCCAGTTCCGCCTGATGCGCCGCCAGCAACTCCGGCAATGACCCGCGCAGGTACTCCACCCAGGTCTTGATCTTCGCATCCAGGTACTGCCGCGAGGGATAGATCGCGTACAGGTTCAGCTCCTGGGAGCGGTACTTGGGCATCACCCGCACCAGCGTGCCGTTGCGCAGGCCGTCGATCGCGGCGTACAGCGGCAGGACGCCGACGCCCATGCCGCTGGTAATCGCGGATTTCATCGCATCGGCGGAGTTCACCAGGAATGGCGAGCTGTTGATGGTGACCATTTCCTGGCCGTCGGGACCGTCGAAGGCCCACTTTTCCAGAGGGATGACCGGGCTCACCAGGCGCAGGCAGGCGTGGTTGAGCAGGTCGCTGGGTTTCTGCGCGCAGCCGTTGGCTTTGACGTAGGCCGGCGATGCGCAAACGATGCTGTAGGTAATGCCCAGGCGCTGGGAGACGAAGCCGGAGTCCGGCAGTTCGCTGGCGAGCACGATGGACACGTCATAGCCCTCGTCGAGCAGGTCCGGCACGCGGTTGGCCATGGTCAGGTCGAAGGTTACGTCCGGGTGCGTCTTGCGATAGCGGGCGATGGCGTCGATCACGAAGTGCTGGCCGATGCCGGTCATGGTGTGCACCTTGAGCTGCCCGGCCGGGCGCGCGTGGGCGTCGCTGGCCTCGGCTTCAGCCTCTTCGACGTAGGCCAGGATTTGCTCGCAGCGCAGCAGGTAGCGCTTGCCGGCTTCGGTCAGGGCGATGCGCCGTGTCGTTCGGTTGAGCAGACGGGTTTGCAGGTGGGCTTCCAGGTTGGAGACCGCGCGCGAGACGTTGGCCGTGGTGGTGTCCAGTTGCACGGCGGCGGCGGTGAAGCTGCCGGCCTCGGCCACGTAGCTGAAGGCGCGCATGTTTTGCAATGTGTCCATGGGGTGCTCTCGGGTTCGATGGCAAATTGTGACACGAAGTTTCAGAGTCTGAGACCCCGACCAAGGGATTATCGCGCTAACGGTAACAAAGATTCACAAGAATCCCAGCTTATCGCCATCCAGACCGCCCCATAGAATTGTCCCGGTCCCACGGGACCCGTATTGCCTCCTCCCAAATTCAGGAAATCGCAGCAGTGCCGCGTCGCATCAGCAGAGCGCTTCAGCCGCTCAGTGTTTTGGCTTTAACCCTGGCAATCAGCGGCTGCATCGGAACCGGAGGTATTGCCCCACAGGGCAAGGCGCTGGAGGCCAATTCACTGGCCACCGACGAAGCGATCCAGAGCGCCGCCCAGGATGCGCACTGGCCCATCGCGCAATGGTGGCAGGCCTATGGCGATCCGCAACTGAACCACTGGGTCGACCTCGCCGTGCAAGGCAGCCCGACCATGGCCATGGCGGCGGCGCGGGTGCGCCAGGCCAGGTCCATGGCCGGTGTTGCCGAAGCGGCGCAGGCGTTGCAGATCAACGGCGAGTCCACCCTCAAGCGCCACAACTGGCCCACCGATCAATTCTATGGTCCCGGTGAGCTGGCCAACTCGACCACCTGGGACAACAACGCCGCACTGGGCTTCAGTTATGCCCTCGACCTGTGGGGCCGCGAAAGCAATGCCACCGAGCGCGCCGTGGACATGGCCCACATGACGGTCGCCGAAGCACGCCAGGCCCAGCTCGAGTTGCAGAACAATATCGTGCGCGTCTACATCGAACTCTCGTTGCACTATGCGCAACGGGACATCGTCGAAGCGACATTGCAGCAGCAAGAGCAAATCCTCGAGCTGGCGCAGAAGCGCTTGAGCGGTGGCATCGGCACCCATTTCGAAGTCAGCCAGGCCCAGACGCCACTGCCGGAAACCCACCGTCAGATCGACGCCCTGGATGAAGAAATCGCCCTCAGTCGCAATCAGCTGGCTGCGCTGGCAGGCAAGGGGCCGGGGGAGGGTGCGCAGTTGCAGCGGCCGACACTGGCGCTGGGCGCAGCACTGAAACTGCCGTCGGCGCTGCCGGCGCAATTGCTCGGTCAACGCCCGGACGTGGTTGCCAGTCGCTGGCAAGTGGCGGCGCAGGCGCGGGGCATCGACGTGGCGCATGCCGGTTTCTACCCCAACGTCGACCTGGTCGGCAGCCTGGGCTACATGGCCACCGGCGGCGGGGCGCTTGAATTCCTGACCGGCAAGAAACTCAACTACAGCGTCGGCCCGGCCATTTCGCTGCCGATCTTCGATGGCGGGCGCTTGCGCTCGGAGCTGGGTGAAGCCTCGGCCGGTTATGACATCGCCGTGGCCAGGTACAACCAGACACTGGTCAATGCGCTGAAAAACATCTCCGATCAATTGATCCGCCGCGAGTCCATGGACAAGCAGCAGGCCTTCGCCGCCGAGTCGGTGGCCACCGCGCAGAAGACCTACGACATCGCGATGATCGCCTACCAGCGCGGGCTTACCGATTACCTCAACGTGCTCAACGCCCAGACCTTGTTGTTCAAGCAGCAGCAGGTACAGCAGCAGGTGCAGGCGGCGCGATTGAGTGCGCATGCCGAACTGGTAACGGCGTTGGGTGGTGGGTTGGGCGCGGGTAACGATGTGCCCAAAGACAGCCAGACCGCTGCACCGAAAACCCCGAGCCTTTTGCGTTGAACACAACACCTGTGGGAGCCAGCCTGCTGGCGATGAGGGCAGCACATTCAACATTGATGTCGACTGATACTCCGCTATCGCCAGCAGGCTGGCTCCCACAGGTTTCACAGAGCAGCAATCCATGACTCCTTTGCCCGCACCCTTGCGCTGGCTGTACTCCCTTGAATGGCGCCGGGGTTTCTTCGACTGGGCACGCAGCGACGGCGTGACCTGGGTCTACATTTTCAAGGTGCTGTTCGCCGCGTTCCTGACCCTGTGGCTGGCCATGCGTCTGGAATTGCCGCAGCCGCGCACGGCGATGATCACCGTGTTCATCGTCATGCAGCCGCAAAGCGGCCAGGTGTTCGCCAAGAGTTTCTATCGCTTTCTTGGCACCTTGACCGGCTCGGCGGTGATGGTGGCGTTGATCGCCCTGTTTGCGCAGAACACCGAACTGTTCCTCGGCTCGCTGGCGATCTGGGTCGGCATCTGCTCGGCCGGCGCGGCACGTTGCCGTAACTTCCGCGCCTACGGTTTCGTGCTCGCCGGGTACACCGCCGCGATGGTCGGTTTGCCCGCGCTGGCCCATCCGGACGGCGCGTTCATGGCGGCGGTCTGGCGCGTGCTGGAAATCTCCCTGGGGATTCTTTGTTCGACCCTGGTCAGCGCCGCGATCCTGCCGCAAACCGCCAGCGCCGCGATGCGCAATGCCCTGTATCAGCGCTTCGGTGTGTTCGCCTTGTTCGTCACCGACGGCTTGCGCGGGCGCAGCCAGCGTGAAGCCTTCGAGGCCGGTAACGTGCGCTTCATTGCCGAAGCGGTCGGGCTGGAAGGGCTGCGCAGCGTCACGGTGTTTGAAGACCCGCACATGCGTCGGCGCAACGGTCGGCTCAGTCGCTTGAACAGCGAGTTCATGGGCATCACCACGCGCTTCAACGCCTTGCACCAGTTGCTCGAACGCCTACGCAACAGTGACACCGATCACGCCGTAGCGGCGATCAAACCCGGTTTGCAGGACCTCGCCGAATTGCTCGACGGTTTCAGCGGCCGCGCGCTGACCAGTGCCGATGCGGCGCGCCTGGTCACGGCGCTGACGGTTTACAAGGCTGGTTTGCCGGCGCGGGTGCGCAGCCTGCGGGCGGTCTTCCAGGAGAGCGGGCCGAGCGATGCCGAACTGCTGGATTTCCACACCGCCTACGAATTGCTCTATCGCTTCGTCGACGACCTGCACAGTTATGCACAGACCCACGCCTCGCTGGCCGATCACAGTCACGAGCGCGAACGCTGGGATGAACCCTTCACCCCGCAAACCAACTGGCTGGTGTCGGCGGCCTCGGGGATTCGGGCCACGTTCATTCTGGTGGTGCTGGGCAGCTATTGGGTGGCGACGGCGTGGCCGAGCGGGGCGACCATGACGTTGATTGCCGCCGCCACAGTGGGCCTGTCCGCCGCCACGCCGAACCCCAAACGCATGGCGTTCCAGATGGCTTGCGGCACTTTCCTTGGCGCGCTGATCGGCTTCGTCGAGATGTTTTTCATCTTTCCCTGGATCGACGGTTTCCCGTTGCTGTGCGTGATGCTCGCGCCGGTGATCGTGCTCGGTTCATTCCTGGCCTCGCGCCCGCAATACGCCGGCGTCGGCCTCGGCTTGCTGATCTTCTTCAGCACCGGGTCGGTGCCGGACAACCTCACCGTCTACAACCCCTACACGTTCATCAACGACTACATCGCCATGGTGCTCGGCATGCTGGTGTGCGCGGCGGCCGGGGCGATCATTCTGCCGCCCAACAGTCGCTGGTTGTGGCAGCGGCTCGAGCAGGACCTGCGTGGCCAGGTGGTCTACGCCATCAGCGGCAAGCTCAAGGGCCTGGCGTCGAGTTTCGAAAGCCGCACCCGCGACCTGGTGCATCAGGCCTACGGTTTCGCGACGGGGCAGCCGCAGGTCCAGCGGCAGCTGTTGCGCTGGATGTTCGTGGTGCTGGAAGTCGGGCACGCGATCATCGAGTTGCGCAAGGAGCAGGCGATCCTGCCGGTGCATCCGGCCTATGCCGAGTCCCAGCCGTGGCGCCAGTCCATCCGCGTGATGGGCCGTTCGCTGGTGCGGCTGTTCCTGCAACCGGGGCAGAGCAATCTGCAGCGCGCGTTGATTGCCGTCGACCATGCGATCAGCCGCGTGCAAGCCACCGACGAACCCTTTGCCCCGCACTTCGACACCTCGGCATTGCGCCGGGTGAAGAGCTACCTGCACTTTATCCGCACCTCTTTACTGGACCCGCAATCGCCGCTCGCCACCTACGCAAGCACCAAGCCCCAAGGACTTGACCATGCCTCGTGAAATCGCCTTCCACGGCGTTTACATGCCGACCATGACCCTGATGTTTTTCATTGCAGCGGCACTGGCCTGGGCACTGGATGGCTTGCTGTCCGGCTTCGACCTGTACCGCTTCTTCTGGCACCCGGCGCTGCTGCGCCTGAGCCTGTTTACCTGTCTGTTCGGCGCCATGGCGCTGACTGTCTACCGTTGAGAACGTCCCGATGAAAAAGCTTTTCAGCCTGCTCGCGACCCTGCTGGTGCTGGCCCTGGCGATATGGATCGGCCGCTCCCTGTGGGAGCACTACATGAACACGCCTTGGACCCGCGACGGCCGGGTGCGCGCCGACATCATCAACGTCGCCGCCGACGTCACCGGCGAAGTGGTGGACGTTCCGGTGCGCGACAACCAACTGGTGAAAAAGGGCGACCTGCTGATGCGCATCGACCCCGAACACTACCGCCTCGCGGTCAAGCAGGCGCAGTCGCTGGTGGCATCACGCAAGGCGACGTGGGAGATGCGCAAGGTCAACGCCCATCGCCGTGCCGACATGGACAACCTGGTGATCTCCCGGGAAAACCGCGACGACGCCAGCAACCTCGCCGACTCGGCCCTGGCCGATTACCAACACGCCCAGGCACAACTCGAAGCGGCGCAGCTGAACCTCAAACGCACCGAAGTGCGTGCGGCGGTGGACGGTTACGTGACCAACCTGAATGTCCATCGCGGCGACTACGCGCGCATCGGCGAAGCGAAGATGGCCGTGGTCGACATGAACTCGTTCTGGGTCTACGGCTTCTTCGAGGAAACCAAGTTGCCCCACGTGCGAGTGGGCGATAAGGCCGACATGCAGTTGATGAGCGGGGAAGTGCTCAAGGGCCATGTGGAAAGCATCTCGCGCGGCATCTACGACCGCGACAACCCTGAGAGTCGCGAGCTGATTGCCGATGTGAACCCGACCTTCAACTGGGTGCGTTTGGCGCAACGGGTGCCGGTGCGGATTCACATCGATGAAGTGCCGGAAGGGGTGCTGTTGGCGGCGGGGATTACGTGTACGGTGGTGGTCAACGCACTGTAGGAGCGAACTTGCTCGCGATGAACGAGAGGACACCGCGTGTATTCAGAATGTACGCATCATCGTTGACGTCCATCGCGAGCAAGCTCGCTCCTACAGGTCAGCAAAACGTCTCATGCAGATGCCGCCAAAGAATCCTGCCTTCCACCTTCTCGAACACCACGGTCGAGCGGCGATCGGAATGCTGGCCGGTGGCATCGGTCTGTTGTTCGCGGTAACTCACGGTGGCGCCGCCATCGTGCAAGGCGATGCCGCGCAACTCGCCTAGCTCGATGCGAAACCCGAGCTTCTTGCCGCCCGCCATCAGGAACAGCTCGTTCAGCGCCGCAAAGTCCAGCACCCGGCCCAATGGCGAGACCATGGAAAACTGCGGCGAAAAGCGCGTCAGCAGGTGTTCGAGTTCTGAGGTGTCGCGTTCTTCGGCCAGCCATTGTTCGATGGCGACATGGGCCTGGATCACTTCGTCGAAGTATTCGGTGTAGTCGGTCATGTTTGATTCCTGAAATTCTGTGGAGTCTGTTCTGACGCCATCGCCAGCCTGCTGGCTCTCACAGGGGAATGCGGTCCCCTGTGGGAGCCAGCCTGCTGGCGATGGCATCAACTCGGTCTCAGAGCTGCCCACGCAACCCGAACCGCTTCATCAACGCCGACTCCAGCAAACCCTTGGGCAACAACCCCGCCATCAACGGCAACGCCCGGCTGCCATTGCCAAGACGAATCAGGCGCGGCGGTTTGTTCTGCTGCACGGCCTTGAGCAATCCGGCGGCAAATTCACTGGCCGGCGTCGGATTGTCCTGGGATGCCTTGGCCCGCGCGCGGATTCCCTCGCGCAGTGGAAACCACGGCGATTGCTCGGTGATCAATTGCTCCGCCTCATGCCCGGCATTCCTGGCGAAACTGGAAGCGATGGCCCCCGGCTGCACCTCCATCACCCGCACACCAAACGGCGCCAGTTCCATGCGCAAGGCATCGCTCAGGGCATGCACGGCGGCTTTCGAAGCGCAGTAAGCCCCAGCGAACGGCGTGACCAGAACCCCGGAAACGCTACCGATATTGACGACGATGCCTTTGGCCCGACGCAACACACCAAACATCGCCCGGGTCACGCCGACGATGGCGAACACGTTGGTTTCAAACTGACGTTGCATCGCCTGTACGCCACCATCGAGCAAAGGCCCCATGGCACCGTAGCCGGCATTGTTGACCAGCACATCGAGGCCGCCGTGTTGCTGGTTGATCCGTTCGCTCAATTGTTCGAGTGCCTGGCCGTCGTTGACGTCCAGTTGCACCGCAATAAAACCGGCGGTGCTCAGCGCTGCGACATCTTCAGCCTTGCGCGCACTGGCCCAGACTTCATAGCCGGCACCCTTGAAGGCATCGGCCAGGGCGCGGCCAATGCCACTCGAACAACCGGTAATCAACGCAACGGGCATGGCGCGGTCCTTGTGCAGAAGTGAGAAAAGGGATCAGTCGGAGAAACTACCCTGTAATCGCTCGGCGCGAAACTCCAGGGTTTCCGGGCGATAGCCGGGACGCAATGGCGGCATGGGCAGGCAATCTTCCCAGCTACCACCAGCCTGCAGTTCGCCAGGGCCGCGATAGCGTGGGGCGGTGTATTGATTGTCGGCCAGGTTGACCGTGTCGCCCGGCGCATAAGCCGCGACACGCCAACGCAACTCGGTCAGCGGCACGTCGTTGCCGTTGTTCATGGTCAGTTGCAGCGGCCGGTCGGCAGGGCAATGTTGCGGTGAATAGATGATGCGCAATTCCAGGCGTTGCAGTTGCTTGAGTTCGCGGTGGTCCATCCAGATGACCCAGGTGGCGACGATGCCCAGTCCTACGGCGGCAGCCATGGACACGGGCAAGGCTTTGGCCGGATAGCGCAGGAGCAGGATCAGCCAGGTGATGACCAGCAGGACACCGATGAACATGACGTGAAAACCTTGGGGATGGAGACCACCATCCTACCTAAGCGTGGGGGAGGTTGGCGATGGGCGAGATTTAGCAGTGAATGTACCGGCCCCATCGCGAGCAGGCTCGCTCCCACATTCGATCGCATTTCTTCAGGAGGAACCCGGTCAACTGTGGGAGCCAGCCTGCTGGCGATGAGGCCAGCCTGGGCCACACAAAAAACGCAAAAAAAAGCCCCCGGTCAACCCACTGCGGATAGGGAACGCAGCGAGCTGGTCGGGGGCTTAACGTAACTAATGCTTACTGCGCGATGGTCCTCACCGACACGCCGCGCTCAATCGGGGTCGAGCGCCCGTAGATATCTTCAAACCGCTCGATATCGTCCTCGCCCAGATAGCTGCCCGATTGCACTTCGATGATTTCGAGTGGAATCTTGCCCGGGTTGCGCAGGCGGTGAACCGAAGCAATCGGAATGTAGGTCGATTGGTTTTCGGTGAGCAGGAACACATTCTCATCGCAGGTCACTTCGGCGGTGCCGCTGACCACGATCCAGTGTTCGGCGCGGTGATGGTGCATCTGCAGCGACAGGCACGCGCCCGGCTTGACCGAGATGCGCTTGACCTGGAAACGCCCGCCCATGTCCACCGAGTCGTAGGACCCCCACGGACGATAGACTTCGCAGTGGTTCTGGGTTTCGCTGCGGCCCTGTTCGTTGAGGGTGTTGACCATCTGCTTCACGCCCTGGACCTTGTCCTTGTGCGCAATCATCATGGCGTCCTTGGTTTCGACCACCACAATGTTTTCCAGACCGATCACCGACACCAGTTTGCCGTTGCCGTGGATCATGCAGTTTTTGCTGTCCTGGATCACCACGTCGCCTTTGGTGACGTTGCCATTGGCATCTTTTGCATTCACTTCCCACAACGACGACCAGCAGCCGACATCGCTCCAACCCGCGGTCAGCGGCACCACGCAGGCACGCTGGGTTTTTTCCATGACCGAGTAATCGATGGAATTGTCCGGGCAGCAAGCGAAAGTGGCTTCGTCAATGCTGACGGAGTCGGCATCCTGGGCGCTGCGTTCCAGGGTCAACAGGCAGGTGTCGTAGATGTCCGAGTCGTGCTTTTTCAGCTCTTCAAGGAAGCGACTGGCGCGGAACAGGAACATGCCGCTGTTCCAGAAGTAGCCGCCGGACTGGACATACTCGGTGGCGCGTTTGACGTCGGGTTTCTCGACGAAGTGCGAAACGCGGCTGACGCCTTCCGGCAGCAGCGAGTCATTGGTGGACTTGATGTAGCCGTAACCGGTTTCCGGTTTGGTGGCGGGTACGCCGAACAGCACCATTTCGCCGTTTTCCGCGGCGACGGTGGCCAAAGCCAGGGCGCGTTGCAGGGCTTTCTGGTCTTCCAGCACGTGGTCGGCCGGCAATACCAGCATCAGTTCGTCACGGCCTTCGTTGACCAGCATCATTGCGGTGAGGGCCACGGCCGGCGCGGTGTTGCGGCCGAACGGTTCCATCAGGATACGTTGGGTTTCCAGTTGGCGCGCGGCCAGTTGCTCATTGACGATGAAGCGATGTTCCTTGTTGCAGACCACGATCGGCGTGTCCATGCCTTCGAACACCAGGCGCTCCAGGGTTTGCTGGAACAGGGTGTGCTCGCCGGTCAGGGCCAGGAACTGTTTAGGGAACTGCTTACGGGAAAGCGGCCAAAGACGTGAGCCACTACCACCTGACAAGATCACCGGAATCATATTGTTTCTCCTTGAAAATCGTTTGGTTAGGCTTTTGTGGGAGCCAGCCTGCTGGCGATGGCATCACCTCGGTACATCGACAAAACCGAGTGGCCTGCATCGCCGGCAGGCCGGCTTCCACAGAGAACCGGGTCAATTCGGGAAATTTATTAGCGCGTCGATACCGGGCGTTTTACCCAGACCGGCGACAGGCTGCTGCCGCTGCCGGTGACGTACAGCACCGCGGCTTCACCGCGTTCCAGGGCGACCGGTTTCACGTCGCCGACTTTCGTTGCGCCGTCGTACAGCGCCAGGCTGACTTTCACCGGGTTGATTTCACGCTCGCCACGGCCCTTGGCGGCCACGTTCGGGACCACGTCGGTCTTGCCGTCGGCGGTTTTCAGGGTCAGCGCCTTGTCGCTGAGGTTCTGCACGCGTACCAGGGATTTCTGCTTGTTCTTGAACGGTGGCTCTTCGATCAGTTGCGGCGCGCCGCTGGCGTTGTTGACCAGGGTGTAATAGTGGTCACCGGCCAGTTTCACCGGCAGGGTCTGGCTGCCGACCTTGGCGCTGTAGTCGCCGCCGGGCATGAAGCTGAAGTCACTGCTGGACAGCGGCGCGACTTCGCTCAGGTTGGTGCTGCCGACGGTGGCGCTGACTTCAGCGTTGCTGGCGTTGTAGATGCGCACGAAGGACGAGCCTTTCGGTGCGGTCGGGCCGTACAGCGCGGCATCGCCACCGGCGAAGGCCTGCATCGAGAGCACGCTCATGCCGGCAACCAGTGCAAAGGTCTTGGCGAGACGACGAGGAGTTGTCTTGAAAGTCATGGTAGTACCTCTCTCTTTCAGTTTTGCGCCCGGTCGGGCGTCTCGGATTTGGTGTTGATGGCTACGTTTTGTTGGCGGGCGCCGGCTTGTTTAAGCTCTGCGACCCACTGTGGGTCGGCGTCGCCGATTTCGTTGTTCACAGGCAGATAGCGTTCAGGAAACTCCCAGATCAGCACTTGTGGCGGGCTGTTTTTGAAAGCGTCGCTTTTCAGGTAGCTGAGCATCGGCAGGATCGGGCCGTGGCCGTCTTCGGCGTAATTGACCACGTCGCTGCGCAGCGCTTGTTTCAGGGCGCCAACGAAGTTCCAGTTCGGGTTGGCGCTGTAGCTGGTACCGATCAGCGCGACGGGTACTTCGGTGTTGGCGAACAGTGCATCGTCACCGGCTGGCTGGTCGGAAGCGGCAACGGTGTTGCGCTTCTGCAAAGGTTCTTGCGCCGGCATCAGGTTTTCAAACAGCGGGTCCAGCGGCAGGAACAGACGCAGGTCGCCTTTGTGTGTGACTTTCTGCGCAGGTTCGGTGACGAAGTTTTGCGGTTCGCCGCTCAGTGGGTACTTGTCGGCAATGGTCCTGGCCAGGCGGTTGGCAGCGATCTCGGCGCCTTCCGGAGTCCAGTGGGTGTCGGTGCGCAGGAACACTTGCTTGCCGTCGTGCTTGGCCGCTTGCAACGGGCCCAGCAAATCAGGGGCAAGGATGTGGTCGGCCGCCAGGCGCTTGTGGAAGTCCTGGTAGAGGTTGGCGTGGATGCTGGCCGGTTTCACCTCACCGAGGTGTTCCGGGTACAGGCGCACCTTGGCCGGTACCACTGCCATCACCAGTTTCACGCCTTTGTCTTTCAGGGTCTGGCGCACGCCTTCGACCAGCGCGTAGTTGCCTTGCAGGTTCAGCTCTTCGTTGACCGTTGGATGGAATTCTTCATCGCTGTACAGCCACTGGTCGCGACCGAGCACGACGCCCGGACGACCTTCGTTGAACAGCTTGAAGTCCAGCGCGGCCCAAAGGTTGGTACCCAGGCGCTTGATCGGGAACTCGTCGTCGTAGTGCGTCTCCACGGCCTTGGTCCAGCGGCCGTTGAGCACCGTCGCATCGGCGTTGGTGCTGAAGCCCAGGAAGCTGCGGACCGACCACAGGCCCAGGGCCAGCAGCGTCACCAGGAACAGGGCGATGTAGAAGATGCGTAATGAGCGGGTCATGGTCAGATCCCTCAGAACTGGAAGTAAAGGAACGGCGAGAAGCTTTGCGCCGAGAGTTTTAGAATCGAGGCGATGAACAGCAGCAGCACCAGCGCGCGCATCGCATATCGCGACCAGTCAGCCGTCCAGTAGGCCGGTTGCACCTGGGCGTCGACGCCGACGGTGTAGCCAGGCTGGTGGATGCTCGCCGGGTTATCCCCAGGTGCTGCCTTGATCAGGCCGGGTTCGGTGGCGGCAGGGCCATCGGCATCGACATTCACTTCAGGCTTGGTCTTGACCGGCGGCTGGTTGGTGTAGAAATCGCGCAGGCCGAAGAACGCCAGGGTCACGTAGGCCACCACCAATGTTGCGATCTGCAGGCCGGTGAGGCTGGCCTGGTTGAGTTCCGACAGCGACCAGTCGCCGAAGCTGAACATTGCGCCGTACATGCGACCGGCAACGTGCAGGTTTTCCGCGCGGAAGATCACCCAGCCCATCACCACCAGCAGGAAGGTCAGTGCCCAGCGGATCGGGTTGATGCTGCGCGGCGAAGTGTTCAGGCCCAGGGCTTTTTCAATGGCCAGCCACATGCCGTGCCACGCACCCCAGACGATGTAGGTGATGTTCGCACCGTGCCACAGACCACCGAGCAACATGGTCAGGAACAGGTTGCGATAGGTCATCAGCGTGCCTTTGCGGTTACCGCCCAGGGTGATGTACAGGTAGTCACGCAGCCAGGTCGACAGGCTGATGTGCCAGCGGCGCCAGAACTCGGTGATCGACTGGCTGATGTACGGCTGCTTGAAGTTTTCCATGAAGCGGAAACCCATCATCAAGCCCAGGCCGATGGCCATGTCGCTGTAGCCGGAGAAGTCGAAGTACAGCTGCGCGGTGTAGGCCAGGGCGCCGAGCCAGGCATCGCCTGTGGTCGGGTTTTGCAGGGCGAAGCAATGGTCGGCTACCACCGCGAGGGTATCGGCGATGAAGACCTTCTTGATGAAACCCTGCATGAACCGCGTGCAGCCCTCGGAGAACTTGTCGAGGGTGTGGGTGCGGTTGTTGAACTGGTCGGCGAGGTCGCGAAAGCGCAACACGGGACCTGCGATCAGGTGCGGGAAGATCGCCACGAACGCCGCGAAGTCGATCAGGTTGCGGGTCGCCGGGGTATCGCCGCGGTAGACGTCGATGATGTAGCTGATGGACTCGAAGATGTAGAACGAGATACCGATCGGCAGCAGCACGTGGGTCAGGATGAACGGCTCAAGGCCCACCGAGGTCATCATGGCGTTGATGCTGTCGACGCCGAAGTTGGCGTACTTGAAGTAACCGAGGATGCACAGGTCGACGGCCACGCCGAGCAGCAGCCAGCGCTGCGCCGGTTTGGTCCGCACGCCCGCGGCGCCGACTTTCAGGCCGATCCAGTAGTTCCACAGCGTGACCGCCGCGAACAGGGCGAGGAAGTCCACACGCCACCAGGCGTAGAACACGTAGCTGGCGATCAGCAGCAGCAGATTGCGATAGCGTTGCCCGCTCAAGTAGTACAAGCCGAGAAAGATCGGCAAGAACAAAAACAGGAACACGTTGGACGAAAAAACCATCCCGATCTCTCCTTGTTTGAACCTACATTCAAGGGCCAACGGCCCCCCCAAACCCCCCACGAAAAACCGGGGGGTACATTGCATTCAAAAACCACCGCGATCCCTGTGTAGGAGCTGGCTTGCCAGCGATTCGGTCTGACATCCAACATTGATGTCGACTGACACACCGCTTCGCTGGCAAGCCAGCTCCTACAAGGGAATGCGTTGTTCTAGGAACCTTTGCCTTTTTCGTTGGCCGGGTCGTAGACACGGGTCAAATCCCCGCCAAGGCGGAAGGTCTTGAACGGTTGCATCTCGTGCTTCTTCTCCAGCACATCCGGCGTGCAGGTGTAGAGCGTGCAGAACGGTTCGAGCCAGGCGAATTTCGAGTCGACCTTGAGGTCGGTCATGTCCTGTTTCTTGCCGTTCTTTTCCTCGAACTCATCCGGGTCTTTCACCCCGGCGAGCACGCGATCACCCAGGCGCTTCAGTGCGCCGTTGTTTTCCTGACGCAGATCCACACCGTTGACCTGGGCGAAACTGGCGATCATGGCCAGCGGCGGCAGGGCGTAGTTGTGATAGGCGAGGGCGCGTTGCTGGCGCTTGAGTTCGTTCGGCAGATAGCCGTCCGCGTCGACCTGATTGGCGCCGACCTTGTATTCCTTCACGGCCCAGTCGAACAGGTCGCGGCGGTTGGTGGCGACGGAGGTCGCCATCACCGACCAGGCGGCCCAGTACGAGTGGTTGTTGGTTTTTTCCAGCGGCAGGTTGTCCCAGTCGCTGACCACCTGATCGGCCATGCGGTTGAACCAGGCCTCGATCAGCTGCGACTCCTGCTGATGGTTGGCCAGCGGGTGGGAGTCGGAAAACTTCAGGCGAATGTAGGAGGACGCCATGCTGCCCAATGCCCATTTGCGCATCGACTTGCCGGTGTGGTTGAAGTCCTTGGACATCAATGCATCGGCCTTGGCCCAAGCCGTCAGCCAATTGAGCGTGCACTCCAGTTGTTCCGGACGACCGTCACGCATGAACTGCATGACGCGTTTGCTGGTACCGCGTTCGATCTTGGTGATGTCGGCGGTGCTGTCGCGGAAAGCTTTTTCCGACTGCACGTTCAGGGTCGAGCGCGCCTTGTCCGAACCTTCGTACTTGCTGCGAAATTGCAGCGAGCCGGTGTAAGGCGTCGGCATGGCATCGCAGCCCTCGCTCTTGTCGCCGGTTTTGACTTTCTCGATCGGCGCAAAGTAACCCTGTGGCGGGCGCAGTGGCGCCGCGGCCTGGGTCGCACCGGCGAACATCGCCAGGCTCAACAGCGTCAGTGTTGCAAGTTTCGGATTTCGCATAGCAGACCTCATTGCCCGGCCGAAGCGGTACGTTGCTCCGCGCTCGGGAATACGTTGCGTTTGCAGATTTTCGCTTCGACTTTCTGAGGCGCGGTACCCGCTTTTTCAGGGCCCTGGATTTCCACGGCCAGCAGGTTCTGCGAGGCCCAGTCTTCGTCCGTGCGCAACTCGAAGGCGAAACGTCCGTCAGTGTCGGAGGTTTCCGGTTTGTCGATCTTGATGTCCTCGTGGCGCCCGTTCATGTACCAGAGGGTGGCTTGCAAGGTTTTCACCGAGGTGTCGGCGAAGCGGATGTCGACCTGGTGACTGCTGTTTTGCAGGTTCAGGTTTTTGCTGTTGACCATAAGCTCGTTCTTGCCCGGCTTCAGCGTGGTGCTGGCGGACATCTGTGCATCCTTGCCTTCGCAACCGTTGTCCAACAGCGCCATCATCTGGCGGTAGATGGTTTCCTGGTCGAGGCGATAGAGCGGCGAGAATTCCCAGATGAGAATCTTCGGCGGGTTCTTCTGGAACTCTTCGCTGCCCAGGTACTGCAGCATCGAACCTTCCAGGCCGCCGCCGGGGAACGCCACGTTGAGAATATCGGCGCCGATGGCCTCTTCGAGGAAACCGGCGAAGTTGTAGTTCTTGCCACTGTGGCTGGTGCCGACCAGGGTGATTTGCGGATTGCCGGAATCGCCGAACAGATCGCCATCGCCTGCTTCGCCTTTCGGCTCGGTGGTGAATTGATCCATGTACTGGATCGCGTAGCTGGTGCCACAGAGTTGACCAGCCATGTTGTGCAATGTTCCGGTCTTGCCCATGCGACCCGACTTATGGGTCTCGAATTCACGCTTGGGAATGTCGGCGAAGGCCGGGATCTGCTTGACCTTCTCGGCCACGATTTTCGCCGTGCGCTGGGCACCGTAAGGCGTCCAGTGCTGGTCGCCGCGGAAGTAGAAATCGTGGGCGGGCAGGGTGTCGGGCAGCGACTCGTTGGTCAGCGGCGACAGGTCCGGCACCACGTAACCCATCTGCGCGAAACGGCCGAGCATGGTCTTGTAGTTCTTCAGCGCCTTGTCGAAATCGAAGCTGGCTTTCTCCGCCGGGTTCAACTTGTTGCGGTTCACCAGGCCACGGGTCGGCTGGTAAACGACCACCAGTTCCACGCCTTTGCTCTTGAACGCATCGTGCAATTGCTTCATGCGCTTGTAGCCGGCAGGGGTGGTGTCGAACTCGGTGCGCAAGTCTTCTTGCGTACGGAACAACCAGTCGCCCTGAGCCTGCACCAGGGTGGTGAAGTTCTGCTGGTAACGCGTGGTGTAATTCTTCGCGTCGTGGGCGGCGGGGCACAGGTTGCAGCACGGCTCGGCGCTGAATTTGGGCGCTTGCACTTCATCGGCGCGAACACCGCTGCTGGCGG
This sequence comes from Pseudomonas sp. MHK4, assembly GCF_054600775.1. NCBI lineage: Bacteria > Pseudomonadati > Pseudomonadota > Gammaproteobacteria > Pseudomonadales > Pseudomonadaceae > Pseudomonas > Pseudomonas sp. MHK4. Next base: position 53,749 of record NZ_BAAIAK010000007.1, on the reverse strand, counting down.
CGAGAATGCCGGCGGTCAGGGCCGACAGGCTGAGTAATTTGATCAAGTGTGGGTGCATAAAATTATCCTCAGTCCCGCATTTCGGTCTGGCGTTCGACAGGGTCGATCAGCACGGCTTTCTGCTGGCGCACCAGCAGGTCGAGAATTTCATCCTGGCGCTCGCCGAGAATCCCCGAGAAGCTGATGCCGCTGGATTTGGTCGGTGCGAGCATGGACACGCGATACAACTCGACGCTCAGGGGCGAGTCGATGGACAGCGGGCCGCTGCCATTGGCCGCCAGCTCACCGCCGACCACGATCAGCGACACCTGGGCGTCGAACGGGTCGAGCTTGATGTCGCGGTCCGTGTTGGTCAGGTCCTTGATGTGGCCGTAGACGCCGGTCAGGCCGTTGGCCATGGCGACGTTTTCGTAGAGGCGAATGTTCACGCTGTTACGAATGCGGATGCCGTGTCGACGGTTGCTGAACACCTTGTTGCCCCACAGCAGGTTGTCGGCACTCTCGTAGAGGGTGATGCCGTCCGTGTGGTTCTGGTAGATCTCGTTGTGGGCGATCAGGTTGTTGACGCTGTTACGGTCGATCACCAGGCCCGACAAGTTGTTGTCGTAGCTGCGGTTGTTGAAGATGAAACTGTCGTTGACCTCACGGGAAATGATGATCCCGTGCTTCTTCCTGGTCCCGAACACCGTGTTGTCGGCAATGATCAGGCCGTGGGAACGGTCGTGGGGGTCGATGCCGTACACGATGTTGTCTTTGTAGGTGTTGCCCTTGACCACGAAGTCGCGGGTTTCGTAGCAGTAGAAGCCGTACCACATGTCCGAGAACTCGGAGCCGACGATCCAGCCGGTCGGCTCGGGACGCTTGAGCACCTTGGCCATGTTCGGCGTGTACTGGGAAATACTCACGCCGTAGGACTTACTGTTGGCGTAGCCGAAACTGGCGATCTTGCTGTTGGCGATGTAGGTCTCGGTGCCGCCCCAGGACAGCAGGAACGGACGGAATTCCTTGGGCGACTTGAAGGCCGCCGGGCCGTTGGCCTTCTCGCTCCAGCCAGTGATCCTGGTATCACGCACGAACAAATGGCCGTCGTTGACCAGGAACGAACCGGCCTCCTGGGACAGGCGCAGCTCCTGGGTCTGCTTGTCGATTTCGAGGATGCCGTGTTTGCCCACCACAATTGGCAACTTGGCCAGGAACACGCCCGGCGAGGTTTCGCTGAAGTACTGCTTGGGCAGCTTCTGCGCCAGGTCCTTGAGGTTCATGTAGCCGTCGTCGACGAAGATCGCCTGCGGGATGCCGTGCTGGCGCACGACCCACTCGGCCATCTTGTTGTCGCCGCCGATGAAGTCCTTCAGGGCGTCTTCCTGCATCATCCGGCGCACGCTGATCTTGCCGGCCTTGCTGCGCACGATTTTCTTGGCGATGGCTTCGGCGGTGTAGCCCGAGGTGTCCGGCAGCTTCGGCGTGGCCAGTTCCAGTGGCGCGGTCGGTGCGCTGCTGACGGTGTAGGTCTTGGCCTGTTGCAGTTCCTTGGCCATGGTGGCCGGCTTGGCGGCCGGCTCCACATTGGCGAAGGCAGTCGCGCTGGCCAGCAGCATTGCACCGGCCAACAGGCTGATCGAGCCTTTTCTGGCTTGATGGTTCATCTGGGAGACTCCCTTCGCAATGTGCATCAGAAGCGCCAGATCACGTCGACGAACGCGCGGTGCATGTACGAATCGACTTCCTTGCCGTAGGCGTCGCCCGGCTTGAACACACCGCCACGGAAACGCACCAGGGCCGAAGGCTCATCGATTTTCTGGCTCAAGGCCGCCGGCAGCAGGCCTTGCTTGAAGTACTTGGTGACCACCAGATCCATTTCCTGGCCGAGATCCTTGTCACCATCGTTCAGTGGCAGGGAGGTGCTGGACAGCACCGCGCCGGTGACGTCGTCGGTGTTGTTCTGCACGGCGTCGATGCCGTTGCTGGTGATCGGCTTGTTGCCGTCGACGCGCCAGAACTTGTGGTAGATCAGGCTGGCGTCGTACTCGTCGTTGAGCATCCACGAACCGAACAAGGTGGCCGATTGCATGTTGTTCATTTCGCCACGGAAGGCTTCGCCGAAACGGTGCACCCGCGAGCGAGTACCGGTGTAGCTCGAGCGGTTGCTTTCCAGGCCGTTCTGTTCGTAATCGGCGCTGGCACGGGCGTAGGCCGCACCGACTTGCCATTGCGGATCGAGGCGCAGGCGCACGCCCAGGTCCGTGGCCCAGCCATCGACATCGCCGCTGTGCTTGGCTTGTGCGGGAGCGGTGCCATCGGCGTTCAGCGGGTTGACCGTGTCGCGGTCGCCGCTCATGCCGGTGATGCTGCCCCAGTAGTTGACCGTATTGGTGTTGCGCCAGTTGTAGGCGTCGCTGTTGGCCTGCAGGCCCAGCCAGCTGATGTCACCGTTCTGTTTCTTGTCCAGCGAATCGCCGGCCACACCCGGCTCCGGGTAGTCGAGCTTGCCGTCATCGTGGGTGTGATGACCGCGAATGCCGGCCCAGTGACCCGGTGTCCATTGGTATTCGGCATCGGCGTAGGCGTGCAGGCGATCCTTGTCCTTGGGTGCCAGTTCCTTCAGGTCGGTGCGGTACTCGCTGAAGCGTTCGGCGATACCGGCGTTGGCGCGCAACAGGGTGGTGTCGAAGGTCCAGTTCAGGGCTTCGATGTTGGTGTCGCGCCATTGGCCGTCATCGTTGTGCAGGCGCTGGCGACCGAACTTGAGAATTTCGCCAGGGTAGGGCGTGAAGCCGCTGTAGCCGACCCAGAACTCGCGCATCGCCAGGTAGTTCTTCTTGGTCTTGCGGTCATTGTTGACGGTATTTTCGGTGCCTTCGGATTGCTGCAGGGTGTCGGTCTCGATGATGTCGGTGGACGTCACCGCCTGACCCATGGCGTAGGCGCTCCAGGCGCCGCTCTCGCCGTACACCCAAGGGCGCAGGTCGAGGCCCAGGCCGTTGACGTCGCCGCCGCTCTGGGTACCGAGGTCACGGTCGTCTTCGGACTGGCCGGTGATTTTCACGTCCAGGCCGTAGTTCTTGGTTTCTTCAGTCATCGCTGCCAGCGTCGGGCAGGACCAGATCAGCGCGAACGTCAGGCCGATACCGGCCTTCATGAATGGATTCAACTTCATAGGGATTCCTCGCCGTCTTCTTCTTGCAGGGCGTGCAATTGCAGCGTGTTCTGGCTCAGGTTGCCGCGAACCGCCTGTTCCTGTTTCAACAGGCGCTGGGCCTCGGCCAGCTGCGCAGGCGGCAGTTGGGCTTCGAGGGTTTGCGCAAGCTCGGTGGCTTGCGGGGTGTTCTGGGTCTTGGCCAACTGGCTGAAGACGTAGGCATTGAGCGGGTCAGGCTTGGTGCCTTTGCCTTGGGAAAACAGTTGGGCGATGGCGAAGTCGGCGCTGTTCTGGCCGTTGCGCGCAGCGGTCAACAGGTGGTCCAGGGCCTTCTGCGGATAGACCTTGCCCAGGTAGCCACGGCGGTAGATCTGGCCGAGGTAGTAATCGGCGGCGACTTCACGGCCGACGGCTTTCTGGAAGTGTTCCTCGGCGACCTTGGCGTCAGCCGGGACCATCTTGCCTTCGTAGTAGAGCTTGCCCAGCAACAGCTCGGCGCGCGGTTGGTCGGCGGCGCGGCCGTTGTCCAGGTACTTCATCATCTGGTCGACATCGCCCAGTTCCGGGAAGTCGTAGATCAGCTGCGCGAGGGTGACCCACGAGGCCGGGTAGCCCGGGGCGATGGGTTCGAGCAGCGACTGCGCGGTTTTTTCGTCGGGCGTGCCCAGGGTCGGATCGGCGAGCACGCGGGCGACGCTGTCCACACGCTGGGCAGAAACTGTGCCGCGACTGTGAGCTGCCTGCATCTGCTTGATCAGCTCGGCCTGTTGCTCAGGCTTGGCCTGTTTCTGATAGACCGTGGCCAGTTCGACGTAGCAGATGTCGGTGGTGTTGAGTGCGGCCTTGCAGACCTTTTCCACTTCGTCGAGGTGCTGGTCGTAGGTGCCCTGGGTGCGATACAGCAGCACTTGTGCCAGGCCGGCTTCCGGTTTGCCTTCGGCGCGCCATTGGCTGATCTGCTGCTGCGCATTGACGTTGGGGAAGCTGTGCGGGTATTGCAGGTACAGCATCGCCAACGGAATCAGGGTGTTGCCTTCACCGGCGGCCGAGGCCTTTTTCAACAGGCCTTCAGCTTCGTGCTGCTCGGCCTCGGTGGAGCCCGGCTTGGCCACCAGCAGGCGACCGAGGCGCGCTTGCGCACGAGGCGAAACACTGGCGGCAGCGCGGTAAGTCGCTTCGGCCTGTTTCATCTGCGCCGGGTCGCGGCTGTCGACCTGGAGGTCGGCCAGGCCAACCTGGGCTTCGCTGTAGCCCAGGTCTGCCAGTTGCTGATAGTTCGCCGCGGCGGTGGCGGTATCGCCACGCTTGAGCGCTTCGTTGGCCAGGCGCTGGTCGGGCAGGCCGGCGCAACCGGCGAGGCTCACCGCCAATGCCAGCGAGCACACCATATGACCCCTGTAGGAGCTGGCTTGCCAGCGATTCAGGCGACTCGGTGTATCAGACAAACCGCGTTGATCCCATCGCGAGCAAGCTCGCTCCCACAGGGATGTTGGTGTTTTCAGGATAAGGCTCACAGGCATGTCCTCCGGTTACAGACCAGCAGCCATGGCTTTGTCGATCAGCCAGCTCAGGTTCGGGCCACGGTCACTGTTCACTTCCACCGGTCGGCCGGCGAGGCTGCTGTCCAGGGCTTCGTCAGGCTGGATCAGGACGCGGATGTCGGAGGACAGGTCGGCACTTTTCAGGCTGGTGCTGCTGACGATCTTGCCCGTGCGGGTCTTGTCTTCGCCGGCGATCTGGAAGCGCACCGGGGTGCCTGGCAGAACGTCGCTGAACTGGCGATAGGAGAAGCGCGCCTCAACGTTGGCTTCGGTGTTGCGTGGCACCAGTTGGAAGATCACGTCGCCCTTGCTGGCGTACTGACCGTCGGCGACCATCTGCTGGGCCACGGTGCAATCGCAAGGCGAGGTCAGGGTGCCGGTCATCTGCTTGCCGAACAGCTCTTCAACCTTGGCCGGGGCCAGTTGATCGTCTTCCAGGTGACCCTTGAGCACGTCGAGCATGCTGGTGCTGAAGGTCGCCAGCGGTGCGCCTTTGGCGGCGACGCCATCGCCTTTCACCAGGCTCTGCACGGTGCCGTCGCGGGGCATGGTGATGTTCACGCCCGGCACGCTGACCAGGCCCGCCTGGGCGTGGCTGACGAAGTACATGCCGTATACCGACTTGAAGACGAAGCCGAACGCCGCCAGGCCGACAACGAAAATCCCCAGGCTGAAGGTCACCGCTTTCATGCGCCCGAATGCGCTCATACCGTGGCCGCCGTCCTTGACCTTGCGCGCCTTGGTGAAGTTGTCGCGCTGCAGGGTCGCCAGCACTTCGCCGATGGTGACGATGTCGCCGGCCAGGTGCGAAGTGATCAGGTGGCGCAAGGTCGAGATGTCTTGCGGTTCCAGGTTCTGGAACTGGCAACCGGTACGACCGGTCTCGCGGTCAAAGGAGCGAACCTGCAATTCCACGTCCATGGCCAGGCCGAGGTTGTCGATGACGAATTGCAGGCGGGCCTTGTACTTGTCGCCGATCTTCAGTGGCAGTTGCCCGGCATTGAAGGCCAGGCCACCGGCGGAGAGGTCGATGACCCGGGCTTCGACTGGCGTGCGGTCAGGGCCGAAGAAACGCAGCTTGGCCGGGATTTTCACTCGGGCGTGTTGGCGCTGGGCTTCGGATTCATGCACTACGTTGGCGTTGACGGCGGTATTCATAAGGGCGATTTCCTGGTTAATTCAAAAAGGGGGCGGTCAGACCATCATCAGCAGCACGGCGACAAAGATGCTGCCGGCGGAGAAGGTCATGGTCCGAGACGACCAGGTGTTGAACCAACGTTGAAAGCTGGCGAGATCACGGGTCAGGGCAGTGGGCTGGCGAGTCCAGGACTGTTGGTCGAGGCGGAAGAACACGTAGATCTTCACCAGCGCGCCGACGATCTGGTTGTAATAGAGAATCGCCGGGTAGGCCGGGCCGATCCGGTGGCCGGAGCAGGACAGCAACAGGGTCAGGATCAGGCGGGTGATGCCGATCCACAGCAGGTACACCAGGATGAACGCGGTGCCGTACTTGAAGCTCGCGATCAGCGCCACGGTCAGGCCCAACAGGGAGGTCCACATCGACACGCGCTGATCGAACAGCACCACCGACGTGAACGCACCGAGGCGTTTCACCCCAAGGCCGAGGGCCCGGGAGTTCTGGCGCAGGTTGTTGCCGTACCAGCGGAACATCAGCTTGCGGCTGGCCTTGATGAAGCTCTTTTCCGGTGGATGCTCGACGGTGTTGATCGCGGCGTCAGGCACGTAGAAGGTGTCGTACCCCAGGCGCATCAGGCTGAACCAGCTCGACTTGTCGTCGCCGGTCAGGAACTTGAAACGACCCAGGCGCCAGTGTTGCAGCGAGTCGCTTTCCACGTCGGCAATGAATTCCGGGTTGGTGACCACGGTGGCACGGAACACCGACATCCGCCCGGTCATGGTCAGCACGCGCTTGGACAGGGCCATGGAGCACATGTTGATGTGACGCTGGGCGAAACGCAGCTTGTGCCATTCGCTCATGATGTAGCCGCCGCGCACTTCGCAGAACTCGTTGGTGGTCAGGCCGCCGACGTTGCCGAACAGTTGGAACCACGGCACGGTCTTGCGCACCACGCCTTCGCCGAGCACGGTGTCGCCATCGATCACGGCCACTACTGCGCGGTCATCCGGCAGGTGACGGGAGATGGCGCGGAAACCGAAGGCCAGGCCGTCGCGCTTGCCGGTGCCGGGAATGCGCACGAAGTCGAGCTTGACCCGGGCAGGCGGATTCATCCGGTTCCACAGGCTCTTGACCAGCAGTTCATCGGACATTTCGACAATGGAGCAGACCACTGTGGTCGGCAGCTCGCAGTCGATCGCTTCGCGGATCACCGAGCTGTAGACCTGCGCGGTGGTCAGCGCATCGATACGGAAACTGGTGACCATCAAAAATACATGGGACGGGTCCGCCGCCTTGCCCAGCTTGCGCACTTTGCGCCGCAGGTGCGGATAGACCACGTACAGGAACAGCATGCCGCGCAGAAAGTGCGTGGCACCCATCGAGTAGCGCCAGATTCCGACGATACCGATCAGGAAAATGAAGTCCTTCGACTCGGAGTCGAACGTGGACACAGGCAGCGCCATGGCGATGCCCATCAATAAACTCAGGTAGAACAGCCAACCGGCGGCCTGGAGTAGGCCGTGCTTTAGCCTGTGCATAATCGGAATCCTAAAGTCAGTTGCAAGTCTCGCGCCCCCTGTAGGAGCCGGCTTGCCGGCGATGGCGATCTCAGGTACGCCATCGCTGGCAAGCCAGCTCCTACAGGTTTGGGGTGAACCTTTAGAAGCTGGCTTGCCGGCAATCAGCGCGAAGCGCTTACAACCCGCCGGTTACCAGCAGATGCCTTCGGTCCGGCCAGTCACGCTGGTGGCCTTGGACATGAAGCCGACCAGGTCGATCACCTGCTTGCCGTGTGGAACGTTCTGCACCAGGGCGCGGAATTTCTCGTCACGGTTGCCGAGGATGATCACGTCGGAGTTGTTGATCACGTCGTCGAAGTCGGCGTTGAGCAGGGACGAGACGTGGGGGATCTTCGACTCGATGTAGTCCTTGTTCGCGCCATGAACGCGGGCGTACTCGACGTTGCTGTCGTAGATGCTCAGGTCGTAGCCCTTGCCGATCAGCATTTCCGCCAGGTCCACCAGCGGGCTTTCGCGCAGGTCGTCGGTGCCGGCCTTGAAGCTCAGGCCCAGCAGGGCGACTTTGCGTTTGTCGTGGCTGGAAACGATGTCGAACGCGTTCTGCACCTGGGACTCGTTACTGCGCATCAGCGAGTTGAGCAGCGGTGCTTCCACGTCCAGGGAACCGGCGCGGTAGGTCAGGGCACGCACGTCTTTCGGCAGGCAGGAACCGCCGAAGGCGAAGCCCGGGCGCATGTAGTACTGGGACAGGTTAAGAGTCTTGTCCTGGCAGACCACGTCCATCACTTCGCGTCCGTCGACGCCGACCGCCTTGGCGATGTTGCCGATCTCGTTGGCGAAGGTCACCTTGGTGGCGTGCCAGACGTTGCAGGTGTACTTGATCATCTCGGCAACGGCGATGTCCTTGCGGATGATCGGCGCGTCGAGTTCTTCGTACAGCGATTGCAGAACGTCGCCCGAGGCCTTGTCGAACTCGCCGATGACGGTCATTGGCGGCTGGTCGTAGTCAGCGATGGCGGTGCTTTCGCGCAGGAATTCAGGGTTCACGGCAACACCGAAATCGACACCGGCTTTCTTGCCGGAGCAGTCTTCGAGAATCGGGATCACCACGTTGGCCACGGTACCCGGCAGCACGGTGCTGCGAACCACGATGGTGTGACGGGTAGTCTTGTCACGCAGGACAAAACCGATCTCGCGGCATACGGCCTCGATGTAGTTGAGTTCCAGGTCGCCGTTCTTCTTGCTTGGCGTACCGACACAGATCATCGACAGGTCGGTGTCGCGAATCGCCTCGGCGAAGTTGGTGGTGCCACGCAGGCGACCGGTCTGGATACCCTGGGCCAGAAGTTCGCCCAGGCCTGGTTCAACAATCGGCGATTTGCCGGCATTGATCATATCGATCTTGTCTTTGGCAACATCGACGCCAACGACGTCATGGCCCCGTGCAGACAGGCAACCGGCACAGACTGCGCCAACGTAACCCAAACCAAATATGCTGATGCGCATCGCATTTACCTCAGTGTTGATCAAGCCATTAGATGGCCGGAGTTAATGGTGTTCAGCGGTTATAGTGCATACGGAAGTTACGCCTGGCAGGCGCGACAATACCGCGTGCTGGCATAAAAGTTCCGAGTGTCTAAATAAGTGCACTCAAGGTGTGCGTAACTAGGCCTTGTTGTTATGACTTGCCCTGTTATGCAGCCAGTCCTCTATTCAGAAGATGTTCGTGCACGCTCGATGTCAGGCTGGAAGCCCGTGGATCAAGCGTTTTGGTGCCCAGGTGAGCACGTTTATAGGGGCGCGGCCTTGGCCTTGCAGGGGATATTAATGTTGCGTATCTCCTGTGCATTCTGGTGTTGCCCAAATCAGGGATTAGTCAGTGCAAGTTGCTCTTACAACTTCACTACATGGATCACTGCTCTGCGTAAGTTATCTCGTACATCCTCGGCGAGAATCGTTACCGGTGGTATGAGCGGTGCATCCGGACATAGTTCCGGCTCGCCCGTCACGAAATCTGAAATTTCTTGAAATATTGACAAAGATGGCACTGCTCTCAAATTGATAGCACTTGCCGTTTCGCCCTTTATATATAGGCGGATTATTGGAGGGGATAGTTTTTTGCCACTACCGATATTTTTTTTCGGTGCCACTACTGAAAAAAATGATCGAAGTCGAGTGAAACTAAAGTTAGAAAATTGACAGGTGGTTTATTGGCGTCATAAAAATGACGAAAAAGGCAGGGTATTTCGAGGGTTTCAATGGTGGCGCACGAGGGGGGTGGAAGGTCGTGCGCCGACCCGTTGCTTTACTCTGGTGCGTGGTCGCGCAGGAACACCAGGTTGTCCGGTTTAGACTGCTCGGCGCTGTAGCGATAGCCCTGTACATCGAACTGCTTGAGGGCTTGCGGATCGTTGATGCGTTCTTCGATGACGAAGCGGCTCATCATGCCCCGGGCCTTTTTCGCGTAGAAGCTGATGATCTTGTACTGACCGTTCTTCAGGTCCTTGAACTCGGTGTTGATGATGCGTGCATTCAAGGCGCTGCGCTTGACCGCGGAGAAATACTCGTTGGACGCCAGGTTGAGCAGCACGTCATCGCCCTGGTCGGCCAGGGCTTCGTTCAGCCATTCGCTGATACGCGTACCCCAGAAGGCATACAGGTCCTTGCCCCGGGCATTGGCCAGTTTGGTGCCCATTTCCAGTCGGTACGGCTGCATCAGGTCCAGGGGGCGCAGCAGGCCATACAGGCCGGAGAGCATGCGTAGATGCTGCTGGGCGTAGTCGAAATCGGCTTCGCTGAAGGTCTGTGCATTCAATCCGGTGTAGACGTCGCCCTTGAACGCCAGCAAGGCTTGCTTGGCGTTGTCCGGGGTGAAGGCGGGTGTCCAGCTGCCGAAGCGGGCGGCGTTGAGCCCGCCGATCTTGTCGGAAACGTGCATCAATTCGCTGATCTGCGCCGGAGTCAGTTCGCGCAATTGCAGGATCAGCTCCTGGGAGTGGTCGAGGTACTGCGGCTGGGTAAAGCGCTGGATCGCCGGCGGCGTTTCGTAATCGAGGGTCTTGGCGGGGGAAATCACCGTCAGCATGAAGTCGTCTCCTTTAATCGTGGCGGCGATTCTAGGGGGTTGTCGCGGTGGACTCCAGCTATCGAGGCCATAGGTGATGACCGGTGGCTATCCACAAACCCTTGTGGGAGCGGTGCTGCTGCAGGAATGCGGGGCGGATCAGCTATAGTGCCGCCCGGGTTCGGTTATGGAGACATCCCATTGCGTATCGTTTTTCTGCTCACCGCCTGGCTGCTGTGCTTCGGCGTCATGGCGGCGCCGGGTGAGGTGGCCACGCTGGATCGCAGCACCTGGCCGGAAAAACTCGACAACCCGACCCTGTTCGATGTCGCCTCGCGGGCCGAAATCCTCATGTTCGCCCGGGTGCTGCTGGCCAGTGAATCCCTGGACGAAGCGGCACTGGCACAACGCCTGGGCCTGCGCACCATCAACCAGGAGTCGGTCAATCGGGTTCGCCAGCGCCTGTGGCAACGCCTGCTGGCCAACTACAACTTCGCCCAGCAGAGTTGCGACCAGGACGCCTCCTTCTGTTTCCTGGTCGAGGACATGGCCACCTTGCGCGAGCAGGCCGGCAAGTTTCAGCTCAGCGAGGACAGCTACTACACCCGCTGGTCCGAGCCGAGTCGCCTGTTCCACAGCCAGTACCTGGATGAGCAACTGCGCAAGGCGGCGCTGTTCCCGCAAACCAGTAGCGAAGTCGATCGTTTTGGCGACTATGAGCGCAATGGCGACGGTATGCATGACCGGCTATTTCTATTGACCTTCGACAGCGCCGCCAATGCCGTCCCGGACAATACCGACTGGATTGCCGAGTACCTGCGCAAGGCCAATCTCAGTGGCACCTTCTTCGTGCTCGGCAAGGACCTCCAGGCCCGTTTAAACGAGCGCTCGGTGGCCAGCCTGCAGTCAACCTGGTCAACCCAGTGCATCGGCGTGCAAGGCTGGGAGTTTCGCTCCCACAGCCACTGGCAGGACTGGCAGGACTCGGTACGCCGCAGCGTCGAGCTGGCCAAGAACAAACTGCCGGAGAACTTCGTACCACTGTTTCGCCCGCCCGATGGCCAGCGTCGCGCCGATGCCGCCGCTTTCTTCAAGGCCCAGGGCTTGCAGGTCGCCCTGTGGGACATCGATGCCCAGGACGGTCCGGGCAAGCTCAAGGGCAGCCAGAGTGCGCAACGGGTGCTGACCCTGATGCTGCTGTGGCGCCATGGCGTGATCAATTTCAATGTGAAGCAGGATGGGGTGAAAACGGCGCTGCCCTGGTTGATCACGCAAACGGCGCAAAGCGGGATCGGTTGGGAAGACTGCCAGGAGGGGTTTCGCTGAAAACCGCCAAAGCCCGGAAACATTGGATAAAAGGCGATTTTGGAAGGGATTTTGCTGCAGGTTGACTTCTGACTGTAAACGGGTGATGGCAGTCCGCCAAGTGTTATTGGTCACTCTGAAAAATAAACTTCAAAAAAACGTCAAAGTACTTTTTTCTGTCATGGGTTTTGGAGTATTACGAAGACAGACCGCCGAAACCTGCAACACAGGTGGCGTCTCCCAAGACCCGCATGTATGCAGAACACTTGAGTCCCCGCAGGTGTATTCGGTAGTCACTTCGAGGCGCAGCACCGCCAAGGTATTGCGTCGACTGGCTCCCACAAAGGTGACCGAGTATGGATGATCACGGACGTAGCTCTTCTTCCAACCAGCCAATCCTTTATGTACTCGATACCAACGTATTGATTCACGATCCAAACGCGCTGCTTAACTTCGAAGAACACCACGTCGCGATCCCGATGACCGTGCTTGAGGAGCTCGACAAGCTCAAGAGCGGGCATCACAGCGTTGCCGCCGAATGCCGCCAGGCCATCCGGCTGATCGACAAGACCCTGGGCGATGCCTCACCCGAGGATGTAGAGCAGGGCGTGCCGATCCAGCGGGGCAAGAGCGGGCCCAAGGGCTTGCTGTCAATTCTGATGAGCAAGCATGCCGAGCCGAACCTGATTCTGCCCGAGCACCTGAATGACAACAAAATCATCAACCAGTTGATCGACCTGCACGCGCGCGACCCGAAGAAGCCCGTGGTGCTGGTCACCAAAGACATCAACATGCGCCTCAAGGCCCGTGCCTGCGGGATCGCGGCCGAGGACTACAGCACCGACCAGCTGGTCGACGACGTATCGCTGTTGCCTAATGGCTACCACAACATGACCGGCTCCTTCTGGGACCGTGTGAGCAAGGTCGAAACCCGCCAGGACCACGGTCGCACCTGGCACCAGGTACAGCTGATCGACAACCTGCCGGCGGTGCACATCAACGAGTTCATCATCGATGAGCAAGGGTTCGTCGGCTGGATCAAGGAGATCGAGGAAGACAAGCTGCTGATCCTGGACCTGCACCAGGAGCCGCTGTTGCACCAGGAAGCCTGGGGCCTCAAGCCGCGCGACATCTATCAGAGCCTGGCGCTGTATGCCTTGCTCGATCCGGACATCCACCTGGTCAACCTGTCCGGTGCCGCAGGCTCGGGTAAAACCATCCTCGCGCTGGCCGCGGCCATCGAACAGACCATGGTCAGCAAGCGCTACCGCCGCATCATCGCCACCCGTAGCGTGCAGGGCCTGGACCAGGAGATCGGCTTCCTGCCCGGCACCGAAGCGGAAAAAATGGAGCCTTGGCTGGGCGCCATCACCGACAACCTCGAAGCCTTGCACATGGATGACGAAAGCACCCATGGCAGCGTCGACTACATCCTCAGCAAAGTGCCGTTGCAGTTCAAATCCCTCAACTACATCCGGGGCCGCAGCTTCCAGCAGAGCCTGATCCTGATCGATGAATGCCAGAACCTGACCCCGCACCAGATGAAAACCATCATCACCCGTGCCGGCGCCGGTTCCAAAGTGGTGTGCCTGGGCAACCTGGCACAGATCGACACCCCTTACCTGTCCGCGACCAGCTCCGGGCTGACCTACCTGACTGAACGCTTCAAGGACTTCCCCAACGGAGTGCACATCACCTTGCAAGGGGTGCCACGTTCGATCCTGGCCGAATACGCCGAATCGCATCTGTAACCTTCACCCAAAACCGGGCGGCCTTCTCAGGTCTCCCGGTTTTTTGTGCCCGCCGCAAAACTTTGTAGGAGCTGGCTTGCCAGCGAGGGGGACCTTGAAGCTTGCATTGAATTCAAGGCCCTCATCGCTGGCAAGCCAGCTCCTACAGGAATGCTTCCATCGGATAATCATGCGTGCGGAAATCTGACCCACAGGTTTACAATCGAGACTCCTGATCAGGAGTAACCCCGTGCTGACTCATCTCGATTCCCAAGGCCGTGCCAACATGGTCGACGTCACCGAAAAATCCGTGACGTTCCGCGAAGCGACGGCCCAGGCGCTGGTGCGCATGCTGCCCGAAACCTTGCAAATGATCGTCAGTGGCGGTCACCCCAAGGGCGATGTGTTCGCCGTGGCACGCATTGCCGGCATCCAGGCGGCGAAAAAGACCAGCGACCTGATTCCCCTGTGCCATCCGCTGATGCTGACCGGGGTCAAGGTCGAACTCAGTGCCGAAGGCGAAGACAGCGTGCGCATTGTGGCGTGCTGCAAGTTGTCCGGGCAGACCGGCGTCGAGATGGAAGCCCTGACCGCTGCCAGTGTCGCCGCCCTGACCATCTATGACATGTGCAAGGCCGTGGATCGCGGCATGACCATCGAAAGCGTGCGCCTGCTGGAGAAGGTCGGCGGCAAGAGCGGGCATTTCCAGGCGGATCAACCATGAACATTACCGTGAAATTTTTTGCCCGCTACCGCGAAGCGCTGGGCGTTGACGCGGTGAAGGTCGAGGGCGACTTCGCCACCGTCGACGACGTGCGAGCACTGCTGGCCCGGCGCGATGGCGCCGAGGTGTTGAGCGAGCAGAACCTGATGTGCGCGCGCAACGAAGACCTGTGCCAGCTCGATGAGGCCGTCAGCGATGGCGATGAAGTTGCGTTTTTTCCGACTGTGACCGGAGGCTGAGCATGGCCATTCGCGTGCAATCGGCCGCATTCGACCCTGGTGCCGAAGTCAACGCCATGCACGATGCCAATGTTGGCGTCGGCGCGGTGGTGAGTTTTGTCGGCTATGTGCGCGACTTCAATGACGGCCTGGATGTCGCCGGGATGTTCCTCGAACACTATCCGGGCATGACCGAAAAGGCCCTCGGCAAGATCGCCACCGAGGCCGGGCAGCGCTGGCCCTTGCTCAAGCTGCAAGTGCTGCATCGCATCGGCGCCCTGGAGCCCGGCGAGCCCATCGTCTTCGTCGGCGCCGCCAGCGCCCACCGCCAGGCGGCCTTCGACGCCTGCGCCTTTGTCATGGACTACCTGAAAACCCGTGCCCCGTTCTGGAAGAAGGAAAACACCAGCGACGGCCCGCGTTGGGTCGAGGGGCGTGACAGCGATCATGCGGCGGCTGATCGCTGGAAAAAGTAATTCCTCAAGGTGCCGCACTGTAGGAGCTGGCTTGCCAGCGAAGGCGTCCAAAAGACCTGCGCTGTATTCAAAGACGCCTTCGCCGGCAAGCCGGCTCCTACAGGGACTGTATCGCTCAAGCAAAAACTTCCTGTCACGCCACCCGACCATCGGCCGGCACGCCCCCCATTTGCCCAATTGACGCCAAATACATAAAAGTCCAGTATGGAATTCCAAGTACAAAACTTCCCCCCGATTCCGCTCTTTCTTCTGTCTTGCCAAACCAACAACAACCCGCGAGAGAACGAACATGAAGAAACTCCCCCTCATCACCGCTCTGGCCCTGAGCCTGTTGGCGTGCAGCACCCTGTTTGCCGCCGAAAAAACCCTGCGCATCGGTATCGAAGCGGCCTACCCGCCGTTCGCCTCCAAGACCGACAAAGGCGAGATCGCGGGCTTCGACTACGACATCGGCAACGCCCTGTGCGCACAGATGAAGGTCAAGTGCGTGTGGGTCGAGGGCGAGTTCGACGGCCTGATTCCTTCCCTTAAAGTGAAGAAGATCGACATGGCCCTGTCGTCCATGACCATCAACGAAGATCGCAAGAAGTCGGTGGATTTCACCCACAAGTATTATTTCACCTCGTCGCGCCTGGTCATGAAGGAAGGCGCGGTCGTCGATGACCAATACGCCAGCCTCAAGGGCAAGACAGTGGGCGTGCAACGGGCGACCACCACCGACCGCTACGCGACCGAAGTCTTCGAACCCATGGGCGTGAACGTCAAGCGCTACAGCAACAACGAAGAGATCTACATGGACCTGGCGGCCGGCCGCCTCGATGCCATCTTCGCCGACACCATTCCCCTCAACGACTTCCTTTCGATGCCCCGTGGCAAGGGCTACGCCTTTGTCGGACCAGAGCTCAAGGACCCGAAATACGTGGGCGAGGGCGCCGGGATCGCGGTACGCAAGGGCAACACCGAGCTGGTCTCGGAGCTGAACACCGCGATCGATGGCATCCGCGCCAGTGGCGAATACCAGAAGATTTCGCAGCAGTACTTCAAGTCTGATATCTACGGCGAGTGATCAATCGCTGCCGGGGCTTTCTCGCGAAAGCCCCACTGGGCTGCAGATTCCAGAGATTTTCGAGGGTTGCAGATTGAGCGCCAGTACGCTCGCCAGCACGATGAGCATCCCGGTGACGACCATGATCGAAGGGCGCTCAGCCAGTACCACCGAGGCCATCAACATGGCCGTGGGCGGTATCAGGTAAAGCGAAATGGAGGCGCGGCTCACGTTGCTGTGAGTCAGCACGTATGCCCAGGCGAGGTACGCGAGGGCACTGGGGAAAATGCCCAGGATGAGCACCGCCAGATTGGCCGAAGCCGAGGCATTCTGTACTTCGCTCCACAAGCCCGGTGCATATACAAGTAAAAGTGCTGTGCCTGACCAGATGGTGTAACACACCATCGTCAGCCCGTCGTAGCGATGGGAATGGCGTTTTTGCAGGGCGAAATAGAGACTCCAGGATAAGGCCGCCAGCAGGATCAGCAAGCCGTGCGCATCCAGTTTTCCAAAGCCACGATCACCCGTCACCACGACCCCCGCACCGAGCAGGCCGCACAGCACACAAATCCACTGCCAACCGTTGACCCGGTCCTTGAACACGAAATGCGCCAGTAACGTGCTGAACAGCGGCGTGGATTGCGCCAGCACACTGGCCGCGCCGGCGGTGACGCCTCGTTGGCCGAAATTGATGGCTATGTGATGCAGGCTGACAGCAAAGAATCCCAGTACGACCAACAGTGGCAGATCCTTCAGCCGAGGCAGGGAAACCGGGGTCACGAGGGCGACCCCGGCCATGAACGTCGAGGCGATGAGAAAGCGCATCAGCGCCAGATGACCCGGCTCGTAAGCCCTTAACCCGATGCGGATGCCAATGGGGGAATAGGCCCAGCAGAGGATCACGAAAAACGTCGCCAAGGCGATTTTTACGCCTGGCCTTTCGGCGAGGTGGCGTTGAATAAAATCCATAAGGCTTCCTCTGTGTCCGGCGAAAAAAGGCGTAATGCCGTGCCGACACTCGAATTATCAAAACCCTATGAATTCACTACAAGTGACTTAAACTGAGTTACGTATTCACTTTGGGTGAGCTATGGAACTGTCTCAGCTGCGCATGTTCAACACGGTTCACCACCTGGGCAGCATCGCGCGTGCGGCCGAAGTGCTGCACTGCGTGCCGTCCAATATCACCGCACGCCTCAAGTCCCTGGAGCGTGAACTCGGTACGCCGCTGTTTTCCCGCGACGGCCGAGGATTGCGGATCACCCCCGCCGGGGAGGTGTTTCTTGATTACACGACGAAAATCCTCGACCTGGCCGAGGAAGCGCGCAGGGCGTTGGCACCCGGCTCTGCGCCGAGCGGTCCTCTGCGAATTGGGGCCATCGAGTCCAGCGCCACGGGGCGATTGCCCAGGTTACTGGCCAAGTACCATGCGCTTTATCCACAGGTGATGCTGGAGTTGAGCACCGGCACCTGGGCTCAATTACTCGACGACACCCAGCATCGGCGGCTGGATGGGGCGTTCGTGGCGGTCAACGTTGATCGTCCGGGACTGCAGCGGGAAGTGATGTACCGCGAAGATCTGATTCTCATCGCATCCGCCTCCCACGGACCTTTGCGCAAGGCGGCGGATTTACAGGGCAAGGCGATTTTCATGTGGCCCCCGGGCTGCCCGTACCGCTTTGCGTTGGAGCAGTGGCTGTTGCGCCATGACCAGGTGCAGCCGATTGTCAGCATCGCCAGCTATGGCACCATCGTTGGCTGTGTCAGCGCCGGTGCCGGTGTCGCGCTGGTGCCCCGGGGCATCTATGAGCAGTATGGTCCCAGCGCAGGTTGCCAGGGCTATGAGTTCCCGGAACTGACGAGCATCGACAACCTCTTTTACTGGCATGAAAACGCAGGCCGGCACCCGGCTCGCGAGGCGTTTTTGAAGTTGTTGC
The DNA here is from genome assembly GCF_054600775.1 of Pseudomonas sp. MHK4. Taxonomy (NCBI): domain Bacteria; kingdom Pseudomonadati; phylum Pseudomonadota; class Gammaproteobacteria; order Pseudomonadales; family Pseudomonadaceae; genus Pseudomonas; species Pseudomonas sp. MHK4. The sequence goes on along the minus strand of NZ_BAAIAK010000007.1, from coordinate 35,912 downwards.
AGGCCGAGTTCGAGGGGCCAGGGTCGCTACGGTTAATCCCGACTTAACCGGCCTGTCGTCTATTTCCCCACAATCCGCCCAGTGCGCGTCAGACTCTCAAAGGTCTATGCCTGCGTGTAAACTGGCGGGCAATCGATAGTCAAAAGGGAAACACGATGAGCGAGGAAACGATGCGTCTGGGCCGGGAACGGCGCTACCTGGTGCTGTTGGGCATCATTTGCCTGGCGCTGATCGGCGGTGCGCTGTACATGCAGGTGGTGTTGGGCGAGGCGCCGTGCCCGTTGTGCATCCTGCAGCGTTATGCGCTGCTGTTGATCGCGCTCTTCGCTTTCATCGGTGCGGCCATGCACACGCGACGCAGCATCACAGTGCTGGAAACCCTGGTGGTCATTTGTGCCCTGGCAGGCGTCGGGGTGGCGGGGCATCACGTCTACACGCAGTTCTACCCGGCGGTCAGTTGTGGCATCGATGTGCTGCAGCCGATAGTCGATGGCTTGCCCCTGGCGAAGATCTTCCCGCTGGGCTTCCAGGTCGACGGTTTCTGCTCCACGCCGTACCCGCCGATCCTGGGGTTGTCCCTGGCGCAGTGGGCGCTGGTCGCCTTCGTGCTGGTGGTGGTGCTGGTGCCGCTGTTGACGCTGCGCAATCGCAAGGCGCTGCGCTGAAGTCAGGCGCGGCATTACAGCAATAGACCCGAAACGCCCCGGTCCTCGATGAGAGGGCCGGGGCGTTTTTGCATTTCAGGGGCCAGGTGAAAAGACCGTGATGAGTGGTAATGAAGGGTGCGACAAGTGTGCGACATGTTGTCACATCGCGAGTGTCGCAGCGGGCTTTGGTGTGTCGGATTGGTACCGCGTCTTGCAAAGGAATTGGCGTGTTTGAGCGTCGCCAGGTTTTAGCCTGGTCAAAACGGAGCAGACAGTTTTAACAGGTCGTGGCGATTTGCCAGAGCCCTTGTCATACCGGGGCTAGGGCTGGGTTGAGGGCCATGTTCGAGCCTCTAAAGCTGTCTGAACTGCGGGTGGTAGCCCTACTATTTTTGGTGTTTTTGTTGAGAATCAATTTCGATAAGATGCGCCACTTTTACACAATTGGGTCAGGATTGTTGCGGTCAGGGATAAAAATTATTTCGGGATAAGACATGGTTTATAAAACGCTACATATCTACAATCGCCCGCACTGAATTCCCGGCACTGCTCACCCAGGCTCTGGTGCATGAGTGGCACGAGGGTGTCGTGAGGCCTTCTGGTCTGATGCGATGCCCAGGTGTCGGTGCCTCCAACTATCCGCACCAAATGGAATTGGGCTGTAACAAGGCCTTTGACCACGAATTCGAATAAGAACTCACCGCTGGCCCAGGATTTGTCGAAACGCCTCTGACGCTAGACGGGCAAGCCCTTATTCAATCCAAGAAAAATGCCAACCCTTGGCAGGGTGAAGTGTTGGCGATCAAAACCCAACTGCATTGCGCAAGCTGCTTTAGAGGTCGTGAGATGAGTAAAAACAGGTACCCCAGACTACTAGGCTTATTGCCGCTGCTCGGCACGTTGTTGCTGGGAGGCTGCAACATGACCTTGCTCAATCCCACGGGCCAGGTTGGCCTGGAACAGCGAAACCTGATCATCACCGCCACGCTGCTGATGCTGTTGGTCGTGGTGCCGGTCATCGTGATGACCTTCCTGTTCGCCTGGAAATACCGCGCCTCCAACACCAAGGCGACCTACACGCCTAAATGGAACCACTCCACCAAGATCGAGATCGCGGTGTGGACTGTTCCGGTGTTGATCATCATCGCCCTGGGTTACATCACCTACAAGTCGACCCACGAGCTGGACCCGTACCGTCCGATCGAGTCCGACGTGAAGCCGGTGACCATCGAAGTGGTCGCGCTGGACTGGAAGTGGCTGTTCATCTACCCGGAACAAGGCATTGCCACGGTCAACAAGATCGTGTTCCCGGCGCACACGCCAATCAACTTCAAGATCACCTCCGACGCCGTGATGAACTCGTTCTTCATCCCGGGCCTGGGTGGCCAGATCTACGCGATGGCGGGCATGCAGACCAGAATGCACCTGATCGCCGACCGCAACGCTGAAATGGACGGCATCTCCGCCAACTACAGCGGTGCCGGTTTCACCGGTATGAAATTCAAAGCGATCGCAACTTCCCAGGAAGATTTCGACGCCTGGGTAAGTGAAGTCAAAAAGGCACCTAAACAGCTTGAACAAGCTGAATACGCAGCCCTTTCCAAGCAGAGCCAGAACAACCCAGTCGAGCTCTACTCCTCGGTGACGCCGAACCTGTTCCAGATCATCGTCGACAAGTACGAAGGCATGAAACCTGGTCCTAAGGTCAAGCACGAGAAGAAAGAGAAAGAAGTGGCCGCTACGGACATGAACTCGCATTCAGCTGCCGGGGCAGAGGAGTAAACGATGTTTGGTAAATTAAGTTGGGAAGCGGTGCCGTTCCACGAACCGATCGTGATGATAACCATCGCCATGATCGCGCTCGGTGGTGTGGCGCTGTTCGCTGCAATCACCTATTTCAAGAAGTGGACCTATCTGTGGACCGAGTGGCTGACTTCGGTCGACCACAAGAAAATCGGCGTGATGTACATCATCGTCGCCATGGTCATGCTGCTGCGCGGCTTTGCCGACGCCATCATGATGCGTACCCAGCTGGCCATGGCCACCGAGGGTTCGCCTGGCTACCTGCCACCTGAACACTATGACCAGATCTTCACCGCCCACGGTGTGATCATGATCATCTTCATGGCGATGCCATTCTTCACCGGCCTGATGAACCTTGCAGTGCCGCTGCAGATCGGCGCGCGTGACGTTGCCTTCCCGTTCCTGAACTCCCTGAGCTTCTGGCTGCTGGTTTCCGGCGTGGTGCTGATCAACCTGTCCCTGGGCGTCGGCGAATTCGCCAAGACCGGTTGGGTTGCCTATCCGCCGTTGTCGGGCCTGCAATACAGTCCTGGCGTGGGGATGGACTACTACATCTGGGCGCTACAGCTATCGGGTCTAGGGACAACGCTGACGGGGGTCAACTTCCTGGCCACCGTGCTGAAAATGCGTACCCCTGGCATGAAGCTGATGGACATGCCGATCTTCACCTGGACCTGCACCTGGGCAAACGTGCTGATCGTGGCTTCGTTCCCGATCCTGACCGCTACCCTGGCACTGCTGACCCTCGACCGCTACATGGATTTCCACATTTTCACCAATGAACTTGGTGGCAATCCAATGATGTACGTCAACCTGTTCTGGGCCTGGGGCCACCCTGAGGTTTACATCCTGATCCTGCCGGCATTCGGCATCTTCTCGGAAGTGATCTCGGCGTTCACCGGCAAGAAACTGTTCGGCCACCACTCGATGATCTACGCTTCGGGCGCGATCTCGGTACTGGGCTTCATGGTTTGGCTGCACCACTTCTTCACCATGGGTTCGGGTGCCAGCGTCAACGCCTTCTTCGGTCTGGCGACGATGCTGATTTCCATCCCGACGGGTGTGAAGCTATTTAACTGGCTGTTCACCATCTACCAGGGCCGTCTGCGTTTCACCAGCCAAGTGCTGTGGACCCTGGGCTTCATGGTGACCTTCGCCATCGGCGGCATGACCGGCGTACTGCTGGCCATCCCGGGTGCTGACTTCGTTCTGCACAACAGCCTGTTCGTGATCGCGCACTTCCATAACGTGATCATCGGCGGCGCGGTATTCGGCTACATCGCAGGTTTCGCGTTCTACTTCCCGAAAGCGTTCGGCTTCAAGCTGCACGAAGGCTGGGGTAAAGCAGCGTTCTGGTTCTGGATCTCGGGCTTCTTCGTCGCGTTCATGCCGCTCTATGCACTGGGCTTCATGGGCATGACCCGTCGTCTGAACGCCACCACCAACCCTGAGTGGGTGCCGTACCTGTACGTCGCCATGTTCGGTGCGGTGATGATCGCCTTCGGTATCGCCTGCCAACTGATCCAGCTGTACGTCAGTGTGCGTGACCGCAACAAGCCAGAGAACATGTGCGAACACGGTGACCCGTGGAATGCCCACACTCTGGAATGGTCGACCTCGTCGCCACCTCCGTTCTACAACTTCGCTGTGCTGCCTAAGGCTGACTGCATCGACCCGTTCACCGAAGCCAAGGAAAACGGCACTGCGTACAAGGCTCCGGCCAGGTACGAGCCGATCCACATGCCAAACAACACCGCGACCGGTGTGGTCATGGGTGCTCTGTTGACCGTGTTCGGTTTCGCGATGATCTGGCACATCTGGTGGCTGGCAATCGCGAGCCTGGTAGGCACTGTCGTCTACTTCGCGATCCACGCTGCACGTGACGACCAGGGCTATATGGTCCCGGTTGAAACGATCGAGCGCATCGAAGCCGAGCAGCACAAGCGTCTGGTAGCGGCAGGGAAAATCCCGGCCACCGCCACCCGTGTTGAAACCTCGTTGGAACAGGCTTAAACCATGTCGAACTTAGTGACCAATGTTGGACACGCCCATGGTGACCATGGGCACGATGACCACCACCACGACTCGGGCGAGATGACCGTATACGGTTTCTGGCTCTACCTGATGACCGACTGCATTCTGTTTGCGTCGATCTTCGCGGTATACGCGGTACTGGTTAACAACGTAGCGGGTGGCCCTTCGGGCCACGACATCTTCGAACTGCCATACGTACTGGGCGAAACCGCTCTGCTGCTGTTCAGTTCGATCACCTACGGCTTCGCCATGCTGGCGTTCTACCGTGGCAACAAGAAGCAGGTCCTGGGCTGGTTGGCCATGACCTTCCTGTTCGGCGCCGGCTTCATCGGCATGGAGATCAACGAGTTCCACGTCCTGATCTCCGAAGGCTTCGGCCCTAGCCGTTCCGGCTTCCTGTCCGGGTTCTTCACCCTGGTCGGCACCCACGGTCTGCACGTGACCAGCGGTCTGATCTGGATGGCGATCATGATGTATCAGGTCAACAAGCACGGCCTGACGTCGACCAACAAGACCCGCCTGAGCTGCCTGAGCCTGTTCTGGCACTTCCTGGACGTCGTGTGGATCTGCGTATTCACCGTTGTTTACCTGATGGGGACTATGTAAATGGCTAATGCACATTCCCATGGCCACGACGACGCCGGTCACGGCAGCTACAAGTCGTACGCCATCGGCTTCATCCTGTCGGTGATCCTGACCGTCATTCCATTCGGTCTGGTGATGTACCCGACGCTGCCGAAGTCGATCACCCTGTTGATCGTCCTCGCGTTCGCGATCGTCCAGGTGCTGGTGCACCTGGTGTACTTCCTGCACCTGGACCGTTCGGCCGCGCAGCGTAACAACGTGATTGCGTTTGTGTTCGCCGCGATCGTAATCGTCCTGCTGGTTGGCCTGTCGCTGTGGATCATGTTCAGCATCCACACGTTCATGATGGCGAAGTGAGGTAAGTCCGCATGTCCCTCAAGCACTTTATCCAAATCACCAAACCGGGGATCATTTTCGGTAACGTGCTTTCTGTGGCAGGCGGATTTTTCCTGGCCTCCAAAGGGCATGTCGATCTGGCCATCTTCCTGGCCGCCATGATCGGCACGTCCCTGGTGGTTGCCTCCGGTTGCGTGTTCAACAACTGCATCGACCGCGACATCGACCTGAAGATGGAACGCACCAAGAACCGCGTGCTGGTCCAGGGCCTCATCTCCCTGAAACTGGCCCTGGTCTACGCGACCGTCCTGGGTGTCGCCGGCGTTGCCCTGTTGTATAAGGTGGCCAACCCGTTGGCCGCACTGTTCGCGGTGATCGGCTTCGTGATCTACGTCGGTTTCTACAGCCTGTACCTCAAGCGCAAGTCGGTTCACGGCACGCTGGTGGGCAGTCTGTCGGGCGCCATGCCGCCGGTGATCGGTTATGTCGCAGTCAGCAACACCTTCGACATGGCCGCACTGACCCTGCTGGTGATGTTCAGCCTGTGGCAGATGCCGCATTCCTACGCCATCGCGATCTTCCGCTTCAACGATTACCTGGCCGCATCGATTCCGGTGCTGCCAGTGAAGCGCGGAATCAAGGTGGCCAAGAAGCACATCCTGATCTACATCCTGGCCTTCCTCGTGGCGACCTTGATGCTGACCTTCAGCGGCTACGCCGGCATGAGCTACCTCGCTGTCGCCGCGGCCATGGGCATGTACTGGTTGTACATGGCCTGGACCGGCTACAAGGCAGTGGATGACACGGTCTGGGCACGCAAGCTGTTCGTGTTCTCGATCTTCACCATTACCGCGTTGAGCGTGATGATGTCCCTGGACTTCAAAGTGCCGGCAGAGTTGTTGCTGACGTACGCGCCTTAAGCGTCCGATGCTGTAAAGAAAAGCCCCGCCTTCGAGAGAAGAGCGGGGTTTTTTGTTGGATTTGGGAATAGGGATTCGAAAAGACGGTTCGTCAGGAAGATGATTCGCCGGTTGCATGACTATAGGCAACTTGCCTATAGTTTGCGCATACGAACCGTATTCTTCGAAACCACGTCCTTCACTGCTACCGTTGGAAATTATCTGACGGACGATGAGTATCGAGCGCTGCAAACCCATATGCAGCTCGATCCGCAAGCTGGGGATGTGATGCCTCGAACAGGCGGTTTCCGGAAACTACGTTGGGCGGATGGGCGTCGAGGTAAAGGCAAGCGAGGTGGCTTGCGGGTTATCTATTATTGGCTTATGAATGATGGTCAGTTCTGGATGTTTGCAATTTATGACAAAGATGAGCTTGAGAATTTGACTGCCGAGCAAGAGAAGGCGCTCAAGAAAGCCATAGAAGCAGAGTTGAAAAAACGAGGTACCCCATGAAAAAACGCGACCTGTTTGCAGAGTTGATGCAGGGCGTTGATGAGATGGCGGCTCAACGCGAAGGCAAGATTACGTTGCGCAACACGACGGTGGGGGACATTCCGGCCCCCGAGGTAGGGGCGCGAGAAATCGTCGCGTTACGGGAAAAGTTACACATGTCCCAGGCCGTTTTTGCCAAGCGGATTCGAACCAGCCCCAGTACTTTGAGAAACTGGGAACAGGAAAAGTCGAAGCCTAATGCACAGGCAGCCTTGTTGATCAGATTGGTGGAGAAATTCCCGGATATGGTTGATCGACTGGCAGTGGTTTGATCGAGCTTAGCGAACACTTGAAAAGCCCCGAGTTTCGAAAGAAACCCGGGGCTTTTTCATTTATGCGCGGTTGTTGCACGGTGCATCGAGCACTTTCACCACGTCATCGATGATTGCCTTGCTCATGTCCTGCAGAAAGTGCGAGGCCCAGTCATGTCGGTCGGAGTCGCGGACCGTGGCGGCGTCTGAGGCGAGTAGTTTGGCGAGGTGGAGCAGATCGGAGGCGTGGGAGAGGGCAGAGATGAACGGGACACCGGCGTTGATGCGAAACAGCGGTTCGTTGGCGTGATAGGAGAAGGGGGTGAGGCCGATGGTTTTCAGATCTTGGGGAATGGTCATTGGGCTTCACCTCCTGCTGGTTGGTAGGTGGTGAATGACGTTTGAAGCGGACAGACCAATAGCATTCATGAGTAAAGCTCCCATATCGAGTTGAGAGCTACCACGTTCGTTATCAGGCCCGGTCGCTGAATTGGCAGCGACGGGTCGAAGTTAGCGTGTGGATATCGGAATGCACAATCGTGGCCTTGTGTTGGCCGGGATGGGATTGAGCGCCGCAGGATCCTTGTGGGAGCGGGCTTGCTCGCGAAAGCGGTGTTTCAGGCGACATTGATGCTGGATATAACGCCCTCTTCGCGAGCAAGCCCGCTCCCACAGGATCGAAGACAGTCAGTTATTTGTGTGGTTTATCCAGCAAGCGGAAAAACCGCTCCCGCACCTGCACGTGATCACTGTGCGCCACGTTAAATCGCAGAAACTGATTGCCATCCGCCGCCTTGCTGAGCATGGTCCCCGGCGCCAGCACCAGGTCGATTTCCAATCCCTTGCGGGCCAGGGTTTCGGCATCGTATCCATCCGGCAATCGCGTCCAGATGTATAACCCTTCGCCGGGTAGCGAAGACACCGAACACCCGGCTTCACCGAGCCACGCCGCCACCCGGCTGTTCGACTCATAAAGCCGGTCCACGGTGCGACGCATGTGCTTGGCATAGCTGCCGTCGCTGAGCATGGTGCAGATGATCTGCTCGGCCATTTCCGAGGTCATGCCGCCGCAGGCCATTTTCAGGGTGATCATCCGCGCGGCCAGTTGCGGTGAGAGCACCGCGAAGCTGACGCGGCTGTTGGCGGTCAGGGTCTTGGAGAAGCCCGAGACGTAGGACACGTTGTCCAGGCCGCTCGCGGCCAGGCGCGGCGTTCGGCGTTGCTGCATGTCGCAATACAGGTCGTCTTCGAGGATGTGGAAATTGTAGCGATGGCTCAGTTCCACCAGGCGGTAGACCTGCGCCGAGGTGAACGAGTGCCCGGTCGGGTTGTGCAGGGCATTGTTGGTCATGTACAGCACGGGGCGATGGGCGATCAGCAGTTGCTCGAATGCGTCCAGGTCCATGCCGTCGCAATCGCGGCGGATGGTGATGACCTTGGCGCCGTGCCAGGCCAGGTTGGTGTGCATCGTGAAATAACACGGGTCGTCGAGCAGCACCGTGTCGCCGGGTTTGACCAGCAGGCGCATCAGCATGTCGATGGCTTGTACGGTGTTGGCGGTGGTGATGATCTGCTCCACCGGCGCTTCGATGCCCAGGGTCGCCATCTTCACCCGCAAGGCCTGGCGCAGTGGCAGGTAACCACTGGCGTTACCGTATTCGCCCATGCGCAGGGTAGTGGCGCGAAGGGTGCCGCGCACGGCTTTGAGCAATTCTTCGGCAGGCAACCACGAGGACGGCAGGAAACCGGCCCCCGGGCGCAGCGCGCCATTGTCCAGCAGCACCGCGCGGCGTACCACGCTGAGGGTGTCCTGGGGCAGCAGGTCGGGGCCGGCACTGGTCTGCAGGGTGGTGCTGGAACGGTGTACGTAATGCCCCGAGCCCTGGCGTGATACCACCAGGCCCTTGGCGCGCAAGCGGTCGAGGGCGTCGACCACCGTGGACTTGCCCACGTGCATCAGGTCCGAGAGTTCGCGAATCGGTGGCAGCCTTGAGCCGTGGGGCAGGCCGCCCTTGGTGATTGCCACCGACAACTGATCGACGATCTGCTGCACCAGCGGCACACCCGGCTGGAACTCGATAGCGGCGATCACTGCTCGCTGAGCCTGCATTTTACTGGTCTCTCTGGCAGTAAAGTTCGTTTGATTCTATACGAACTTGCTCTGACCAAGACAAGCATCTCTTTCTACCATCGCCTTACAGAGTTTCTGGAGGGTCGACCTATGGCGGTCGATCGATACCAGGTTCGTGAGGTGTTGCATGAGTGTCGAAACAACGGTCGTCGCGGCCAAGCCGGTCATCAACCTGCGCTTGTTCACCATCCGCATCATCACCGCCGTGTCGCTGTTTGCGGTGCTGGGCAAGGCCAACGTCTGGCTCGATACCGCCACCAACAGCATCCTGGCCCTGGGATATCGGGCCTTGTTGCTGCTGTTGCCGTTGACCCTGCTGGTACTCGGTCGCCGCTCCCTGAGCGTCACCCTGCTGTGCGCCGCCGGCGGGCTGGTGTTGCTGGCAGTCACCCGCAACCAGGGCGTGGTCATGTTTGCCGCGGCGTTGTTTGCCTATGGCATTGCGATTGCCGGCTACCTGATCAAGAGCGAAGCGGCCCAGACCAAGGAGGGCGCCGCCTACAACCGTGTCGCCATGAACATGGGCAGCCTGCTGGCAGGGCTGATCCTGCTGTCGCCGCTGTTGACCCCGACCCTGTTTTTCCTCGGCGCCGCCGGTTTCGTCCTGCTGTGCCTGCCGATCGCCATGGGCGCGACCTTCACCTGCGAGCCCGTGGTTGCCCGGCCCGCCAGCCAGGAAGGCAGCGGCTGGCGCAACAAACTGCCGTGGGTCATCGCCGGCGTGATCATGGGCATCAAGCTGTTCGGCGTGTTCTCGATCCTGCCGCAGGCGATCCTGCTCAAGACCGGCGAGCTGCCGGCCTGGTATGGCCTGATGCTGATCCTCAACAGCGCCGTGGTGGTCTTCGCGCAAGTGCCGGTCATGAGGCTGATCGAGAGCACCGGGCGCTTCAAGGTGCTGACGGTGATCGGCATCATCGTCGGCGGCTTTGCCGTGCTGTCTTCGCCTGCCGCGTTCCACGTCGATACCCTGGTCGGCGCGCTGGTCTGGGTGGCGCTGCTGTCCATCGCCGAATGCGCCTTCAGTCACCTCGATTATTTCTCGGTCAAGCAGAACAACATGTTCGTCAAGGAAGTGTCCCTGGGTGTCGGCGCAGGGTTGACCGTGTTGATCATGCGGGTCGCGCCACCGCCCTACAACGCGTTGGTGCTGGCTGCCATCGGCGCCGGCGGGATCCTGGTCTGGTACTGGCTCAACCGGCAATCCATTGCGTCGTTGCACGACTGAGTCATCGCTGTTTCGGTTTTCACTTTGCAAGTCGGGGGCTTTATGAATACGACTTCATGCGTAGTAGTGGTGGGGTACAACGGCAGTCGGGTTCACGATATCCAGAAGCTGCGCGATCTGTGCAAGTCGCTATACAACGCCAGGCTGATCCTGCTGGTCGAGCAGATCCAGCCCTATGACGATCAGGTGGCGGATCACGTCTGCAGCACTTCGCTGGCCGAGCAGGATGTAGCGGCCTCCCTCGAGCTGGTGGTGGGGTGCCTGAACGCCGATCGCTGGAAGCTGATTGGCGTGCTGCCGTTTTCTGACCGTGGCGTGCTGCTCGGCGCGGCGCTGGCCAGTCATTTCGGCTTGCCCGGTATAACGATTGCCGAGGCGCGGGCGGGGTTGGACAAACAGATTTTCCGCCAGCTCGAAGCGACGGCCAGCACGGCGCCCGAAGACTACCGGCCAGTGCTTTCCACTCGTATCGAGAGCCTGCCGGAACTGCGCCAGCGCGTGATCGAACTGGGCGGCAAGGCGTTCATCAAGCCCGCCTGCGAAGGTGCCAGTCGAGGCTGCCGGGTCATCCGTCACCCGTCCGAATGCGACGATGCGTGGCAGGCACTCAAGCCTTATCGCGAGGGCGGCATCGTGCTGGAAGAGCTGATCCAGAACGCCCGTGAATACAGCTGGGACTATGTCGCTGGAAGTACCTGGATCACCGAAAAAACCACCACCGAAGGAGCCTACCGCGCCGAGATCCAGCAAGTGGTGCCCGCCCCGTTGGCGCCTGAAGTACAGGCTCGACTGAAGGCTGCCGGCCAGCACATGGCAGGGTTGGTTTCCCAGGACAACGGTGCCTGGCACAACGAAGTGTTCTACCGGGCCAACCATCGCACCTCGGCCGTTGAAACCAACATGCGCCCCGGTGGCATGCACATCTGGGACCTGGCGCGCCAGGCATTCGTCGATTTCGACCCGTGGGAGCGCTGGGTGCGCTGGGCCGTGGAAGGCCAGGTCGATAGCCGCGAGCCGGTGCCACGCGGCTATTGCGGCATACGCCTGCTGCGGGCGAGCACTGGCGGCATCCTGCGCGATGTGCCGGACATCCAGGCCCTGGCCCGCTCTCTGGACATCGATCTGGTGGAGGCGGTGGTGACCAAGCGCATCGGCGATGCGGTCAGCGCGCTGGTGAAAGACAACTTCTCGTTCATCGGTCACATCGTGTTGTTCAACGAAGACTACGCACAGCTCAGCAATGACCTGTTGCGCCTGGCCGAGGCCGTGGAGTCGAGCATCGGGATCACTAGCCTGGCGCCACCTGCACGGATGCTGTGTTGAGTATCAGGGATCGAAGTTTTTTTGCAGTATTGATCAAGAGGTTGGGTAAATGATTGAGCACATGACTTGTGATGAGCGCTTCATCGCGCTGGCGAAGGAATTCGACTACGACATCTACGGCGAAAACAGCGTGGGCGGGCATTACGCACCGCTGATTCGTCACCACGATGAGCTGCATATCAGCGGGATGGTGCCGCGTGTGAACGGCAAGATCCAATACCCCGGGCGGGTCGGCCTGGACCTCGACATGGCGGATGCGCAAGCGGCCGCCAGTCTCTGCGCGATGCGCGGCTTGGCATTGATCGTCGACGCCATCGGTTCGCTGGACAAGATCAAGTCGCTGATCAGGGTCTCGGTGTATGTGAAATCCACTGCGGACTTTGTCGACCTCAGCGAAGTGGCCAACGGTGCCTCGGATGTTTTCAGTCATGTACTGGGCGATGCCGGCAAACATACTCGCACGACCGTCGGCGTTTATCAGTTGCCAAAAAACGCGGCAGTGGAAGTGGACATGATCGTGGCGTTGCGACCTTCTGCGTTATAAGTCTGAGTTGTTCGGCTTTACAGCGATTAAATGTTCGCCTAAGGTCGGATGACTCAACTCGGCAGAATAAGTTGGAACCCGAACATGAATAACGTTCAAGGTGCGTTTTTTTCATATAAGGACTTTCGCCAAAGTCTGGTTCAACAACCCATCAAGCCACGGGTGTGGAAGGATGTTGAACTAACGGGTATGCGCAAGCGCCTTGAGGCCAGCGATGTCGATATTGTCGCGCTGGCCCACGACAGCAGCCTCCAGGGTTGCTCGTTGACCCCCGGAATGGCCGTGTCCATGCAATGGTTGATACCGGGCGCGGCGCTCAGCGGCCATGACCATGCGTGGTGGCACCTGTTCATCATCCAGAGCGGCAACGGCACCTTGACCCTGGGTGATGCCGAGGCAGTAGGCGTCGGCAGCGGTGACGTGCTGCTGGTGCCGGCCTGGACCCGCCACGGCTTCGTCAACACCAGCGCCACCGAGCCTCTGGCCATGCTCAACATCAGCAACATGCCCCAGGCGCTGCTGTTGGCCAACTTCAACGACAACGTTGGCCTGATCCCCCGCCCGCTGTAATTTTCCCCTCCGTTACCCACCAGGGAGTCCGCGTTCGCGGACTCCCTTTTTCATTTCTGCTGTACCCGCGATGCCCTCTGGCAATTTGCCATCTGTATCGATGCAAACGGACACTTTCTGTATCTATTCAGCGCCTGATCAACTTACTACGATCGCCTCGAATGCAACGGATTTATGTGTTTAGTTCAAGGGAGCGTTCTATGGAAAGCAACAAGCTTAAACTCTATGTTGGCGCGGATTTTGTCAGCGCATTTGCGATGTCGGCATTTGTGGCACTCAAGGAGAAGCAACTTTCATTTGAACTTATTACGCTGGATTTAAAGGTCCGTGAGAACTATCAAGATAAATATCGTGATAGTTCCCTGACCTGCAAAATTCCCACCTTAGTTCACGCAGATTTTGCGCTGTCGGAGTCTTCGGCCATCGCCGAGTACCTGGAGGAGCTCGCTCCAGGGCATACCAGACTCTTCCCTCAGGACCTCCAGCAGCGCGCCCGGGCCCGTCAACTTCAGGCCTGGCTGCGCAGCGATTTGCTGGTGGTGCGCAAGGAGCGCCCGTTCGACCTGGTGTACTTCGGCAAGCAACTCGCGCCGCTCTCCGACGATGCCAAGGCCGCCGTTGAACGCCTGTTCTTCGTCGCCGAGCGTTTGCTGGAGGAGGGCGCCGAGCACCTCTTCGGCGACTGGAGCATTGCCGACACCGATCTGGCGATCATGCTCAACCGACTGGTCGCCCATGGCGATCAAGTCCCGGCGCGGCTCGTGGCGTATGTCCGCCGCCAGTGGGATCGCGACAGCGTTCGGGCCTGGATGGACATAGAGCGCAAAGCGCCGGCCATCGTGTAGCAATTGTCAGGGTAATCATCAGGAGCGCTGCCATGCAAGGACTGTCGGAGCACGAACGCTACAAACCCTATAACGCTCGCACCATTCGCGACACGCCGTATTGGCACAAGCTGACGCCTGCCTTGCAGGAAGCCATGACAGTCGTGGCGCGGGTCATGCCGTTTCGTACCAACGAATACGTGCTGGGAACGCTGATCGACTGGAACAACATCCCGGACGATCCGATTTTCCGCATGACCTTTCCCCATAAGGACATGTTGCTGGCGGAGGAATACGCCTCGCTCAAGCAACTGATCGAAGAGGATGACGCCGCCGCGATCAAGCGGCGGATCGAGGCGATCTGGCTGCGCATGAACCCCCATCCGGCCGGGCAACTGACGCACAACGGCGTGACGCTCGACGCAAAGGTCCTGCCGGGCATCCAGCACAAGTACCGCGAGACCGTGCTGTTTTTCCCCGGTGCCGGCCAGACCTGCCACGCCTACTGCACCTTCTGTTTCCGCTGGGCGCAGTTCATCGGCGAGGAAGAGCTCAAGTTCAACGCCCGGGAATCCCAGGAGTTGGTCAGCTACCTGAAGGTCCACACCGACGTCACTGACGTGCTGATTACCGGGGGCGACCCGATGATCATGAACACCCGCTCACTGGCGGGATACATCGAACCGCTCCTGGATCTGCCGCATATCCAGAACATCCGCATCGGCACCAAATCGGTGGCGTACTGGCCGCAGCGGTTTGTCAGCGACAAGGATGCGCCCGAGCTGCTGGCGCTGTTCCGGCGGATCGTCGCGACGGGCAAGAACCTCTCGCTCATGGGTCACTACAACCACCCGGTGGAGATCCGTCCGGCCATCGCCCGGCAGGCCATCGCGTGCATTCGCGCCACGGGTGCGACCCTGCGCATGCAGGCACCGGTGATCCGCCATATCAACGAAAACCCCGCCGATTGGGCGGAACTCTGGACCGAAGGCGTACGGCTCGGTGCGGTGCCCTATTACATGTTCGTCGAGCGCGACACCGGCCCCAGCCACTATTTCGCGATGCCGTTGGCCAGGGCATTCGAGATTTTCCAGGCGGCGTACCGCACGGTGTCGGGGCTGGCGCGCACGGTGCGCGGGCCGTCGATGAGCACCTTCTACGGCAAGGTATTGATCAACGGCATCGAGACCGTCGCCGGGGAAAAAGTCTTCGTGTTGCAGTTCCTCCAGGCCCGTGACCCGTCGTGGGTATTGCGCACCTTCTATGCGCGCTTCGATCCGCAGGCGACCTGGTTCGACGAGCTGCGCCCGGCCTTCGGCGAACGCGCTTTTTTCTTTCAGGCAGAGGCAGAGCTGTTGCTGGCGCCTGCGCCGCAGCTGATACCGGTCCTGCTGCAAACGGCGTAGGACGACACTTAATCATTGGGGAGACAAGGACATGAGCGGTATCCCGTTTGATCAGCGCGAAGGATGGATCTGGCTCGATGGCGAGTTCGTCGAGTGGTCCCAGGCGCGCCTGCATGTGCTGAGCCACGGCCTGCATTACGCAAGCACGGTGTATGAGGGCGAGCGCGTGTACAACGGCAAGGTCTTCAAGTTGCGCGAGCACACTGAGCGGCTGTATCGCTCGGCGCAGCTGATGGATTTTGCCATTCCCTTCGAACCCGCCGAGCTGGAAGCGGCCAGCCATCAATTGCTGCAACGCAACCAGGTGGGCGACGGCTATCTGCGCCCGGTGGCCTGGCGCGGCAGCGAGATGATTTCCACGTCGGCGCGTTTCAATCGTGTGCATGTGGCGATCGCCTGCTGGTTATGGCCGAGCTATTTCGACCCGGCGGCGCGCATGGCCGGCATCCGCTTGAAGACCGCCGCGTGGCGCCGTCCGCCACCCAGCAGCAGCCCCTTCGAAGCCAAGGCGTCGGGGCATTACCAGATCGCCACCTTGAGCAAGCACGACGCGGAAAAAAACGGCTACCACGACGCCTTGATGCTCGACTGGCGCGGCCACGTCGCCGAGGCCACCAGTGCCAATGTGTTCTTCGCCAAGGGCAGGACATTGCACACCCCGACCGCGGACTGTTTTCTCAATGGCATTACCCGCCAGACCGTCATCGAGCTGGCCCGGGCGCTGGACTACCAGGTCATCGAACGCACGATCCTGCCCACGGAACTGGGCGACTTCGACGAGTGTTTTCTCACCGGCACCGCCGCAGAAATCACCCCGGTACAGAGCATCGATGAACAGCGCTACCGACCGGGCAGCGCCTGCAGTGAACTGATTGCCGCTTACACCTCAACCGTCAACGCCTGATAAACCGCCAGGAAACTCACCATGTCAAATCAAGGGATTGTTGCGTCCACACCTTATGTTTCGCTGGGCCATCGCCATGAAGAGTTGTCGAGTCGTGGCTGGACTGTGCTGACCCCGGGGGAATTTGCCCACGATGTAACAGGAACACTGCATGAGTTCGGCCCGATCATTCCGCAGTTCAATGGCCAGGTGGCGTTCGCCATCACCCGCAAGCCGGGCTACGAGGACTTGCCATATTCCCAGAGCATGAACGGCATCGGCCCGCACACCGAGGCGCCCGTGTATGGCCCGCCGCCGCGTTACCTGGCGCTGCATTGCCATACACAGGCGACGTGCGGTGGCGGGCATACGGGGCTGGTGGACGGCTATGAGTTCTTGAAGTCGCTTGAGCGAACCGAGCCGCAACTGCGCGAGTGGCTCGATGACACGCCGGTGGAATTCGTCGCCACCGCCAAGCCCGGGGAGCCTTCGCAAACCCGCGTCAGGGAATACATCCTGACCCCCACCGAGGACGGCGACATATTCCGCTTCAGCTACAACCAGTTTCACTACGGCGATGTGAATCCATCGAAGGAGGCGTTGCTGCAATCGCAAGTGGCCAACAGCACGACGCCGCTGGCAAGGTTTGCCGCGCTGGGTGAAGCGTACTTCCTCGAACACAACATCCCGGTTCTGATTCCCGACGGGTGCCTGCTGATTTGGGACAACTGGCGGATGATTCATGCCCGCAGCCGATACACTGACCCGGCGCGCAACCTGACCCGCTATTGGCTGGCCTGATTTTTCCGTCGCCCTTCTTTTTTCCGCGTACCCCTGGCGGGTACGCGTTCTACAGGTATTGCGTCATGCAAACAGCAATCGAGATTGCCCAGGTCGATCACCAACTGATCGTGCGGCTCAATCAGGCCTGGACCAAACGCGCCGGGGTGTGTGCGCCGGACAGGGGCCAGGTCAATGAAGTGTTCGACCCGGCGCGCCCGGATTACCCGGAGTGCATGGTGCCGTTTTTCCATCACCCGACATTCCAGGCCTTGAGCGAAGAGCTCAAGAGCAAGGTGGTGACCTGGGGCTGGATCGGCTACAACCTGCGCACCGTCACCGCCGAGGAGCACGTGGTGAACCCGGCGCTGAGCGTCATCGCCCATCAGTACCTGGGCAAGGACGACTGGCATTTTCGCGAGGCGATGCAGCAGACCCTGATCGATGAGCACTACCACACGCTCATGCACCTGCGTGCCATCGAGCGGACCAAGGTCGATCGCGCCCTCGACCAGGACCTGGATTTGCCGCCCTCGGTGACTTACCTGCGCCTCAAGGCCCTGCGTGAGCAACTGCCCGAGCAATGGCAGCGCGACCTGGCGGCGATCACCTTCGCGGTGGTGGCCGAGATCAGCGTCAATGCCTACCTCGACCTGCTGGCGGATGACCAGACCATCCAGCCGCAAAACCGCCGCGTGGCCGAACTGCACAACCGCGACGAATACGCCCACAGCAAGGTGCTGGCCGAAGTGGCCAAGGTGATGTACGCCAACATGCAGCCCGAACAGCGGGGGTTTTTTGCCCGTCACCTGTCGGTGGCATTGAGTGCTTTTATCGCCCAGGACTATTCGATGTGGGAGGCGATCCTCACGCAGCTCGGTGTAAAGGAAGCCGAGTCGATCATCGCCGACACCCGCGAGAGCAACAAGAACGCGACGATCATGCGTGACTACAGTGGCCTGCTTAAGCTGGCGCAGGACCTGGGCATCAGCGAGCAGATCGACTTCGATTTCCGTCCGACCCTCAAAGCCACCGCAGCTGCCTGAACCCGGAGGTGATCATGTCCGTTCCCCTGTACGAAGTGTTCGCCATCCGGGTCGGCGCCAACGCGCAGCGAACCGCTCGGGAGAACTTTCTCTACGACGCCTGCTGCGGCGATCCGAATGCGCCGATGCCCCTGGACTACTACTTCTGGGTGATTCGCAACGAGCACCAGGTGATCGTGGTCGACACCTGTTTTCAACCGGCCACGGCGGACCGGCGCAACCGTCAGATGTATCGCCTGCCGGAGGATTCCCTGCGGCAACTGGACATCGATCCGGCGCAGGTCGAGCACCTGATCCTCACGCACCTGCACTGGGATCATGCCGGCAACCTGGGGCTGTTTCCCGGGGCCACGGTGCATTTGCAGGAAGCGGAACTGCGCTTCTGCACCGGGCCGAAGATGGCCCATCACACGGTGAACAAAACCTATGAGGTCGAGGACGTGATGTCGGCGCTGCCGCCGCTGTTCGAGGGGCGGATGCGGTTGCACAACGGTACGGTCGAGGTACTGCCGGGCGTGACACTGCACGCGGTGGGCGGGCACACACCGGGCAGTCAGGTGGTGCGG
Organism: Pseudomonas sp. MHK4; assembly: GCF_054600775.1. Classification (NCBI taxonomy): domain Bacteria; kingdom Pseudomonadati; phylum Pseudomonadota; class Gammaproteobacteria; order Pseudomonadales; family Pseudomonadaceae; genus Pseudomonas; species Pseudomonas sp. MHK4. Next base: position 17,504 of record NZ_BAAIAK010000007.1, on the reverse strand, counting down.
GTGCACACCGAACGCGGCTGGATCGTCCTGGCTTCGGACGCGGCGCACCTGTGGATAAATATTCGCCAGCGCAGCCCGTTTCCGATCATCGATGACCTGGCGCAAAGCCTTGAAGCTTTCAGCGAGATCGATCGCCTGGCCGACAGCGAAGACCACGTCATCCCCGGCCACGATCCGCTGATTGCCGAGCGTTTCCCGCATTGGAATGACGACCCGCATATCATCTGCCTGCACCAACCCCCCCTGTAACACGCAACCCCTGTAGGAGCTGGCTTGCCAGCGAAGGCGGTGTGTCAGGCACATCAATGCTGGATGTGCTGACGCTATCGCTGGCAAGCCAGCTCCTACAGGGGGTGTGTTTAGCCCTGGTTTTTGAGGAGGCGGGCCAGGGTTTGCAGCGCCTCGTCGATCCTCGGTGAATACGGCGCTCCGCAACCTATGCGCATAAAGTGATGGAAACGTCGGGTATTGGAAAAGATATCCCCAGGTGAAATCTGGATACCGACATTCAACGCGTCATGAAACAGTGCCATGGACGAATACTGCGCAGGCAATTCCACCCATAGCAACGTGCCGCCCCGGGGGCTGGTCACCCGGGTGCCCTCGGGAAAGTAGCGCAGGATCGCCGCACTCATTTGGCGGCGCTGCTGGGTCAGGGTTTTTCTCAGGCGCCGCAGGTAGCGTTCATAGGAAGGCGTGGCCATGAACGCACTGACCGCCAGTTGCGACAGCTTCTCGCAGCCACGGGTCTGGGTGTGCTTGAGCATTTCCACGCGGTCGTGCCATTTCCCGGCGCTGATCCAGCCCAGGCGCAGGCCCGGGGCCAGGGTTTTGTTCAGCGAAGCGCAATAGATCACGCTGTCGGTGCGGTCCCAGTGTTTGAGGGTGGACAGCGGTTGCTCGGTGTCCACCAGGTCGCCGTAGGTGTCGTCCTCGATCAGTACCGTTTCGTGCTCGGCACAGAGTTTCACCAGTCGCGCCTTGTGGGCGTCGGGCATGATACTGCCCAGCGGATTGTGCAGGTTGGGCATGACGATCAGCGCCTTGATCGGTTGTGGCCCTTGCAGCAGCTGTTCCAAGGCCGGCAGGTCAATCCCCGCATGGGTCGAGGCCGGGACTTCCAGCACCCGCAGGTTGAGGCTTTCGAGAATTTGCAGCAGGCCGTAGAAGGTCGGCGACTCCACGGCCACGGTATCGCCGGGGCGGGTCACGGCGCGCAAGGCCAGGTTGATCGCTTCGGTCGCGCCGTGGGTGATCACGATGCGCTCGGCCGTCAGATTAGTCTTGGCGGTCAGCATCCGACGGGCCAATACATTGCGCAGGGCACTGTGGCCGCTGGTCGCACTGCTGGTGTCGAACAGATGCGGGTCCTGGCGCAAGGCCTTGATCATGTTGTCCTGCAAGACCTTCAGCGGGTAGAGCGGCGGGGCGCAGTAGGGACTGGCGAGGTTGACCTTGACCGTCGCGCGCTGACTGGCCTTGAGCACCGCTGACACTTGCTCATGGATGCCGACATAGACGCCGGTATCCAACGGCGGCGGCAGGCTGATCGCAACGGCTTTGGTCGGCGTGTCGGGCTGGCGGATGTAATTGCCCGAGCGCGGTCGGGCTTCCAGTACCCCGTAGTCCTCGAGCTCGCGGCAGACCTGCACGGCGGTGGACAGGCTGACGGCGTGTTTTTCCATCATCAGGCGGATGGAGGGCAGGCGCTCGCCGGTTTTCAGGGTGCCGCTGCGGATCGCGTCCAGGTAGTGGTTGGCCAACTGACGGTACAAGGGAAGCGTGTTCATGATGACCTCAGCAGTCGCACCACTGAGGTCTTGGGCTGGAAAGTGAGTTGACGCTCCCCGCAGGCGGACCCGTGGTGCAGATGGGTGAAGGGAAGTGTTTTTCTGGCCTTGATACTGGAACACTAAACGCGGTTTCGCTGGAATCGCGGGCAATAAAAAGCCCCGCACGGTGGCGGGGCTCCGGTGAAGCGCTGGCGGGTATTACTGGGCGGCGATGCTGTAGCCGTCGAAGGCGGTCTGCTGTTGCAGGGCGGTGATGATGTTCTTGCGGTTGACCGCTTGTTCGGCGCCCTGGTTGTCCAGGAACGTCTCGCTTTGCAGTTCGGCCTCGTCGCCTTCGCCGATGAAGGTGAAACCGAGGAATTCCAGGGCTTCACGGTCGACGCTCAGGCGCGAGCGCGGGGTGCGCAGCGGCAAGGTGACGCTGATGCCGTCCTTGCTGATGGTGAACACTTCGACTTCTTTTTTCGCCTTGGTGGCCTTGCCTTTGCCGCCGCTCGGGTTGCTGATGGCCTGGTGGGTCTGGTTCAGCACCTTGAGGGCCAGGCCGTAGACGATTTCCTGGAAAGCCGGATCGTCCTTGAAGCTGGACAGGATGCGGCTGATCGGGAACTTGCTGCTCAGGTCTTCCAGGGCGGCGATGTCGGCGGCCTCGGCGTCCTTGAGCTGCTTGAGCTGACCCATCAGTTCGTAGGCCTTGTCATCGTCGAAGCTGTCGTGGGCCTGGCGGATCGCGGCGCGCAGCTCGCGGATCTGCTCGCTTTCGCGGGTGGACTGAAACGCGTCCAGGACCATCTCGCTGATGGTCTTGGCCTGGGACACGTGCTGTGAAAGATTGATGGAGTTTTCGTATTCCGCTTTGGACGACAGGGTGACTACGGATTCAGCGGTGTTGGAATCTGACATTGAAATTTCACTACTTCTTTGAACTTGAATAGGGGCGAAAAAGCCCGGGGGCTTTTTCAGGCCGACTAATCTATTGGACCGGGGCGGCCTTGTCACGGCCCAACAGGCCAACGGACAAAATCACAACCCGCATCCCCTTGTAGGAGCTGGCTTGCCAGCGGAGGCGTCCTTGAACATTGCGCCTGTCTTTCGGCCGCCTTCGCCGGCAAGCCGGCTCCTACAGGGCAATTGGGTGTACGCTAAATCTGTGGTCGACACAAAACACTGTGGGAGCCAGCCTGCTGGCGAAGCAGGCGCCTCGGTGTGTCAGGCCTGCCCCGGCGTATTCAGGTTCATCGATCGCACAGCCAGTGCTGATGCGGTCTGTTCATCCACCGGCAAAGAAAACCGAAACGTCGCCCCACGCCCCGGCCTGTCGATCAACAGAATCTCAAGCCCATGCAATTGCAGGATGCGATGCACAATCCGCAACCCCAACCCACCATCACGCCGCGCACCCCCGATATTGAACGGCCGCAGAAACAATCCTTCGCGCAGTTCTGGAGCAATCCCCGGCCCGGTGTCGCTGACCGTCACTTCAATGAACGACCCTTGCGGACGCAACCCCAGTTCGATCTCGCCCCCTGGAGGCGTATGGCGCAGCGCGTTGTCGAACAGGTTGGTCAGCACCCGTTCGATCAATCCCAGATCAGCGCAGGCCGCAGACACATTGGGGGCAAACGTGGCCTTCAATTCGACCTGCCGCGCCTCCGCCGTCAGTTCGAATTTCTGGAAAATGTCCTGGGCCAGGTCGGTCAGGGAAAACCGCTCCAGCACCGGCTGCACGAAGCCATGCTCCAGCCGCACCAGCTCCAGCAACGACTGCGCCAGGCCGCCGACCTTGCGGCTTTGATCCAGGGCGATGCCCAGGTAGCGACGACGGTCTTCAGGTGACAGCGTGGCGTCCTTGAGCGACAGGGTTTCCAGGTAGCCGTGCAGCGATGCCAGCGGCGTGCGCAGGTCGTGGGAGATGTTCGCCACCAGTTCGCGGCGCTCCTGGTCCTGACGGGTCAGGGAGCGCCATTGCTCGCCCAGGCGCGCCTGCATCTGACGGAACGTGGCGTCGAGTATGGCGATCTCGTCATGGCTGGCGGTTTTGTCCACAGTGACGGGCAGGGCCGGCGAGACCGGGACGCCGTCGATGTCGAACTGGCTGACGGTGTCGGTGAGGCGGCGCAATGGCCGGGTGATCAGCGCAAACGCGGTGAGACCGGCAATCAGGCACAGCAGTGCGACCAGGCCAATGGACAGCAGGGCAGTATTGAGCGCCGCGCTGGTGGCGCCGCGCTCGGCCAGGCGATCGTGGTCTTCACCCAGCAGCACCACGTAGAGATAACCGACCGCCTTGCCATCGACCTTCAACGGTGCGGCGCTGAACACCTTGCGCCCATCGACACTGCGTGGATCATCCCCGTCAATCGGCAAGGCATCACCCCGCAGCAGGCGCTGGACCGGCGCCAGGTCGACGCGCTCGCGGCGAATCCGGCCTTCGGGCGCGGCACTGCCGACAATCTTGCCCTCGGTGTCGAGCAGGTACACCTCGACACTGGGGTTGACCTGCATCAGCTTGCTGAACAGATCACGCACGGCATTGGGCATCAGGCCCTGGGTGTCCATCAGCACGGTGTCACTGGCGATGTGCTGCGCCAGGTCCCGGGACAGCCCTTGCACCACTTCCTGTTCATGCATCTGGTTGGAGCGCACCTGCAGCCACGCCGAAGTGCCGCAGCACACCAGCAGCAACACGGCAAACACCAGGGACAGGCGCTGCGTCAGGGTCAGCCTCATGGCTGCGGTTCCTCCCCGGTGGCGAATTTGTAGCCGCGGCCCCACACCGTGAGGATGCGCACCGGTTGCGCCGGGTCGGCCTCGATCTTGGCGCGCAAGCGATTGATGTGGGTGTTGACGGTGTGCTCGTAGCCTTCGTGGCTGTAGCCCCACACGGCGTTGAGCAGGTCCATGCGCGAAAACACCTTGCCCGGTTGGCGGGCGAAAAAGTACAGCAGGTCGAACTCCCGGGGCGTGAGGTCCAGGCGCCGGCCATCGAGGGACACTTCTCGGGTGATCGGATCGATGGCCAGGCCGTCGACGAGCAGGCTGCCGGCGTCCATCTTCAGGTTGCGCGCCATGGCCTCCACCCGGCGCAGCAACGCCTTGACCCGCGCTACCAGTTCGAGCATGGAAAACGGCTTGGCCAGGTAGTCGTCGGCACCCAGTTCCAGGCCGAGAATGCGGTGCACTTCACTGGAGCGCGCACTGGTGATGATGATCGGCGTATAGCGCGCCATGGCGCGGGCACGGCGGCAGATTTCCAGGCCGTCGACACCGGGCAGCATCAGGTCGAGGATCAGCGCATCCCAGTTGCCCTGTTGCAGCAGGCGCATGCCTTCAGTGCCATCGGCGCTGTGCACCACCTCGAACTGCTCGTCACGCAGGTGCAGGCAGATAAGGTCGGCGATATGCAGGTCATCCTCGACCACGAGGATGCGTTTGGTCTGTTCCATCCACTTCCATCCTTCTATTGCAACCCTAACCACTGTAGGAGCGAGCTTGCTCGCGAAAAACCTGAGGACGCCGCGTGGCATCAGGCACCCCGCGTCATCGTTGACCACCATCGCGAGCAAGCTCGCCCCTACAGTGTTTGTGTTGGCATTGTGCGGGTTTTTCGCGGCCCGAGTTATCACGAATTGTTTAACTTCCCGTGAGGATTTGGCGATCACCCAAAGCCTAGGCTGTGTTCCATGAAACACCCCTGGATTTTTGGAGACGAGCATGTTTTCACGACGGCAATTTCTTCTGGCCAGCGGCGGACTGGGCGTTGCAGCCCTGGCGATCGGCCTGTTGCCGAAGTTTTCCACAGGCACGGCATTGATCAGTGACGCCAACGCCGCCGAGGCTTTCGAAGTGACCCACAGCGACAGCGAATGGCACGCCATCCTGAGCGACGAACAGTATGAAATCCTCCGCGAAGAAGGCACTGAGCGCGCCTACAGCAGCCTGCTGAACAACGAGCACCGCGACGGTACGTTCGCCTGTGCCGGTTGCCAATTGCCGCTGTTCTCATCGGCAACCAAGTTCGACAGTCGCACCGGCTGGCCGAGTTTCTGGGCGCCACTGGACAAGGCCGTGGCCACCCGCCAGGACCGTTCCTACGGGGTGTTGCGTGAAGAGGTGCACTGCCGGCGTTGCGGCGGGCATCTGGGCCATGTCTTCGACGACGGGCCGAAACCGACCGGCCTGCGCTACTGCATGAACGGTCTGGCGTTGACGTTCGAGCCCAGGACCGTCTGAATTTTTCTGCATCCTTCTGGAGTCTGCGACATGAAGAGCTTGTTCACCTGGCGCCGTACGTTGTTGGGGCTGGCCGCCGCCGGCATCATCGGCCAATGCTCGGCGTTTTCCATAGGCGCAGCTGATGAAGGGGTGCTGCTACCGCCACCGACCCTCGACGAAACCACCCAGGCCCGCAGCGAAACCGCGGTGTTCGCCGGGGGCTGCTTCTGGGGTGTCCAAGGGGTGTTCCAGCATGTCAAAGGGGTGAAAAATGCCGTGTCCGGTTACGCCGGTGGTGCAGCAAACACCGCGCAGTACGAACGCGTCAGCGATGGCAATACCGGGCATGCGGAATCGGTGGAAGTGACCTTCGACCCGAGCCAGGTCAGCTACGGCACCTTGCTGCAGATCTACTTTTCCGTGGCGCACAACCCCACCGAACTCAACCGCCAGGGCCCGGACACCGGCACCCAGTATCGCTCGGACGTGTTCATCAAGAGCAGCGAGCAGCAACGGGTCGCCCAGGCCTACATTGCCCAGCTCGACGCCGCCCATGCGTTCGACAAGCCGATCGTGACCAAACTGGAAAGCTTCAACGGTTTTTACCCGGCGGAGGAGGAACACCAGGACTTCCTGACCGAGCACCCGACCTATCCCTACATCGTGATCAACGACTTGCCGAAGGTCGCGCAGCTCAAGCAGCTGTACCCGGATCGTTATCAGGACAAGCCGGTGCTGGTGAAGGCGGGGATGTGACAGCGGTTATTCGCTGATCACATTCTTGCCGGCGATTTTTGATCGATACAGTGCCTGATCGGCCCTGGCCATCAGGCCGGTCTGTTGCTCTTCGTCGAAGCGCTGGACCACGCCGAAACTCATGGTCACCCGAAAGTCGCCCACGGCGGGCAAGTCCGCCAGGCCCTCGCGGATTTTTTCGGCCAGGGTTATGGCCTCGGCCAGCGGGGTGTCGGGCAGGACCGCGATGAATTCGTCGCCGCCCCAACGGGCCAGCAGGTCACCGTCACGCACAAAGCGTTGCACACGTTCGACCACCTGCACCAGGGCGGCGTCGCCCAGGGCATGGCCATAGTGATCGTTGATGGTCTTGAAGTCGTCGATGTCCATGGCGATCAGTGACAGCGGCTGTCGAAAGCGCTGGGCCCGCTCGCATTCCTGGGGCAGGGTCTGTTCCAGGCGGTAGCGATTGGCGATCGACGTCAGGGCATCGGTTTGCGCCAGCTTGCGGTTTTCTTCGAGTTGTACCTGCAGTTGCTGGTTGACCCTGGACAGCTCACGGGTGCGTTCTTCGACGATGGCTTCGAGGGATTGATTGCGCCGCTCCAGCGCTTCGAGCAGGCGTTTCTTGTCCTGGATGCTGCGGTGGGCGCCCACCATCCGCGCCACCGAGCCGTCGGCATTGCGGGCCAGGACGTGGCCGCGGTCTTCGATCCAGATGTAACTGCCGTCGTGGGCGCGGCAGCGGTACTCGGCCTGGTACAAGGGCGAGCGCTGGCTCAGGTAGTCATCGAACAGGGCCATGACCCGGGGGAAATCTTCGGGGTGGATGATGGTTTCCCAGGTCAACACGCTGTTGTCCAGGGAGTGCGGCGTGTAGCCGAGCATTTCGTACCAGCGGGCGTTGCGGTAGACGAAGCCGGTGTTGGCGTTCCAGTCCCAAATGCCGTCGCTGACCAGTTCCATGATGGTGTGCAGCATGCCTGCGTTCATGTCCGAGACATTGAACTGCAAGGGTTCGATACTCGATGCCTCTGCCATTGCTGCTCTCCCTGGCGCGTGCCTGATAGCAAATGATCCTGTGCGTCAGGGAGATTAGTCCAAGGCCCGGTGGACCTGTTAGTGCTTGCCCCACATCTGCACGGCAAAGTCGACGAAACGTCGCAATTTCGGCAGGCGATAGCGGTCCTGGGCATACATCAGGTTCATCGGCCGGCTCGGCGGGGTGAACCCGGGCATCAGGCCCAGCAGCTTGCCGTCCTGGATGTCCTGCTCGACCAGGACATCGGGCAACATCACGATGCCCATGCCGGTGCGCGCCGCCTGGTGCAGCCCGGCCGAGCTGTTGATCAGCATCGGCCCGCTGACCGCCACCGAGACTTCGCCTTCGGGGCCGGCCAGGCGCCATTCCTTTTCCACCGAGTGCCAGTCGTCCCCGGCCGGATAGGCGAAGGACAGGCAGTCGTGGTGGCGCAGGTCTTCCGGTTTCTGCGGCGCGCCGCGCCGGGCCACGTACGCCGGGGAGGCGCACATGGTCAGGGTGTAGTTGATGAGCGGGCGGGCAATCAGGGTGGTCGACTCAAGCGCTCCCAGGCGAAAAGCCACGTCCAGACCGTGTTCGAGCATGTCCGGACGACGGTTGGTGAGCATCACGTCGAGTTTTACCCGCGGGTAGAGCAGGGCAAATTCGCTCAGGGCCGGCGCCAGTTTTTCCGTGCCGAAGGTCAGGGGCGCCGAGATGCGCAGGGTGCCACTGGGCTCATCGACCGCTTGCTCGGCCAGGCGTTCGGAATCTGCCACCAGCCCCAACACTTCGAGGCAGCGCTGGTAATACGCAGTGCCAAATTCGGTCAGCCGCTGGCGCCGGGTGGTGCGGTTGAGCAGGCGCACGCCGAGGCGCTGCTCCAGGGCCTTGAGGTGATTGCCGACCATGGTCGTGGACATTTTGCACTGCGCAGCGGCGCCGGTCATGCTGCCGGTTTCCACCACCTTTACGTACACGGTCATTGCCTGGAACAAGTCCATTATCAAGCTCGACTTTAAAATGATTGAAGTATTGCAGTATTTATCCAGCTCAGGTGGCTAACCATACTGCAAAAACAACGACCCTTGATGGAGCCTGATGCCATGACCGCCGCCTGCCTGATGAGCACTTACCAACCTCTGGCCTTGAGTTTTCACAAGGGCTTGGGCACGCGCCTCTGGGACCAGGCCGGTCGTGAGTACCTGGACGCGGTGGCCGGGGTGGCGGTGACCAACGTCGGCCACTCGCACCCGAAAATCGTCGCGGCCATCCGCGAGCAGGCCGGCCTGTTGCTGCACACCTCCAACCTCTACAGCATCGACTGGCAACAACAGCTGGCGCGCAAACTGACCGGGCTGGCCGGCATGGACCGGGCGTTCTTCAACAACTCCGGCGCCGAGGCCAACGAAACGGCACTGAAAATCGCCCGGCTGCATGGCTGGAGCAAAGGCATCGAGCAACCCTTGGTGGTGGTCATGCACAACGCTTTCCATGGCCGCACCCTCGGCACCCTGTCCGCCAGCGACGGCCCGGCAGTGCGCCTGGGCTTCAACAAGTTGCCGGGGGATTTCGTCAAGGTGCCGTTCGGCGACCTCAAGGCGCTGGACAAGGTGCAGCAGGAACATGGCTCGCGCATCGTGGCGATCCTGATGGAGCCGATCCAGGGCGAAAGCGGCGTGCAACTGGCGCCACCGGGTTACCTGAAAGCCGTGCGCGAACGCTGCAACCAGCGTTCCTGGTTGCTGATGCTCGATGAAATCCAGACCGGCATCGGCCGTACCGGGCAGTGGTTTGCGTTCCAGCACGAAGGTATCGTCCCGGACGTGATGACCCTGGCCAAAGGCCTGGGCAACGGCGTGCCGATCGGCGCCTGCCTGGCCCGTGGCAAAGCCGCCGAACTCTTCACCCCCGGCAGTCACGGCAGCACGTTCGGCGGCAACCCGCTGGCCTGTCGGGTCGGTTGCACGGTGCTGGACATCATCGAGGAACAAGGCTTGCTGGAAAACGCCCGGCTCCAGGGTGAACGCCTGTTGGCCAGGTTGCGCATGGAGTTGGCAGACAATCCAAATGTCCTGGCGATCCGCGGCCAGGGCCTGATGATCGGCATCGAACTCAAGCAACCGATCCGCGACCTGAGCCTGATCGCCGCCCGGGATCATGCGTTGCTGATCAACGTGACGAGGGGGCAAACCATTCGCTTGTTACCGCCACTGACGATTGATGAGCGGGAGGTGGAGATGATTGTCAGGGGGGTGAGTTCAGTAGTGGTATCTGCACTTTCCTAGCACGCAGGTTGCCAATCGATTTGATCAGGCGTGCGGCATTGGCGGGGGAGAGAAGCAGGTAGGCGGTTTCTTCGAGGGCGTTGTAGTGCGCCAGCGACATCATCACCACCGGCTCGCCTTTCTGGCGGGTGACCAGCAGAGGGATGCAGTCTTCATTGACGCGATCCATGGTCTCAGCCAATTGCGCGCGTGCGGTGGTGTAATTGATGGTGTACATGGTGAAATCCTCGTTCGAAGCGAATGAGTATCGTGGAAAGCTCCTCGGGCCGTTTCCGAGAACGTTGTAGTCCTTATCTGATAAAGGCGAAATCTGCGATTTCAGCCCGATCCATCAATTGAATTCTGCAACCGGGAAACCCTTCGAACAGCTGCTGATGGGCCGCATAGCCGCAGGACCCGTCACGCTGACGATAGCTGCCCGCCCACTCCATCAGGGCAATCAGGCGTTCATCGTCGTTGACTTCACGCTGGCGGATATTGGCGACGCACACCTGGTCGGCAACGCTCAACCAGATCAGCGCAGTCGTGCGCGGCAGGAGTTCGCTGGCGATCCAGCCATACACGCCTTCGATCACCCAGCGCTCTTGCTCGGCCGCGATTCGTGCCATGGCCAGGGCTTCGGCGCGGGGGCGGGGGATGCTGTGTTCGTCGGACAGCCAGTGAAGGCGGTCGAGATCGGTCCATGGCACCTGCAATCGCTCGGCCAGCCGTTGCGCCAGCCAGCTCTTGCCGGAGCCGGAGTTGCCGATGATCAGGGTTCGGGTTAAATCCATGAGCGACACCGATCAACTGTAGGAGCAAGCCTGCTCGCGATGGCTGCTTAACATTCAGCATATTGGCTGGCTGATACACCGCTATCGCGAGCAAGCTTGCTCCTACAGGTTCTCAGTCCAGCCCCTCAGGCATCATCCTCGGGCGCCACCATCCGCGTCTTCGGCGAGCCATTGGCGTTGTGCTGGAAAATATCCCGGGGCTGCCCCTGTTCATTGAAGTACACCTGGCCGATCCCCGCCGAATTCCACAGACGTTCACCCGCTTCAGCATGCTCCGGGACATGCGGCACGATGCGCATGCGCCGACGCTTGGTCAGCCAGTTCAGCGGCGAACGCGGGGAATATAGCCAGCGATTGAGGCGGTCGAACCATTCCAGCAGGGTCGGCGGGAACTCGTTCTTGATGCCGCTGCTGGTGATCTGCCAGATGCGCGGGCCGGCCTTGCGGTGGCGGATCAGCACTTCGTAGACGAAGGAATAATGCACATCGCCGGACAGCACCACGTAGTTACCCGGGGTGCGCGAGTGGCGGAAAATGTTCAGGATCACCTGGGCCGCGCCGCGATGGGCCATCCAGTTCTCGGCGTCCACCAGCAGGGGATAACCCAGCCAGCTGAACACCCGTTGTACGGTTTCGATCAGCTTGACGCCGAAGATCGGCGTCGGCGAAACGATGATCGCCGAGGGGTGATCGAGCAGTTCCTGCTGCAGTTCGCTGAGGGCCTCCCAGTCCAGCAGGCCCGATGGTTGCTTGAGGTGCATCTCGCTGCGCCAGCGCCGCGTACGGGTATCGAGCACCACCATGGCCGGCGTGGTGGGCAGCACGTAGTGCCAGTTTTGGAAGCGCAGCAGCTCATCGATCAGTGCGTCCTGGACATCGCTGTCCAGGTAACGATCATCGCCGGTGGCGCTCAGCGAACGGGTTTTTTCCAGCACCGCGGTGAAGGCATCCGGATTGTTGCCCCAGCCCTGGCACAGCATGTAGGCCAGCAGTGCATTGCCGATGATGCGCCGGGAAAACGGATGGCCGTAGGCGGTTTCTTCCCATTGCGCCGAAAGATTCCAGTCGTCGGTGATGTCGTGGTCATCGAAGATCATCAGCGTCGGCACGTGCGCCAGCGCTCGGGCGACCTTGTCCAGGCCGGCCTTGAACGCGTCTATGCGCGTCTGTTCCAGGGCATAACGCTCGCGCCGTTCCTTGATCAGCTTCGGCGGTTTTGGCGCGATCAGGGTCCAGGGCGTCGGCGACCAGACCAGCAGGTACATGGCCATGACTTCGGCGAAGGTTACCAGGTGATTGTCGGCACTGCTGCTGGTGAAAATCGGCTTGCGCGCGCCCCCGAAAAAACGCTCGCGCAGGGTTTCGTTGCTTTGCAGCGCCGGCAGCAGATCCGCGCGGTGGTAATAACAGGCGGCGTGCCCGTACAGCTCGGCGCTGTCGCTGACGATGGCGCCAGCCAGGTGCTCACCGAACAACCCAAGCCGCTCGATCAAGGCATGGATCGCCCGCAGGGTCGGCCCGGCGACATCGTCGGCATAGACCTGATCGCCGCTCATCATCAGCAGCGCCGGGCGCTCGCTGGCCGGGAGGTCTTGCGCCAAGAGTTCATCGACGCACAGCAGTCCATCGGTCGCCGGGTGATGGGGTTTGCGGCAGGAACCGTGCAGCAACTGCTCGATGCGCGCGCGCAGGACAAAATTCGGCGCAGCCGCATCGCCGTACAACAGATGCGGCGCCCAGGTGGCGATGCCCGTCCCGTCATCGATCAGCAGGTCGTATTCGATCAACTCGTCGCAGGGCAGGGCGGCGTCCAGCGCCACATCGATCAGGTGCACAAACGCGTGGATACCCACCGCAACGACCGTGCATTGCCCGGCATCGAGGCTAATATCGCCCACGCCCTGCAAACGCAGCGTCAGCTCCAGCGCCCGTGAGCCTACCAGCCACATCACCAGCCGCGTCGGTTCCAGGCGCCGCAACAGCGGCCCCGCCAGCACCGGTGGCAGCGTTTGAGGATCTTCAGGCAATGGCAGAGTATCGGACATCCGGGGGCAGGGCTCTTGGGGGCACAGGGCAACGATGATAACGCAGGTGGGCGCTGCTGCCCTTGTGTACTGAAAGACTCAAATGCGTGCGCAGGCTACAGTGAGTCATTCAAGCCATGTGCAGGCATTCGCGAAGTGTTGATCGATAGGAGGGCAAACATGAACAGAATCATCCTGCCAGCGCTGGTTATCCTGCTGACCGCGCAAGCTCCGGCGTACGCCATCAACGACAAGTACCGCAAGCAGCTCGAGCAATCGGGCTGCACCCAGGTCAGCGAGACCCAGGGCTGTGATATCCACAAGAGCAAGGCGGAAAATGCCAACGCCGGGTTCACCAACCCGGCCACGGACAGCACGACGACCCAGACGCCCTATGCCGGGCAGTGGGTGGCCAAAAGCGATGCAGGCGCGACAGTCGCCACCATCCGCATCGATGCCAAGGAGCAGGTCTGGGTCAACGGCAAAAAGGTGGACGCCAAGCGCACCGATGGCACCCTGCAATTTCACCAGGGCAAGCTTGCCTTCACGATTCAAGGTGATCGGCGGCTGACGGGAGAGGATTACTGGACAGACAGTGATGCCGGGACCAAGGGGCCGATCGAGATCGAGTAACCAGACAGGAGCGGTAAATGATTGACTTCAACAACAAGGGATTCTTCAAGCTCAAGCAGAACGACGAATACGCCGAACGGGTATCCGACCTTTTGCTCGACGGGGAACAGGTCATCGATTCTTACAAATCCATGCGCGATGGCGTGGTCTTCACCAACAAACGCATCATCGCGGTGAACGTACAGGGCATCACCGGCAGCAAAAAAGACTTCACCTCGTTACCGTATAAAAACATCGTGGCGTATTCGGTGGAAACGTCGGGGACGTTTGATCTGGATTCGGAGCTGGAGATCTATTTTTCGTCGCTGGGAAGGGTGAAATTCGAATTCACCGGCAGGACGTCGATGGTGGCAATTTCCAAACTGATTTCTCAGCATCTGCTTTGAGCTGAACAGGGCACACACCCAAAATAACGAGGTGCGCACCCTGTAGGAGCCGGCTTGCTGGCGATGGCGGACGTACAGTCGACACAGATGTCGCCTGATGAAACGAATCGCCAGCAAGCCGGCTCCTACAGGAATTGCGTTTTTTTAAGTCGCTACCATTCCGTCCCACAAAAAGGGTCTGCAAATGCAGGCCCTTTTTACTTTTTCGAACATACATCTTCGGACGAAGACTACAGCACTCAAGGAAGCATCTGACTTACACCCGCTGGCATTTCGACTCTCATAAACACGCACTGAAACAGCGTGAAAAACAATAAAAAGAGGTCACCCGAATGAGCGAGCCAACAAGCCCTGTGCGTGTAGCAGTCGTGCAATTCGATCCACAAGTCGGCATCGAGAATTGCGATGCAAATCTGTGTCGTAGCCTGGAATTGGCGCTGGAGGCGGTCACCGGAGGTGCGAACCTCATCGTGCTACCTGAGCTATCCAGCACCGGTTATTTCTTCAGCAATCGGCAGGATGCTTTTGAACATGCGCAGTTGATACCCGGCGGGCCAAGCGCGCAACTCTGGATCGACTTTGCCTCCAAACACAATGTCTACATCGTGGCCGGCCTGGCAGAGCGCGACGGCATGCGGCTCTTCAACACCTCAATACTCGTCGGCCCTGACGGTTTTATCGGCAAGTATCGAAAAGCCCATTTATGGAATCTGGAGAAACTCTGGTTCACACCGGGCGATCTCGGTTTTCCGGTCTTTGATACACCCATTGGCCGAATCGGAATGTTGATTTGCTGGGATATCTGGTTCCCGGAGGTGCCGCGTATCCTGAGTCAACAAGGCGCCGACATCATATGCAGTGTCAACAACTGGGTCTGGACACCTGCGCCGCTGTTCGATGATGCCGGCAAGTGCATGGCGTCGTACCTGACGATGACGGCGGCACACGTAAACAATGTGTTTATCGCCGCGGCCAGCCGGATTGGTGAGGAGCGAGGTGCCCGGTACCTGGGCTGCTCGTTGATTGCGGGGACCAATGGCTGGCCAATTGGAGCAGTGGCTTCGGCAGACCAGCAGGAAATCCTGTTTGCCGATATCGACCTGACCAGCTCCCGAAGCGCCCTCATCTGGAACAACCTGAACGATCTGCATCGTGATCGTCGAGCCGATCTCTACGATCAAATGCTCGGCTACACCCAGCACCCATGTCTCCCACGTTGATAAGGGGGACCTGACCCATGGAAACCACAACCGATAAAAACCGGCTTGCCCCCAGATCGTCTTTTGATGTGGCGGTCATCGTGCTGATGATCGGCGCGACACTGCTGATTGTCTGGCTTTCATTCACCAATCGTTCGTTCTGGTCCGCCCATTGGCCGAGTTACAGCGACATGGTGTCAAGCCTTCCCCGGCCGAGTGCCTGGTTACGTTGGCTGCTCGGCGACATCAGCGAGGTGGCATTCTACAAACACGAGTTCGCATCGATCGGACTGTTGGCGGGCGCCTATCTGGCCTACTGGGCGAATCGAACGGGGAGAACCTGGCAAGGCTTCAGCATTTCCTATGGCACGGGGCTTTGGCCATGGCTGATCACCAGTTCTTTGCTCGGGCTGCTGCTGAGTAACGTGCTGTGGGGTTGGACGGTGACCGCCACCAGCTGGCAACCGACATTTGCCGCGTTCGTTTCTCTCCCCGCGGCGATGGTGCTGATGTTTGGCGGTGGCTGGAAGGTCACGATCAACGGCGCAATCATGGGCGCCGTACTCGTCACGCCCATGTGCCTGCTGATCGTGAATTACCTGTGTAACCCGTTGGGGTTGCCGTCGGTGATCGGCAATGTCCTGGGCATGGCGGTCGCCAGCGTCGTGGCCTTTCTGCTGTGCCGCTATCGGCCCGGTCTGATGAAGTCCGAACAATCCACAACACCATCCTCCAAGCCTCCCGCGCCCGTCACCAAGGCGCCCGACTACGGGGTTATCTGGAGCATGCGCCGGGTCTTGGCAGACTTTTCCGAAGCGCCTTTCTTCGGCAATGAACTGGCCAGCCTCGGCTTGTTACTGGGGGTGTTGCTGGCCTACACCATGAACCCGATGAGCCCGGCATACGGTTCGGGTCTGCTGCTACACATCATCGCTGCACAAGCGCTGACCTCGGCCATCGGGGTGGTGATCTGGCGTCGACAATGGATGTTGCGCGGCTGGTACCCCACTTACGTTCCTCTGGTGTCAGTGGTGCCCGCTGCGATTCTGACCCATGGCGGCAGTTGGCTGGTGATCGGCTCGAGTGCATTGCTGGGGGCATTGATCGCACCGCCTCTGGCCTGCGCGATTGCCAAGCGTTTGCCGGCCGACATGCATGCCTACATCGGCAATGTCCTGTCGATGGCCATCAGCACGTTGCTTATCGTGCCGCTGATTGGCGTTCTTATTGCGGGGTAAATGCCACCGGTCTTTAGGCTGTACTCGTCCTGAACCGGGTACAGCCACCTCTCTTCCCGAACACGTGAGGTATCACATGGAACTGCCCAAACTAGCCATCGCGGCGCTCGGCGGCACGGTGAGCATGCAAGCCGGGAGTATCGGCGAAGGCGTTATCCCGACCGTCAGCGGCGAGACTCAACTGGCGTCCGTACCGCATTTGGCGACGTTTGCCCGGGTGACCGTTGAAACCCTTGGACTGCTACCCAGCGCTTCACTGGATTTCGAATTTTTACTGAGCGTATTGTCTTGGGCGACACTTCAAATCAAGCAAGGCGCCGTGGGGGTCGTGTTGACCCAAGGCACCGACACACTCGAAGAAACGGCAGCGTTTTTCGATTACCTTTGGCCCCACGACGCACCACTGGTGCTGACCGGTGCGATGCGCTCGGCAGCACAACCAGGGGCCGAGGGACCGGCGAATCTGCTGGATGCATGCCACGTCGCCCTTGCCAGCAACAGCCGAAAGCGTGGTGTTCAGGTCGTAATGAACGGGGAGATTCATCAAGCGAGCAGCGTGCGAAAAACTGATTCGCTGGCGTTGCAGGCGTTTACCTCTCCGGTCGTGGGGCCAGCAGGCGTGATAATGGAAGACCGCGTTCACTACCTGCGCGCGCCGTTTCAGCGTAGGGTTTTACCCCATCCGCAACAGACGACACAGAAGGTTGCGATGTTCGAGGCATCCCTTTCGGCTGACACGCTGCTGCTGGAAAACATCCTTGCGCTTGGTTATGACGGGCTGGTGATAGCCGGTTTCGGCGCCGGACATGTCTCGCAGAGTTGGGCGACGGTGATTGAGCACATTGCCGAAAGCATCCCGGTCATCATCGCGACCCGCACCGGTTCCGGCTCTACCGCGCAAGCCAGCTATGGTTTTAACGGCGGTGAGATGGATCTGATTCGCAAGGGTGCATCGATGGCGGGATTTCTATGTCCGCGTAAAGCCAGGGTTCTGCTTTGGCTGTTGCTTGGCTGTCAGCGGCAGCATGAGTTGTCGCGCTACCTGAAAGATGAAAGCTGCATTTAGGGCACTCCGCAAAAACAATGCGTTGCGCACCCTGTAGGAGCCGGCTTGCTGGCGATCGCGGACGTACAGTCGACAAGTCGGAGGCCAAGCGGTCTTAGGAAGACAATCGGAAGGCACAACTCCTTGGCTCACA
>NZ_BAAIAK010000006.1:0-393210 GCF_054600775.1 Pseudomonas sp. MHK4 | reverse complement strand
AATTCGATGCGGTAGTTGAAGGGCTGGCTCAGGTGTTCCTGGCCTTCGAAGGCCAGGACGTCGAAGACAGCGTCGAATCGGTAGATCGTGAACTTGTGGCGAGTGTGGTCAAAGAAAATGCGCGGTGTGTTGGACAAAATCAGTCCTCCCTGGGCTGGATCGGCATACGGGGAGGCTTGGTTTTCCACCCTCGTTCAAGCACCCGAGAGCTTTCAGGAATCTAATAAAGGTTGGGATCGGACGCTTCCGATGAGTGCGTAGGATCCGTCGGAGATGGCTGCGCGTTGGATCTGTAGGAATTTTTGCAGGTTTGATGGAGGGAGGAGCGCGGGGGGAATTTCATGGTGTTCGAGCGTTTGGAACGAGGGTTTTCCGGCCTTTATTAGCAGCGCTTTTGTGAGCAATACCCACGTGTTTAAAAGCTTGCCGGGTTACTTCCCGAAAGCTACAGCGCCTTGCGTCGTTGCCTACGATTACGCCAGAATCCGCCGGTTTGTGCGCCTTGGGGTCGCTCGGTAACTTGATTCGTGTCACTGATGGTCAGTGATCGGGTTTAGTAGCCCGGCCAAGGTTGAAGCGGTGCTCGGCGAGCTGGCGGTGAGTCGGGCGCTGGAGCGGATTGATCGGGCTGAATAGAAGATCAATAGATCGCAGCCTTCGGCAGCTCCAGGGGGATGCGTTCACTTGGGAACAGGTCGGCTGTCAGGCCGCCATCGTCGGCAGGCCTCACAATAGAACGGGTACAGCCGCCAGCGACTGGTTGACTGGGAGGACGTCATCGCCAGCAAGCCGGCTCCTACAGTAGATCGGGTACAGCCGCGAGAGACAGGTTGACTGGGAGGACGTCATCGCCGGCAGGCCGGCTCCCACAGTAGGTCGGGTACAGCCGCGAGAGAGTGGTTGATTGGGAGGCCGCCTTCGCCGGCAAGCCGGCTCCTACAGTATGAACTGACGCCCAAATGTTGGACGGTCTTTGTCGCTAGCCAGCGGATCGGGTTCTGTATTCCACAGGACTCAGTCCGCCGAGCTTCGCCTTGATTCGGTCATGGTTGTAGTAACGGATGTACTTGTCCAGGCCTGTTTGGAGCTCTTCCACACTTTCAAAACGTTTGAGGTGGAAAAACTCGGACTTCAGTGTTCCGAAAAAGCTCTCGATCACCGCATTATCCAAGCAATTCCCCTTTCTCGACATGCTTTGCTTTATGCCTCGATCCTTTAGCACATGCTGGTATCGCGGTTGTTGGTATTGCCAACCTTGATCGGAGTGGAGCACCAGATTAACCGGGCCTTGCAGCTGTTCAATAGCCTTATCCAGCATCTCGGTTACCCAGGCAAAACTCGGTCGCGCATCGATCTGGTAGGCCAGGATCTCGCCGTTGTACAGATCCATGACGGGCGACAGATAGAGCTTCTTCTGCCCGACCTTAAACTCCGTAACATCGGTCACCCACTTCTGGTTGGGCCGTTGGGCGAGGAAGTTACGCTCCAGAAGATTCGGCGCTATTTTGCCGACCAGACCTTTGTAAGACCGATATCTTTTTGGACGCACCAGCGATTTGAGGTTCATGTCGTCCATCAAACGCTGAACCCTTTTTTCGTTGACCGGCTCTTTTTTGCGGATCGCCAGGGTAATACGGCGATAGCCGAAACGCCCCTCATGCTCATGGTAGAGGCTCTGGATGGTGGCTTTCAGGTCCGCATGCTTGTCAGGCTTCTGAAGCGCGCCGACCTGGTAGTAGAAAGTACTGCGCGCGAGATTGGCCAGCCTGAGCAGGCCGTCCAAAGGAAACCTCGAGCGCAGCGCCATCACGGTGAGCGTTTTTTCTTGGGGGGATGGCTCCTGTTCGGAGCCTCCCTTATTTCCTCGAGCTTTTTTAGATAGGCGTTCTCCATGCGCAGATATTCAAGCTCGGCCTTGAGTTGTTCCCGACTTTTCGAATCATCATCTACGAGTGGGGACTGGGGTGGGACAGGCGATTTTTTTGGCATGGAGACCGTCTTTTTTCTCTTGGGTACATCAAGACCGCCACTGTAATACTGGCGCTCCCAAATGCCCACCTGCGAAGACTGACCGAGCCCAAAACGGGTGGCGGCCTCGCGACAGGAAAGTCGTTCTTTGTACATACATTCAACGACCGAAAGCTTGAACGCCGCACTGTAGTGGTGACCATTCGCTTGCAGACCCGCGCTGCCACGGGCTTGGAAAGCGGCAACCCAACGACGCAGGAGACTGCAATCAATTGAGTAGCGATTGCCGATTTTTCGAAACCCATCGTCGCCGTAGATGTAGGCCTCAACGGCTGTGATTTTGAACTGCACGGAATACTTTCCCATTGGAACACCCCAAAAGTCAGGATCGGTGTCCAACTTTTGGGGGGCAGTTCAGTAGGTCGGGTACAGTCGCGAGAGACTGGTTGACTGGGAGGGCGCCTTCGCCAGCAAGCCGGCTCCTACAGTAAATCGGGGACAGCCGTGGGGACTGGTTGACTGGAGGGCGCCTTCGCCGGCAAGCCGGTCTCCTGCAAGGGTGTATGCCGCTCGTCTACTCGAACGCACGCAATCCCCTGGACACCTTCAAAGCAGTACGACCCGGAAAATCCGGGCCCGGTTTGTGAGGTGAGACATGTCCAGCGATTCGACTTTCCAGGACAACAAACAAGACCCGGACAAGACGCTACCCACGTCGGACGATCCGGGCAAATACGATCCCCTGAAACAGGCCGACCTCGACGATGAAGAGGGCGAGCAGGAATGGAACGAGCGCGACAGGAAGCTGCCTGAGGCAGATGAGCAAACACCTTTGTCCGACGACAGGCGCTAGGAAAAGCGCCCGGTGATAGATCGAAGTACTGCCCAGGAGAACAGCCAATGACCCTATTCACGCCCTTGACAGGTTCGCCTTCGACGCTTGCGGATGCCGACGCCGGCGGCCAGTACCGCGAGCTCTACGCCTTGCTCTACAGCAACGACCCGCAAGCAGCAACGCTGGGCGAACAGTTCCTGCGCGAGCAACTGGCCGAGGCCGCCGGACTGCCCTGTGATCTGCCCGAAGCCCCAGGACAATTGGCAGCATGGACGGAACAACACTGCGCCGATGTCGCGCGCGACTATGCCCTTTACCTCGAGGAACGCAAGCAGGGTGGGCCGCGTCGATACTTCTCGAACAAGGCCCATGCGCTGTTTTTCCTGCAACGGGTAGCACCCACCAAAGAGGTCGACGGCGCCTGGCTGGCCGGTGTGCTCGAGCACTGGCAGGACCTGCGTTATGACGGGCTGCTGAGCACTTATCTGGAGGAGCTGGGCAACGGCGATCCGCGGCAGAATCACGTGGTGATCTACCGCAAGCTGCTGGCGGCGCACGACTGTGGCGACCGCCAGGGACTGCTCGACGAACATTTTCGCCAAGGTGCGATTCAATTGGCTTTGGGGCAGTGCAGCGAGATGTTCATGCCTGAAGTCATCGGCTACAACCTCGGCTACGAGCAATTGCCGCTGCACCTGCTGATCAGCGCCTATGAACTGCGTGAGCTGGGGATCGACCCGTACTATTTCACCCTGCACGTGACCATCGACAACGTCAGCAGCGGGCACGGACGCAAGGCGATTGAAGCGCTGCTCGATCTGATGCCCGTGGAGCAGGGGCGGGAGGAGTTCTATCGGCGTGTCGCCATCGGCTATCGACTCAATGACCTGGGGCCGGGCTCGACGGCGGTGATTGCAGGCTTCGACCTGCAGCAGGAAGTGATCGCCATGCTCGAACGCAAACGCAGCTTCGGCCAGCACATGCATTCCGATTACTGCAAGGTCGAAGGCCAGACCGTCAATCAGTGGCTGGCGACGCCGGGCCAGATCGAAGATTTTCTCGGCGCGCTGCAACGCAAGGGTTGGATCAAACGGCATGGCCCGCCCAAGGAGAGCCGATTCTGGCAATTGATCGAGGGCGATACGGCGGCCATGTTCGGCGTGTTCAGTGGTTACGAAAAACAACTGCTGCACGACTGGATCGCCGGTGACTGGCAAGACCCGCAGCGCCAGCCAGTGCCACGCCGGGCGCCGTCCGACGATGCCTTCGCCGATGAAGCTTTTGCGAACGACCCTGAGCTCAAGGCGTTGCAGGATTCCCTGCACGACCTGTCACCACAGCAACAACTTCAATTGCTGATCCCGTGGCTTTCGGCACAGCGTCATTGTCGACCCGCCGGACTTTACGCCACGCGACTTTTCATTGAATGCGTGACCCGTTTGCGCTGATTCCAGAGGTGTCATGCATGTCAGGACAACAGATTGCCGATCGCACATTGCTGGAGCTGGGTAGGCTACTCGCTGCCGAAGACTACCGTTTCATCACCCCGACGCCCTTGACCCATGAACGGGTGTGCCAGCGCTTTGTGCCGCTCTTGGCCAAGGACCTGCGGGATGTGTTCGGCTGGTCGATGCCTTTCGAGCACGGGCTGTTTTCACCGCAGCAACTGGCTGAACTGGAACAGGCAGGCATCGTCGAAAAGGAGGGATCGCTTTGGCGCAGCACGGTGCGCTGGTCAAGCCTGGGACGCTTGCTGATTGCCCATTCGGCGTACCCGACCACGCAGAGCGACGCGGTGTTTTTCGGGCCCGACAGCTATCGTTTTGCCCAGTTGATCGAAGCTCATCTGCAGCAGCGCGCGGAACCCGTGCGGCGAGCGGTGGACATAGGCTGCGGGTCCGGCATTGGCGCGCTGGTTATCGCCCTTGCCCGGCCGGACGCCGAAGTGCTGGCGGTGGATATCAATCCGCGGGCGCTGCGCCTGTCGGCGGTGAATGCCGAGCTGGCCCAGGCCAGTAATGTCAGCGCATACCAAAGCGATGTGCTGGGCAGTGTCGAAGGGCAGTTCGACCTGATCATCGCCAACCCGCCCTACATGAACGACAGCCAGCAACGTGCCTATCGCCACGGTGGTGGGGCGCTGGGTGAAGCCTTGTCTGTGCGCATCGCCCGCGAATCGCTGCCGCGCCTGGATAAGGCCGGCAGCCTGGTGTTGTACACCGGGGTAGCGATGGTCGCCGGGGCGGACCCCTTTCTGGAATCCGTCCAGCCGCTGCTTGGCGACGACAGGTTTGACTGGACCTACCGAGAGCTGGACCCCGACGTGTTCGGCGAGGAGTTGCTCAAACCCGGCTATGAACGGGTGGAGCGCATCGCCGTGGTGGCGCTGATCGTGACCCGGCGGCATTGATGCATCGCGGGTTCAATTGCCGTCCGCCACCTTGCGTTCAATCTCGGCCACTTTGCGCCGCTGGTCCTCGGCTTGCTCCTCGGTGGTTTCGGGAGGTGAGGGCTCAAGGGTCTCATCCTCGTCGGGGTGCGGCGTGTCGGCAGGGGGGATTCGGTCATCGTTGTTCATGGTGCTTGCCTCCATTGTCTAACCATTGGATCGGGGCCTGGGCTTCGAGTTCTAGATTTTTCTCTGCTGGGCTTTAGACCAATACTCGCTTACCGCGCCATGGGAACCTTGCACCGGGTCCCGATCGGGAAACGGTAGCGTGTCGATGCTCAACTGTTGCGCGGCGCTCGGCGCCTCACGGCAAATGTCGGCATGCTGGCCCGGTGGATAGGCGCCGACCACCAGGAAGTCGTCGCTCGACTCCAGGTTGCAGTGACCGGTGCCGGCCGGCAACAACAGTACATCCCCGGCACTGACTTCCAGCACCAGGCCATCAGGACCGCCCAGCATCAGGCGGGCATGTCCGCTGGCTACGCCAAGCACTTCATGGCCTTCGGTGTGGTAGTGGTGATAGTCATACACGCCATAGCGCCATTGCGGCGGCCAGCCATTGGCGCTGAAGGTTTGCTCGAACAGGGCCGCGGGATCGTCGCCCTGGACAGCGATGGCGTTGGGATAAATCAGCACCGGCAGGCGCGAGTTGTTCGGCACCCAGCCATTGCGTTCAAACAGCAGTTTTTGCGCGGGAGCATGCGCTTGCGAGGTCATCTGAGTTCTCCTCCGTTGCCCATCGATTTGAAGGATGTCTATTGAGCAGAGACCTTGCCCGGGCATGGGTGGTTCTAAAAACTGGCTCGGCGATTCAGGTACAGATGCAATGAACTCCTGCAGGCTGCCTGCCTCTCAACATCAAGTTCCGAATATCAAGAGCACTCCGTCGCGAACAGGGAGAATGAGCCATGAGCAATGTGGCAACCCTCGAAAGTCTGCTGCAGCCGTTTGCCTGCCGACCCGCGATAGGCACCGTGGACGCCGGTCTGCAACCGATGCTCGAGCAACTCATCAGGGCGGGATTTGCCCAGCTGCCAATGCCCGGGCATGGCCATACGCTGGAACGCTGGCGCACCCTGGCAGCCGTCTCCACCAGCGACCTGCGGCTGGCCAAGTTGTTCGAAGGCCATACCGATGCGTTGGCAATCATGGCCGAGCTCGAGCCCGACTCGTCTGTGGCCGTTGGCAGTTGGGGAACCTGGGCGGCCGAGCCTCCCTTTGCCCGGCTCGAGATTGTCGATCGCCAGGCAGGCAATGTTTACCTGCAGGGGCGCAAGGCCTGGTGTTCCGGCGCTGCCGTGCTCGATCAGGCCCTCGTAACGGCGTGGGACGAACA
This sequence comes from Pseudomonas sp. MHK4, assembly GCF_054600775.1. NCBI lineage: Bacteria > Pseudomonadati > Pseudomonadota > Gammaproteobacteria > Pseudomonadales > Pseudomonadaceae > Pseudomonas > Pseudomonas sp. MHK4. Next base: position 386,622 of record NZ_BAAIAK010000006.1, on the reverse strand, counting down.
GCAACGGCCGCAGTTGGTCGCGATCACGTTGCGCCAGCCCTCGATCAGGTTGCTCGAAGATGGCTGGCAGGCAGTCGGCATGGGCAGTACGGCCAGCGTCGACCTGCTGTTCGAAGGTAGTCTTGGCCGTTGTGTCGGGGCGCCCGGGCAGTATGTCGATCGACCCGGCTTCTGGCACGGTGGCGGCGGGATTGCCGCGTGCTGGTACGGCGCCGCCTGCGCGCTCGCCGGTTATCTTCGCCAGCACTGCACGCAGCCGTATCGCGACGTGCATGCCGAGGCTCATCTGGGGGCTGTCGATGCGGCGCTGTGCATGGCCAGGGCGGCGCTTCGGGAAACGGCCCAGTGGATCGATGACAACCCAAGGCGCTGCGCGCAACTTCCGGTCAGGCGCCTGCGCGCCCAAGTGGAAGTCGCGGCCGACAGCGTGCTTGCCCATGTCGGGCGTGGGTTGGGAGCCACCCCGTTCTGTCGTGATAGTCACTTCGCCAGGCTCGCCGCCGACCTGCCGGTATTCGTGCGCCAGAGCCATGCCGAAAAGGACCTGGCGCAGCTTGGACAGCAGCTTGCCGCGCAAGCGCAAGAGGGGTGGGAGCTGTGAGCGCCGAGACGGCTCCAGTAGAAATAAATCTCATCCAGGGCTCGGGCACTTCGCTGGCCGAATGGCAGGCCAGTGACTGGCTGGTCCAGATACCCATCATCACCCACCACCAACTGGTACCTGTCGGACAGCGCTTGGTCGTTGTCGCTCCGCATCCAGACGACGAAGTTCTCGGTTGCGCCGGCATCCTGGCCGGGATGCAGGGCAGGGAGGCCGATGTCTTGATGATCGCGGTCACTGATGGCGAAGCCAGCCATCCGCGGTCACGGCACTGGACACCGGAGCGCCTGCGCCGCCAACGCCCGCAGGAAAGCACGCGCGCGCTCGCCCGGATGGGGCTCGATGTCAATGCCCTGGACTGGCAGCGCCTGGGCTTGCCCGACAGCGGCGTACCGGAGCGCGAGGCGTTACTGACCGAGCGACTGGCGGCAATGATTCGCCCGCAAGATCGGGTGATCACCACATGGCGCCAGGACGGCCACTGCGATCACGAGGCGACCGGTCGGGCGACCGCCAACGTGGTCGCGCAGCAACAGGCCTGCCTGATCGAAGTGCCGGTCTGGGCGTGGCATTGGGCGCGACCGGACGATGCTCGGATCCCTTGGGCGCGAGCGCACAAATACATGCTGGATCCCCAGGTGTTGGCGCAAAAGCGCCAGGCCATTGCCGCCCATGCCTCGCAGGTCAGCCCTGAAGAACAGTCACCTGCGGTGTTGGGCCGAGAAACCCTCGACCGCCTGCTGCAACCTTTTGAACTGGTGTTTTTATGAGCCTGTCGCCCGACTACTTCGAGCAAATGTTCAAGGCCAGCGATGATCCCTGGTCCTTTCGTACCCGCTGGTACGAAAAGCGCAAGCGCGAACTGACGATGGCGAGCCTGCCGCGCCAGCGTTATCAAAGGGTTTTCGAGCCGGCCTGCGCCAACGGTGAACTCAGTGCGCAGCTGGCCGGGCGCAGCGACGCGTTGCTGTGCCAGGACATCAACGCGAAGGCGGTGGGTTTGGCGGGTCAGCGCTTGGGTGGCCTGCAACATGTCCGCGTCGAACAGGCCCGTATTCCCCGTGACTGGCCAGACGGTGAGTTTGATCTGATCGTGCTCAGCGAAGTGGGCTACTTCCTCGATGCAGGTGAATGGCACCAGGTCATCGAGCAGACTTTGCGCAGCCTGGGCCCAGCAGGCGGCGTGCTGGCCTGTCACTGGTTGCACCCGATCGAAGGTTGTTCCCAGGACGGTCGCGATGTTCACGCAGCGCTTGCCGAGCGCTTGCACCTGCATCGTCTGGTGCGCCATGAAGAAACGGATTTCCTCCTCGAATACTGGAGCCGCACGGCGACCTCGATCGATCTCGCCGAGACCTGCCAATAGTCAAAAGGCCAACGACTTCAGGTAGTCGCCAAAGCCTTCCCGGCAACGGCAGTGCTGACGGGCGCTGGTGGTGACCCGGTTCCTCGCCGTCCACATGATTCGCGCGCCGCTGCGCTCGAGGTCTGCGACCAGCTGCACATCCTCATGAGCGGGCAAGGCCTGGAATCCGCCAGCCTTCAGGTAAGCCGCCGAAGAGACCCCGAGGTTGGCACCATGGATATGCCGGTGACCGTCAACGACGCGGTAACTGGCGTGATAGCGCTCGCGAACCCGCTCCGGATGTTCGGACCAGTCGCTGACTTCGACCAGGCCGCAGACTGCATCCGCGTTGAAGCTGATCTGCTCTGCCAGCCATGAATCCGGAACGACGCTGTCGGCATCAGTGAAGGCCAGCCAGCGTGCATCCTTCGCCAGCAGGTGTTCGGCGCCCTGGGCCCGGGTTTTGCCAACGTTGCGGTGGTTGCAACTGAGCGTCCACACGTCATAGGCCTGGGCGATGTCCAGGGAAGCGTCCGTGCAATCGTCCAGGACGATCAGGATCCTCACTTCCTCATCGTCCAGATCTCGGTGAAAAGACGCCGTCAGCAGCGACTCGATGCATTCTTCAAGGCGCTGTTCCTCGTTATGCACCGGCACAATCACTCCAATCATCTGCAAATCCCCATGGTTGGCTTTTCGATGTCGACCGGGGTTGATGACCATTGGTTGCAACTGTTTGCGTGCGGGGGCGATCACCCAAGGCGGTCGACCATTGATCCGCTGTCGTGAACGAAAAAAGGAACCGCTGCAGCAGTGCCGCGCCCTTAGTCATAGGCACTGGTAGAGGCAGATGGACGTGAACGCTCAGCGAATTTTCACAGGGTGTGCCGGATGGAGCCTGGGCCGGGAATATTCGGTCGCCTTTACGGCTGAAGGCACTCACTTGCAGCGTTATGCCGCGCGACTGAGCTGCGTTGAGATCAACAGCTCGTTTTATCGCCCGCATCGCCTCCAGACCTACCAGCGCTGGGGCGTCTGTGTGCCGGCCGATTTCCGGTTCAGCGTCAAGGCGCCCAAGCTGATCACCCACGAGCTGCGCCTCCAGAACTGCGACCAGGCGCTCGAGGAGTTTGTGCTGCAATGTGCCGGGTTGGGCGATCGCCTGGGTTGCCTGCTGGTGCAGCTGCCGCCGTCGCTGGAGTTTGCCCCGGCGAATTCCGAGGCTTTTTTCGTCAGTCTCAGGCGGTGTTTTGCCGGGCACGTGGTGCTTGAACCTCGGCACGAGTCCTGGACTGAGGCCGAGGCGTTGCTGGTGCACTATCGCATCGCCCAGGCCGCGGTGGATCCTTCGCGCATCAGCACCGACTCGACGCCTCGGGGATGGCCGGGGCTCAAATACTGGCGGCTGCATGGCTCGCCGCGCATCTATTACAGCCCTTATGAAGAGCATCGGCTTGAACGGCTGGCGGACGAGATGCATACAGTCACGGCGGACGGGTCGTGCGCCTGGTGCATCTTCGACAACACCGCCAGCGGCGCGGCACTGGGCAATGCCTTGACGCTGGCGCAAAACCTGGCCGCTAAACGCCTTTGGTAGACGGCAACAGGATCGTCAGGATGCCCAGCAGCGGCAGGAACGAGCACAGCGTGTACACGTACTCGATGCCGTGGATATCCGCCAGGTGCCCGAGCAGCGCCGCGCCGATGCCGCCAAAACCGAACATCAGGCCGAAGAACACCCCTGCGATCATGCCGACGTTGCCGGGCACCAGTTCCTGGGCAAAGACCACGATGGCCGAGAAGGCCGAGGCGAGGATGAAGCCGATGATCATGCTCAGCACGCCGGTCCAGAACAGGTCGACATAGGGCAGGGCGAGGGTGAAGGGCGCGGCGCCGAGGATCGAGAACCAGATCACCTGCTTGCGCCCGATCCGGTCGCCGATCGGCCCGCCGAAGAAGGTGCCGGCTGCCACGGCGCCGAGGAACAGGAACAGGTACAGCTGCGAACTGGCCACCGACAGGTCGAACTTCTCGATCAGGTAGAAGGTGAAGTAGCTGGTGAAGCTGGCCATGTAGAAATACTTGGAGAACACCAGCAGTGCCAGGACCACCAGGGCGAAACTCACCCGCTGTTTGGACAGGCCATGGGTGGTCTTGGTGCCTTGCTTGAGCTTGAACAGGTTCAGGTGGTTGCGGTACCAGCGGCTCAGGCCGTATTGCACGAGGATCGCGAAGACCGCGAACAGGCCGAACCAGGCGACGTTACCCTGGCCGTAGGGGATGACGATCGCCGCGGCCAGCAGCGGACCGAAGGCGCTGCCGGCGTTGCCTCCGACCTGGAAGGTCGACTGGGCCAGGCCGTAGCGCCCGCCCGAGGCCAGGCGCGCGACGCGGGAAGTCTCCGGGTGAAAGGTCGAGGAGCCAATGCCCACCAGCGCCGAGGCGACCAGAATCGCCCCGAAGCTGCCGACCATGGCCAGCATCAAAATGCCGATCAGGGTGCAGACCATGCCCGCCGGCAACAGCCACGGCTTGGGGTGGCGGTCGGTGTAGTAACCGACCCAGGGTTGCAGCAGCGAAGCGGTCAGTTGAAAAGTCAGGGTGATCAGGCCGACCTGGGTGAAGGTCAAGCCATAGGTGGCCTTGAGCATCGGGTAGATCGACGGCAACACGGCCTGGATCAGGTCGTTGATCAGGTGCGCCAGGGCACAGGCGCCGATGACCCGCATCACCAGCGGGCTGGCCTGGCTGGCCACTGAGGCGGTGGCAGTGGGGGAGGCGGTGGTACTGATGGACATGGGATCCTTCCAGGGCAAAAAGTACGGCGGGCGCTGGGTAAAAGCGCTGGCCATTTCAGGGTTCAGCGCTATCCTAGGGACCGTCCTATTGCCTGTCTCGCGCAATCCGGGAATCGACTATCGCAAAAAGGGCATCATGATCAAGTCGCTGGATGAATTCCTCAGGGAGATCGACGGGCGCGCCTGTGCCGTGAGCAGCAGCGCCACCGATTACCCGGAAAATTGGGTGATCGAAGCGCATTCCCATCAAGCCCATCAACTGATCTACGCCATCGAGGGCGTGATGGTGGTGCACTCGGGGTTGAGCCAGTGGACGGTACCGCCCAGCCGTGGGATCTGGATGCCGAGCCGGCACATTCACTCGATTCGCTGCGTCGGCCCGTTGAAAATGCGCAGCCTGTTCGTGAGGCCTGAATCGTTTGCGGATATGCCATCCGAACCCAGGGCGGTGAGTATTTCGGCGTTGCTCAGTGAATTGATCAAGGTCTCGGTGGAGATCACCGGACCCTACGACGCGGACTCGCGCGAAGGCCGGGTCATGCGCCTGATCCTCGATGAACTGCGGATCCTGCCGACCTTGCCTTTGCACCTGCCTCAGCCTACGGACCCGCGGCTCAAGGTGGTGTGCTCGGCGTTGCAACGCGATCCCGGCGATGGCTCGACCCTGGCGCACTGGAGCGCACAACTGGACCTCGACGAAAAAACCATCCAGCGTCTGTTCCGCAAGGACACCGGGATGACCTTTGGCCAATGGCGTCAGCAGGCGCGTTTGCTCCTGGCCCTGGAGCGCATTGCCGTCGGTGAGAAGATCATCGACATTGCCGGTGAGCTGGGCTACGACAGCCCCAGTGCGTTCACCAGCATGTTCAAGAAACAGTTCGGCAAGACGCCCAGTCATTTCTTCAGGTAGCCGCGCTCTCGCGGCAACACCCAATCCACTGTAGGAGCTGGCTTGCCAGCGATGGCGGTGTGTCAGTCACCCGCGATGTTGGATGTGCCGGCCTCATCGCTGGCAAGCCAGCTCCTACTGGTGTCCGCAGCGCACACGAAAGCTGCGTACGGCCACAAATCCCTTGTAGGAGCTGGCTTGCCAGCGATGGCGGTATGTCAGTCACCAGAGATGGTGGATGTGCCGGCCTCATCGCTGGCAAGCCAGCTCCTGGTGTCCGCAGCGCACACGAAAGCTGCGTACGGCCACAAATCCCTTGTAGGAGCTGGCTTGCCAGCGAAGGCGGTGTGTCAGTCACCAGAGATGTTGGATGTGCCGGCCTCATCGCTGGCAAGCCAGCTCCTACTGGTGTCCGCAGCGCACACGAAAGCTGCGTACGGCCACAAATCCCTTGTAGGAGCTGGCTTGCCAGCGATGGCGGTGTGTCAGTCACCCGCGATGTTGGATGTGCCGGCCTCATCGCTGGCAAGCCAGCTCCTACAGGTGTCCGCAGCGCACACGAAAGCTGCGTATGGCCACAAATCCCTTGTAGGAGCTGGCTTGCCAGCGAAGGCGGTGTGTCAGTCACCAGAGATGTTGGATGTGCCGGCCTCATCGCTGGCAAGCCAGCTCCTACAGGTGTCCGCAGCGCAGACGAAAGCTGCGTATGGCCACAAACACTTTTATGCCATGCCCGAAAACTCCTCCATCGCATCCAGCAACGCACCATGAAAGTAAGCCGTCGACGCCCGGTCACAAAGGATGAACAACTTCGGCAATTGCACCGACGTAGCATTGATCACAATCACGTTGATCCGCGCAGCCGACGTCTGCGCCACGGCGCCGGCGCCGAACACCTGCGCGCTCAGATCCACGCCGCAGAGTTTGGCCATGACCTCGGGCAAATGTTCGCCACTGAGCTGGAACCAGGCATGGCTGTCCTGGCGCGGCAGCAGGTAGTTGGCTTGATGGTCCAACTCCCAGCGAGCCTCTTCGTCGGCAATGCGTTCGCCCTGGTCCTGGGCACTGCCCAGCAGCAGGTATTCGGTCTGGGACAGACGCACCACCCAGCTGCCGTCAACCTGGGCGACGGCACGATTGGGCGCGTCCGGCAGCACGAAGTGCCGACTCTGCAAATAGCGCGCGCTGGCGGCGCCGCGAAAGCCGACCCGGGGCAGATCGGTCAGGTCGGTCAGCGCACAGCGGGACAGGAGGGCGAGGGCCGGCTGACCGGCGCTGTGTTGTTGTGTCAGGCTGGTCATGGCTCAAAGCTCCTGGCGCAGGTTGGCGGGATCGAAAAAGGGTAGCGACACGACTTCGGCCTGAACCACGCGACCACCTTCGACGCGGATCGCAATCCGTTGCCCGGGTGTGCTCTGGTCGATGCCGGCGTAGGCCAGGCCGATGATCTTGCCCAGGCTCGCCGAGTACTCGCAGGACGTGACGTTGCCGCTGATGTCCAGGCCGTTGAGCACCAGGTGACCTTCAAGCGGTTGCAGGCTGTCCTTGGGCAAGGTGAAGCCCACCAGTTTGCGGGTTTGCGGCTGGGCTTGGAGGATGTCCACCGAGCGCCGTCCGACAAAAAACGGCTTGTTGCGACTGACCGCCCAGCCCATGTCGATTTCCGCCGGATGGGTCATGCCATCGGTGTCCTGGCTGATGATCACATGGCCTTTTTCCAGGCGCAGCAAACGCTGGGTCTCCACGCCAAAAGGGCGGATGTCATGGGCCTTGCCGGCCTCCATCAGCGCGTCCCACAGCTTGAGGCCATGGCGCGCAGGTACATGGATTTCGTAACCCAGTTCGCCGACAAAACCGACTCGCAACAGCCGGGCCTTGATGCCGGCCACGGTGCCCTGGCGCACGCCGAGGTAGGGGAACGCCGCGGCGCTCAGGTTGAGGTCGGTGCAGACTGTCTCCAGCACTTTGCGCGAGTCGGGGCCGGCGACATTGACCGCGCAGATCGCCGCCGTGACGTTGGCGACGTCCACGTCCAGGCGCCATTGCGCGTTCCACTTGAGCATCTGCTGGTAGATGCGATCCACGCCGCTGGTGGTGGCGGTGACGTAGAAGTGGTTTTCGGCGAACCGCGCGCAGACACCGTCGTCGATCACCACCCCATGTTCATTGGTCATCAGCGCATAACGGCTTCGCCCAATCGGCTGCTTGAGGAAGGCGAAGGTGTACATGCGATTGAGCAGTTCGGCGGCGTCCGGGCCGCGCACATCCAGGCCGCCCAGGGTCGAGACATCGATGATCCCGACCTTGTTGCGCACGTGCAGGGCTTCGGCCTGCATGCACGCTTCGCGGTCCCTGGCCTGGCCGTAGAAGGCCGGGCGCTGCCAGATGCCCGCCGGCATCATCTTCGCCCCGGCTTGCAGGTGCCGGGTATGCATGGGGGTTTGGCGATACGGATCGAAAGCGCGACCGGCGACGTGGGCCAGTTTTTCCGCGACAAAGGGCGGGCGCGCGGTGGTCACTCCGGTTTCGCTGATGTTGCGCTGGGTGGCCCAGGCGACCAGGCGCGCGGTCGGCAGCGCCGAGTGGCGGCCTTGCGAGGGGCCCATGCCCACGGTGGAATAACGCTTGACCAGTTGCACGTCGCGATAGCCGATGCGCGTGGCATTGACGATGTCCGCCACTTGCAGGTCCTCGTCGAAATCGACGAAGTCCTTGCCCTTGGGGTGGGGGAAGATCGGCCAGTTGAAGTTGACCCGCACCTCGCTGCCCAGGGGCGCACGTTGCGCGCCGACCGCCAGACCCAGCGCAGCGGCGGCGTCGGCACCGGCGTTGACGCCGTCGGCGATCACGTTGTCGAGGCGGTGTCGGCCATTGACCGAGCCTGCGACCGCGAGGTTTTGCGGCAGCCCGCTGAGGGTGAATTCGGCGCGCTGGTCGTCGTAGGCCAGCTTGCCACCGGCCTGGCACAGCAGCTGATAGACCGGCATGTAGCCGGCGGACATGCACAGCAAGTCACAGGCCAGGCGCTGCCCGCTCTCGGCAACCTGGCCCTGGGCGGTGATCTGGCGCACGTCGACGCCGTTGACATGGCGCAGGCCTTTTTCGTGCAGGGCTTCGTACACGGTGCTGTTGCGCTGGCACGGGATCTTGCGTTGCGCCAGCGCGCCGAGCAGGGCTTCATCGCCCGGGCCATGGCGCAGGTCTACCACCGCGGCGACTTCCACGCCCTGGTCAAACAAATCCAGGGCGGCAAGGTAACCGTCATCGTTGCCGGTCAGCACCACCGCGCGCTTGCCCGGCTTGACCGCGTAGAGCTTCATCAGGCGCTGCGCGGCGCTGGTCAGCATCACGCCGGGCAAGTCGTTGTTGCGAAACACCACCGGCTGGTCGAATGCACCGCTGCATACCAGGCACTGGCGGGCGCGCACCTTGTACATGCGTTTACCCTGGATCACCGGCAGGTAATTGTCGGTGAACCAGGCGTTGCAGGTCGCCTCTGTGAGGATGCGGATATTGGCGTGCTGCTGCACCGCTTCCAGCAGTTCGCGGCGCAAGGCGTCGGCGCGTGTACCCGCGACGTCGAAGCGGGCATAGGTCAGCGATCCGCCGAGAACCGGCTGTTGCTCGATGAGCAGCACCTTGGCCCCGGCATTGGCTGCGGTCAGTGCCGCGTGCAGCCCGGCGGGACCGGCGCCGATCACGGCGAGGTCGGTGAACAGGTAGGCCTTGTCGTAGTATTCGGGCTGGAACTTGAGGTCCAGTACGCCCAGGCCAGCTTTCTTGCGAATGATAGGTTCCCAGACTTTCCACATGCCCTTGGGCTTGTAGAACGAGCGGTAATAAAAGCCCACCGGCATGAATCTGGAGAACTTGCCCAGGTACGCATCGCGGTCGTTGTCCAGCGAGCCGTTGACGTTCTGCGCCGTCACCTGCAAACCGGCCGCCAGCGCGTGTGCATCGGCCAGGACGTTGGGTTCCTGGGGCAGTTGCACCAGGCTGTTGGCGTCCTGCCCGGCCATGGTCAGCGGGCCACGCGGGCGATGGTACTTGAACGAGCGGGAAATCAGGAAACGGCCGTTGGCGAGCAGGGCGCTGGCGATGCTGTCGCCTTGCAGGCCCTGGTAGGGTTGGCCATCGAAGCTGAAATCAAGCGGCTGGTCACGGTCGATCAGTAGGCCCATCGGGGCGGGTAGGCGGTTCATCCGGCGATCTCCTGGGCGGCGTTGAAGTCGACGCGGGCGGGGAAAAGTTCCTTGGGGTCGAAGGTGCGCAGGATCTCGTCGGTCACGGTGTGACGTTCCGCGAGAAACCAGTAGCTCGAAGGCGTGTGCATCCACCATTCGCGCACCACACCGGCGAGGTTGTCAGTGTTGAACACGTAGTCGGCCCACTCGGCATCGCTGCACGTGACCGGGTCGGGCATGGGTTTGAATTCGCCGCCATAGGTGAATTCGCTGATATTGCGTGGCCCGTTGAGCGGGCAATGGATGATTTTCATGGTCCGCTCTCCCTCAGTGACTGGCCGCCGTTGCGCCCATTTCGTTGACTTGCCGGAAGGTCGAGAAGCGCTCCAGGCCAAAGGGCTTGATCAGCTCCGGGACCTTGCCGCCGCTGGCCACCAGTTCGGCCATGGTCTTGCCGCAGATCGGCGTGGCCTTGAAACCCCAGGTGCCCCAACCGGCGTCCAGGTAGTAATTTTTCACCGGCGACAGGCCCATGATCGGGCTGTAGTCCGGGGTCATGTCGGTGATCCCGGCCCACTGGCGCATCAGCTTGGCGTTGGCCAGGAACGGGAACATCTCGATGGCGTGGGCCAGCAGGCTTTCCTTCAGGTCCAGCGTGGAACGGGTGTTGAACAGCGGGTACGGATCGGAGCCGCCGCCGAACACCACTTCGCCGCGGCTGGTCTGTTGCACGTAGCAGTGCAGCGCCGAAGAACTCACCAGCGGATCGAGAAAGGGTTTGAAGGGCTGGGTGACCATGGCTTGCAGCGGGAAGGTCTGGATCGGCGAACGAATCCCGGCCTTGGCCATCAGCAAGGAGCTGTGCCCGGCGATCGCCTGCACCGCGCAGCCGCACTGGATGGTGCCGCGGTTGGTCTTCACGGCGGTGATCGCACCGTTCTCGATGATCAGGTCCTGCACCTCGGTGAGCTGGTGGATTTCCACGCCACGCTTGGCCGCCTGCTTGGCGTAGCCCCAGGCCACGGCGTCGTGGCGCGCGGTGGCGCCATCGATGTGCCAGAGGCCGGCGATCACCGGCAGGTGGCCGGGGTCGAGGTTGAGGCTGGGCACCAGTTCGCGAATCTGCTGGCGGTCGATCATCTCGGTGCGCCCGCCGAAGTGCTTGTTGACCTCGGCGCGCTGGCGGAACGAACGCACGGTGGCATCGGTGTGGGCCAGGGTCAGTTGGCCGCGCTCGGAGTACATGATGTTGAAATCGAATTCGTTGGACAGGCCCTGGAACATCCGCACCGACTCGGCATAGAAACGCACGCCTTCGCTGGTGAGGTAGTTGGAGCGGATCACTGCCGTGTTGCGCGCGGTATTGCCGCCGCCCAGATAGGATTTTTCCAGCACCGCGATGTTGCTGATGCCGTGGTATTTCGCCAGGTAATAGGCGGTGGCCAGGCCATGGCCACCCGCACCGATGATCACCACGTCATAGCTTGATTTAAGCTCGCGCGGTGGCGGCAGGTCCACTTCGACCGGGTACTCGGAACTCAACCCGTACTTCAGGAGATTGAAGGGCATACGGCCTCCGATTGGCTGTGGTGTTGCATAAGGGCCGCGGTCACGGTGTTTTTCATCAGGAAGGCAATGGTCATCGGCCCCACACCACCGGGTACCGGGGTGATCGCCGCGACCTGGGGCAAGGCGCTGTCGAAGTCGACGTCGCCGACCAGGCGGCTGCGACCGGCGTCGTCGATGCGATTGATGCCGACGTCGATCACCACCGCGCCGGGCTTGAGCCAGCTGGCGTCGATCAAGCGCGGACGACCCACGGCGGCAATGACGATGTCCGCCTGGCGACACAGGGCTTGCGGGTCCGGGCTGCGCGAGTGCAGCACGGTCACCGAGCAGTCGGCCTTGAGCAACAGGGCGACCATGGGCTTGCCGACGATGTTCGAACGGCCGATCACCACCGCGTGCTTGCCGCGCAAATCGCCGCAGGTCTGTTCCAGCAAATACAGGCAACCGCTGGGCGTGCAGGGCGTGAGCACCGGGCGGCCCTGGCTCAGGCCACCGACGTTTTCACTGTGGAAACCGTCGACATCCTTGCCTGGATCGATGGCTTGCAGTGCCCGCAGTTCATCGACATGGGCAGGCAAGGGCAGTTGCAAGAGAATGCCGTGGATCGCGTGATCCGCATTCAGGCGGGCGATCAGGTCGAGCAGTTGTTCGGTGCGGGTGCCTGTGGGCAGGCGATGTTCCTGGGAGCGGATGCCGACCTCTTCGGCGCGCAGGATCTTGTTGCGCACATAGACCTGGCTGGCCGGGTCGCTGCCGACCAGGATTACGGCCAGGGCCGGCTGGATGTCTCGCGCGCGCAGGCTGTCGACGTCCTTGCGAACCTCGATCAACACCCGGGCGGCGGCGGCCTTGCCGTCAATCAGTCGAGGAATGTTCACCGGAAGATCACCGTTCGATCCTGGTTGAGGAAGACCCGGTGTTCCAGGTGGTACTTGACCGCCTTGGACAGGGCCACGGTCTCGGTGTCACGGCCGGTGGCGACAAGGTCGTCCGGCAGGTAGACGTGATCGACCCGCTGCACCTCCTGCTCGATGATCGGCCCCTCATCGAGATCGCTGGTGACGTAGTGGGCGGTGGCGCCAATCAGTTTCACGCCGCGTTGATACGCCTGGTGATACGGCTTGGCACCCTTGAAGCCGGGCAGGAACGAATGGTGAATGTTGATCGCCCGACCGGAGAGTTGTTTGCACAGGTCGTCGGAGAGAATTTGCATGTAGCGCGCCAGCACCACCAGCTCGGTGCCGGTGTCGTCGACCACTTTCATCAGCTCGGCTTCCTGGCGGGCCTTGGTGTCCTTGGTCACTGGCAGGTAGATGAACCGAATGCCCTCGCGCTCGGCCATCGGCCGCAGGTCGAGGTGGTTGGAGACGATGGCGGTGATGGTCATGTCCATCTCGCCCTTGTGGTAGCGATAGAGCAGGTCGGTCAGGCAGTGGTCGAACTTGCTCACCATCAGCAGCACGCGCATGGGCTCGCGGGTGTCATGCAGTTCCCAATTCATGTCAAAGGCCTGGGCGACGTCGCTGAAACCGTCCTTGATCTGCTGGATATCCCCGGCATGGCCATCGTTGAAACGGAACACCGCGCGCATGAAAAAGCGGCCGCTGAAATCGTCGTCGAATTGCGCCATCTCCCCGATGTAGCAACCGTTGTCCGCGAGGAAAGTGGTGACGGCCGCGACAATGCCGGACACCGCGGGACAGGTGATCTTGATGATGAAATGGTTTTTCTCGTGTTGCATGACACGTCCTCGGGATGATGGCGGCAGCTCATCGCATAGCGAAAAAATGTCAGCGGACAGCGAGGCTCATTCCTTGAGCGCATTTTCTTGGTAGGAATAAAATATTCCTGTTGGTGGCTTTATAAAGGGAATGCTGGGGGTGCGTCCAGAGGTTTTTGTGAAAGTTTTTTAACTGGTGGGAAATTTATGGGTTGAAAAACGTCGCGATGAAATGCCTGTAGGCGCAACTTGTATGGTTTCACCCTTACCTGTAGGAGCAAGCTTGCTCGCGATGGAGGTCAACGATGACGCGGGGTATCAGGCTCCCCGCGTCATCGTTGACGACCATCGCTGGCAAGCCAGCTCCTACAGTGGATCGGGGGCGGCCGTGGGAGAGGGGTCATCTGTCAGGCCGCCAAGTCATCCCCAACGAAGATACCAACCTTGCGTGTATGAAATTAAACCTGTATTTTTTCATGAAATTAAAACTATAAAATTTCATGGAGCCGGTAAATGTTTCAGCAATCCACCGAGCATGTCGCCAGCTACTACGCCCACACCTGCGCCGATCGCCTGGTCAATCGAGCAGCATTGGAAGGCGAGCAGAGCACCGACGTGCTGGTCATCGGCGCCGGCTTCAGCGGTTTGCACACAGCGCTGCGCCTGGCCCTGGCCGGCAAACGCGTGACCTTGCTGGAAGCCAGCCGCGTCGCCTGGGCCGCATCAGGACGCAATGGCGGCCAGGCTATTCTCGGTTGGTCCTGTGACATGCCACCCCTGGAAGCCGCCCTGGGTCACGAACGCGCCCGGCGGCTGTGGGACGGCATGCGCTGGGCAGCAAAAGAGTTGCGCCAATTACCCGAACGCCATGGCTTCGATTGCGACTACCGACCCGGCCACCTGTGGACCTCGGTGATGCCACGCCGGGTCAGCCTGTTGACCGAATGGCAACACGAGGCCAGCCACAAATGGGGACATGACGGTTTGCGCTTCATCGAGCGCGCCCAGTTGCCCGAGTGGGTGGCCAGTCAGCGCTATCATGCCGGCCTGTTCGATCCCGAAGGCGGGCACCTGAACCCGTTGAAACTGGCGCTGGGGCTAGCCGCTGCGATCGAGCAGGCCGGTGGCGTGATTCATGAACAAAGCAAGGCGTTGAATTATCGCGAGGACAAAAACGGCTACGTGGTGACCACTGATCGCGGACGCATCCGCGCCGATGTCCTGGTACTGGCCTGCAATGCCTATCTGGACCGGCTCGACCCGCAGCTGGCGAGTTGCGTATTGCCCGTTGGGACTTATCAGGTTGCCACGGCGCCGATGTCCGATGCCCAGGCCACTGCGCTGCTACCGAGCAACGCCTGCGTCACGGACAACCAGTTCGTGCTCGATTATTTCCGCCGCACGCCGGACAACCGGCTGCTGTTCGGCGGCGGTTGCACCTATCTGGGTGGCATGCCCAAGGACATTGCCAGTGCAACCCGGCCGTGCCTGGAACGGGTGTTTCCACAATTGAAAGGCATTGAACTGGAGTTCGCCTGGGGCGGGCACATCGACCTGACGCTCAAGCGCACGCCCGACATCGGTCGACGCGGCGACCTGTACTGGTTGCAGGGCTACTCCGGGCACGGCGTGCTGCCGACCCTGGCCGGGGCGCGGGCGGTGTCCGACGCCATTCTCGGCCAGCCGGATGAGTTGGCGTTGTACCAGGGTTTGACCAATGGCAGCTTTCCCGGCGGAAAATACATGGCAGCACCCTTGGAAGCCATCGGCAAAGCCTGGTACCGGCTGCGCGACAGCATTTGAATCGGCCACTTCTGGAAGCCTTTAGATGGACATGCAAGAAGAGATTTCGGCGCTGGCGATCCTGATCCAGGACCTGCGCAAGCACAAGAAGTACACCTTGAAGGATCTGGCCGACAAGATCGGCCGTTCCGTGGGGTTTCTCTCCCAGGTCGAGCGCGGCTTGTCCCGCCCCACGGTGGCGGACTTGACCGCGATCAGCGAGACCCTCGGCGTGCCGACCACTTATTTCTACAGCCTGCCAAAACCCATGGCGCTGCCCTGGGTGACCCGGCCGGATGAGCGCCGCACCCTGTATTACGCCGACGGCATCACCGACATCCTGGTCTCGCCAAAAATGCGCGCGTCCTTTTCCATGCTCGAAAGCCAGCTGGAACCCGGTGCCAGCAGCGGTGACCGGCACATGAAGGACAGCTCGGAGCAGGGCGGTTATGTCCTGGAAGGCGAGCTGACCCTGTGGCTGGATGATGACGATCCGGTGACCCTGCGCGCCGGCGACAGCTTTCAACTGGCCAGTCATGCCCACTGCCGCTACGGCAACCTCTCGGCCCAACTGACCCGCGTGCTCTGGGTCTACACCTGATAAAACAAGCAAGGAACAAAACGATGGATGCTGTGTGCTCTGATCTGCTGGCCGAAGTGCGTGGGTTTCGTCAGCGCTACCCCGAGGTGCGCCATGTCGACCTGATTTCCCTGGACATTCCCGGGCATTTCTACGGCAAGCGCTACCCGATCGAAATGCTTGAAAAAGTGGCCGCTGGCAGCGCCCTCAAGTTGCCGCAAAACTGCGTGTTGCTCGGCACCCAGGGCGGGCTGTTCAAGATCGGCGACTACTGCTTCAACGATGGCGATCCGGACGCGTTGCGCCGCCTGGTGCCGGGCACGCTCAAGCTGGTGAGCTGGGAGAAGCAACCGCTGGGACAGATGCTGATCACCTCCGACGGCACGGAAAAACCGATCGAATTCGAACCCCGTGAGGTCCTGGCCCAGGTGCTGGCTCGGCTTGGCCGCAAAGGGATTTTTCCCGTGGTGGCGTTCGAGCTGGAGTTCTATCTGTTCGATAGCCAGTTGCGTGATGGCTTGCCGCAGTTTGCCCGCGACCCGCTGACCGGCGATGCGGACGACCAGCCGAACATGCACATCGAACGCCTCTCGCGCTTTGCCCCGGTGCTCGATGAAATGGTCGAGACCGCGCGTGCCCAAGGCATCGATGCCACGGTGATCACCGCCGAACTCGGCCCTGGCCAGTTCGAAATCAATTTCGGTCATCTCGATGATGGCCTGCGCGCCGCCGACTGGGCCGCCTTGTTCTGTCGCAGCACGCGCGGCGTGGCCCTCAAGCACAACTACCGCGCCAGTTTCATGGCCAAGCCTTACTTGCAGCACCCCGGCAGCGGCATGCATGTGCATGTGAGCCTTTACGACGAGGCGGGCAACAACCTGCTGGCGACGAAAGGGCAACAGGCGTTGCGCCATGCGGTGGCCGGTTGCCTGGATGTGTTGCCACACTGCATGCCGATCTTCGCGCCGAATCACAACGCGATGCGGCGCTTGAGCGCCACGGTGAACGTCGCCTCGCGCGCCAGTTGGGGCTTCGAGGATCGGGACGCGTGCCTGCGGGTGCCGGAGTCGGACGCCAGGAACCTGCGGGTCGAACATCGCCTCGCCGGCGCCGACGCCAACCCGTACCTGGTACTCGCCGCTATCCTGGTGGGGATGGAACAAGGCCTCGAGCAGGGTCACGAACCGATCGCCCCGCTCAACGAAGACCGCAACAGTGGCATCGACTTCCCGCTGGAGATGCTCGAAGCGGTGCAGTCCATGCAAAACCACCAAAAACTGCGTGAAGGTTTGGGCGCGGAATTCGTCAATGTGTATTGCGAAAACAAGCGCCAGGACCATCTGGCATTCTTGAATGAGATCAGTGCCCGTGAGTATCGCTGGTTCTTGTAGTTAAGGTAGTTTCGAGGTTAACCGTAAAAAATATCTGGATATATAACAGCTTAGAGATCTTAGTAACTGAACGGTTAACGATAATATCTTGTTACAGGGCGAAATATTGCGTAATATCCGCCCCGCGTTCACCACCACGGTTTATGCATTTTTAAGTCCCGGGCGTCCATCAGCTGCCCGGGATTTTTTTTGCCTGCAGTTTTTCAACTGTCGGCCTGCCATCAAGACTTCGTCCCCAGCACGTCGCGGATGTTGTCCACCACGTTGCTGTCCTTGATCACATCGCTCAGCCAACCCTCCAGTGGCATGTTGCCCCATTTGATCGCACGTTCGATCAGGTAGGGAACAGGGCTCTGGGGCTCGGTCTGCTTGAAGTACTGCGCGATACCCGCCAGCAGGGTGAATGCCTCGTCGCGGGTTTGCGGTGTGGTGCGCAGCGGCGTGACGGGAATGTCTTGCTGGGTCTGGGTCATTGCTGCACCTTCAGGTTGTGCGCCGGCGCTTTCGCCGACGACCGCGGTGGGCGCGACAGGGGCCGGGTGCAGTTCGATACCGCGATCCTTGAGCAGTTTTTCGGCCAGTTGGCCTGCGCGGGACAACACGTCATGGAGCCCGGCAAAACTCGGCGCGTCCTGGCCGAACAGCCTGTCGGCGGTGCTCTGCAGTTGCTCGCAGGCATTGAGGCTGGCGGCGATTTCGCCGGCCTTCTGGCGCAGGTGATCGGAGTCGGTCAGCACCACCGAACGCTGGAACACCTCGGCGTTGATCTTGCCTTCGTCGAGAGCGGCACGCATGGCCTGGGGGTTCTGCAACGCCAGGTTTTCGACGTGCCGGGATTCGTCGTACCGCAGCAGGCCGTACGCTTGGCCCTGGGTGATGGGCAATCCGCCCACCACATCCGCCAGGGTGGTTTTCATCCACGCCAGGCGGGCCGCGCGTTCATCGACGCCATCCTCGAGGGAAGGGAAGAGGCCGGTCCAAAAATTGTCCAGCAGGCGTTCGGCCAGGGTCAGGCCAAAGGTGATGCCGGAGAAATGGTGCTTGTGCGCCAAGGCTTCACTGAGCCAGGCGACGAGCATCAGGTCCTTGCTCTGTCGAGCCAGGCCCTGGGCAGCCAGGGTGAGGGTCAGGTCCCAGTCCGAAGACTTGAGGTCGGTTTGCCAGTCACCCTGGGTCAGATAATCGGGGTCTGCTCGCCGCGCTTCTTTCACCTGGTCGAACAAGGTGGAAAAGCTCAGGTCTTCGCCGCTCCCGCCGTTGATGGGCGCTGTCAGTTCGGCCAGCGAAAGGTCGTTGAGAAATTCAGACATAGGCAACTCGGATCGGAATAAAAGAACACCGTGCCCGCTTTCGCGGGCGCGGTGCTGAAACCGGACCGCTTTCGCGGTCCGTTATTGCCAGGGTTTTACGCGAAAACCTTGTTGGCAGTGCGATCCCAACCACCGGTGACGTTACCGCCGCCCTGGCCGTCGGCACGGCTCTGCTGGGTGTAGGTGGTCTTGATGCGAGCGAAGTTGAAGCTGATTTCTTCGATCGGCAGGTCGCCCACCGCTTTGTCTTCGCCGCCCTGGCTACCGCCAGCGACCGCCTTGACGGAAGACACCACGACTTCTTCCAGGTTGATGGTCAGGTACGTCACCTTGTCGCCACCGGCGCGGTTGACGTTCAACTGGATCTTGGCGATGTGCGTGCCCTTGCAGCAGGCTTCGAACAGCTTGGCGGAAGCCTTGTCCACGGCTTTGCGGATGCTGAAGTCGCTCAATGCCACACGCTCCGACGAGGCGCCACCCGAAGAGCTGGCTGTCGCGGAGGTCGCCTGGGTGGCGCCGTACTCGTAGCCCAGCACTTCGATCCAATCCTTGTGCTTGTCGTCCAGTACTTCGCCTGGAATGCCGTCGATCTGGATGTATGCGTCAAATGCCATTTTTACTTTCTCCTTACCTTCATTAAAAAGGATGTCACCTGCAAACAGATCACAGCCCTTCGCTTTAACCTCTTTGAATCGATCAACAGAGGCTTGTTGCGCCAACCCGGGATCGGCCCGGGCAGCGATTTTTCTCCATCGGATGCGGCGTTTCAGTTGAGCGCCCGCACCTCGATTTCTACCCGTCGGTTAGGCTCCAGGCACCGGATCAGCTGGGTCCTTGGCTGTTGCATGTCGCACTTGACCAGGGGCCGGGTGCTGCCTTCGCCGACGGCCTCGACCAGTTCGCCCGGTACGCCTTTGCCCACCAGATAGGTCTTGATGGTTTGTGCCCGCTGCCGGGAAACCTGCAGGTTGCCCTGGGGATCGCCGAGTTGATCGGCGTGCCCGGCGATGATGATTTTCCCGACATTGGGGGTGCTGAGCAGCTTGCCGGCGATCGCACTCAGCTGGCCTTGGCCTTCATTCTTCAGGCTCTGGAAGTCGGCTCGGCCAAAGGCGAACAGGGTGTCCGACTCCAGCGTGATGGTTTCGATCGAGCGCAGCGATTGGGTCAGCAGGCTGTTGATGTAATTGCGCGAGCTGGAGACCAGGAACGCGTTGTCGAGGATTCGCGGCACGTCGGGCTCGTGAATCTGGTCGCTGTAGAAGTTGATCTGGCGGCTGGCGAACTCATAGTCCGCGGCGGCGACACTGGCATTGCCGACCTGGCGGGCCATCGCCGGGTACCAGTAGTCCGGGATCTTCGCTTTCAGGAACCCAGGGTCGGCCTTTTCCCGCTGGGCACGCGAGAGCATCACGTAGGTGTCCAGCGTCGCCTTGCCGAACTGCGCAATGGATTGCGCCCGGTTGTCATTGGGCAACGCCTTGGGTTCGACGCTGTCCACGCCGGTCACCGGCATCAATTCCTTGGCATTGCGCTGATAGACCTTGAGGGTGGTCAGCAAATACAACGAGCGGGTCAGGTTGTCGGCCGTGGGCTTGAGCATCACGCTTTCCAGCCGGTCGAAGTAGCGGCTGCGCACCAGTGGTTCTACCTTGTAGCCTTGATAGAGTCCCAGGCGCATGCGCAGCGGCACACCTTCGTCGTGGTGCTGCGCGTAGTAATGCGCGGTCCAGAAGCGCAGGCGATCCAGGGTTTGCCAGGCGGTGTACTGCAAGGTGGCGGAGCGGTCATCGGCTACCGCCTGGGTCAGTTCTGCTGAAAGGCTGTGCAAGGTGTTTCGGTTGTTCACAAACGACCAGCCCAACAGGCTGCACAGCAGCACTGCGACCAGTGCGGCAGCGCCGATCCAGGTCGCCTTGCGCCGACGCTCGCGGTGGTTGGTGGTGTACAGCGCCACCAGGTGCTGGTCAGGAATGATGACTTTGCGGAACAGACTATTGATGAACAGCGGGCGCGGTTGAGCGTTGCCGTTGGCGATCTCCCGCTCACCCTCCAGCGAGAAGCGTTCAGTCACCTGCCGTGCGTGCCCGCCCGATTCCGGCTGGTCGGCGTCGAGGGCGCTGGTGAAATAGAAGCCGCGCAGCAGTTCCGCACTTTGATAAGGGTTGGCGCGCAACAGGGCGTCGACGAACAGTTGCAGCCTTGGTTTGAGGGCCGCCAGTTCCAGCGGGAAGCGATACACCGCCGAATCCTGCCGGGTGATCTGGATGTCCTGCGTGACCAGCTGCTGGCTCGCCACCTGCTGCCAATAGCTGACCAACTCGTCCATCGCGGCGCCGAAGCGCTGCCCCCAGTCGGCCTGCTCGTAACCTTTGTGGGAGAAGGTCTTGCCCATCACTTCGCCGCGGGCGGTTTCGTCCAGTTGACGATAGAAGGGGGTGAAACCCGGCACCAGGTCGCACTTGGTGAACACCAGGTAGACCGGCAGGCGCACCTCCAGCAGGGCATGGGTTTCCTGGATGCGTTCGCGCAGGCGCTTGGCGATGCGCTCCTGATCTTCGAGCGAGGTCTGCAGGATGTCGTGGATGCTGACGGTAACGATCAGGCCGTTGAGTGGCCGGCGCTGACGATGCTGGCGCAGCAGTTGCAGGAAGGCGCGCCATTTACCGGCCTCTTCCTGGTTGTTCATGTAGCGCCCGGCGGTGTCCAGCAGGACGGCCTCGGAGCTGAAGAACCAATCGCAGTTGCGCGTACCACCCAGGCCTGCGACTCGCACACCTTCGCGCTCGGCGTAGGGAAAATTGAGGCCCGACTGGTAGAGCATGGTGCTCTTGCCTGCGGCCGGCTGGCCGACCACCAGGTACCAGGGCAGGGCATACAGCGCATCCTTGGGGTTGCTGCCCCGAGGCTTGTTGCTGTGCAAGCGCTCGATGCTCTGCAACAACCGCTCGCGCAACAGGCTGACTTCCTCGCGATCCGCCGGGCTCGCGTTCAACACGGCCTGGTCGGCATCCTCGCGCAGCAGCCCTTCGAGGTTGTGATGCCGCGACACGCCACGGTAGAGCAGCAGCACATAACCGGCGGACAGCAGCAGGAACACGCCGATGCCGGTCAGCAGGCTGTTGAGTGAACTGAAGCCGAACGCACGCCCGATGCCCCACACCACGAAGATCGTGAGGAAAAAGCACACCCCCAGGATGTAGGGTTGATAGCGCAAGAAGTAATACTTGATCTTGTTCATACAGGCTTCGAATCCAGGGCATCGACAAAACGGTCGATAACGTCACCCAGAGGGCGGTCGATTTCGGCAAAGGCGTGTTGGCGGTGGTGCTCGTCAAAGGCGTCGAAAGACGCCAGCACGTCATAGCTCTGCGAGCGGTCATTGATGCCGGTCAGCAGGCGATAGGCATCGCTGGTATGGCGCGAGGCAAAACAGATCAGCCGGGGGCGCATGAAATCGTCCGCCAGCAGGCTGACGTGCGGCACGGCGCGCTCCGGGGTCATGTGCGTCAGCCAGGTGACCCACAGATCGGCGGTGGGGTTTTTCAAGCCCCTTTCCGCCGGCAAGGGCAGGGTGATACCGATCGGTGTTACCTGGACCAAGTGCTTTCTCAGGGCCTGCAGCCGGGTCAGCACGGCGTTGGTGACGAACTCCGGGTAGGCGCCTTCGAGCGCGGTACTGATGTCGCGCAGGTTGAAGTTCACCATGAACTTGTCATGCACGCGCCGGAACAACTCGAAGTCCTGGCCTTGCAGCGGGCGCAGGGCCTTGATGCGCTCGAACAGCACCGAAGTGCTCTCGCCCTGGACGGCCAGGTGCAGCAGCGGCCTGATCTGCCCGCTGAACAGTTCGCCCAGGGTGAACGGATTCACGAGCGGCTCGGTTTCGCTGGCCTTGAGGGTCTGGAAAATGAAAAACGGATAGCGCCGCCCACTCGAATCCTTCGAGCTGATCAGCCCGCCCAGCAACCAGTTGCCGCTGCGCGCGCGGTAGCTGAAAAAGCACAGCGGCAAGGCGTCGAACAGCTCGCGCCAGTCGTCGCGATGCTGCAGGGCGGCCAGTGCGCCTTGCAGCCAGCCGTCGAACTCGCAGACGTCGTCGCCCGCACCTTGCAGGCTGACGAAGTCCGGGCTTGCGGGGACCTTGCCGAAGCAGCCGATCATTGGCCGCGACCCCGCTTCAAGGTTCGCCGGCTCACAGCGCTTGACCTTCTTTGGCATTGAGCGCGCTCAGCGCCTTGACGTTCGCCAGGTCGGTCAGCTTGACGCCGCCGTAGTTGCGCACGGCGAGGCTGACCGGGCCACTGCCGGTGTTCCAGCTGAAGCGTTGCTGGATGCCGTCGAGATCGCTGACCCGTGCGCTGTCGTTCATGCGCAGCAGGCCCCAGCGGCCCGGGTAGTCGAACACCGTGATGCGCTCGCCGCTCAGGGTCACCACATCCAGGCGTGCGCCCGGCGTGGTGGTCGTGCCCGGCCAGGAGAAACGGCTCCAGCTGGTCCGGCCGTTACGGTAGTGCTGCACCTGGCCATCGAGGGTGAAGATGATGTCGGTCAGGTTGGCGGAAGGCTCGAGCATGATCTCGAAGCCGTTGTCGCGGTCCGACAGGCTGGCGATCACCTGGCCCAACGAACTGGCCTTGTCGATGCTGTTGACCATGTTCGGGTTGACCAGCGGCGTGGCCTTGCTGTTGCTGCTCATCCCCAGGCCTTCGCCACCGGACAGGTTGCCGATCTCGTTGCGCTTGAAGTTCGGCAGCAGCCCGGATTCCGGGTCGACGAAACGCTGCAGATCCTTGACCGAGGCTTCATTGCGGCTGCCTGGCGCAATCGGGTAGCGGTGCGCCATGACCTGCTCCCAGGGCTTGGCGATCTGCTGCGCCCAGGCCTTGGCTATCTGTTGGCCGGCCGGGTCGCGCAGGGTTTCCCAGGCAAACTGGATCGGCAGGCTGAACAGGCCCTGCAACGAATCGGACAGGCCGCCCTGGCTGGTGTCGACGGTGGTCTCGACATAGTTGCGCACGCTGGTCACTTCGCTCGGCTGGCCTTCGAGGGTTTCACTGATCAGCTGCTTGCTGCTCTTGCCAACGTCCTGGGAGCGCTGGATGTTGTTCATCCGCACCTTGAGCTTGCGCAAGGCCGCGAGGTAGCGGTCCATGATCGTGCTGTCGGCGCCTTCGGCGTTTTGCACGGCGAACACCCGCGATACCGGTTCGAAACGCTTCGCCAGGCTGCCGTCGTCGACCGCCGGCAGAGGCGATACCAGCGCACCGGGCGCCGTGTTCTTGCCATCGAAGATCCCGCTGACGCTGCTCCAGAACCCGTCATCGGGCTTGTTGCCCGCCTGCAGGGTTTCGCGGGGGGCAGGGACGTCCCACTGGGTGTTGTCGTTGACCGCCGCCAGGAGGGTTTTCACCGGCGAGTTCTGCACGTCGCTGAGCAGCGACAGTTGCTGGGTGGCATTGGCCATGTCGGTGAAATGACGAACGCCAACGCTGTCGACAAAGGTGTACCAGGCCTGGGTGTAGTCGCGCTTGTAGCGCGTCATGAACTCACGGATGAAGTTGGCTTTCTGCACGATGCTGTCGCCGCCTTCGCCATCGAGCACCCAGTCCGTTTCGTTTTGCAGATTGCCCGACACCAGCTTGATCAGCTCAGGCTTGACGAACTGTTCCCAGCCCTGGCGGGTGAAGATCGCCGGGACCGCTTCGCTGCCGTACAGCAGCTGGCGGCCGGGCAGCGGCACCAGGTCGCTCAAGCCAACGGCCGGGAACTGACGGCTGGATTCCAGTTGCAGGCGCAGGTATTCACGGTCCACCAGCGAGCTGGAAATCATGAAGGACTTCAGGCTGTTGCGGGTTTCGCTGATGAGCTGCTCGTTACGCGACAAGGCCGGTGCCTGGCCATTCTTGAGCAATTGCACATAGACCGGCGAGTTGTCCTCAATCACCTCGATGCTGACAGGATGGTCGGCACTGGCGGTATTGGCCCAGGCCACCGGCAACGCAGCGCCGACAAATTCAGGGTCCGGGTGGGTGGCCGGTTGCGTGAGCATCAGGTAGAGCTTCAGCGCATTATAGGATTCGATGATGGACGCGACCTGGCGCTCATCCAGCCGGCCGAGCATTTCTTCGGACAACGACAGCCCGCCGGTGGTCGCCGACAGATCCGCGGCATCGCTCGCGGTGGCAGGGTTGCGCAGCGCCGTCAGCGCTTCGCCCCGTACCTTGTTCGCGGCACCCTTGGCGGCACCGGTCAGGCGGCTGGCGACATCACCGCTACTGCGCGGCAGGTTGTTCAATCGGGTCGGCAGTTTCTGGCCCGACGCGCGGGCTTTGGCCTTGTTTGGCGCGGGCGCATAGCTGTTCTGCGCATCCATGGTCCTGGCGAATTCATTGAAGGTGCGCATCTGCAATTGCAGTTGCACGGTGACGGGTTCCAGCGCCTGGGTGCGCAGTTGCTGCAAGTAAGCGGTCTGCGCAACGAGGTAGATGTCGTCACCACGATAGAGACCGGCACTCAATTGCAGCGGCACGCCGTTGGCACGGTGCCTTTCGATGGCTGTGAGTTGCTCGCGCAGCAGCTCCAGGCCCTGGCCCGAGGCGAGTAACTCGGCACGGTCCGGGGCTTGTTGCAGTTCGCTCAGTTGCTCGCGCAATGCGGCCAGCCACTGCCGGTTGTTCTGGAACGACAGCGCTTGCCAGCCGATGAACGCAACACCGGCCAGTACCGCCAGGCCCAACAGGGCAGGGCTGGCGGAGGTGTTCTTGCCCAGGCGCGATTGATAAAGGGTCAGGTCACGATCCGGGAAGATCACCCGACGGAACGTATCAGTAATGAAGTAGCTGCGGTCGCTGAGGGTCTTGCCGCTGCTGTGCGGCTGCTGCTCGGGGGCTGGCTGCAAGGCGAACGACTCGGCCAGGTCGTCTTCATACACCTGGCTCAACTGCTGATCAGTCTGCAGGGCGCTGGTGAAATACAGCCCGCGCAGCAACAGTGGCGCACCGCTGCGACGGGTTTCGGCGAAGTGCTGGAGGAACTGCTCCAGCACCCCGGAAAGCTCGGCGAAATAGTTCGGGAAGTTCAGCAGCGCGCTGTCGGCATCGGCGCCCAGGGCAATCATCTGGGCGTCGACGTGGCGACGTATATGACCGTGCAGGTTGGCCAGCTTGGCATCCAGCACCGGGCGCAGGCCCTGGTTGCGGATCTCGGACAAACCGAAGGTCATGCCCAGCGGTTGCTGGCGCTCGTTCAGGTCCAGGCCTTCAAACGCCTGGCTGAAACCCGGCAATTGATCGGTCTTGCTCAGCATCAGGTAGATCGGTGGATTGGCGCCCAGGCAATCGTTGTATTCCTCGATGCGCGATACCAGTTGTGCGGCGAGTTCGTTGCGCTCGGAAGCGCTGCACGCCAGCAATTCGGGCAGGCTCACCACCAACACCAGGCCGTTGACCGCGGCCTTGCTGCGCTGCTTTTTCAGCAGCCGCAGGAAGGCGGCGAATTCGCTGGCTGACGGGTCGTCCCGCAGGTATCGGCCGGCCGTGTCGATCATCACGGCCTCGGGGCTGAAATACCAATCGCAATGCTGGGTGCCGCTTTGTGTGTCGTTGGCGCTGCTGGCAATGCTGGCGGACAGGCCCGAGCGGGTCAGCAGCGAGGTCTTGCCCGCCGCGGACATGCCGATCACCAGGTACCAAGGCAAATCATAAAGCGCCGACGAGCCGCCGCCACCGGCCGAGCGGTCGGTGCGCAACATCGCAATGGCGTGCTTGAGGCGTTCGCGCAGCACGTGCTGGTCGCGGAACTCACCCGAGGATTTGAGCGAGCGATCGACTTCGATCTGTACCAGGTTCTCAAGGTTGTGCTCGGCGCGGATGCGCTTGTACTGACGCAGCACAATGACCAGCAGGTAGAAGGCGCTGATCAGCGCCATCGCCTCCAGCGCATAACCGCGCAGCCAACTCACGTGCGGGGCCACGAACCAGCAGACCGCCAGGCTCGCCAGCCACAGGACGGGAACGAGGAACCAAAAACTTTTCAACGAACGCAATAATGTCTTCATGTCTTCCTGACTCGGTTACCTGACCTGTGCTCAGGCACTGAACAGCTGGCTGATTTGTTCGGACAACGCGGCTACGTCTTTGCCCAGCAGCCAGTCCAGCGTCAGGTAGACCCCGGCGCAGACCAGCGCAATCAGCGCCAGGTAGAGCCACAGGGGTACTTCATGGCGCAGCATCTGCGAGACCTGGTCGGGCAATGCCCAGTCAGGCGAGAGGGCCTTGGGCGTCTTGCGAAAACGCGCGATGTCCTGGCCCAGGGTATTGGCCAGGTAGCGCAGCTGGTCCTTTTGCCCGAGGCTGAACTTGCCTTCGAAACCCAGGGCCAGGCACAGGTGGTACACCTCGAGCACATCGAGGTTCTGCTTGACGTCGCCACGCAGTGCATCGATTTTTTCGAAGAAGCCTTCGCCCGCCAGGTGCACGCCGAAATAGCGGAACTGCAGGGGTTGCAGTTCAAAGTGCCGCCGCAGTTCGTTGTCCCCGGAGCGCAACACGCTTTCATCGAGGAACGCACACAGGGCGTACTGGGTGTCCTTGACCTGTTCAACGCTGTAGTTGGCGCCACGGGCATCGAGCTCCAGCGCCTTGAAGAAGCTGTCGACGCTCGCCTCGAAGGCGCTGACCGACGTCACCTGGCGACCCTTGCGCACGATCAGCGCCATGCTGATGAAGTCCTGCACCAGGTCCTTGAGCGTCGGTTTTTCACGGGCGGCGGCAACGGCGCCTTGCATTACGGCTTCGGTCATTTGAGTACCGCCATCAGTTCAAGCTTGAGGTTGGTGAACGCGCTGGGCGCATAGAAGGAGATGGCCTGGGCACTCATCATTCGTTCATACACCCGGCCATGGGGCTCGATGGAGAAGTAGTGATTGTCCAGTCGCACCGGAATCGCATTGGGCAGGCGGGTCGAATGATTGAGGGTGACCCCCGGCATGGCGCTGTTGACCACCACTTCGATGTCTTCCGGCGAGCCGACCTTGAACGCCCGTGGCACCAGTTCCAGCAGGCTCGCGCCCGGCATGTCGGCGTGCACGCAAATGTAGAAATCCGCCTCCGCCAGCCGTGGATCGTGCAACTGCCCTTGCCAGTACGAGGGTTTGGTCTGGGTCAGGTTGATCACCACGCACTGGTTCGGCACCACGTTGTCGAGCAGCACGCGAATCATTTCGTCGAGCCTGACCAGCGAGGCCGCGGGGTCGTGGTGGTCGTACTCGGGAATGTCGTTGAGCTGGGTGTCCAGCGAGAACGTCAGCAAGCCGCCGGCCAGTTCTGCCAGGAACAGATACAGGCGCTCGGGGTGCAGGCGCGGGTGCGCGAGCAGGTGCGCCAGGGCCGGGTGGGCACGGTTCACCGTGTTCAACAGCCAGAACAGGGTCACGTCGCTTGAGCCGAACTCGGCAATCTGGTCGGCGCGCTCGCGACGCCGACCCGACAGCGCCTTGCTTTTCGATTGCAGGGCACCGAGCAAACGCTTGCCCAGGCCGATCAGGGTGTCATGGGTGCCCAAGTGCAGCGTCGGGTGCACGAAATGCCCGTCGAGGTTGAAGCCGCCGATGTTGTTGCGTGACAACCGGGCGATCGGGCACCAGGTGTAGCCATCGAGGTTGTCGCCGTCGATCAGCATCACCACGTTCAGGCGCAGGCTGGTGATTTCGTTTTCCAGGTCGCCTTCGTTGAGGTCCGGCAAGGTGTCGAACTGCTTGCGAAAACGTCGCCCGGTCTTCTGCTCCTGGCCGTCTTCGACGTAGTTCAGGCCGAAGGGCTCCGGCAGTTTCAGCGCGGCGTAGACCTTCAGGTCGTTACCCTTGAGCAGGTCCTTCAGGTCGCGGGCGGCCGGCAGCGGATCGTGCTGCGGCGCGTCGAACAGGCTGCCGTCGGGAAACACCAGTTTCAGCCGCTTGAGCTGCAGGGAGCCGGTGGCGAGGGCTTCCTCGTCCACTTCCAGCAGCTGCACGCCCCAGTGAAAGGGCGTGTTGCGCAGGGTCGCCTGCGCCAGCTGATGCTGGTGGAACTCATCCTGATACTGGAAATGTTGTGGCAAAAGGAACATGCCTTCGGACCACATCACCCGGCTTTGCTTACTCATTGAGCGCCTTCCAAAAATGAATTCAATTTCGAGTCCACGGCTTTTTGCGCAGAGGCACTCGCCTGGTCCTGGGCCTTCTGCACCACGACGTCCTGCACGCGCTCGGTCAGCGTGGGCTCGGCCGGCTGGTCGGGCAGGGCGGCGGCTTTGGCGAGCTGCTCCTGGGTCTTGGGTTTGTCCAGGACGTCGACGCCACTGACGGCGGACACCTTGTTGTCGTCCACCAGCACCCGCAGGCCGTCGGAGGAGAACCAGATGCCGTCCTTGCGCAGGGAGTTGGCGTCAAACGCGACCTTCCAGCGGCTGTTCTCGTCGGTGCGGAAAAACGCGGCGACGCCGACATAGCCGGTGGCCTTGTTCAGCGGCCACTTGTCGACCTGGCCCATGCCCGGCAGCAGGGTGATTTCGCGGTTCTCGATCAGGGTATTGCCGAGGGCTTTTTGCGGGTCGTCCCACAGTGTGTCGGCGTCGACCGACGCAAAGCGCTCCAGTGAGGTCAGCTGGTACACGCGCAGCACCACCGAAAGCGGTTGGCCGGACGCATCGGGATTGAGCTGGTTGCCGCCGTCGGAGGTCAGGGTGACCTTCTCCTGGTCGTCGAACAGCATGTCGCCCGCCCAGGTGTCGTCAACCCGTTTGCCAACCCGGTCGGTGACGCCACAGGCGCTCAGTACCGCCATCATCGCCACCGCCGTCAGGCATTTGGCCAACGCCGTCTTTTCGCGACGCTTCCCTGAATTTCTCTTGTCCATGACCACTACCTGTAAATGCCCGATCAGCACAGGCGATAGGCGAAATCGCCGTCGCTGCCCAACTCGATGTTCAGACTCTGGATCGGTTTGTCCTGCGCCATGCGCTCCAGGACCCGCTGGGCCAGTTCCGGCATCAGGGTCTTGGACAAAATGTTGTCGATGTTGCGGGCGCCGCTGTCGACCTCGGTGCAGCGCGAGGCAATGGCTTTTACCAGCGCCTCGTCATAACCGAGGACGGCCTGATGATTGCGCTCGAAGCGCTGGCGAATGCGCGCAAGCTTGAGCGAGACGATGCGCTCAAGGATCGCGTCCTGGACCGGGTAGTAGGGGACGATGGTCAGGCGACCGAGGAAGGCTGGCTTGAACACCTGGTTCAACTCGTCACGCAGCCCTTCGACGATTTCTTCCGGGGTCGGTTGCTGCTGCGCGTTCAGGCACCACTGCATGATGCGCTCGGTCCCGGTGTTGGACGTGAGGATGATCACGGTATTGCGGAAGTTGATCTCGCGACCTTCGCCGTCATCCAGCACGCCTTTGTCGAACACCTGGAAAAACAGTTCGAGCACGTCCGGGTGGGCCTTTTCCACTTCATCGAGCAGCACCACGCTGTACGGCTTGCGTCGCACCGCTTCGGTCAGCACGCCGCCCTCGCCATAGCCGACATAACCCGGTGGCGAGCCCTTGAGGCTGGAGACGGTATGGGCTTCCTGGTACTCGGACATGTTGATGGTGATCAGGTTTCGCTCGCCGCCGTACAGGGTGTCGGCCAGGGCCAGTGCGGTTTCGGTCTTGCCGACGCCGCTCGGGCCGAGCAACAGGAACACGCCGATGGGTTTGTTCGGGTCTTCCATGCGGGCGCGGGAAATCTTGATGCGCTTGCCGATTTCCTGCAGTGCGTGGTCCTGGCCGAGCACCCGCTCGCCCAGCAGTGCCGGCAGGCGCTGCACGGTGTCGATTTCGTCACGCAGCATCTTGCCCAGCGGGATGCCGGTCCAGCCGGAAATCACTTCGCCGATGGTGCCGCCATCCACCAAGGCATGCACCAGCGGTTGTTCACCCTGGACGCTGGCCAGTTCGGCGCGCACCGCGGCAATCTCTTGTGTATCCGGTGCCTGGTTCTCCGGATGGCTGAGGGCGCCGAGTTGTTCCACCAGTTGCAGCTCGCGTTGCCACTGTTGTTCGAGGGCATCGCGAGTCTGCTTTTCACCCAGCAGTTCGGTATTGAGGGCGGTCAGGCGACGGGCATGGTCACTGCCCTTGGCGGCTTCCTGCTGCAGTACCGAGATCTCCGCCTGCAGGTTGTCGATCTGGCGCTTGCAGTCTTCCAGCGGCCCCGGCTGCGCCGATTGCCCCAGGGCAACGCGGGCGCAGGCGGTGTCCAGCACGCTGACGGCCTTGTCCGGCAGTTGGCGCCCGGTGATGTAGCGATTGGACAGGCGCACGGCCTGCACCAGCGCCTCGTCCATCACCGTGACCTTGTGATGCTCTTGCATCCTGGCCAGCAGGCCGCGCAGCATGTGGATCGCCTTGTCTTCGTCCGGCTCTTCGACCTTCACCACCTGGAAACGGCGGGCCAGGGCGGCATCCTTCTCGAAGTACTTCTTGTACTCGGCCCAGGTGGTTGCCGCGATGGTGCGCAGCTCGCCCCGGGCCAAGGCTGGCTTGAGCAGGTTGGCGGCGTCGTTCTGCCCGGCCTGGCCGCCCGAACCGATCAGGGTGTGCGCTTCGTCGATGAACAGGATGATCGGGTGCAGGCTGCGCTTGGTTTCTTCGATCACCGACTTGAGGCGGTTTTCGAATTCGCCTTTCACCCCGGCACCGGCCTGCAACAGGCCCAGGTCCAGGGTGTGGATGGCAACGCCTTTGAGCACCGACGGCACGTCACCCTGGATGATGCGCAGGGCCAGGCCTTCGACCACGGCGGTCTTGCCGACACCGGCTTCACCGGTAAGGATCGGGTTGTTCTGGCGGCGGCGGGTGAGGATGTCGACCATCTGCCGCACCTCGAACTCGCGACCGAGCACCGGGTCGATCCGGCCTTCGCGAGCGCTTTGCGTGAGGTTGATGGTGTATTGATCCAGGGCCGGTGTCTTGCCATTGCCCTTGATCGTGCTGGCGACATCACTCGGCGGTTTGGCCAGGGCCGATTCGGCGCTGCCTTCCACCAGGGCGTTGAGGTTCACGCGCAGATCGTCGGCGTTGATTTTCTCAAGTTCAGCCGCACCCGCGATCACCACCCGGCGCAGCTCATCGTCATCGAGCAGGGCCTGCAACAGGTGGCCGGTGCGGATCTGCGCCTGGCCGAACTCGATGGAGGCCAGGACCCACGCCTGTTCGATCAGGCGGGTCAGGTGCGGCGACAGCGCCGGGGTGCGCGTATTGCCTTTCTTGAACGTCCCCAGTGCCGTCACCAATTGCGCCTGCAAGCGCTCAGGCACCACGTCGTAATGACGCAGGATGGCCGGCAGGTCGTTGTCGTGGCCATCGAGCAACTGCAACAACAGGTGCTCGATCTCGACATCGTAGTGGTGTTCCGACAGGCACAGGGCTGCGGCGCTTTCAGTGGCGGCACGGCTGGTGTCGTTGAGCTTGGCAAACAGGGACTTCAGGTTCACAGGGAGACCCCATCAAAAGGAATGTGGAAGAGGGCGCAGCGGGATGGCTCCACGTCGACGCCTGGTCGCTTGAGCCAGCCGAGCCTGCCCAGGGAAACGTTGCCCAGGCGGGCGACCGGTACGGCCTTGGATTTGAGCTTGGGTGCCAACTGGAAGTCGAGCTCCGCACCGACATAGAAACGCACCAGTTCCACCAGCTTCTGGTAGTCCTCGGTGCCTGGCTGGAAGCGTTGATAGTCGGCCAGTTCCAGCGGACCCAACTCGATGCGCACGCACGACTGGTAGTCCCAGACCCGGTTGCCGGCGACGGCGCTTTGCCCGAGCACGGCGTTCTTGCGCCCCAGTTGCGTGCATTGGCTGGCGTCGAGTTTCAGCCAGCGACCGGCAAACGGCTTGACCTTGAACGGCAGCGAAAAGTAGAACGACAGCATCGCTTCCAGGTTCAGCGCGTTGCGCGGTTTCTGCGCGAACAGGCCGGAGAAATAGCTGAACAATTCCCGGCGCAGGGGCGAGCCTTGTCTGTCGAATTTCTGCTTCTGCGCCTCGGGGCCGAAGCCCACCAGGTTGAGCAGGTAACGGTCGAAGTCCGAAGTGCCGTTGCGTTCGTACTCGATGTAGAACTTGTACTTTTGCCAGGCCTCGTAGAACAGCGTGGTCATGCGGTGCGAAAAGATGTCGAGGAACGCATGGGCCGCGTCATCCCGGTACTGGATGTGCCGCTCGATCAACAGCTCGGTGTAGGGGCGCGGCAACACGCCCGACGGCCCGACCAGCCCCATGAAGGTCACTTGCATCTCGGACAGCGGCAGGCCGGCCACGGACACCTTGCCTTCACGCTCGAACTGCAGGTCGCTGACTTCACTGGCCGGGAAGTTGAGCGACAGCTGCGAGCGAAAACGCAGGGGGTCTTCGTGCGGTCGGGTTTGCAGGTCCATGCGCCCGGTCCTGCTGTAATGCAGGCGGAGCAAGCGCACCAACTGGAAAAACTCGAATCGGTGCGGCTCAGCCCGTGCCTGGTCGATCAGACCAGGGGTTGATCGCCGGTTCGCGGTGGCCATTGGACGACTCTCTTTTCGCGCTGCAAGGTGCGAAGGGTTAATTGGGTAAAGCTGTTCATGGAGCAGTACTGACCAAAGAAGTGATCGAGCACCATGCCGAACAGGAACACACCGCTGCCGGTGTATTGGCTTTCATCGAAATTGAGGGTGATGCCGACGCCGCGCACGAAGTTCGGCCGTGGGTGGCCAATGCGTGCGACCACAGGCTCGCTGCTCACCGAGACGATGCCGTTGATCTGTTTGCGGATCGCCGACACGTTTCGGTAGTTGTAGAGCGATAGCAGCTCCAGCAGCACTTCGCGACCTCGGGACACCAGCGACATGTGGTTGAGCGACAGGTGCGAAATCAGCCGCCAGATCACGCCGTTACCCAGGGGTACGCGAGCGGTGGCGGTGGGCTTGCGCAGGCAGCGGATGTCCTTGATCACCGAGTTGCCCGGGATGTTGAAATCGCCGCGCTCGCCACCGAACGGCAACAGCAGGGGCAGGTCACGGTTGCTGCAGGTCAGGCGGATGCTCAACGCATCGTTGTTGGCCTCCATCAGGCCCAGCTCGCGATCCACGATGCGGATAAACACGTTCGAGCCATCGCGCTGGCCGCCCTGTACCGCACGGCGCCGGGCCATCCAGAAACTTTGGCCCGGGCCCTGATCGCCACGGGGTTCGAAAAAAGGATGGCAAGTGCCGACCTGATCGATACCGCCGACCTTGCGCACCCGTCGTACGCGGTCGATGGACACCACTTCGGCAGAGCCTTGCAGGCGCACATCCGGCGTCACTGCATACTCGTGCTGGGCGTGGGTCAACTTGATCGGCTCGGCCTGCTGGCGGAACAGGTTGATGATCGGCGTGCAGTTGAGCTTGAAATTATTGCGCCCGATGTTCTGCGTGAGGCGCGCGAGGCGGTCGCTCAGGTCGTAGTCGGAAAAGTAGAAGTTGACCTCGACTTTCTCGATCTCCTTGCCCGCCAGAATCCGTGCAAAGCCTGACAGGTCAAAGAACATGAACTTGTCGGGGAAAGTGAAGTACTCGTGCAGCAGGCGATAGCCGAGGAACGAGCGCTCGGAGTAGTCCACCAGGCCTTCGTCCAGGCAGTAGCCGACGGCTTTCAACGCGTTGGCCGGCAGCACGACCTCGCGCGAACGCCCCTGATCTTCGAAGGTCAGCGTGGCCTTGGCCAGGTTGTTGAACAGCAGCTCGTACAGTTGCAGCATCAACGTGCTTTCGCCGTCGAGGAAGAACCGCAGGCTGTCCAGTTCCAGTTTGCCGAACATCACGTCGGTGGTCGCCACCAGGCCGATACGCAAGCGCGCGACCAGGTCAGCGCTGTGGCCGTTGAACGCCGAGCGTTCCATCTCGATGAATGACGCCTGTTGCACCGACACCGGCCACAGCTCGACCGGGTAGCAGGTGCGGAATTTACACACCACGCCATCGATCGGGTTGGCACTGAGTTCGGTATGCCGGGGCACACGGAACGCTTCGGTGACTTTTTCCTGCTTGCCCAGGTTGAACTCGACGATCGACATCGACGGGGTAGGGCGCAGGTAATGCGGGTACAGCACCTCGAGAAACGACTCGACGATTTCCGGCAGCTCGTCGTCAAGCTTTTTGTGTACGCGTGCAGAGAGAAACGAGAAGGCTTCGATCAAGCGCTCGGTGTGCGGGTCTTCGCAGTTATCGCCCTCGATGAGCAACCGCGAAGCGATTTTCGGATACTGGCTGGCAAACTCCTGGCCCAAAAAGCGCAGGTGCGACAGTTCCTTTTCGTAATAGGGCAGCAGATCGTCGAGCATCAGTTGAGGTTCTGCACTTTGTATTCCTGGGTATTGACCTGCAGCACCGCGTCGAAGGACACCTGGCGGGTGACGTCTTGCAGGCGCAGGACCGCGTCCACGCGAAAGGTCAGCATGCGTTGGCCGGTTTGTTGGGCGAGCAGTTGCACCTTGACGCTGCGAAAGCGCCGGTCGCCGACCGTGATGGCCTTCTCCAGTTGCCGCTGGATCAGCAGGCGATCCTTGGGGTCAAGCACGCTGCGACTGGTGAAGTCCGGCATGCCGTAGTCGAGGATGCTGCCGCTGAGGTTGGCGAAACCCTCCAGCTCGTTGGCGACCAGGGACTGGCGGGTGTTGACCAGGATTTCCAGGTCGCGAACGATGCTGGCCTTGTAATCGGCCAGCGAACACAAGCGCTGCGATGACGCTTCGATGGACTGATGCGGACGATCGTCCAGCAATCGGTCCAGCAGTGATGGCAACAGCTTGTGTTGTCCGGTCATGTTGCCTCCCTGGCAGTGTGGGCGATCAGGCGCGAGTCGATTGCGGCAGTTCGGCGACCAGGCGCAACGAAGCGGTCAGTTCGTCCAGTTGGTAGTGCGGGCGCAGGTAGGTCACGGCCTTGTACACCCCCGGTTTACCTGGCACTTCGAACACCTCGGCGCGGGCTTCGCGCAGCGGGAACTTGGCCTTGGCTTCCTGGCTGGCGGTGTCGTCCAGCAACACGTAGCTCGACAGCCACTTGTTGAGGAACATTTCTACGTCCTTGCGCGAGGCGAAGCTGCCGATCTTGTCGCGCATGATCGCCTTCATGTAGTGGGCAATGCGCGAGGTGGCGAAGATGTACTGCAACTGCGCGGAAAGCCGGGCGTTGGCGTTGGCGATGTCGGTGTTGTACTGCTTCTGCTTTTGCGTCGACTGGGTGCCGAAGAACGCGGCGTAGTCGGTGCCTTTGCAGTGCACCAGCGGAATGAAGCCCAGGTCCGACAGCTCTTTCTCGCGGCGATCGGTGATGGCGATTTCGGTCGGGCACTTGAGGGCGATTTCACCGTCATCGGTCTTGAACGTGTGCGTTGGCAGACCTTCCACCAGGCCACCACCCTCGACACCCCGGATCGCCACGCACCAGCCGTAGCGGGAAAACGCATCGGTAACCCGGGTGCCCAGCGCGTAGGCGGCGTTCATCCACAGGTACTTGTTGTGGTCGCGGCCATCGACGCTTTCGACGAAGTTGAATTCCTCGACCGGCGTGGTATCCGGGCCGTAAGGCAGGCGACCGAGCACGTGGGGCAGGGTCAGGCCGACATAACGCGAGTCTTCGCTGGCGCGGAACGACTTCCACTTGGCGTATTCAACGGTGTCGAAAATCTTCGCCAGGTCCCGTGGGCCGGACATGTCGGTAAACGAATCCCAGCCGAACAGCTCAGGCGAGGCCGCCGAAATGAACGGCGCGTGGGCGGCCGCGGCGACGTGGGAAATCTCTTCGAGCAGGTACATGTCTTCCGGGCTGCGGTTGAACTCGTAATCACCCAGCAGCATGCCGAACGGTGCACCACCGAAGGTGCCGTATTCTTCTTCGTAGATCTTCTTGAACAGCGCGCTCTGGTCGAATTCGGATGCGGCCTTGAGGTCGCGCACCAGGTCTTTCTTCGACGCATTGAGCATGTGGATCTTCAGCGTGGTGCTGGTCTCGGTCTGGTCGACCTGATACTTCAGGCCGCGCCAGGACGCTTCCAGCTGCTGGAACTCACTGGCGTGCATGATCTCGTTCATCTGCTCGGAGAGCATCGCGTCGATCTCGGCGATGCGCGCATCGAGCACGGCGATCAGGTCCTTGCTCGGCGTCATTTCGCCTTCCAGGATCTGGTTGACCAATTCACCGATCAGGTCGCGGGTGCGGGACCGTTCGGTCTCGGAGCGGGCCACGCGGCTTTGCGAAATGATGCTGTCGAGCAACGAGGATTGCGCGGTGAAGCTGTCCACTTCAACCAGCGTGCTGTCCTGTTGAGTCACGGTTTGCTTGTCGTTCATCGTCAGGCTCCTACGCTTTGCCGTCGGTGGCTGGAACGGCGGCTTCACGGCCAAATTCCTTGCCCAGGGTTTTCAACTTCTCGGTGTTCTGCAGCACGTCCATCAGCAGCTCTTCGAGCTTGTCGTTGCCGCCCATCTTGTTGCGCAGGTCCGCCAGCTTGTTGCGCACTTCCAGCAGCTTGCGCAGCGGCTCGACCTGCTTGACCACGTTCTGCGGTTCGAAGTCTTCGAGGGCGTTGAAGTTGAGCTCGACGCCCAGCTGCGTGCCGTTTTTCGCCAGGGTGTTGTCGACGCGGTAGGTCAGGCGCGGCTTGATGCCCTTGAGCACACCGTTGAAGTTGTCGCGGTCGATGAAGATGAACTTGCGGTCCTTGAGCTTCGGCAGCGGCTCCAGCGGGTTACCGGAGAAATCGCCCAGCACACCGACGACAAAGGGCAGCTCTTTCTTTTCCTGAGCGTCACCGATATCCACGTCGTAGGTGATATGGACTCGAGGCGCGCGAACGCGGTCGAGTTTGTGCTGGGTACTTTCCTTCTTCGCCATCGTGATCTCCTGTGCGAACAATTCGCTGCAAGTCGTATGCGTGTCGGTTCAATGGGTGGCCGAGCGCGTTACATTCCTTCGATCGTCAGCAGCAGGCGCTGACGAATTTCATCGTTCATTTCCATGATGTTTTCGTGTCCCACCAACTCTTCGAAGCTGGTGTTGCCGGCGATCTGGGTGCTGCTGCGGATCACCGCCTCGTCGGGCAACTGCGAGCGCACCGGCGAGCTGATGACGCAGAAGGGCAGGTCGCCGAAGTCCTTCAAGCGTTCGAAGGTGACGGGAAAACGCAGGCCTTCAAGCAAGCGGCTGATGCCGGGGGACTTGCTCAGGCAGTAGAACAGCACCAGGTAATGCACCACGAAGCGGTACAGCTCGGCGCTGCTGCGATTGGGGTCGTTGATGACCGTGCGAAAACGGGCCAGGTCGAACGAACTGAAGCCGACCACCCAGCGCACAGGGCTGGTGATGCGAATGGACTGGCCGCTTTGGGACAGCACCTTGTCGTACTCCAGCGCAAACAGTTGCGGGGTGGTACTGAGCAGGTTGAGGGGCACTTCGAGTTCATTGACCAGCTGGAACGGAGCGGCCGAGCCGATGCGGTCGTAGAGCTCCTTGAGTTCCTTGAAATGGTGCTGGGTCTCGCGCCCGCTGCTGCGTTGCGCGCCCTGCAGGTATTCACCGAAAAACGCCTGTGGACGAATCAGCAAAGCCAGGGTCGCCAGGTAATCCGAAGCCTGCGCCTTGAGCGCGTCAGAAATGGCCCGGGTCTGGCTTCGCAGCTTGATCAATGCTTCAACATCAAAAAACGTCTGAGTCATCGGTAACTTCGTCCTTGAACACTTCGCGACCACTACCGGATATACACGGGAGTGCGGGCGCAGTGACTAATTTCTCGACCAGTTCACAGTTGTGATCGTTGATGTTTGACATCAAGAAATCACACTGCCAGGAATCATTGGGGGTGCGATGCTGGCATATGGATATCGAGTTGCCAGTAACGTCGTGTATGGCAACAGGATGTGTAGGAAAGTTCCTACGAGGCGCGGATTTTTTCTTTTTTTTGTGACCTGCCGCAATGATGTCTGCTTGCCACCATTCGCCGGATGCCAATGGCACAAGTGGCTCAAACCCAATGGATTCAATGGTTTCCGGAAGGTAGTGGATCCAATTTTTAATTAAAAAAAATTGAAAAAAGGTGAACCGGTTCACCTAATGTCCGCTTGATTCTCCGGCAAGGAAAAATTGAAGGATAAGTGTCATATTACTGGCGCGAAGTGATGGCATCCCGAGATATCCGGGGATGTACAAAGCGTCCTTGCGCTGTTGAACGAGTGTTCGGGCAATATGGGGTTACATATCGCCGTTATTTCTGTATAACGCGCCAGGTACGACTACGCCTCATGACTATCATGTCGGTCGTGCAATAGCGTGAGGGCTTTCGGGGCCTTCGTTAAATGGAATTTACGGTCGCCACGGAAGTAAGGCGGCGCGACTAGTGAGGCCACGTCTCTTGAAAACATTGAAACTCATTGCTGTACTGGTTCTTTTACCATTTTGCCTTGGTTTGTTGGGCATCTGGGAACTGCAACGCAGCAGTGAGACTGGCCGTCAGTTCGACAGGGTTCGGGCTGACCTGATCGATATTCGTCCGCAGCTCGAAGCGCTTTCCAGGAAACGAGGCTCCAGCTCTATCGCAGTCGATTTCGACGGTGAGCGGGTGGGCGTAGCGTTGGCCTTGTCTCGCCTGGAAGAAGTCGAGGATGCGTTTGACACTCTTATCCCGGTAAATGCGGTGAGAGTCTTTTTGGCCAAAGGTGTCGTCGTCCTTGGCCTTGCAGCCTCTCTGATCGGCGTGTCGGGTTTGCTCTGG
Source organism: Pseudomonas sp. MHK4 (assembly GCF_054600775.1). NCBI lineage: Bacteria > Pseudomonadati > Pseudomonadota > Gammaproteobacteria > Pseudomonadales > Pseudomonadaceae > Pseudomonas > Pseudomonas sp. MHK4. The sequence goes on along the minus strand of NZ_BAAIAK010000006.1, from coordinate 347,662 downwards.
CTCGGTTGGGCCGGATTGCGTGCGGGCCGGTCTCGTGAACAACTGCTGTACAAATTTACGGAAGTCAGTCGTACCCTGCCTTATTTGCTGGTGGGCCATATTGTCTTCATGGGGGCGGCGGTCGCAGCCATCCTGGCTTTCGAAGCCTTGGTGTTCTGGCATGCGGGACCAATGTTGGCCGGTGAAATCAAATTGATAGCCATCGCAATGATGGTGATTTTCGGCTTCCTTTACTCGATCTGGCGGATGGGCAAGCAGTTACCCGTCATGCTGCGCATGTTCGACTCGACGCCGATGCCCGTCCTCGGCCAGGAGGTTTCCCAAGAACAGGCTCCGCAGCTATGGGATTACGTTCGCGGTCTAGCCGGTCGAGTCGGCGCACTACCTCCCGATCACATCGTTCTGGGCATGGTCGAAGGCTTTTACGTCACCTCCAGCGACGTCAACCTGCTGCCGGCAGACACCGCGCTCAAGGGCCGCACCCTGCACGTACCGATGATGTACCTGGGCTTGCTCGATTCGGCAGAAACCGGCGCGGTCATCGGTCACGAACTGGCCCACTTCGCCGGTGCCGATACCGAGTACAGCCTGCGCTTCGTGCCGATCTACGAGGGCATCGGCCGCAGCCTCGGGGTGATTGCCGAAACCATGCTGCAAAGCGATGTACTGCAACGCACGACGCTGTGGCCGGCCTTCATACTCGGTGAGTATTTCATGGAGCGTTTCGATCATGCGGTGAGCCATTGGAGCCGCGTGCGTGAGCTTGCGGCGGACGCGGCAGGTGCGCAGTTGACGGGGAATATCGCCATCGCGTCGGCGTTGGTGCGCATCGCTGCCATCGACCCTTTGTTGCAGCACAGTGTATCGACCCATGTGGCCCGCGCGACCAACCCCAATGCCGAACACGTCCTGACCCGCGACTTGCCAGGCAGTGTGGTGCAGGAACTGGCCGCCCAGCCGCTGACCTTGCCCGAAGAGGAAATGGCCGCCAGCCAGCCTCATCCGTCGGACACCCACCCCTCCAATCGCGAGCGGCTGGCGTCCCTGCAAGTCTCGGTCGAAGAGGCCGTCAGCCGCGGCACCCGCCCGATCATTGCGGCGCATGCCTGCGCCGCGATGGATCACTATTTCGCCGATCCCCAGGCACTGCGTGCGCGCATTACCGAGGACTTTCTCGGCCACTACGTGGAGCAGGACGCGGCGGTTGTGCAAGAGTTACGCAGCCATGCCGGCAATGCCACGCAGGAAGTCCGGTTGCATGAAGGCGCACGATTGCGGGGGTGGATTACCCTGGGTTGCTTCTCGTTCTTCATGCTGTTGGGTTTGGGCCTGCTCATCCTGCCGTACCTGCTGCCGCAGGTTTACGTGGACGCGAATTCCACAATGAAGTTGGTTGGCATTCTGCTCTTGATCTGCATGGCGTTCCTGCTGCCGCTCTCCTTGCGCATGCTTACGCGGGCGAACAAGACCGCGTTGTTGCTGACGCCCGAGCACTTCGTTTTCGCCAACTTCAAGGCGCCGTTGCCGATCCGGCACGTCGCCGATTTTGGTCTGCAAGTGGGCCAAGGGGTGCACTTGAATCTGCTGCTGGAAGACGACGCCCCCATGCCTGAGTTGGCCTCGCGTTCGTTCTTTTCGCCGGATGCGAAACTCAACAGGAAAAAGCGCTGGGTCCAGCTGCACTTGCTTCAAATCTGCCGCGACGACAAAAAACTCAAGGACCAGGAGTTGGCGGACCTGATTGGCACCTACCTGAATGCAGGCACTGCACGGCACTTGCTGCAGCAGCGATTCGAGCAGGCCTGAAGGCTTTCAGCATTGGCAAACGTGGGGCGCCGGGTTCAAAGGCTCCCTGCGCAAAGCTGATGAAGGTCTGATAGCAGCCTTTGCAGTTCGTTGTTTTCGTCCAGCAAGGGTGTTGCGTTTTCATACAGGACAACGTCGTTGATCGAGCCCATGCCAACGCGTACGCCGTATCCTGGGGCAGCGCACGTCCGCCTTTCTGTTCAGGGCCAGGGAAGTGGTCGGCGATGTTGAGGGCACGGATATGGATGGTTTCATGAGGTTCTTTTTTGAATGAGCGACTCGGGCCAGATCAACGACCATTTTCAGCGAGATATTCAGGTAGCGTGCAAGAGGGCTATCGAGCAATTTCGCCAAGCGCACCCCACTGCCGATGTCTGTGGGTTTGCGCTGTACTCAGACGCTGATGCGCGGACTCTGGTGCCGTCGTTCAACACGGCTGATCACTTGGCGCGCGTGCAGGCTGAAGAACCTGCTGAGCAGGCTTATTTCAAATGGTCACCCGCTGAATGGAGCCACGAAACCTTCGGTGGCGATCACTTCAACGTCCTGTCGAGCCTGTTGTGGGACTTGGCTGATTCGATTCCCGATGAAGATTTTGAACGTCACCGCGCACTCGTCTTCGAACACTGTGTTGCGGCCTTGAGGTCGCTGACGACGTGCACGTTTGAGAACGCCATTTATGTATTCGCAGTCTCTGACTCTCAAAGCGTGCCGGAAGAAATCGCCTGGATTACGCAACTCAATACCCCCGAGCAAGCCCTCGAATTCAAGACATGGTTAGAGCAGGTCGAGCAATGAAAGGCATGCACTTAACAAGGATGCGTACATGACACTGCCCCACTTTATTTATCATCCCGATCCCGTCGGTAGCGGTTCGGTGCAAGCCTCTTACGCCACTTGCGTGAGCTGCAATCAGGCGCGAGGCTACATTTATGTGGGCCCGGTATACGCCATTGATGAATACGAAAACTGCATCTGCCCTTGGTGCATTGCCGACGGGAGTGCGCACCAGCGCCTGGGCGCGACGTTTGTCGATGACGAGAGTATCGGCCTGGACGGCGAAGACACGCTGAGCGAGGCGCAGATCGCCGAAGTCAGCCAGCGCACGCCTGGTTTTAATGGCTGGCAGCAAGAGTGCTGGCTGACTCACTGCGACGACGCAGCCGAGTTTGTCGGTAAGGCCGGCCATGCAGAGTTGCTTGAACTGGGCCCAGCGGCCATCGCCGCCGTTCAGGACTCAACAGGATTGGAGGACGGCCCGCAGTGGCGAGCGTTCTTCAATGCCCTGGATAAGGATCATGGGCCTACCGCCTACCTGTTCAAATGTCGCCACTGCGCCACGCTGGGCGCTTACCAAGACAGCCATTGATACCCAAAGTGCTCAATCCGTGGCTCCCCACAAGGAAGAATCTCTGATGACCGACGATCACACCCCCGACTTCACCAAAGTCCCCACCGGCATGCTGCCGTTCCCACCTGTTGAAGACGTGTTTGTCGCCGATCAACTGGAACTGGCCAACCATCTGCACCCTTTGTTCAGCTTAGATATCAGCACCGTAAACCCCGAGTGGTCGGGCGTGCTGCACATGCTCAGCCCGTTGGAACCGTACGAGGGCTTTGTCGGCGAGCTGAACGAGCGGGACGGGTGCCATGGCTACCATTACCGGACGGCCGGCGCAAACAGAGCCGATTGAAGGCTTGGTGCTATTCACCTTCGATTACAGTTGAATCCCATGAACAAGACCGAACTGCAAACTCTTGTAGTCAGGGTTAAAAAGTATCTCTTGATTATCTTTTTGCTCTGCCTTGCAGGCGTTTTCATCTATGCGTACCTGCACAAACCGGAATTTCCTTCCGAGGTAGTCCTGAAGCAAGACTTCATTCCGGGGCAGTCGATCTACATCGTTCAAGATGCCAGGGATCCAGATGAGCCCAAAAACCTGAGGTTCTACGTCAACAATGGCGACGGCAGGAATAATGAGACGATGAAGGTGCTCCTCGGCAAGACCCCGGCCTTCCTGGTCTCGGACACTGACTTGAGGGACGTGGTAATCCAGCGTGTCTCCAACGGCCTGCACATCAAACTCAAAGGCGCAGTCTCGAATTACCAGAGCAACCTTTACCTTGAAGACGGCGACACTTACACCACCTACCGTGTAAGCCTTGAGCAAGTCGAAACGCGACCGCCCTTGCCGAGCGGTCGGTAAGCTTATTTCAGCAAGGCAACCACTGCGCAGACAACCGCAATCACCAGCGCCGGCCACTGCATCGGCAAATCGATGATACTGGTTGCTGGCGGGGGGGCTGGTCGTATTGATGGCGTGCCTGCTGCCATTCTCGTTGCGCATGCTCAAGCGGGCGAACAAGACGGCGTTGTTGCGGATGCCCGAGCACTTGGTATCTGCGAACCTAAAGGCGCCATTGCCGATCCGGCACATCGCCGATTTTGGCCTGCAAGCGTGGGGTGCGAAGTTCAATGGCACCGTGCGCAGAGCTGATGGAGGTCTGATAGCAGCGTCTGAAGTTCGTTATTTTCGGCCAACAAGGGCGTTGCGTCTTCATACAGAACAACGTCGTTGATCGAGCCCATGCCGCCGTACAGCGACATCAATCGAGACAACGCGTACGCCGTATCCTGAGGCAGCGCAAGGCTGCACTCCTCAAGTCTGTCGGCCCATTGCGGGTGACCGAATCTCCTCAGTAGTTCTGCTGTTCGGGCAAGGTTCGAGGAGATCTTGCAGATGTCTTTCATGGCGCCAGTCCTGAGCGAATCATTTATCAAAGTTCACAACGCTGACGGAACCATTGTGCCAATCGACCGAGTAACTGAGGCCATTCCAGTTACTAACGATCAACGCCCCGTTTTTGTCGCACTGAAGACTCATGTATGGCTTGTCTGCTTGCGTGCCGTGGGGACTTTCCTGGATGAACCAAACCACCTTTCCATGCCTCGATAGTGCAAGGATGTTTTTGTTGAAAATGACATTTGAAGGGGACTCGATCAGGACCGCGAGCCTGTCGTCATGCTGCAAGGCGACTTTGACCGGGTGAGGCAGGTGAATGGATTGATCTGCTATCCAAAGGGTGCCGTTGTCAACGTGGTACCAGGTTTCGGTCATGACGTTACCTCTAGTGTTATCCCTGAAGTCGCAGCAATTTCATGTGCGAGGAAGACTTTCCGGTGGCAACCCGTTAGGCAGCTGAATCTTCAGACCGCGTGAGATCTGAATGCCTATGTAGAAGGCAACCCCCAGTACGCCAGCAAGTTCAGGATCGTCGGCTTCAAACTCTTTGCTGGCCCAAACGCCGATGGTCAATTGGTGCAACCGGGCTTTATCTTTTTCAACGCCCAGCAACACGTTCTTGATGAATTGCAACTGGATTAACGAGCTTGAATAAATCTGGAATTCTGGACAGCCGTTGTATCTCAGGGCGGTGATGGTGATCGCATTGTCAATGTAGTCGAGGGCAGTTGTCGGCGTTTTCAAGAGGCGGTCCCTCTCGGTACCAACGTCTTGATTGCTGCGCGACGCCACGTATTGATCAAACATTCGGACCTGCTCTCCAATCCGGGCAGAGTCTCGATTGGAATCAACATGTTTTCTATAGGTAAGGAATTGTTCCGATTGTGGTCCATGGGCCAACAGCGAAACAATGGCCGCACATTGTATGAGCCAATAGATTTCGAACGAGGATTCGGTACCTCGACAATAACCAATATCTGTCCCCTTGCCGTACAAGTCACGAGCCAGTTGCCTGGCTTTATCGCGGTTTATCGTCGTCTCTGATGTCCATCCGGCCCGGTCATTTGCGATGACGAATACCCGATAACGCTGCAACAGGAGGGCATCCACTAGCGTCAGGTCCGGGCAGGCAGGGGGCATCAACGGTACAAAAACCTCTGGCTCACGATTGCTCGGCAGCCACGACAGGTTCCTTTCCACTCGGGAAGGTTGCTTGTCCACTTCGGTCAAGGTGGCTGCATCGACAACCTGCTCGGTGGGGGCGGGTGGAGGAGCGGGCTTTTGTCTGAAAAAGGTTTTCAAGCGCTTCAGTAGTTTTGACATGGAGGTAGCCGTTCAAGGATTTTGATTTCGAGGACAGCGGTCCATTGGTCCGGAGTGACGAGCTTGCCTTAGATAGCCGTTCCTCTATTGGCCCCCGGCTGCACAATCAGCAGGTCATCCAGCTCTCTGCGGCGACAGCTCATGGCAAACGCCAGGGCCGTATCAAAATCCGTTTGGAAGAGATCGAAGTTTGCCCGGTCAATTTGGTAATACTCCTCGTAGTCGACCATGCCGTTGCTGACTGGAATCGACAGGTAAAGGCGACCTGTAGTCTCCTCGACGCCTAAGGCAAACATATGTTCACGGCTTTCGAAAACGTCACTGAATTTCATCGTGTCCTTGATCTGGTGGTTGGCGGTTTTTATCTTCGCGCATTCTGGATTTAATGAGTTTGTACGATGACCAGTCGCGACCACCAATCAGCTCAATGTAAAAGTTCGCGTAAGCGCCGTTCAGATCACCCAGCATTCTCAGATTTGTTTCGTCGAAAAGGCGGTGGCCAGGAATAATGTCTTCGTTGGCGAAACGCTCGCCTTTCTGAATAGCCATTCAATCCTTACCGCGTTGCAGTACGCCTTGCTTGAGTCAAGGGGCTACGGCATTTTATGTGCTTATGTAGGTTTCGGATTACTGTTCTTCTTTTCTTCCATCTGGGCTTTCAGTCGACGTAGCGTCGGGGATTCTCCTCCGATCAGTTCGATTTTAAACTCCGCAAAAGCGTGCTCAAGCTCTGCATATTGCTGCAACCCCTCCTCAGTGAACAGATAGCGTCCAGGGATATCCCGCCATTCCATAGGTGTGCGGATTTGACCACGCTCGGCCAAATCCATCAGAGGGGCCAGTTCTAGATCCAATTTAGCTGCAGCAGGGTCTTTTGCCTTTAATGCATCGATGGCTGCCCGTAGCTTCAGGGTCTTTTCTTTAAGTTTTTCGATATCCATAGGAGGCTCTAGTTAGCTGTGGTTCCGATCAATTTTGGTGTTCCCCACTCGGCACGGTTAGGTGTCAGATATTGGAATGATTCACCGGTTCTCTGGATTGCACCGCTCAATTCTGATGTAGGGGCGACTTTACTGACAAAAACCTCGGTTGGCTTCAATGGTGCCATCTCGTAGATCGAATAGGTGGTTGATTCGCTGCTCAACGGCAATCCGAACGAATCAGCCAGTGTCCTCCCGGAGTTCGCGGCTGCCTGTAGCTCCTCATGAGTGGTAAAGAACGGCGAGTAAGGTGAAACGCCTTGGCCTTCGGGCACGATTTTCACAAGGGGCGAATCCATTAACCTTACTTCGGGGATGGTGGAGCCGGAAGCTACCTGGTCGAACGCCCGTGAGTAGATGGTTGTTGCATCAGCGTCAGGGGCAGCCGCTTGCAGTTTGCCCAGCAGTTTTTCCCCGTCAGGCGTATTCAGGAAGCCTTCGATTTGCTCGTTCGACAAGCCCTTGGTCTGGAAGGTTTTGACCTTCTTGACCTGATCCTCCACCGAAACGAAGTCAGGGTCCTGCTTGGCGTAATACTCACGCATTGTCTCCGGCTCGGCCTTCTGAAGAGGCGCCGGTTCCTTCACCCGCAACTCATCCCGAGCCAGCAACTTCTGCTCATTCCTTGCCAACCAACCCGCCAACTGCTTGTTCGATATCTCCGCCTGTAGCTTCGCGCTACGGGTCGCGATGCTTTCCATGCTGTTCATCACACCGGCTTTCATCTGGCCCCGGGTCAGGTAGGTGACGATGGCGGTGAGCAGCAGGAGTACAAGCTGCTCCTGCCCGCGAGCCAGTTGTCGTGCCGCGCGTTCGATACGTTCCTGTACCAGTGCGGCGGAACCGCCGCTGGGGTCCAGGCCGGACGGTTTGACGCCTTCTTCGGCGTGCCAGGCTGTGGCGATGCCTTCCTGCAAGGTCGACAGGCAGGCGGGCAGGCCTTGGTAAAAGTATTCGGCGATGGCGGACAGGCCCAGGCCCATGAGAATCAGGTTGCCGACCTGCAGGCCGATACCGGCCCCAGCTGCGGCTCCGGGGGCGGCGCCGATTCCGAAGGCGAAGGCGCCCGCTGCGCCGCCGGCCACGGTGCCGATCGCCACGCTGCCGCCGAGAATCATCGAGACTTCCTTGACCAGTTGCAGCAGCACCGGCAGGATCTGCTCGATTTCAATCGAGGCCCACTTGCGCTTGAGGTCCATCTGGATCATCGGGTAGGAGAGTGTCATCGCCTGATGCACCGCATCGATGCGATGACCGCCCATGTAGCCATAGGCCTGGCTCGCGCCATTGCTGACACGCCGGGTGAAGCCGTTCCAGTTGTCGTGAACGCTCTGCAGTCCGTCGTTGACGCCCTGGTTCAGCTCGCTGAATTTCTGGTCGAGGTTGCGTTCGACATCGGCCCAGCTGGGCACGTTGGCTAAAAGATCCATTTACTCGTCACTGTCCTTGGGGGAAAGGCGCTTCCTTGTTGCTGCGGTGGAACTGTCGATTATCCGACTTCACAGCACTGCCTAAGTGATGGCAATGGGCCGCACTTCCGACTGCGGGGCGAGTTGAAAGTTTCAACATGGATCCCATTTTTTGTTATTCGCGTTACATTCGGCAATGATGGCAATAAGGCATTATCTGCTGAATGATGGCGTATAACTTCCCGTTTGCCCTTGATATATCGGCGTTTCTGGCTGGCCAGCGTGGCGATAATTATTTTTCAGAGATTATCCTGAATTGAGTACGCAGTGCGTGGAGGCGTGCGCATGCACTGCCTGCGGCTTGACAGGGTGCTCGACATGGGTGTCTCCTTCCCGCGTTCGACAACCCGTGATATTCGCAAAAGTGTGACAAATTTCTCATTTATTTCGCCGGGTAATGGCACTTTCATACTGCGTTGCGGTCGCAGTTCCTGACGCACAATGGTGTGTAAGGGATTTCATTCGGTGTTTAAAAAAATCGATGAAAATGAAGAATTCATAGTTGCGGCAAACAGGGTTTCGACCCTTTTATCTGATTCGTGCGCAGTGGTTGAGAGAGGGCGGTAGCTTTCCACTGTTTTCAAGGAGATACACATGTTGATGGACCTTGCCGCAATGCTTTCCCCGCAAAACCGGCGCCTGTTCAAGTTCAAGAACTTCGCCAACCCCGAACAGCAATTGTTGCTTGAGTCCTTCAAGGGGACCGAAGGTCTGTCCCGCGCGTACAACTTCGAATTGCTGCTGGTGTGCCAGGACTCCGGCGTCGAGTTGAAGTCGATGATGGGCCAGCACGTGCTGCTGGAAATAGAGCTGGCAGACGCCACGCCTCGCTACCTGGCAGGCTACCTGACGCGGTTTGCCAGCATCGGCAGCGACGGCGGCATGGCCCGCTATACGGCGACGCTGAACCCCTGGTTCTCCATGCTGAAGAACCGCTTCGACACGCGTATTTTCCAGGGCTGCACGGTGGAAGATGTCGTCACCCAGGTGTTTGCCCTGTGCACCGCGTTTTCCCGGCACGAATTCCGTCTGAGCAAGCCGCTCAAGCATTACACCTACATCACCCAGTACCGTGAATCGGACTTCAATTTTGTCCAGCGCCTGCTGGAAGAAGAGGGGATGTTCTACTACTTCGAGCACACCGCCGAAGGCCACACCATGATCATCTGCGACGACTCCAGCACGCTGGTGCCGTTGCCTGAACAACCGCAGATCCGCTTCCACACGGCATCGGTCACCGAGACCGCCGACTCCATTACCCAATGGAGCGGAAACCGCCAGTTGCAGTCGGGGAAAATCGCGGTCCAGACCTTCGATTATCGTCAGCCGTCCAATCGCTTGCCGGTCGCCATGAAGAGCCTGAACAAGCAGGGCGATGTCGACGAGTTTGAAATCTACGACTTCCCCGGCCAATACACCCACGGCACCTACGACGAAGGTGAAGCGCTGCTGCGGTTGCGGGTCGAAGCGCTTGAACTCAAGGGCAAGAGTTTTCATGGCGCCAGCAACTGCCGCGCGATGAAACCCGGCTACACCTTCGAACTGCTGCAGCATTACGATCACGATCAAGGCCCCGCCGATGATCGTCAGTTCCTGCTGATGAGCGTCGAGAGCGAAGGCCACAACAACTACCTTAGCGGGCAGCAGGCGAGCTACTACAACACCTTCTCCTGCGTGCGCAAAAAGATCGTCTTCCGCCCTCAACTCACCACCCCGCGACCGACCATCTCCGGCCCGCAAACCGCGATCATCGTCGGCCCGCCGGGGGAGGAAATATTCACCGACGAACTCGGCCGCGTGAAGGTGCAGTTCCACTGGGACCGCAAGGGCGAGCACAACGACAAGAGCTCCTGCTGGGTCCGCGTTGCCCAGGCCGGCGCCAGCGGCGGTTTCGGCAGCATCCAGATTCCCCGTGTGGGCGATGAAGTCGTGGTGGTGTTCCTCGATGGCAACCCCGACCGCCCATTGGTCATGGGCAGCCTCTACAACAGCCAGAACACCCCGCCGTGGTCGTTGCCGGCGAACAAGACCCAGAGCGGGTTTTTGACGCGATCGATGAAAGGTGACGGCGGTACGGCGAACTTCTTCCGCTTCGAAGACAAGTCCGGCGCCGAGCAGATCATCATGCATGCCGAGCGCAACATGGACACCGAGATCGAGGTCGACGAGACCCACAGTGTCGGCAGCAACCGCACGATCACGGTCGGTGGCACGCACACCGAAACCATCAAGAAAGACACGGTGATGAATATCCAGGAAGGCTCGCTGACGATTCAGGTCGACAACCAGTTCATTCAGGTCAGCGCCAACCAGCACATCATTCTCCAGGTGGGGGACAGCAGCATCACCCTCACGCCGGACGGCATCGAGATCAAAGGCAAGGCGATCACCACCACCAGCACCGGCACGACCCAGATTACCGGTTCCGAGGTCAGGGTCAATGACTGAGGTAACGGTGTCATGACCAGGGTCAGTCTCTACGATCGCATTTCCGAAAAGCGTATTGCGCGGGAGGAAGCCGAACGCCTGGCTCAACAGAACGCGCTCCTCGTGCAGCCTGAGCCTGAGCCGGAACTCGAGCCCGAGCCTGTGTTGGCGCTGCAAGACACGCCCAGCAGTTTCTCCTTCGGGGGTTTCAACCTGGCTTTCCCGGCGGGCTTCGATTTCCGTGAGGTCCAGACCACCCTCGAGCACCAGGGCGAGCCGGTCAGCCTGACGATCAAGCGTCGTGATGTGCAGCAGGGACAGACGCTGGAGCAGCTTTTCGAGGCCTCAGTGCAGGCGTTTCGTCGGGAGCACCCGGACGTGCGCATCATTCGCCAGCGCGATGTCAGCGTGGCCGGCAATGCGGCAAAGTCGGTGGATCTGCATTTCAAGTGCGGCCATGCCGATCGTCACGCGCGCCTGGTGGGTGCCCTGGTGCCCGTCGCCGGGCGTGACGATGGCCAATGGCTGAGTATCGCTTGCGAGATTGATCCGGCCCGGCCCGCGCTCAGTCTCTGGCTGGTTGATTTTGACGGCATGCTCGACGGCCTTGCCGTGCGCTGAACGCCACATTTTTTTGATTCAAGGAAGTTACCCGGAATGGATTATGAGTTGCAGGAAGGCAGCATCGCGCTGCCGCAAGGGTTCCAGGACCGCACGGTGAACATGTTCGTGCTGGGGGCAAGCATTCCGGCGCCGTTGAGTATCACCGTTTCCCGAGACACATTGCTGCCCGGCGAGGCGCTCAAGGCCTACGTCGAGCGTCAGGTCAAGATGCTCGCGTCCAAGCTGCGCGGCTATACGCTGTTGGGCAAGAAGGCCGTTGCGCTGTCGACCTCGGCACCGATCGACGGCGTGCAGATCGATGCGTATTACATGACCGATGGCCGACCTTTCTATCAGCGCCAGGCGGCGTTCCTGATCGAGCCTGGACGCGCGCTGATTTTTTCCACCACAGCCCAGGCTGATTTCAGCATCGAGCAGAATCAGAACTGGAATGACCTGCTGGCCAGCTTTCAGCCTCGCCAGCCCGGCGGCCCCAAGACCGACTCCAGCGCACAGGAGTAACGGTCATGTTCGAAGCCGCAAGGTTTGGCGATGAACTGTCGCACACCAGCGCCCTGGGCGGGTTTCTCATCGGCGCAGCGCTCGGCATTGCGCTGGTCGCCACGGTGGCGATCGCGACGTTCACCTGTGGGTTTGGCGTGGCTTTGTTGGCGGGTTTGGTCGCAGGCGTCGGAGGTAGCCTGCTCACCGCGGCCGGGGAGAAAATCGGCAGTATGTTTTCTTCACCCGCGGGGACCATCGTCACCGCGTCGCCCAACGTGTTCATCAATAGCCGCAAGGCCGCCCATGTCGAAAAAAGCACGGGAGCCTGCGACAAGCATCCCGGCCCGGTGAAGGTCGCCGAAGGCTCGACCAACGTCTTCATCAACGGCACGGCGGCCGCCCGCAAGGGCGACAAGATGACTTGCGGCGCGACACTCTCCAGCGGCTCGGACAATGTCTTCATCGGTGGTGGTACCCATCGCTACCTGCCGGTGGACGACGAGATCCCGGGTTGGTTGCGGACCACGGTCGACATCCTCATGGCGGTCGCCGGCGCAGCGGGTGGTATCGCCCAATTGATCAAGGCCGGGACCCAGGCCGGCATGAAAGCGATCATGCCCTGCGCCCTGAAATTCACCGCCGGGTTTGTCGCCGGTGAGGTGGCCTCACGTTATGTCGTGGGGCCGGCCATCGAGCGAGCGGTGGGTGGCCTGATCGGCAACCCCGTCGACGCCACCACCGGCCGCAAGGTCATAACCGACGAAACCGACTTCAGTTTGCCGGGCCTGATGCCGATCCAATGGTCGCGGTTTTATGCCAGCGACCTGAGCGTCGACAGCGTGCTCGGCAAGGGCTGGGTCCTGCCCTGGGAGCAAAGCCTGCGTCGCAGTGGCGCCTTCGTTTATCTCACCGACAATCAGGGGCGCAGCGTTCCATTCGTGGACGTGCAACCGGGGGAGCGCATCTACAACCCCCATGAACAGGTCTATCTGGTCTGCACCGAAGGCGGCCACTACCTGCTGCAAACCCTCGACAACACCTTTTTCTACTTCGGCGAAGTCGCGGACGACAACAACCCCGTGCCGCTGCAACGCATCGAAAACGCCCTGGGCCACTTCCTGCATTTCACCCGCACCGCCCAGGGTTCGCTCACCGACATCAGCGCCACCGGTGGCGTGCGCGTGCACCTGCATTACGAAAACCCGCTGGGCCGCCTGACCGACGTCAGGCGCGTGGTCGACAACGAAGCCGTTGAAACCCTGGTGCAGTATCGCTATGACGACAATGGCCAACTCGCCGAGGTGATCAACCGCAACGGCGATTCCGTGCGCCGCTTCAGCTACATCGACGGGGTAATGGCCAGCCACAGCAACGCCCTGGGCCTGACCTGCAACTACCGCTGGGAGTCCATCGACGGCCAGCACCGGGTAGTGGAGCACTGGACCAGCGATGGCGAACGTTTCCACTTCCGCTACGACATCAAGGCGCGCACCACACGAGTCACCGACGTGCTCGGGCGCGAAGCCGAGATTCACTACAACACCGATCACCGCGTGATCGTCAGTCGCGACTTCGGTGGCGAGCACTACGTCATCGACATCGATGACAAGGGCAACATGACCGGCCTGTCGTTACCTGACGGCAACAGGATCACGCTCAAGTACGACGAATACTCACGCCTGCTCGAAGAGACCGACCCGCTCGGGCGCACGATCAAATACCGCTATCACCACCTGACCCCGCTGATAACACAGGTGGACTACCCGGACGGCAGCACCTGGCAAGCCCGCTACGACGACATGGGCAACCTCATCGCCGAAGTAGACGCCCTCGGTCATGTCACCGAATATCTCAACGGCGACGACGGCCTGCCGCACACCATCATCGATGCCACCGGCAAGTCCAAATACCTGTGGTGGAACACCCTGGCCCAGGTCGAGCGCTTCCAGGATTGCTCGGGTAAAAACACCTCCTACCGCTTCGACGAACGCCACCATCTGGTCGCCGTCACCGACGCGCTGGGCCAGACCACCACGCTTCTGCGCAAGCCCGACGGCGAAGTGCTGCGCATCCATCACCCGGATGGCAGCGCCGAGTCGTTCACCTACAATGCCCTCGGCCAGGTGCTGACGCACACCGACGGCAAGGGCCAGACCACCCGGCTGCTGCGCACCGCCCGTGGGCTGCCGAGCAGCCGCCAGGACGCCAAAGGCCAACGCATCCGCTACGAATACGACCCGGCCATTCGCCTGACCGCGCTGATCAACGAAAACAACGCGGCGTACCAGTTCGCCTACGATGCGTGCGATCGGTTAATCGAAGAAAAGCGCATCGACAACCTCACCCGGCGCTTCAACTACAACCTCGGCGGGCATCTGACCCAGGTCGATGAAACCGGCTACGGCGAACGCGGCGAGCGGCCACAACGGCGCACCGAATTCGAGCGCGACAGCATTGGTCGGCTAATGGCCAAACTCAATGCCGATGCCCGTCAGGATTATGTGTATGACGACGGCGATCGCCTGCTGTCGATCCAGCGCCTGCCCACCGCGCAGGGCAAGCAGATGGGCGTCAGCGAAGAAACGCTCGAATTCTCCTACGATCTGCTTGGTCGCCTGATCCAGGAGACCACGGCGCAAGGCGCCTTGTCCTACGAATACGACCCACTGAGCAACCTCACCACCTTGACGTTGCCCAGCGGCCAACACCTCAATCACCTGTACTACGGCAGCGGCCACCTGCACCAACTCAACCTCGATGGGCAATTGATCAGCGACATAGAGCGCGACGACCTGCACCGCGAAGTCCTGCGCACCCAGGGCACGCTCACCAGCTGCTTCGGCTACGACGCCATGGGCCGCAAGAGCTGGCAGTTCGCCTCGCGCCTGCCGGCGGAAAAACTCTCGCGCCTGCACAACCCCGGCATCCAGCCCGACCTGCTGGTCGAGCACGCCTACAACCCGATCCACCGCCGTCACCAGTACGACCCGGCTGGCGAGTTGACCCGCACCCTCGACAAACTGCGCGGCGAGATCAAGTACGAATACGAAGCCAACGGCCAGCTGCACAGCCGCGACACCGGTCAGTTGATCGACAGCGAAGAGTTTCGCTACGACGCCGCAGCGAACCGGCTGAACTTCAACACCAGCCAGTTTGACCACGTCAAGGACAACCGCCTCAAGCGCTGGCGGGATCAGGAATATGCCTACGATGCGTGGGGCAACCTGATTGAGAAACGCAGCGGCATGGGCAAGCTGCAGACGTTTGTTTATGACTGTGAAAATCGCTTGGTGCGGGCTGAGACGTTGGTGAATGGCAGGCTGGAGAGTACCGGTTCGTATCGGTACGACAGTTTGGGGCGACGGGTTGGCAAGGTTTCAGAGGTCAACGGCAAGACCGAGCAGAAGCACTTTTTGTGGCAAGGCTTGCGGATGCTGCGTGAGGAGCGTCCGGGGCAGAGCAGTTTGTACCTGTATGAGCCGGGGAGTTATGCGCCATTGGCTCGGGTGGATCAGGCGGAAGGTGAGGAGCAGAAGCTTTACTACTTCCATACTGATCAGATTGGTACGCCGCTGGAGATGACCGACGCGCACGGGAGCATAGTCTGGCAGGCGACGTACAAGGCTTGGGGGGCGGTTGAAAAGCTGGCGGTCAATGACGTCGAGCAGAACCTGCGGTTTCAGGGGCAGTATTTTGATGACGAGACGGGGCTGCACTACAACACGTTTCGGTATTACGATCCGGAGGTGGGGCGGTTTGTTACGCAGGATCCGATTGGGTTGTTAGGTGGGGATAATCTATATCAATATGCGGTTAACGCAGTACGTTGGATAGATCCACTTGGCTGGTACAATGGAGAGGGCGTGCGTGACTTGGGTAAATACCATGCTAGTCACGAACATACTCTGATGAGTTCAGAGTTCAAAATGACAGATGTTGAGCACTTCAGTCGTGCGAATCAATCAGTATATGAGCGCATTAAAGTCGACTACGATTTTAAAAAGACGTTGCAGTCTAAGTACCCTGGCGTAGTAGAGCATGTTCAGCCTCGGGTAGACGGTTCGTTCCGCGGCAGTTCTCCTCCGGGTATGACCTGGCATCACGGAGACAAGCCTGGATCGCTCCAGTTGGTTGACAGGCTAGATCATCAAACATATCACAAAGTGTACCATCCAGACGGCAAGGGTGGGCGAAATAAATGGGGCGGTGGTACTGCCTGTCGATAATAAAGAGGGTTTTTATGAAAGTATTTAACGGCTTTTCTGAGCTTGTGTTGAATCTAGGGCATCTACCTGCTGTTGGATGGATTTTCGTCGACTCTACAGTTGATAGAACATCGAAAGATGTTGTGAATTCTGCAATTTTTTATGTGGCAGAAGATGATTCAGAGGAAATTACGTTCGAGAATACCAAGCGTACGTTTGTCGAATGTCCGACTATGTTGGATATTAAATCTGTCGCGGATAGAAGTAACTCGAAGCCCGACTTAAATAAGTACCTGGAAGCGACGCTGTACTATCTTGAGAATGATGATTTTCAAGAATAGTTATTAGATGGATTTGTGACTTGTTGGTTCGAAGGTCTTTGCGCGGCATCCTATGGCTTTTTTTACTGCTAGGGGTTGAAAAGCGTGGGGTGAGGGCATGCATGGATTGTATTGATACTTCGATTCGATCAGAAATAGATAAGTTTTTTGTATGGATAGGGAGATATAACGTGCATTCAAAAAATATGCTGGCAGGGATGTTTATATTGGTAGGGGTTTTTCTGAGCGGATGTGACAAATCCGACAATGCACAAGGTGTTGCACCCCAGGATCAGGCACGCCAAGCAGAGAAGAGTTCAAGCCAGGCGGAGGTAGAAAAATACAATATTTATGTTGAAGCCGCGAACAGGGGCGGGGATTTTGGCACCACGCTGGAGAAGCGTAAGGACGAGTATTCGCAAACGCTCGCGTCAGGCAAGAAGCTGACGAGTTATTACATTTTCAGTGGTTATGACATCAGCATTCTGCAAGACAACCTTAACAAGGCATTGGCACTCTCTTACCCGATGCCAGAACTGGATGAGCCTGCGAAAGGCATGCTTGTGGCGCTCGCAAAATTGCAGCCGATTCACGGAGAACTCGCCAACTATGCCGATTCCAAAGGGTACCTGAGCGATGGCGGGAAAAAAGCCAGGGAAATGGAGCCCTCGTTGGAAGCTGCTTTGGAGGATGTCGCCGTGGAGCAGGCGAAGTTTTATGACGGTATTAGCAAACGCGACGAGATCAACACCAAGACCGCCTTTGATGACGCCGAGAAGGACAGTTTGGGTTATTACCGCGCGGGCATCGTGCTTTATGCCAAGCAATCTGTACGCTTATCCGATGAGTTTTTCCGCTCTGCTGGAGCGCAAGAGGCTGCCAGGACTTTCGAGGACAGTCTGAACAAGACCGCTCAAATGATCGAAGGCTGGGACAAGAAGGGCAAGTCCCAGACACCAGCGCTCAAATGCAGTGTCTTGCTCAGTGATTTGAACCGTTTTGTCGGTAAAGGGCGTGAAGCGATCAATACGGCAAGAAACGGTGGCTACAAGCCTGATGAGCAACGACAAATGATGTGGAAAATGAATAATCCCATCCAGCGAGATGCCAAATCTTTCGGGCAGTCCTTTGATTCTGTGATCAACGGACTGAACCGTACAACCTGTATCTGAAGTCGCTCAATGAAGCCGACAGTGAAATCGCAGGCTCCCGTCTGGATTTCGGTGCTTTTAAATCAACTACCAGGGAAGTAACCACCTTATGCAGCAATCAACAACACACTCTCCTACCGTGACAGGTCAACTGATCAAAACTTACCGCCACGGCAAGGGCTTTCTGGTTTTCATGCTGTTGTTCGCCATCGTCTTGTTGGGCCTGGCAGGGTTTGTGTTATACCTGGGGACCATACTGCCGACGGGCAGTTCCGGGACGAACGCCGGAAGTGGTTCCAGTCCGCAGCTGCTGATCTATTCCGTCAGTGGCTTGCTGGTCGTCATTTCGGCGGTCCTGTTCGGACTTTATACGTGGCAGAAGAAGTTGCGCGGGACCCATTATGAGGTTTACGAGCACGGTATTGTTGCTATTAGCGGAGCGGATCATCGATACAGGGCGTTTGCTGAAATAGAAGACCTGTATCTGTTCAGTTCGGGGCAAACCGCAATTTCTGGCTTGATCACTAACCTGGCGTACCGACGTAATGACAGTGAACCATTTCATCGAACTATCGCGTCGCTCAAAGGTTTTTTTGAATTTCAGGAACTGGTGCGTGAGCTGCACGTCCGCGAGCGTCTGCCGGTTGTGATGAAACAGCTTGAGTCTGGCGGTGCAGTGACTTTCAACTATGTGCCTACCGGACAGGTCTGGCGCAAACGAATCGGGGGGGACTTCCTGAATATCACTACTCTGCCAATCATTGTGACCCGTGATTTTCTGGAAGTTGAGGGTAGTAAGGTGCCGCTGTCGACACTCTCCACCGTTGATTTAAATAAATGGACTGAGTTGGTTACGATCAAGGATGCAACCGGGAGTCAGATTCTATCAACGGTGTGCACCGGCATCATGAGCCATGACCTGTTCCTCACCACTCTGGATGTTTTGGTGGATCCTGAGCGCACCAGCAGCGATAAGACGACATCAAGCCTGGCCTGAGGATCTCAGGGCACCGCCAGCCTACCATTAAAATAAACCCGGCTTATCAGGCCGGGTTTTTTTTGGGGACTGTGGTAGAGCGTTTAGAACGATTATTTCCTTACGTTATTTATATAGACCCAACCCGCATATCCATTGCCGAAAAATCCGCGTCTTGGCGTTTATCTCATCCGTTACCAAGGACGGTTGTTCGTTACAGCAGAATAATCTGTCCTGCCTGCTTCGCTAAGGCTGCCCCGACATCGACTTTGGCTGTTTGACCGACAGCTTGTGGCGCCTGGCCGAATCCATAGAATCCGCCCCATCAGCTTCGTCCAACTATCCAGTCCTTCAGGGAGCAACACCATGATGAACGCCATGCAGATGCAAATGCCGATGAACGCCAACATGCCAATGATGTCGATGATGGGCATGCCAATGATGATGGCGACCATGACCTGCGACATGATGGACGACGGCATGATATGCAAGATGATGCCGGCCGCTGGCATGGACATGGCCATGTTCAAGAACAGCGCTGAAATGATGCAGATGATGATGAACTGCGGCATGCCGATGATGATGCACTGCGGCAACATGAGCATGATGTGCATGTCCCAGGCGAGCATGTCCGAGCCGATGATGAACATGATGATGTCCATGCCGATGATGCCGCCTATGATGGGCATGCCGATGCCGTCGATGAAGTGCGTGATGGAATGCACCATGATGGCCGACGGCATGATGTGCAAAATCATGCCGATGGCCGGCATGAACATGGACATGATGAAAAACTGCTGCGCCCTGATGATGAAGATGATGAACGACTGCAGCATGCCGATGATGATGAGCTGCAACGGCATGCCGCTGATGTGCTGCACCTGCTGATCCAAAGGCAGTAAAAATCCTCGGGCATGATTTTTGTAGGAGCCGGCTTGCTGGCGAAAGCGTTCTCGAGGACGCCTTCGCCAGCAAGCCGGCTCCTACAGTTCAAATGGCTTCTTCAGTCCAGGCGTTCCGGGTACGTCACCACCAGATAAGCCACCGCTTCACTGTCGGCCGGGTTGCGATAGCGGTGCGGCTGGTCGGCATAAAACAGGATCGAGTCGCCCGTGGAGAGCAGGTAGCGTTCATCGTTGACGCTGATTTCCAGCACACCCTGGGACACCACCAGGTTTTCCTGGACACCGGGGCCATGGCCTTCGCTCTGGTCCTCACCCAACGGGCTCAGGCGCAACTCATAAAACTCCGATTGCCGGGCCACGTCGAAGGGGAACAGCGCACGGCTGACAAACGCGCCGTTGGCACTGACCAGGCGTTTGCTCTGGCTCGCCGACAACACCGCTACGCCTTCGAAGGCCCGATGCTCGAGAAACGCGGCCACCGAGACCTTCAAGCCCTTGGCGATTTTGCACAGCACCTTGATCGACGGCACGCTGCGTCGGGATTCGATCTGCGCCAGCATCGCCCGGCTTACGCCGCACTGGCGAGCCAGCGCATCAAGGGACAGATGACGCTTGCTGCGCAGGCGTTGAAGATTCTGTGCCACCCGTTCGCAGTTGGCGTCTTCTTCCTGGTGATCCAGCTGATTGAAGTCCAGCGCCGGTTCATCGGCGCTCACCAGATAGCGCGGGGGTTCGTTCACGTTCACGCGTGACGGGTCTCGATCGCATTGGCGGTCTGCACCCATGGAAAGGCCTGCAGACCTGCGTTGCGTGCGTACATTTCCCACATGGCTCGTGCCCGTTGTTGAGCCTGTTTGCGTTTGCGGTAGCTGGCGAAGTCGATGAGGTTGTCAGTCGGATTCATGGGGCACTTCACTGTGGTCGATGACGGAGTGAATAGAGAATACCCGGGTATATTTATAACCATAAATACTAATTATCTATTTATTAATTCTATTTAGCTCTAAAGAGTTTTTTGAATTTTATATTCCAAAAAAATATTAATAGATAATTATTTATTCCTTTTGTCTTCGATAAAGACAGTGCACCTTGGAGGCCTGCCCCTTCATGTGCAAGGGTCGACACCAGACAGGAAGCCTCATCATGACCATCAAAGCGATCAACGTCCGCAACCAGTTCAAGGGCGTCATCAAGGAAATACTGGAAGGCGAAGTGGTCTCGGAAATCGACGTGCAAACGGCGTCCGGCATTGTCACCTCGGTGATTACCACCCGCTCGGTGCGCGACCTTGAACTGAAGGTTGGGAGCGAAGTGATTGCCTTCGTGAAATCCACTGAAGTCTCGATTGCCAAACTCTGAATCCGAGGTTCAACGCCTGACTAATTATCACAGGCACAAAAAGCCCGGCTGATCAGGCCGGGCTTTTTGTTGGGTACTGCGGTGCAGCGATGGGGTCAGGCGACGGTGTTGCCTTGCAGACGATCCGAACCATCGGCAGCGACGGTGTTGCCCTGCAGGCGATCGGAACCATCGGCGGCAACGGTGTTGCCTTGCAGACGGTCCGAACCATCGGCAGCCACACGATTTTCGATCAGGCGGTCAGAACCACCCTCAGCCACTCGGCTTTCAATCAGACGATCCGAGCCACCTTCAGCCACAACAGGTTGAACAGAGGTAGCGGCAAAAGCGTTAACTGCAAAAACCGAGAAAGCGATGCTGAGGAGGGTTTGGCGTTTCATGATCGTGTGCTCCGGGTGTTGTTGGTTGGTATGGAGCTGATGTTACGCCGCACAGTTTTTAAGAGAACTTCATTGAGTTAATGGTGACTATTGACGTAGTCAATGGAGGATTCGGTGATCCTTGTGGGTTCGGGGCGTTAGCGGGAAATCAGTCCGTGATCAAGGGCGTACTTGACCAGCGCCGCCGGCTTGTCGATGTTTAGCTTGCGCCGGATGCTCAGGCGATGGGTTTCCACGGTGCGCACGCTAATGTCCAGTTCCCGGGCCATTTCCTTGTTGTTCAGGCCCTGGGCCATTTTCGCCAACACCTGGCTTTCCCGCGGAGTGAGTTCGTTGTCGGTGTTTCTGTCGGCGATCAGCCGCTGGGCGATGTCGGCGCTGTAGAAGGTCCCGCCGCTGCTGATAGCTTCGATGGCGGCGATGATTTCCCGGGACGGGGCGTTCTTCAGCACGTAGCCGCTGGCGCCGGAGCGCACCGATTCACTGACGTATTCGTAATTGTCGTACATGCTCAGCACCAGCACCTTGAGCGACGGGTACTGGCTGCGCAGCACGCGGGTCAGTTCCAGGCCGTTCATGTCCGGCAGGCTGATGTCGACCAGCAGCAGGTCGGGCTGGCAGCGTCCGACCATCGCGATGGCCTCGGCGCCGTTTTCCGCTTCGCCGACCATTTCCAGGGGCGACATCACGGCCAGGAGCGCCTTGATGCCGTCACGGACCAGGGAGTGATCGTCGACCAGGGCGACGCGGATCGGGGAGGGCAGGTTCATGCAAGGTTCACTCTTGTAGTTTTGCGCCAGGTTTCATCGGCAGCCGTACGTCCAGCTCGCTTCTGCCTGGCATCGAGATCAGATCGAAGCGCCCGCCAAAATGTTCGACGCGTTCGCGGATGTTACGCAAGCCAATGCCGGCCTGGCGACGTTCGACCTGGGCAACATTGAAGCCGATGCCGTCATCGACCAGCGTCAGCCGCACGGACTGTTCACAACCGCGCAGGCTGATGGACACGTTTTTCGCCTGGGCGTGACGTTCGATGTTGGTCAGGCCTTCCTGGACGATGCGAAACAGCGCAACAGCGGCACCGTCGACCAGTTGGCAGTCGAATTCATTTTCGTCGTAGGTCACGGTCAAGCCGCTGCGCTGTTCGAACTCGGCGGCCAGTTGGCCGATTGCTGCCGACAGGCCGAGGGTGTCGAGCAAGGATGAGCGCAAGTCGTGGGAGAGGCTACGCACTTCTCCGATGGCATCACCCAGGCGTGCGGTGGCATCTCGCAAAGCGCCCAGGCCCTTGTCCTGGTTTTGCCCGCTTTCCAGCAAGTGGCTGGCCAGTTCGAACTGGAACTTGATCGAGACCAGCACCTGGCTGATGCCGTCATGCAGCTCACGGGAGACCCGCGAGCGCTCTTCCTCCTGCAGGCTGACGATGCGCTGGGTCAGGCGCTGCAGTTTCTTGTCGGCCAGGCGATGCTCGCTGACGTTGAGGGTCATGCCGGTGGCGAAGACAAACAGCACCGCCACCAGCGCCACCACGGCAATCGCCATCATGGTCTTGCGGATGCCCTGGGCCACTTCGGCACGGGCCTGCTGGGTGGCGCGCTCGACATCTTCGAGGTAGATGCCGGTGCCGAGCATCCAGCCCCAGCGATCGAGCATCACTACGTAGGCGAGCTTGTCGGTGACCTGGCCGGAAGAGGGTTTGTTCCAGGCGTAGCGTTGGAAACCTTCGCCCGATTGCGCGCTCTTGAGCAGCGCCTGGATCACCGGCAGGCCGTGCGGGTCCTTCATGTCCCACAGGTATTGGCCCACCAGTTCCGACTGGCGCGCGTGCATCAGGCTGCGGCCTTCGTGGTCGTAGACGAAGAAATAGCCGTTGATGCCAAAGCTGAGCTTGCGCAGTTCTTCCAGCACCTGTTGCTGGGCGCGCTGATCGCCCTGGCCGTTGTCGTACAGCGGCTCGATCAGGCTTTTCGCCATTTCGACGTAGTTTTTCAGTTCCGCGCGCTTGCTCATCAGGATGCTGTCTTCGATCAGCTGCGCCTGTTGATCACCCAGTTGGCGGTTGAGGGAAATCACCAGGGCGCAAATGACGGCAATGGCCAGCACCAGCGGCAGAATGCCGAGGGCGACGATCTTGTGTTTGAGCTGCATGTTCACTCCTGCCCGCGCGAGGGGTGGGGATCATATGCCAAAGAGAGGCATTGTAGGAGCGAGCTTGCTCGCGATGGTATTTCAGGCGCTGAGTGGCGTCGGCTGTACCTTTTTCGCGAGCAAGCTCGCTCCTACAGGGGGAGGGGGTGCTCTACGTAGAACTACGTAGGCTCCGCGTACGTAGTAACGCGGATTTATTTGTGGACGCCATGCGCGGATATTGGGCCAGCTCCGCTCAGCGGACACAATTATAAAAATTACCGCCGCAGTCACGAGCTGTCGGCAGGAGACCCCCTATGCCCCGTCTGGCTAAACACCTCGCCTGGTTTGCCGTGGCTGTCCTGGGAGCGATTGCGCTGAGTGTCGTGGCCCTGCGCCGCGGCGAAGCGATAAACGCCCTGTGGATCGTCGTCGCAGCCGTCGCCATCTACCTCGTTGCCTACCGTTATTACAGCCTGTTCATCGCCAATAAAGTGATGCAACTGGACCCCAATCGTGCCACGCCCGCTGTGCTCAACAATGATGGCCTGGACTACGTGCCTACCAACAAACACGTGCTCTTCGGTCACCACTTCGCGGCCATCGCCGGCGCGGGGCCGCTGGTCGGGCCGGTGCTGGCGGCGCAGATGGGCTACCTGCCCGGCACGCTGTGGCTGATTGCCGGCGTGGTGCTGGCCGGTGCGGTTCAGGACTTCATGGTCCTGTTCATGTCCACCCGCCGCAACGGTCGTTCGCTGGGCGACATGGTCCGCGAAGAGATGGGCCGCATCCCCGGCACCATCGCGCTGTTCGGCTGCTTCCTGATCATGATCATCATCCTCGCGGTGCTGGCGCTGATCGTGGTCAAGGCCTTGGCCGATAGCCCATGGGGCATGTTCACGGTAATGGCGACCATTCCGATCGCGATGTTCATGGGCATCTACATGCGCTACATCCGCCCGGGTCGCATCGGTGAGATTTCCGTGATTGGCGTGCTGTTGCTGCTGGGGTCGATCTGGCTGGGTGGGCAGATCGCTGCTGATCCAGTGTGGGCCAAGGCCTTTACCTTTACCGGTATCCAGATCACCTGGATGCTGATCGGTTACGGTTTTGTCGCGGCGGTGTTGCCGGTGTGGCTGATCCTTGCCCCGCGTGATTACCTCTCTACGTTCCTGAAAATCGGCACCATCGTCGCCCTGGCCATCGGCATCCTGGTGACCATGCCCGAGCTGAAAATGCCGGCGCTGACCCAGTTCATCGATGGTACCGGTCCGGTGTGGAAGGGCGGTCTGTTCCCGTTCCTGTTCATCACCATCGCCTGTGGCGCGGTATCGGGTTTCCACGCACTGATCGCTTCCGGCACCACGCCGAAGCTGCTCGCCAGTGAAGGTCACGCCCGTTACATCGGTTACGGCGGCATGCTGATGGAGTCCTTCGTGGCCATCATGGCCATGGTCGCCGCGTCGGTGATCGATCCGGGCGTGTACTTCGCCATGAACAGCCCGGCTGCCGTGGTCGGTGCCGACGCGGTTGCCGTGGCGCAAACCGTCAGCAGCTGGGGCTTTGCAATCACCCCGGAGGCGCTGCAGGCGGTGGCCCACGACATCGGTGAAACCACCATCCTGGCCCGTGCCGGCGGTGCGCCGACCCTGGCGGTCGGTATCGCACAGATCCTGCACCAGCTACTGCCAGGTGAAAACACCATGGCGTTCTGGTACCACTTCGCGATCCTGTTCGAAGCGCTGTTCATCCTGACCGCGGTGGACGCTGGCACCCGTGCCGGACGTTTCATGCTGCAGGACTTGCTCGGCTCGTTCGTGCCATCGCTCAAGCGCACCGAATCCTGGACCGCCAACCTGATCGCCACCGCCGGTTGCGTGGCGATGTGGGGTTACCTGTTGTACCAGGGCGTGATCGATCCGCTGGGTGGCATCAATACCTTGTGGCCACTGTTCGGCATCTCCAACCAGATGCTCGCCGGTATCGCGCTGATGCTCGGCACGGTGGTGCTGATCAAGATGAAACGCCAGCGTTATGTCTGGGTCACCTTGCTGCCTGCGGTGTGGCTGCTGATCTGCACCACCACCGCTGGTTTCATCAAGCTGTTCGACGCCAACCCGGCGATCGGCTTCCTGGCCCTGGCAAAAAAATACAGCGATGCCCTGGCCAACGGCCAGATCCTCGCCCCAGCCAAGGACATCACGCAGATGCAACACGTGATTTTCAACGCCTACACCAATGCGACGTTGACCGCGCTGTTCCTGTTCGTGGTGTTCAGCATCCTGTTCTTCGCGCTCAAGGTCGGCATCGCCGCCTGGGGTACCCATGAACGTACGGACAAGGAAGCGCCGTTCCATGCGCTGCCGAAAGCCTGATCATGTTCAATGACCTGAGTCGCCTCGGTAAATACCTCGGTCAGGCCGCGCGCCTGATGGTGGGAATGCCGGACTACGACAACTACGTCGAGCACATGCAGACCAAGCATCCGGACAAACCGCTGATGGACTACGAGGCGTTCTTTCGGGAACGCCAGGAGGCTCGTTACGGTAGCAAGGCTGGGCCGAAGTGTTGTTGAACTGAAGCCGGTTGACGTATCACCACTGTAGGAGCCGGCTTGCTGGCGATGGCGATCTTCCGGACGCCTTCGCCGGCAAGTCGGGCTCTTACAGGGGAACGCATACCACCAAAAAACGAGGCCGAGCCTTAGCTCGCCTCGTTTTTGCTTTTGCTTTTCCCGCCCATCGCGGCGGGCCCTCTGTAGGAGCGAGCTTGCTCGCGAAAAACCTGAGAGCACCGCGTGGTGTCTGGGACCCCGCGTCATCGTTGACCTCCATCGCGAGCAAGCTTGCTCCTACAGTGGATCGGGTAAAGCCGCGAGAAATGGGGCGGTTGTCAGGTCATTGCGGGGATAGCCGTTTATCAGGCGTATCGGTATGCTCAGCGCACTCCCGAATGCCAACGATAAACAACCACAGTGACGTTATGAGCTCATCAGAACCGCGTGCGAATGTTCTAGCGCTGTATCCGGAAGACTCCCGCGAAGCGGCGGCTTTGCTCAAGCAGGCCGTGCCGCTGATGGTTCGCCATAACATCCCGCCCAATCCCGTGCACTACGCCCTCTGGTACACCTACAGCAAGGGCCTGGACCCGGAACTCAATCGTCACCTCGACCGGGTGGTCCGGGACTTCGACGGATGCCCGCCAGAGTCGGCAACCCGCCTGTTTCGCCAGTACATCATCCGTGACGAGCTTGAAGATGCCCGTGCCGAACAGCATCAGGTCATCAGCCTGGTCGATGGCATGGAGCGCGACGTCTCGCAAAGCGTGGAGGGCAGCCTCAACTTCCAGAACCGTCTGGGGCAGTGCCTGGAAATGCTCGACGAACCGGCCAGCGACCGTCTGCCGGGCATCCTGAGTGAGCTGCAGCAGAGCACCCGGCTGATGCAGAGCCAGCAGGAGCACTTCCTCGCGCAGTTGCATTCGGCCCAGGACGAAATCAAGACCCTGCGCGACAAGCTTCAGCGCGCCCAACTGGCCGCGACCCTCGATGGCCTGACCGAACTGCTCAACCGCACGGCGTTCACCCGCCTGCTTGAACAGGCGCTGGGCAAGGTCTCCCGTGGGGTGGCCCTGTTGATGCTGGATATCGACCACTTCAAGCAATTCAATGATCAATACGGTCACCCGCTCGGCGACCGGGTCTTGCAGTATGTCGCCCAGGTATTGCGTGGCGCGTTGCCAGCCAATGCGTTCGCGGCGCGTTATGGCGGCGAAGAGTTCTGTGTGGTCCTGCCCGATTGCGCCGACCTGGGCAGTGCCTGTGCCTTCGCCGAACATCTGCGCCTGAAGGTCCAGTCCTTGCGGATCAAGGCGCGCAGTACCGACACCGTGCTGGACACCGTGACCGCGTCGTTCGGCGTCGCCCTGGCACAGCCCGGTGACAATTTGGAAAGCTTGCTGACCCGCGCCGATGACGGGTTGTACCAGGCCAAGCGCAACGGGCGTAACCAGGTGTTTGCCTTGCAAGAAGGGGCGGCGACTACCTTATCCTGACGTGCCCCTGATGACCTGTGGGAGCAGGCCCGCACACATTTAGATTTTGCCAGGCGCGAAACTGCTTATTGACCCTCCACGCTGCGCGGTACGCCGAGCGGGTTGCCCTCGCGCAGTGCCTCGGGCAGCAGCGCATCGGGAAAGCCCTGGTAGCACACCGGCCGCAGGAAGCGCTCGATGGAACTCATGCCCACCGAAGTGAAGCGGCTATCCGACGACGCTGGAAACGGCCCGCCATGCACGCTGGCAAACGACACCTCCTGCGGATGGGCGAAAGCGTTGACGACGATTCGCCCGGTGCGCCGCTCCAGGATCGGCAGCAAGCGACGGGCCAGTCCCAGGTCCGCGTCTTCCAGATGCATGGCAGCACTGAGCTGACCGCGCAGCGCACGGGCGACCGCGAGCATTTGCGCCTCATCCTCGACCTTCACCAACAGCGCTGCCGGCCCGAACACTTCCTGGGCAAGGCCTGTTTCGCTGAGAAAGCGCTGGCCGTCGACCTCAAGCAAGGCGGACTGGCCGTCCAGATCCGCCATGGCGGCCAGACCTTCGGCAACTGGCCTCGCACCGGCGCCCTGCAGTTTGTCGAGACCGCTCAGGTAAGCCCCATGGATGCCCGGCGTCAACATCGGCCGTGCCGGTGCCGCCGCCACGCGGTTGATCATGGCTGTACGCAGGGGCTCGAAGCCGGGCCCGGCGATGGCGATCAGGATCGCCGGCTTGAGACAGGCCTGCCCGACATTGACCAGCATGCGCTCGATGAAACCGTCGCCGATCTGCGCGCCACGCTCGGCCAGTGCCTGAGGCAGGATGAAGGTGGGGTTGACGCTGGCCATCTCGGTGAATACCGGGATCGGCTCAGGGCGTAGCTGCGCCCGGCGATACAGGGCCATGCCGCCCTGTTCGGAGCCGGTGAAGGTCACCGCCTTGATCAACGGATGGTCGACCAGGGCTTCGCCGATCGCGTTGCCGGCGCCGCGCACCATCGAGAACACGCCGGCGGGCAAGCCGCTGTCCTGCACGGCCTTGCGGATGGCCCGGGCCTGGATTTCCGAGGCCCCCGGGTGGGCGTTGTGGGCCTTGACGATCACCGTCGCGCCGGCCGCCAGCGCCGCGGCCGTGTCGCCGCCGGCCACCGAGTAGCTGATGGGGAAATTGCTGGCGCCAAATACCGCCACCGGGCCGAGGGCGATTTTTTGCAGGCGATGATCCATGCGCGGGCGTGGCTGGCGCTCAGGCTGGGCCGGATCGATGGCCGCCTGGAGGAAGCGCCCCCGGCGCACGACCTCGGCGAATTGGCGGAACTGGGTGGCGGCCTTGGCCGCTTCGCCCAGCAATTGTGCTTCGGGCAGGCCGGTTTCCAGGGCGGCCCGCGCGGCGAGCGGCTGGGCGACGGCCTGCAGGTTGTCGGCGATGCGCTCCAGCAAGGCCGAACGCTCGGCGAGCGAGGTGTGGCTGTAGTGGTCGAACGCGGCGTCGGCGAGGTACGCCGCCAGGTCCACTTCGACGGCGCCACCGAAGGCAAAATCCGGCTCGATCAGTTGATGGGTGGCGGGGTTCAGCGCTTTCATCGTCCCTTCGCTGGCAGGGACTTCGTTGGCGCCGATCAACAGGTTTCCAGTCAGTTTCATGGTGTGCTCACGGCTTGAGGGTGGCGATCAGTTGCTCGGTGGTGACAATCGAATGGGCGAAGGTCGGGCCGTTCAGTTCATGGGCGGCGTGCATCATTTCCGGCTTGAAAGCGGCGGTGGCGTCGCGCACCAGGGTGACGTGGTAGCCCAGTTCCTGGGCGTAGCGGGCGGTGGCTTCGATGCAGGTGTTGGCCAGCAGGCCGACGATGATCACGTGGGTAATGCCTTTCTGCTTCAGGCGAAAATCCAGGTCAGTGTTAGCAAAGCCGCTCGAACCCCAATGCTCCTGGACGACGATGTCGCCGGGCTGGGGCGCGAAATCGGGATGCCATTCGCCGCCCCATTTGCCGCGGGCGAAGTGGTGCATGTGCTGGATCTTGCATTGGGTGGGGCTGGGGTGATCCCAGTTTTCGTAGTCGCCTTGTTCCCAGCGCCGGTGCGGTACGATGAACACCGGTATGTCCAAGGCGCGGACGGTACGGTCGAGGGTGCGCAGGTTGTCGAGCAGGCCGACTTGCCGGGCGATCGGCTCGAGCAGCGGGAAAATCTTGCCGCCTTCGGACAGGAAGTCGTTGTAGGGATCGACCAGCAGGTAGGCGGTTCGATCCAGCGGGTAGGGGGTGTTGGACATGACCAATGCTCCAGGAAAATGGGCGGATCGCTGCCATGGGCTTGTCTTGGCAGCATGTAGATATGATAATCATAGTTACTTGGAAAGAGGCAAGCCCGTATGGCGTTAAAAAAGACTAGTCCTGAAACCTTGTGTCCGATTGCCCGGGCCGAAGACGTGGTCGGCGATCGCTGGACCGTGCTGGTGTTGCGCGAGTTGTTCATGCGCAATCATCGCTACGATGAGATCCAGGCGCAGACCGGCGGCACCCCGCAGATGGTGGCGACGCGCCTGAAAAGCCTGGAGGCGGACGGCATGGTCGAGCGCCGCGCCTATAACGAGCGGCCGCCGCGCTACGAGTACCACCTCACGGCGAAGGGGCAGGCGTTCTACTCGGTGGTGCTGGCGTTGCGTGCCTGGGGTGAAACCTGGTGCAAGTCGCCGCAAGAGGGCCTGGCCGTGCGCTACACCCACCAGCGCTGCGGGCAGCCCGCGGGGCTCGGGCCGTTGTGCGAGCATTGTGGCGAACTGTTGCGCCGTGACGAGTTGAGCAGCGAGCCGAGCGTGGCCTATGCCCTGGAGCGCCAGGAACGGCGCGAGGCATTCAAGCGCGGGCCGGCGGTCAAATCCGCCAAGTGAAGACGGCGACTATTCGTTGCACTGATAGTCACAATCATTCATCACAAGTTCTGTTGCTGCCGGCAAACAGGGAACATGCCGAGCATTGAAAACGCTTTGCGGAATCCTGTGATGAAGATGCTGACTCGACTGGCGCTGTTCGCCCCCTTGCTGCTGGCCGGGTGTGCCTCGGCACCCAATGACCCGACGCTGACCCTGCAGACGAAAAAGGCACCGGCGGACTACGCCCAGTGTGTCCTTCCGAAACTGCAGGACGACGCGCTGAGCGCCACCCTCTCGCAAACCCAGCGCAGCTACCGGATCGTGGTTTCGAGCAAGGTCGCCGCCGACGATGTGCTCGAAGCCTACAAGGCCTCGAACGGCGGCAAGGTGTTCCTGTACGAACGCACCTTGCTGGCCTCGACGTTCGGGCCATCGCGCCTCGAACGTGCGGCCCAGGAATGCCTTTAACAAAGCCTGCGCAGGCCCCCTCCATTGATCTTCAGTGAACTCAAAAACCAGGAACAAAGCAGATCCACTGTGAGCGAGCTTGCTCGCGATAAGGCCGGTACATTCAGCATGGAAGTCGACTGAGCCACCGCCATCGCGAGCAGGCTCGCTCCCACAGTTTTATCTTCAGTGAACACGAAATAGATGGTCGACACAGACCCTCTTGTGGGAGTGGCCTGCTGGCGAAAGCGGTGTCAGTGGTCTTCTAATTTGTCTGTTGCGCCACCGCCGTACTACCGCGCAGCGTCAGTTCGAACGGCAACACCACATGCCGCTGTACCAGCGGTTTCTTTTCGATCAGCGCAATCAACATCTCGACGGCTTTCTGGCCGAAGACTTCGGCGGGTTGCGCGATGGTCGTCAACGGTGGGTCGCAGTACTTTGCGAAGGGAATGTCGTCAAAACCCACCAGCGAAATGTCCTCGGGCACCCGCAAGCCCTGTTGCTTGATGCGTTTCAACGCGCCGATGGCCATTTCATCGTTTTCGCAGAACAGTGCAGTGGGACGCTCGGGCAGGTCCAGCATGGCGGCGGCGCCGACATCACCGGCCTTCAGACTGAAATCACCATGGCAGATCAGCGCCGGGTCGCAATCAATACCGGCCTGACGCAAGGCATCCTGATAACCGGCCACACGATCGCGGGTCAGCGGGCTGCTTTTGGGGCCCTTGATCAGGCCGATCCGGCGGTGGCCCAGTTCGATCAGGTGTTCGGTCATGGCCTTGGCGGCCGCGCGATTGTCCAGGCTGATGGTCGGATGACGGCCGCCCTGGATCACCTCGCACGCGTTGACGATGGGTGGCAGCTCGGTGTTGGGGAAGGGCGCCTCGAACGGGTCGTACGCGCGCAACTGGATCACGCCGTCGGCCTGGTGGTTGTACACCAGCTCGGCGAATTCCCGTTCGATCTCTTCTCGGCCCTGGGTGTCGCACAGCAGCAGCCGATAGTTGGCCGCCTGGGCCGCCTGTTGCGCGCCGCTGATGACCCGGGCGAAAAAAGTGTTGGCGATGGCCGGCACCAGGATCACCAGGTTGCCGGTGCGGCGCGAGCGGAACTGCACCGCCATCAGGTTCGGCCTGTAGCCGGCCTGTTCCACCGCCGCGTTGACCTTGTCCCGCGTCTGGGGGAGCACACGCTCAGGCGATTTCAGGGTTCTGGACACCGTGGCCACCGAGACGCCAGCCAGCCGGGCTACTTCACGGATATTGGACAAGATCACCTCGTTATCGAACCGCGCGGGCGGCGAGCTTAACCCAGTTAGTCCTGCGCTGAAATGTTCATGGATTCTAATACCGGGTTTGACAGGCATCGAAACTGAGCCTAAATTTCCGCCACGATGTAACCGGTTACATCATGCCCGGGATTTTAGTCTGATAAGCCCGCTTCAAACAGAGAACATTGCGATGAACGCTGCAGTACCAAAAATAAGAATGGGATTTGTCGGGGGCGGCGAGGGCGCATTCATTGCTCAAGCCCACCGCCAGGCCGCCGGCCTTGATGGCCGTTTTGAACTGGTGTGCGGCGCGTTCAGTCGTGATGCACAGAATAATCGGAACACTGGCGCAGCATTGGGCCTGACGGCCGCGCGCTGCTACAGCGACTGGCAGCAGATGCTCGAGGCCGAGCGCGCTTTGCCCGCCGGGCAGCGCATGGAGCTGCTGGTAATCGTCACCCCCAACCACCTGCACGCCCCGGTTGCCAGCCAGGCGTTGAGCGCAGGTTTTCATGTGTTCAGTGAAAAGCCAGCGGCGCTGAACCTCGCCGAACTGCTCGCACTCAGGGACGTGATCGAACGCAGTGGCTGCCTATACGGCCTGGCCCATACGTACCTGGGCTATCCCATGGTCTGGCAGGCGCGCGAAATGGTGCGCAGCGGCGTGATCGGTGCGGTGCGCAAGGTCATTGTCGAATACCCCCAGGGCTGGCTCAGCCAGGATGTGGCGGGGCAGGGCAACAAGCAGGCGCAATGGCGTGACAGCCCTGAGCAGTCCGGTTTGGGCGGCTGCATCGGTGATATCGGCACCCATGCCTTTTCCCTGGCCGAGTTTGTCGCGGATCAACCGATCGAGCACCTGTGCGCGATGTTGGGCGTGCACATCGCGGGCCGTCAGTTGGACGATGACGCATCGATGTTGTTCAAGATGGTCGGCGGCGCCAGCGGCGTGTTGATCGCCAGTCAGGTCTGCGCCGGTGAAGAAAACCCGCTGAAAATCCGCGTCTACGGCGACAAGGGCGCTCTGGAGTGGCGGCAGGAAGAACCCGCGAGCCTGGTCCACCGTGCCCTTGATCAACCCATGCGCATCCTGCGCTCCGGTGTCGGCCAGCCGTGGCTGTGCGAAGCCGCCAGCCAGCGCATGCGTTTGCCGGCCGGGCATCCCGAAGGCTATCTCGAGGCCATGGCCAATCTCTACGGCGATTTTGCCCGCGCCATCCGTGGCGGGGTGACGGGGCACGATGCTCCCGGGGTGCCGGGGATCGACATCGGCCTGCGCGGCATGGCGTTCATCGAAACCGTGATCGCCAACCATCGTGGCGACGCCAAGTGGACCGAACTGGTCTGCACCCCATGACTCTGGAGACTTCCATGACCGACCTGACTACAACCGGCATGCGTGGCCCGGGGATTTTCCTCGCGCAGTTCATGTCCGCCCAAGCACCCTTCGATAGCCTGGCCAACATCGCCCACTGGGCAGCATCCCAGGGTTACAAGGGCATCCAGTTGCCGACCTTGGGCACGCAGTTCATCGACCTTGCGCGCGCCGCCGAAGACCAGGATTACTGCGATGAACTGAAAGCGGTCTGTGCCCGGGCAGGCGTCGAAATCAGTGAACTGTCGACCCATCTGCAAGGCCAACTGGTGGCGGTGCATCCGGCGTTCGACAGTCTGTTCGACGACTTCGCACCGGCACACCTGCGCGGCCAACCCCAGGCCCGTACCGACTGGGCCATCGACCAATTGAAGCTCGCCGCACGCGCCAGTCAGCGCTTGGGCCTCAAAGCCCACGCGACCTTTTCCGGCGCGCTGCTCTGGCCCTACCTCTACCCATGGCCGCAGCGCCCGAGTGGCCTGGTCGAGCAAGGTTTTGCCGAACTGGCCAGGCGCTGGTTGCCGATCCTGGATTGTTTCGAAGCGGCCGGCGTCGACCTGTGCTACGAGATCCACCCCGGCGAAGACCTGCACGACGGCGCTTCCTTCGAGCGCTTCCTGGAGGCGGTCGATCACCATCCCCGTGCGGCGATCCTGTATGACCCGAGCCACCTGCTGCTGCAGCAAATGGACTACCTGGGCTTCATCGATCGCTACCACGAGCGCATCCGCATGTTCCACGTCAAGGACGCCGAGTTCCGGCCCGATGCCCGTTCCGGTGTCTACGGAGGTTATCAGGGCTGGGTCGAGCGGCCGGGGCGATTCCGCTCATTGGGCGATGGCCAGATCGACTTCAAATCGATCTTCAGCAAACTGACCCAATACGACTTCGCCGGGTGGGCCGTGCTGGAGTGGGAATGCTGCCTGAAGGACTCCGCCCAGGGCGCCGCAGAAGGGGCGGCGTTCATCGAGCGACACATGATCAGCAAGACTCAAAAAGCCTTCGACGATTTCGCCAGCGTGTCGTCCGACGCCGCTTTCAATCGACGATTGTTGGGGCTACCCGACGCCTGAACCCACTTCTCTCGCACCAAAACAACAATAAAACGGTGACTGTCATGACCACGATGACCGCGCGACTGAGCGCAATGATGTTCCTGCAGTTCTTTATCTGGGGTGGCTGGTTCGTCACCCTCGGTACCTTTCTCACCAACAGTCTGGGCGCCACTGGCGGGCAGATCGGCATGGCGTTCTCGACCCAGTCATGGGGGGCGATCATCGCGCCGTTCGTGATCGGTTTGATCGCCGACCGCTTCTTCAACGCCGAGCGCATTCTCGCCGTGTTGCACCTGGTCGGCGCGGTGTTGCTGTATCAGCTGTATCGCGCGCCGGACTTCAGCACCTTCTATCCATTCGTGCTGGTCTACATGATGATCTACATGCCGACCCTGGCCCTGGTCAATTCCGTCGCGTTCCGCCAGATGAGCGACCCGGCGCTGGAGTTTTCGCGCATTCGCGTGTGGGGCACGATCGGCTGGATCGTCGCCGGCGTGGTGATCAGCTTCGTGTTTGCCTGGGACTCACGAGCGGCGATTTCGTCGGGCGGGTTGCGCAATACCTTCCTGATGTCGGCGGTTGCGTCACTGCTGCTGGGTCTCTACAGCTTCACCTTGCCGCGCACTGCACCGCTCAAAGGCGAATCGAGCGGCGGCCTCAAGCAGATGCTCGGGCTGGATGCCCTGGGGTTGCTCAAGGATCGCAGTTATCTGGTGTTCTTCATCGCCTCCATCCTGATCTGCATTCCGCTGGCGTTCTACTACCAGAATGCCAACCCGTTCCTGGCGGAAATCGGTGTGACCAACCCCACGGCGAAAATGGCCATCGGGCAAGTTTCCGAAGTGCTGTTCATGCTGCTTCTGCCGCTGTTCATCCAGCGCTTCGGGATCAAGCTTGCGCTGCTGGTGGGGATGCTTGCCTGGGCCTTGCGCTATCTGTTGTTCGCCTACGGCAACAACGGCGACCTGGCTTTCATGCTGTTCACCGGCATCGCCTTGCACGGCATCTGCTATGACTTCTTCTTCGTTTCCGGACAGATCTACACCGACGCCAAGGCATCGGAGCGCTTCAGGAGTTCCGCCCAGGGCTTGATCACCCTGGCGACCTACGGCCTGGGCATGCTGATCGGCTTCTGGGTGGCGGGGCAGGTGACCGACCACTACGCTGCGACGGCGGGCGACCATGACTGGAAAAGCATCTGGCTGTTCCCGGCCGGGTTTGCCCTGGCAATCTTTTTCTGTTTTTCCCTGGCGTTCAAGGGACGACAGGCGGTGGCGGTGCAAACCACGGTTTGACCCCTACAATGACCCCGGCCATGCATCGATCACCGAGGTCAGGAATTGCTGGGACAGCTGCGGTTTATCCAAGGCCCGCGCGACGAGCATGGCACCGGCAATAGAGGCAATCACCCGCAACGCTTCCTGGTGTTTTGCTTCCTGGCTTGCGCCTTCCACCAGTGGCATCAGTATCTCGATCAAGCGTTCGATGCCCTTGGTGAAGGACTGGCTGACCGCGCCGCCGGTACGCGCGACGTCGGTTGCCAGGGCGGGAATCGGGCAGCCCTCGGTCCAGTTGTCCAAGTGCTTCTGGGTCAGATAACCCTGGACCAGCTCAGGAATCGATTTGGCGTTTTGCCATTGTCGGATGTTGGTCTCGAATGTCCTGCTGACGGCTTCGCAAGCCAGCTGTTCCTTGCCGCCTGGAAACTGGCCGTAGAACCCGCCGTGGGTCAGCCCGACCGAACGGGACAGTTCACCGATGCCGATCCCGTCGATCCCTTTCTCGCGGTACAGCCGGGAGGCGGCTGTGAGGATCGCTTCCTTGTTGGCCGCGGCCTTGTCTTTCGTCACTTTCATGGGGTGCTCCTGTGGCCGGTGTGAATGGCACTTGGCAAGTCGTCACTGAGAGGCTAGTAATTATGATAGTCATCATATATTGTTGGCGCAAATGTGTGAGGGCCAAATCCCTTTTTTTTGCCCTTATACATGATGACTATCATCAATGCCGATCACCGTCAGGCGGACACCCCATGGAACAGTCACTCAAACCTCTGCGTTATCCAATTGCCGCCTTGGCACTCACGATGCTTGCCGCTTGCGATCGGGCACCCGATGTAGTCAAGGTAGCGGGGGCGCCTCACGTGACTGTGGCCAAGGTCATCGAGCAGCCGATCACCGAGTGGGATGAAGTGACCGCACGACTGCAAGCCCCGGAAACCGTCGAGGTCCGTCCACGGGTGTCAGGGCAGATCGAGCGCGTGGCGTTCACCGATGGTGCGCTGGTCAACAAAGGTGACCTGCTGTTCCAGATCGATCCGCGGCCCTTCGAGCACGAGGTCGAGCGTTTCCAGGCCCAGTTGCAACAAGCCCGGGCGACGCTGCTGCGCACCGCCAATGAAGCGCAGCGCGGGCAGCGTTTGCTCGGCAGCAATGCCATTTCCGCCGAACTGGCCGACACCCGCACAACCACCGCGCAAGAGGCCAAGGCTGGTGTCGATGCGATTCAGGCGCAGCTCGATCTGGCGCGGCTGAACCTGAGCTTCACCCGCGTCACCGCGCCGATCAGCGGCCGTGTCAGCCGCGCTGAAATTACCGCCGGCAACATCGTCACCGCCGACACCACGCCGCTCACCAGCGTGGTCTCCACCGACAAGGTCTATGCCTACTTCGATGCCGACGAGCGCCTGTTCCTCAAGTACGGCCAGCTCTCCCGCCAGGGCCAGCGTGGCCAGAGCACGCCGGTGTACATGGGCCTGTCGAACGAAGAGGGCAACGATCACCTGGGGCAGATGAACTTCATCGACAACCAGGTCAATCCCAAGACCGGCACCATCCGCGGTCGCGCGGTGTTCGACAATGCCGACGGCCAATACACGCCAGGGTTGTACGCCCGGCTGAAACTGGTGGGCAGCGCCGCCTATGCCGGCCTGCTGATCAAGGACGAGGCGGTGGGTACCGACCTTGGCAAGAAGTTCGTGCTGGTCATCGATCAGGACAACAAGGCGGTGTACCGCAGCGTTGACCTGGGCCCCAAGCTTGAAGGCCTGCGCATCGTGCGCAGCGGGTTGCACAAAGATGACCGGATCGTCATCAACGGCCTGCAGCGGGTCCGTCCCGGTGCCGTGGTCGCCCCGCAGGACGCGCCCATGGCCGACCCGCAAACGGTGGCGACACTGACCCGCCAACGCCAGGCCGTCGAGGCGGCCAATCAACCTGCAAGCCCATCCTCCGCCTCCGTCAAAGCACCGGCCCTGGTGAAAACGGATGCGGTTGTCAGCCCGCGCGGATAAGGGAGCACCGACATGAAATTCTCACAGTTCTTCATCACGCGGCCGATCTTCGCCGCTGTGCTGTCGCTGCTGATCCTGATCGCGGGCGCCCTCTCGCTGTTCCAGCTGCCGATCAGCGAATACCCTGAAGTGGTGCCGCCGACCGTGGTGGTCCACGCCAACTACCCGGGGGCCAATCCCAAGGTCATCGGCGAAACCGTGGCGGCCCCGTTGGAGCAAGCCATCACCGGCGTCGAGAACATGCTGTACATGTCCTCGCAGTCGACGGCGGACGGACGCTTGACGCTGACCGTGACCTTCGCCCTGGGCACCGACCTGGATAACGCCCAGGTCCAGGTGCAGAACCGCGTGACCCGCACCGAGCCGAAATTGCCGGAAGAAGTGACGCGCATCGGCATCACCGTGGACAAGGCCTCGCCGGAATTGACCTTGCTGGTGCACCTGGTGTCGCCGGACAAACGCTACGACATGCTGTACCTGTCCAATTACGCGATCCTCAACGTCAAGGATGAGTTGTCGCGCCTGGACGGCATCGGTGACGTGAAGATGTTCGGTATCGGTGACTACTCCCTGCGTATCTGGCTCGATCCGGACAAGACCGCCTCGCGCAACTTGACCGCCACTGATGTGGTCAACGCGGTGCGCGAGCAGAACCGCCAGGTGGCAGCCGGTGCGCTGGGTTCGCCGCCGGCGCCGAATGCCACCAGTTTCCAGATGTCGATCAATTCCCAAGGCCGGTTGGTCACCGAGCAAGAGTTCGAAAACGTGATCATCCGCAGTGGTCCGAACGGCGAGATCACCCGCCTCAAGGACATTGCCCGGGTCGAGCTGGGGTCCAACCAATACGCCTTGCGGGCCTTGCTCAACAACCAGGAAGCGGTGGCCATGCCGATCTTCCAGCGCCCGGGTTCCAATGCCATCGACATCTCCGATCAGGTGCGGGCGAAGATGGCCGAGCTGAAGAAAAACTTCCCGCAAGGCATGGACTACGAGATCGTCTACGACCCGACCATTTTCGTGCGCAGCTCGATCGAGGCGGTGGTCCACACCCTGTTCGAAGCCCTGGTCCTGGTGGTGCTGGTGGTCATCCTGTTCCTGCAGACCTGGCGCGCCTCGATCATTCCACTGGTGGCTGTACCGGTGTCGCTGATCGGCACCTTTGCCGTGATGCACCTGCTCGGGTTCTCGCTCAACGCGCTGTCGCTGTTCGGCCTGGTGCTGGCCATCGGCATCGTGGTCGATGACGCGATCGTGGTGGTGGAGAACGTCGAGCGCAATATTGAATCGGGCCTGGAGCCGGTCGAGGCCACCAAGAAAGCCATGGGCGAGGTGACCGGTCCAATCATCGCCACGGCGCTGGTGTTGTGCGCGGTGTTCGTGCCGGCGGCGTTCATTTCCGGCCTCACCGGGCAGTTCTATAAACAATTCGCCCTGACCATCGCCATCTCCACGGTGATCTCGGCCTTCAACTCCCTGACCTTGTCGCCAGCGCTGGCGGCGGTGCTGCTCAAGGCCCACGGCGCGCCGAAAGACCGCTTCTCGAAAGTGCTGGATCGAATGCTGGGCGGTTGGCTGTTCAAACCCTTCAACCGCTTTTTCGACAAGGCCAGCCATGGATACGTGGTTGCCGTGGCCAGGATCATTCGTGGCAGCAGCGTGGCCTTGCTGGTGTACGCCGGCCTCATCGCCATGACCTACATGGGCTTCAGCACCACGCCGACCGGCTTCGTACCGACCCAGGACAAGAAGTACCTGGTGACCTTTGCCCAGTTGCCGGATGCGGCGAGCCTGGATCGTACCGAATCGGTGATCCGCCGCATGAGCACCATCGCCATGAACGAGCCGGGGTTCGACAGTGCCGTGGCTTTTCCGGGACTGTCGATCAACGGTTTCACCAACAGCCCGAACGCCGGTATCGCCTTCATCGGCTTGCGCCCGTTCGATGAGCGCAAAGACCCGGGCTTGTCCGCCGGGGCGATTTCCGCGTCGCTCAACGCCAAGTTCGGCGACATCCAGGACGCCTACATCGCCGTATTCCCTCCACCACCTGTACAAGGCCTGGGCACCATCGGGGGTTTCCGCCTGCAGATCGAGGACCGCGGCAACCTGGGGTATGACGAGCTGTACAAAGAGACCATGAATATCATCGCCAAGAGCCGTAGCATCCCGGAACTGGCCAACCTGTTCACCAGCTACACGGTCAACGTGCCGCAAGTC
Source organism: Pseudomonas sp. MHK4 (assembly GCF_054600775.1). NCBI lineage: Bacteria > Pseudomonadati > Pseudomonadota > Gammaproteobacteria > Pseudomonadales > Pseudomonadaceae > Pseudomonas > Pseudomonas sp. MHK4. Next base: position 307,812 of record NZ_BAAIAK010000006.1, on the reverse strand, counting down.
GAAGCGGCCATCGACCGGGAGAAGGCGAAGACTCACGGCGTGAAGATCAACGATATCTTCGACACCTTGCAGGTGTACCTGGGCTCGCTGTACGCCAACGACTTCAACCGTTTTGGCCGCACCTACCAGGTCAATGTGCAGGCCGAGCAACAGTTCCGCCAGGAGCCGGAGCAGATCGGCCAGTTGAAGGTGCGCAACGATCGCGGCGAAATGGTTCCGCTGGCGACTTTCGTCAAGGTCAGCCCGACGTCGGGGCCTGACCGGGTCTCGCACTACAACGGTTTCGTCACCGCGGAAATCAACGGCAGTGCTGCCCCCGGCTACAGCTCCGGCCAGGCCCAGAAAGCCATCGAGAAACTGCTCAAGGAAGAACTGCCCAACGGCATGACCTACGAGTGGACCGACCTGACCTACCAACAGATCCTGTCCGGCAACACCGCGCTGCTGGTATTCCCGCTTTGCGTGCTGCTGGCGTTCCTGGTGCTGGCCGCCCTGTATGAAAGCTGGAGCCTGCCGCTGGCGGTGATCCTGATCGTGCCGATGACCCTGCTGTCGGCGATTGCCGGGGTGATCATTTCCCGGGGCGATAACAACATCTTCACCCAGATCGGCCTGATCGTCCTGGTGGGCCTGGCATGTAAGAACGCGATCCTGATCGTCGAGTTCGCCAAGGACCGGCAGGCCCAGGGCCTGTCGCCGCTGGACGCCGTGCTCGACGCGTGCCGCATGCGTCTGCGGCCGATCCTCATGACCTCGTTCGCATTCATCATGGGCGTTGTGCCGCTGGTGACCTCCACCGGTGCCGGTTCGGAAATGCGCCGGGCCATGGGCGTCGCGGTGTTCTCCGGGATGCTCGGGGTGACCTTCTTCGGCCTGCTGCTGACACCGGTGTTCTTTGTCCTGATACGCCGCTACATCGAACGCAAGCAAACGCGCAAACATGCCAATGCGCTGAACCTGGAGGTGCAACCATGAAAGCCCTGAAGTTGTTTTTGCCGAGTCTCCTGGTGACGGCACTGGCGGCGTGCACGGTCGGGCCGGACTACAAGACCCCCGACACCCCGCAAGCGGTCAGCGTCTATGCCAAAGCGGCCAACTACGATCAGGCGCGTTTCGAGCGCCTGTGGTGGCAGCAGTTCGACGACCCCACGCTGAACCAGCTGGTGAGCAAGTCCCTGGAAGGTAACCGCGACCTGCGCGTGGCGTTTGCCCGCTGGAAGGCGGCCCGGGCCATTCGTGACGACGTCAGCAACGACAACCTGCCGGTGGTCACCAGCCGCGTCAGCAGTGAGCAAGGGCGCGCGCAGGTGCCGGGGCAGACCGAGCACCGGGTCAATCTGGAGCGCTACGACCTGGGGCTGGACATGGCCTGGGAGATCGACGTGTTCGGGCGCATCCAGCGTCAGCTCGAATCGAGCGACGCGCGGGAAGACGCTGCCGCGGCGGATCTCTATCAGCTGCGGGTGTCGATGATCGCCGAGCTGGTGGACGCCTACGGGCAACTGCGCGGCGCGCAACTGCGGGAAAAAATCGCCCTGGCCAACCTGAAGAACCAGAGCGATTCGCGCAGCGTCACCATAAGCCTGCGCGATGCCGGGGTCGGCAACGAACTCGACGTGGTGCGCGCCGATGCGCGCCTGGCCGCGGTGGAGGCGAGCGTGCCGCAACTGCAAGCGGAGCAGGTCCGGCAGAAAAATCGCATCGCCACCTTGCTCGGTGAACGCCCGGACCAACTGAGCGTGTCACTGAGCCCGGCAGACCTGCCGGCCATTGCCAAGGCGCTGCCGATCGGCGACCCCGGCGAGTTGCTGCAGCGGCGTCCGGATGTGCTGGCGGCCGAGCGCAGGCTGGCGTCGGCGACGGCGGATGTCGGCGTGGCCACCGCCGACCTGTTTCCACGGGTCAGCCTCAGCGGCTTCCTGGGCTTCACCGCCGGGCGCGGTTCGCAAATCGGCTCCAGCGCCGCCCGCGCCTGGAGCCTGGGCCCGAGCATCACCTGGGCGGCCTTTGACCTGGGCAGCGTACGTGCGCGCATCCGCGGCGCGAATGCCGACGCCGAAGGCGCCCTGGCCACCTTTGAGCAGCAAGTGCTGCTGGCGCTGGAAGAATCGGAGAACGCCTTCAGCGACTATGGCAAACGCCAACAGCGGCTGCTCTCGCTAATCAAGCAAAGTGAGTCGAGCCGCGCGGCGGCCAGTCTGGCCGCAGTCCAGTACAAGGAAGGCTCTGTCGATTACCTGGTGCTGCTCGATGCCGAGCGCGAGCGCTTGAATGCAGAGGATGCCCAGGCCCAGGGTGAGGTCGATCAGTATCGGGGGATCGTGGCAATCTACAAGGCACTGGGAGGCGGGTGGGACAGTGGCGGCAACAAGCTGGCCGCGATGAACTGATGCCAGATATTCACTTTGCCCTTTCAGCGAGGCGACCTACGAGCCGACCTGATCTGTAGGAGCGGCAGCTCCTACAGGGGAGGGTGTCAGGCGTTTATTGCAGGTTGCCGGCCACGGCGATGGTCTGCGCCGTGATGTAGTTCGACTCCGGCGAGCAGAACAGGTACACCGCATCCGCCGCTTCCTGCACAGTGCCCGGGCGGCCCAGCGGGTTGCGCTGGGCGAACGACTTGGCGGCTTCCGGACTGATGCCGACGCGGATGTCACGGCCTTCGATGTTCACGGTGGCGCCGGCATGGGCGTCAGCCTTGGTCATGCGGGTTTCGATGAAGCCGAAGGCCACCGCGTTGACGTTGACCTTGAAGCGCCCCCATTCACGCGCCAGCGCGCGGGTCATGCCGATCACACCGGCCTTGGCCGAGGAATAGTTCATCTGCCCGGCGTTGCCATTGAGCGCCGAGACCGAGGAAATGTTCACCACTTTGCGGAACACTTCGCGCTCTGCCACCGCATCGGCCTGGGCCTGGGCCTTGATGATCGGGTAGGCGGCACGCAGGATGCGGAAGGGCGCGGTCATGTGGCAGTCGAGGATCGCGTACCACTGCTCGTCGCTCATTTTCTGGATCACGTCGTCCCAGGTGTAGCCGGCGTTGTTGACGATGATGTCGATGCTGCCGAAGTTGTCCATCGCGGTCTTGATGTAGCGGTCCCCGAAGTCCGGGGCGCTGACGTTGCCGTGGCAGACAGCGGCTTCACCGCCCATCTTGCGAATCAGTTCTGCCGTCTCATGGGCCGGGTCGGCGTCCAGGTCGTTGATTACGATGCGCGCGCCTTCGCTCGCCAGTTTCAGGGCGATCTGTTGACCGATGCCACGGCCGGAACCGGTGACCAGTGCGACTTTGCCGTCGAGTTTTGCCATGGGGTGTTGCTCCTCAGTTATCAGTTTTTGTTTACAGAGCGATCACGGCGTCGCCAACGATCTTGGTCTCGCCGTATTGATTGGTGGTGCGCACTTCGACCTTGATCCGTTGCTCGCCATCGACTTCGAAGCGGTCGATCACAGCACCGCTGCAGGTAATTTGGTGGCCCAGGTGGGTGATGCCGAGAAAACGCACGCCGAACTCGCGCAACTGGCGCTGATCGACCCACTGGGTCAGCAGGCGAGCGAGGTAGGCCATCGACAACATGCCGTGGGCGAACACGTCGGGCATGCCGGCGCGGCGGGCGTAATCGGTGTCGATATGGATGGCGTTGTGGTCTCCCGACGCACCGGCGAACAGCGCCAGGGTGGTGCGGTTGATCGGCGGCAGGACCAGTGGCGGCAAGGTGTCGCCGACGTTGATTTTTTCCAGGCTTATGGCGTTCATCAGGGTTCTCCGCTTCAGCTGTTGCGCTGCACGAGCACGCTGCGCAGGTCCGCGACGTGCTCACCGTGCTGATTGGTGACTCGGGTTTCGCGCACCACGAACTCCAGCGCGCCGGCTTTCTTGTCGTAGATGTCGGCGATGCGCACATCGAAGCGCAGCGTGTCGCCGGCATAGGCCATGCGGTGATAACGGAACGACTCTTCGCCGTGCAGGATGCGCGCGGTGACGATGCCCAGTTCGTCACGCCAGGCATTGGACGGGATCTGGAACTCCAGCGAGAACAGAAAAGTTGGCGGCAACGGCAGGTTGGGGTGACCGGCATCGCGCGCTGCCTGTTCGTCGATGTAGATCGGGTTGGTTTCCCCGGTGGCCTTGGCGAAGAAGCGCAGTTGCCCGGCTTCGGCGTTGACGAGGAAGGTGGGCAATTGCTTGCCGATGTGTTTTTTATCGATCATCTGAATGACTCCCTGGATCGCTGGCCGTTTCAGTTTTTCTGGTACACGGTGACGACGCAGGCGCCGCCCAGGCCGAGGTTGTGTTGCACGGCGATGCGCGCGTTCTGCACCTGGCGCTGCTCGGCGGTACCACGCAACTGGTGGGTCAGCTCATAGCACTGCGCAAGGCCGGTGGCGCCCAGCGGGTGGCCCTTGGAGAGCAGGCCGCCGGAAGGGTTGGTCACCCACTCGCCGCCGTAAGTGTTGTCGCCGTCGTTGACCAAACGCTCGCCACCGCCTTCCTCGCACAAACCCAGGCCTTCGTAGGTCAGCAGTTCGTTCTGGGCGAAGCAGTCGTGCAACTCGATCACGTCGATGTCTTGCGGGCCGATGCCGGCCTGGTTGTAGGCGATATCTGCTGCCATGCGCGTCATGTCGAAACCGACCACGCGGATCATGTCCCTGGCGTCATAAGTGCTCGGCAGGTCGGTGGTCAGCGCCTGGCCGGCCATCAACACGTCGGTGCGCAGGCCATGTTTTTTCGCGAACGCTTCAGAGACTACGATGCTGGCGGCGGCGCCACAGGTCGGCGGGCAAGCCATCAGGCGGGTGAGCACGCCTTCCCACAACATTGGCGCGGCCAGGACTTCTTCGGTACTGACCACGTTGCGGAACACCGCCAGAGGGTTGTTGGCGGCGTGGCGGCTGGCCTTGGCGCGGATCTTGGCGAAGGTCTCAAGCTGCGTGCCGTACTTCTGCATGTGCGCGTAGCCGGCGCCGGCGAACTGGCGGATGGCGGTCGGCAGGTCGGGCATGCCGACCAGTTCGTTGGTCAACTTGAGCGCGCGTTCGGTGGCCGGCGCGCGGTCGGTCCAGGCGGATTTCAGCGCGCCCGGATTCATCTGTTCAAAGCCGAACGCCAGGGCGCAATCCACCGCGCCACTGGCCACGGCCTGGCGGGCCAGGAACAATGCGCTGGAACCGGTGGCGCAGTTGTTGTTGACGTTGATCAGCGGGATGCCGGTCATGCCCACGCGATACAGGGCTTTCTGGCCGCAGGTGGAGTCGCCGTAGACGTAGCCGGCATAGGCCTGCTGGATGTCGCGAAAGTCCAGGCCACAATCGGCCAGGGCCAGGCGAATCGCCTGTTCGCCCATGACATCGTAGGGCTCGTTGGTCCCCGGTTTCTTGAACTGGATCATGCCGACGCCAGCCACGAAGACTTTTTGGCTCATCGTTGTTTTCCTTGTTGTTTTAGAGGTTCAGAGCTTGCGCGCGATCATTTCGCGCATGACTTCACTGGTGCCGCCGTAAATGCGGTTGACGCGCATGTCGACGAACGCGCGGGCGATCGGGTACTCCATCATGTAGCCGTAGCCACCGTGCAACTGGACCATGTCGTCGATGCACTTCCACAGGGTTTCGGTGGTGTAGAGCTTGGCGATCGCTGCCTCTTCCAGGGTCAGGCGCCGACGCATGTGCTCGCCCAGGTAGTAGTCGACCATGACGCGCAGGGCGGTGGCCTGGGCCTTGATATCGGCGAGTTTGAATTTGCTGTTCTGGAAGTCCCAAACGGTCTGGTTGAAGGCCTTGCGGTCCTTCACGTACTCGACGGTCTGTTCCAGCAGGCGCTCCAGTTTTGCGGCGGCGGACACGGCGATGGAGAAGCGCTCTTGCGGCAGCTCCCCCATCAGGTAGGTGAAGCCCAGGCCTTCTTCACCGATGCGGTTGCCGACCGGCACCCGCACGTTGTCGAAGAACAGCTCGGCGGTGTCGGCGGCGGCCTGGCCGACCTTCTCCAGCTTGCGCCCGCGCTTGAAGCCCGCGCGGCTGGCTTCCACGGCGATCAGGCTGATGCCCTTGGCACCGGCGGTGGGATCGGTCTTGCACACCACGATCACCAGGTCGGCGGTGAGACCATTGCTGATGAAGGTCTTGCTGCCATTGATCACGTACTCGTCGCCATCGCGTGCGGCTGTAGTGCGCACGGCCTTGAGGTCGCTGCCGGTGCCGGGTTCAGTCATGGCGATGGCAAGAATGATTTCACCTGCGCAGATGCCCGGCAGCCACTTGCGTTTCTGTTCTTGGTTGCCGCAGCGATTGATGTACGGGGCAATCACGTCGGAGTGCATGCCGAAGTAGGCGCCACTCACACCGGCCCGGGCGAACTCTTCGTTGAACACTGCGCAGTGGCCAAAATCGCCGCCGCCACCGCCGTATTCGGTCGGCAAGGTGATGCCGAGCAAGCCTTCACGCCCGGCCTTGAGCCAGGTCTCGCGGTCGACCTGGCCGGCCTTGTCCCAGGCGGCCTGGCGCGGCAGGCATTCACGCTCGAAAAAGCGCCGTGCGGTGGTGCGGAACATCTCATGGTCGTCGCGCAAAACGGTTCGGGCAATGTGCATGCAAGACTCCTCAATGATCACGGGCCGGCTGGGGCCCGGCGCCTTGGAACTGAGGGTTACGATAGGGTGGGGGGCCGGCGGGAACGCCACCCGAGGCGGGTGGCAAGGTAGAAATCAGTGATCAGAAAACACCGCAATCTACTGTGGGAGCCAGCCTGCTGGCGATGGCGGAGTGTCAGGCAACAGTGATGTTGTATGTGCCGGCCTCATCGCCAGCAGGCTGGCTCCCACAGGGTTTGTTCCTGGTCTGGAGATTTCAGGGGGGAGTGCTTGAGCCTTCCTGCGACTCAAGATCGCGCACCCGCGCCACCGCTTCATCGCGGCTGTTGACGCCGAGCTTGCTGTAGATATGGCTCAGGTGCCATTTCACGGTTTCCGGGGACAGCCCCAGGGCGCGGGCGATTTTCTTGTTGGGCAGGGCCTGGGCGAGCAGGCGCACCACTTCGATTTCACGTTCGCTCAACGGCTCCATGCCGGCGGCGAGGGGATTGCCCGGCGTGACGGGGGAGGGTTTGTCGGTCGGCACGGCCGGTACGGTCACCTGGGCCGCCTGCAGGCGCTCGACGTAGAACGCCAGCACGGGGTCCAGGTCTTCCTTGCTCGCGATCTCGCTGATCAGTTTCAGGGCGTCCGGGTGGGCGTCGAGCAGGCTGCGCAGTAACCCGAAGCGTTGCCCGCGTTGCAGCGCCTGCATGACGTGGTCACGGGCCGCCTGCGCGTTGCCGCGCTGGGATTCGATCACGCCGCTCAGGACCAAAAGGCGCACGGTGCCGAGCTGGCGGCGGTGCCGCTCACAGGTGTCGATCAGTTTTTCGATCCGCTTTAACCCGCCGTCCAGGTCGCCTTGCTGGATTTGCCAGCGCACCCGCGCATTCTCGGCCAGGATGTGGATCTCCTTGAGGGCACTGTGCCCGGCATCCGGGTGGCGCGCATCGATGGCTTCCAGGCGCGCCAGTTTGGAGTGGGCCTGGGCATGCTCGCCGAGCATCATCAGCCAGCGCACCTGCCAGGTCAGGCAGTAGGCTTGCAGGCGCTCCAGCCCGAGCTTGATCGCGTACTCGTCGAGCCGTTCGACGTAGGCCAGGGCTTCCTGATGATTGCCCGCCAGCCATTGCACGTTCCACAGCACCTGCATCACGCGCAGGACCGAATCGGGAATCGAGATCCGCTCGAGGATATCGACCCAGCCCGACAGCAGCTTGAACGCCGCGTCGACGTCATTGGTTTCGTACAGCACCTCACCCAGCAGTGCAGCGGAGAGGTAAGTGGCGTCGGCGCCGGCCTTGCCGCATTGCGCGGCTTCGTGCATCACCTCGCGGTAAACCCGCTCCGCCTGCTTCATCTGGCCTTCGAGGGCGTGGCTCAAGCCAATCATGCAGCGCCCCTGCAGACTGCCGGCGGTGGTGCCCAGGAGGGGTTCGCCATTGATCAGCAGCAGGGGGCGGTCGAGTTGTACCTGACGGGCCTTTTCGTATTCGCCCCGGTGCATGTAGAGCCAGGACAGGAGGTTGGCGCATGAACCCAGGGAAACGCTGTTGCTACCCGGGGGTGGATCGAGCAATTGTGGCAGCACCGCCATCGCCGCGTCCGTGTCATCGCGCTGCAGCGCCAGGGAGGCGCGCAGGATCGCAATCATGAAACGATCGTGCACGTCACTTTCAGGGACGTCGTGGAGCAGTTGATCCAGGCTGTTGACGCAGGCGACGAAATCTCGCGCATAGAGTTGCATCCGGGCCTTGAGGATGCGCAGCTTGATCCGCGCCTGCACTTGCTCCACCGGCAGCAGGCGCACCAGTTCGATGAGCATGCGCAGGTCGCCATGGGCATACAATGTCTCGGCGTTCTGCTGCACCAGGTCGGCGCCGGCATCCGGGTCGCCGGCCATGACGGCGTGGTGCACCGCCTCATCCAGATGCTGGTGATCGCGAAACCAGGCCCATGCCCGCGCGTGCACCGCCTGTTGTTCGGCGGCGCTGCGCGAATCGAAGTATTTGAGCAGGGTTTCGCGCAGCAGCGGGTGCAGGCGATACCAGGTTTCCCGTGCGGCGCTGTCCACCGGGATCAGGAACAGGTTGTCCCGTTCCAGGCGGGCGAGCAGGGCATTGGCTTCGCCGATCGCTTGTGGGTGGCCACTGAGGGCGGCGCACAGCGAGGCGCAGAAGCGGTTGCAGACCGCCATGAGCAGCATCAGGTCCAGATCCGTCGGCGACAGGTGGGACAACACCTCGACTTCGAAATATTTGGCGAACGCCTGGTTGTCGCGCACCTGGTCGGTGGTGGCAACGGCCGGGCGATTTTTCTTGCGGCTGACCGCGAGCAGTTGCAGGCCGGCGACCCAGCCATCGGTCAGTTCGTGCATCTGCCTGGCATCGCGGGCGCTGATATCGCCCAGCTGTGCCTTGAGAAATTGCTCGGACTCCGCCGGGGTAAAACGCAAATCCCGCAGGTTCAGTTCCAGTACCAGCTCCTGGCTGCGCAAGCGCGCCAACGACAGCGGCACGCTGCTGCGTGACACCAGGGCAAGGTGCAGATTGGCCGGTGCGTAGTCGATCAGCCATTGCAGGGCCTGATGAATACCGACGTCGGTCAGGTGGTGCAGGTCGTCGAGCACCAGCACCAGTTCGCGGTTGTGCCGGGCAATGCTGCGCACCAGGGTGATGACGGTGCGTTCCACCGCCTCGCTGTCAATACCGCGACCTTCCAGTTGAGTGGCTTCGTGGACCAGGTTCGGCTCGATCTGGCCGAGGCTGGCGAGCAGGTAGTCGAGAAAACGTGTCAGCTCGTTGTCGTCGGCAGACAGCGTCAGCCACGCCACATCGAAACCCAATGGCAGCAGCGCCTGACGCCAGGCGATGAGCGTCGAGGTCTTGCCGCAACCGGCCGGCCCCTTGAGCACGATGCAGCGCTGGCGGCGGGCCTTGAGCATCTGCTCCTGCAGGCGTTCGCGGGAAATCAGGCGCCCGGCACTGCGCGGTGGAAGCAGTTTGCTGCTGACGATCGGCGACTGAACCGCAGTGAAGACCTGGCTGGCAAGGGTGTCCGATGCATTGGACGGGCGGTGTTTGTCCATGGGGCTTTCCGATTCTTTTTTGTTTTGTGAGTGCGTCGAATCCCTTCGAGTGTAACCCAGAGCATGGGCGGCATGACCCTGTCTTTGCCGGCCACCACCCGATCCGGGTGGTCGTCGCCGATCAACGGATTGATCTACTGGAAAGCACAAGAATCGGGGAGCTGCGGCACTCCGTCAGAACAGTGGAGCGTTGAGGTTAGGCCATGGCCATTCAGTTCAGGATCATCGATCACGTGGCAGTCATCACGCTCGATGCGCAACAGTCGAACAGTGCGCTGACCATCAGCGACCTCATGCACCTGCGCAAGACCCTGGTGGCTTGTCAGGATGATGAACAGGTGCGGGTCATCGTGCTCACCGGTGCCGGTGAGCGCGGATTCTGCTGCGGTGCCAGTCCGCGCGAGCCGTCGCGCACGCAACCCGGTTTTGTCGCCGGTGCCCTGAAAAGCCGCGAGACCGAAGCCGAGGAGGGTAGCTATGCCCGGCTGTTCGACCTCAGCGACCTGGAGATCTGGAAGCCGATCATCGCCGCCATCAACGGCGCCTGCCTGGCCGGCGGTCTTGAACTGGCGTTGCAGTGTGACCTGCGCATCGCGGCCGACAGTGCCTCGTTCGGCTTGCCGGAAGTCTGCGCTGCGACCATTCCGGCGGCGGGTGGCGTGCAGTATCTGCTGCGCGCGGTGCCTGCTGCCCACGCCATGAAAATGGCCCTGACCGGTGAGCCGATCGATGCCCGGGAAGCCTTGCGCATCGGCCTGGTCATCGACCTTGTGCCCCGGCAACAGTTGTTGTCCACCGCCCTGATTCTCGCCGAACGCATCGCCGCCAATGGCCCGCTGGCGGTGCAGTCGATCAAGCAACTGGCGGTCCAGACCGCCCACCTGACGCCCCGGGATTTCGTGAATCAAGCCCACCTGCACTGGGGCTTGCTGCGCGACAGCCAGGATCACGTCGAAGGACGCATGGCCCAGTCCGAGAAACGCGCACCCAAATACAACGGAGCGTGACACCCCGCCCAGTCACTGTAGGCGGCCTTGCCTGACAACAATAATTCACAGGAAACCACCATGTATCTGACCCAAGGACTGCACCTTGTCTTGCAGCAGCGCCCCCACGCCCTGGCGACGGTCTTCCGCGACCGGCGCCACACCTATGCCCAGCTGGCCGATCGCGTCGCCCGTCTCGCCGGTGCCTTGCAGCAACTGGGCATGCACAGCGGCGACCGGGTGGGCCTGCTCGGTCTGAACTCCGACCGTTTTCTCGAGTACTACCTGGCCACCTGGTGGGGCGGTGGCGTGGTCAACCCGGTCAATATCCGCTGGAGCGTGGCGGAAATCGTCTACTCGCTGGACGATTGCGACACGCGCATCCTGATGATCGACGACAGCTTCCTGCCCATGGCCGAAGACATCGCCGGCGCGGCCAAGGTGCGGCCGCTGCTGATCCACGTGGGTGACGGCCCGGCCCCCGAGGGCATGCTCTCCTACGAACAGCTGATCAAATACGCCGAGCCCGTCGACGACGCCTTCCGCGGCGGCGACGACCTGGCCAGCATCCTGTACACCGGCGGTACCACCGGCCTGCCCAAAGGCGTGATGCAGTCGCACATGAACCTGTGGTCGTCGGCCGTGGCCCGCGCGGCCGACGTACCGGTGCCGGCGGATGCGCTGACCTTGCATATCGCCCCCATGTTCCACCTCGCGGCGCTGTCGCGGGTGATCCTGATCTCGCTGCTCGGATTGCCGAACATCTTCGTCCCGGCTTTCGATGCGCTGGGCGTAATGCAAACCATCGAGCGTGAACGGATCACGGACATCCTGATCGTGCCAACCATGCTCCAGGCGTTGATCATGCACCCCGAGTTCGCCAAACACGATCTCGGCTGCCTGCGCAGCCTGACCTATGGCGCCTCGCCGATTGCCGTGCCGTTGCTGGAACTGGCCCTCAAGGCCTTGCCGAACGTCGAGTTCACCCAGGGCTACGGCATGACCGAAGCCGCGCCGCCAATCAGCGCCAACGGCCCGGAAAACCACGGTGCCGAAGGGATCGCCAATGGGCGTTTGCGCTCGGCCGGACGACCTGGCCTGGGCGTCACGGTGCGTATCGTCGACGAACATGACAACGAAGTCCCGCGCGGAACGGTAGGCGAAGTCCTGGTCCGCGGCCCGAACATCATGCTCGGTTACTGGAACAAGCCTGAAGAGACCGCCCAGGCCCTGCGTGGCGGCTGGATGCACACCGGTGACGGTGCCTACATGGACGACGAGGGTTACCTCTACATCGTCGACCGCTTCAAGGACATGATCGTCAGCGGTGGCGAGAACGTTTACTCGGGTGAGGTCGAAAGCGCGATAGCCAGCCACCCGGCCGTCGCCGCCTGTGCGGTGATCGGCATTCCCTGCGCGCAGTGGGGCGAAGCGGTGCACGCGGTGGTGGTGCTCAAGCCGGACAACGAAGTCGCAGGCGCGCAGATCATCGAACACTGCCGCCGGCAGATCGCCGGCTACAAGACCCCCAAGTCGGTGGAGTTCCGCCAGGCCTTGCCGTTGTCGGGCGCCGGCAAAGTACTCAAGCGTGACCTGCGCGAACCGTTCTGGGCCGGCAAGGATCGGGGTGTGAGCTGACACCATGTACATGACCCAATGCCTGCAGCGCACGCTGCAACAGAACCCGGACCATATCGCGACGATTTTCGCGTCACGGCGCCACACCTACGGCCAGTTTGCCGAGCGCGTCGCGCGCCTGGCGGGCGCCTTGCAAACCCTCGGCATGGCGGCGGGGGATCGGGTCGGCATGCTCGCGCTCAACTCCGACCGTTACCTGGAATACATCATGGGCGTGTGGTGGGGCGGTGGCGTGCTCAACCCGGTGAACGTGCGCTGGAGCGTGCCGGAGATCGTCTACTCGCTGGACGATTGCGCCACCGCCATCCTGATCGTCGACGAGCATTTCGCCGGCCTCGCCGAAGGCATCCGCAACACCGCTCGCCAGGCGCCACGGTTCATCTACGCCGGCGAAGGCGAAGTTCCGGTGGGCATGCTCGCTTATGAGCAGCTGATTGCCCAGGCCGCGCCGGTGCAAGACGCCGGACGTGGGGGCGAGGACCTGGCCTGCATCATGTACACCGGTGGCACCACCGGTTTTCCCAAGGGGGTGATGCAGTCGCACTGGAACCTGTGGTCGGCGTGCATGCCGCGCATGGTCGATATGCCGCCGATCCGCGGCGGCCTGTTGTTGCACGTGGCGCCGCTGTTCCACGTCGCCGGCATGGCCCGGGCGCTGATCCAGTTCCTGGCGGGTGAAAGCCATGTGCTGGTGTCCGGCTTCGATGCCTTGCAAACGCTACAGATCATCGAGCGGGAACGGGTCACCGAAACGCTGCTGGTGCCAACCATGATCCTCGCGTTGCTGGCGCATCCAGACCGGGACAAGTACGACCTGGGCAGTCTCAAGCGCCTCACCTACGGCGCTTCACCCAGTGCTGGCGACATGGTCGAGCAAGTGCTCGCCCGGTTTCCGGACATCGAGCTGTCCCATTCCTATGGGCTGACCGAGGCCTGTCCGGTGGTATCGAGCAACCTGCCGTGCAACCACACCCCCGAGGCCCGCATCAGCGGCCTGTCGCGTTCGGTAGGGCGCGGTGGCCTGGGCGTCAACGTGAAGATCGTCGATCCCCACGGCCAGGAGGTCCCGCGCGGCACCGTGGGCGAGATCATCGTGCGCGGGCCGAACGTCATGCAGGGTTACTGGAACAAACCCGAAGAAACTGCCAGGGCACTGCGCGATGGCTGGTTGCACACCGGCGACGGCGCGTACATGGACGAGCAGGGTTACCTGTTCATCGTCGACCGCCTCAAGGACATGATCGTCAGCGGCGGTGAAAACGTTTATTCGGCGGAAGTCGAGAACGTCCTCGCCCGACACCCGGCGGTGGCGCTGGCGGCGGTGATCGGCGTTCCTCATGAACAATGGGGTGAGGCGGTACATGCAGTGGTGGTGCGCAAGCCTGGCGCCGAGGTCGATGAAGAGCAATTACGACTGTACTGCCGCGAATTCATCGCCGGGTACAAGTGCCCCAAGAGTGTCGAGTTCCGTGACGCGTTACCGCTCTCGGCCGCCGGCAAAATCCTCAAGCGCGAACTGCGCAAGTAACCACACCCAAACCCCTGTAGGAGCTGGCTTGCCAGCGATGGCATTGGTTGAAACACCGCACGCTTCAAGGACCATCGCCAGCAAGCCGGCTCCTACAAAGGTTGTGTTTCAAGCTTCTCGATTTTCGCTACCCGATCCGGGTGGCTTCAAGACCACCCCCCGTCAATACAGTGGTTTCACGAACCAGGCGCATGCCCGCCTGGCAACCCACTGGAGATTGCGATGCACATCAACCGTACCGTCTACCGTGAAGACCACGAAATGCTGCGTGAAACCGCGCGGCGTTTTTTCGAGCGTGAATGCCTGCCCAAGCAGGCGCAGTGGGACGAGGCCGGGCAGGTTGACCGGGAGACCTGGCTCAAGGCCGGCCGCCACAACCTGCTGTGCCTGACCGTGCCGACCGAATACGGCGGTGGCGGCGGCGACTTCGGTCACTCGGCGGTACTGATCGAAGAGCTGTACCGCGCCGGTGTCTCGGGCTGGAGCCTGGGCGTGCACTCAGACATCGTCGCGCCGTACATCGTGCGCCTGGGTACCGAAGAGCAGAAACAGAAATGGCTGCCGAAAATCTGCTCCGGCGAAACCGTGCTGGCGGTGGCGATGACCGAGCCGGGGACCGGTTCGGACCTCAAGGCAATCCGTACCACCGCCGTGCGCGACGGTGATGAGTGGGTGATCAACGGCAGCAAGACCTTCATCAGCAACGGCCTGACCTGCGACATGGTCGTGGTGGTCTGCAAGACCGATCCCGGCGCCGGTGCCAAGGGCTGCAGCCTGATCATGGTCGAGTGCGACCGCGAAGGTTTCCGGCGTGGGCGCAAGCTGGAAAAAGTCGGCCAGCACGCCGCCGACACCGCCGAGCTGTTCTTCGACAACGTGCGCGTGCCGGTGGGCAACCTGCTGGGCGAAGAGAACAAAGGCTTCATGCACCTGATGGAAGAGCTACCGCAGGAACGCCTGGTGATCGCCCTGTACAGCGCCGCCAAACTCGAACGCCTGCTGGAACAGACCGTCGAGTATGTCAAGGACCGCAAGGCCTTTGGCCAGACCGTCTGGGACTTCCAGAACAGCAAATTCAAGCTCGCCGACATCAAGGCCCAGGCCACCGCCGTGCGCCTGACCATCGACCATTACATCGGCGAACACATGCGTCGTCGCCTGACGGTGCAGGAGTCGGCCATCGCCAAGCTGTTCGCCACCGAAACCCTGTGCAAGTGCATCGACGACATGGTCCAGCTGCACGGCGGCTACGGCTACATGATGGAGTACCCGATCGCCCGCGCCTTCGTCGACATGCGCGTGACGCGCATCTTCGGTGGCACCAGCGAAGTGCTGCGCGAACTCATCGCGCGCCAGTTGTGATCCTTTTCCCCGCATTTTTCCAGGTGACACCATGAGCGAAAAAGTACTGGTTGCCGGCGTCGGCATGATCCCGTTCAGCAAGCCCGGCGCAAGCCCGACCTACGTGCAGATGGGCGCTGAAGCGGTCCGCCGCGCCCTGGTCGATGCAGGTATCGATTACAACCTGGTCCAGGAGGCGTACGCCGGTTATGTCTACGGCGACTCCACCAGCGGCCAGACCGTCCTGTACGAAGTGGGCATGACCGGGATTCCAGTGGTCAACGTCAACAACAACTGCTCCACCGGTTCCACCGCGTTGTACCTGGCACGCAAGGCCATCGAATCCGGTTCGGCCGATTGCGTGCTGGCGGTCGGTTTCGAACAGATGCAGGCCGGCGCCTTGAAATCCCACTGGGATGACCGTCCGCCAACCCGCGAGCGCTTCCTGCCGATCCTGCGCGGGCTGACCGCCGACTTGGACGGCATGCCCCAGGCCATCCGCACCTTCGGCGGTGCCGGGCGCGAGTACATGCACAAGTACGGCACCAAAATGGAAACCTTCGCCGCTGTACGCGCCAAAGCCAGCCGCCATGCGGCCAACAATCCGCTGGCACTGTTTCGCAAGGTGCTCAGCGTCGAAGACGTGATGAACGATCCGGTGATTCTGCCAGGCGCGATGACCCGTTTGATGGCCTGTCCGCCAACCTGCGGTGGCGCTGCGGCAATCCTCGTTTCCGAACGCTTTGCCAGAAAGCACGGCCTGCGCCGCGACGTGCAGATCGTTGCCCAGGCGATGACCACCGACACACCCGAATCCTTCAACTTCGACAAACCCTCGCTGCTCGACTGGGTCGGCACCCACATGACCCACGCCGCCGTGGGCCAGGTCTACGAGAAGGCCGGCGTCGGCCCGCAGGACATCGATGTCTGCGAGCTGCACGACTGTTTCGCCCAGAACGAGGTGATCTGCTACGAGTCGCTGGGTTTTTGCCCCGAAGGCGGTGCCGAGAAATTCGTCATGGATGGCGACAACACCTACGGCGGCCAAGTCGTCATCAATCCGTCCGGGGGCCTGCTTTCCAAGGGGCATCCGCTGGGCGCCACCGGGCTGGCGCAGTGCTACGAGCTGACCCAGCAATTGCGTGGCAACGCCGATCAGCGTCAGGTGCAAGGCGCACGTCTGGCCATGGCCCACAACCTTGGCCTGGGTGGCGCCTGCGTGGTGACGCTCTACGGAAAAAACACGGGCGTTGCCTGCTGATCACCACACGGAGCCTCGCTGGAATGGGCTCCCCAACACTTATCCTCAACCGGAGAAACCGCATGACAAAAACAACAATGCGCGGAGTTTTTCAGCCAGGTCTGCTGGCCGTCGCCGTAGTGCTTGCCATGGGCACGAGCAAACAGGCTCACGCTGTCGATTTCAATATCGGAGAAGTCCAGGGTAGCTTCGATTCATCGTTGTCGATCGGAGCCAGTTGGTCCACGACGGACCCGGACAAGCAGTTCATTTCCAACTTTAACTCCCAAGGTGTCAGCGGTGGCGATTCCGCCTCGCGGACCACCGATGACAACCGGCTGAACTTCAAGAAGGGCGAAACCTTCTCGAAGATCTTCAAGGGCGTGCATGACCTGGAACTGAAGTACGGCGACAGCGGCGCGTTCGTGCGCGGCAAGTATTGGTATGACTTCGAGCTGATGGACGAAAGCCGTCCGTTCTACGATATCGATGACGCGGGACGTGACCGGGCGGCCAAGTCGTCCGGTGCGATGTTCCTCGACAGCTTCGTCTACCACAACTACACGATCGGCGATCAGGTCGGCAACGTGCGCCTGGGCAAGCAGGTGGTGAGCTGGGGCGAGAGCACGTTCATCGGCAACTCGATCAACAGCATCAACCCGGTCGACGTGGCCGCCTTGCGCCGCCCGGGTGCCGAGGTCAAGGAAGGCCTGATTCCGGTCAACCTGCTCTACGTGTCCCAGGGACTGGCCGACAACATCACCGCCGAAGCGTTTTACCAGCTGGAGTGGGATAAATCGGTGGTGGACAACTGCGGTACGTTCTTCGGCAGCGACGGCGTACCCCAGGGCTGCAACGACCGGCTGGTGGTCGCCGGCCTCGACCTGCCACCGGGCGCCGCGCGCAATACCGGTGGCCTGGGCGCCATCGCCGCCGGCACCGACGATGCGTTCATCCCGCGCCTGAAGGACAACGATGCCCGCGACAGTGGCCAGTATGGCCTGGCCTTGCGCTGGTTCGTCCCCGAGTTCAACGACACCGAGTTCGGCGCCTATGCGATGAACTACCACAGCCGCAGCCCGTACCTGAGCATCAATCAGATGAGCAGTGCGGCAGGGGGGGTGACCTCGGCCCGCAGCGTGCGTTATTTCATCGACTATCCGGAAGATATCCGCCTCTACGGCTTGAGTTTCCAGACCAACGTCGAGGGCGTGTCACTGGGCGGCGAAGTCAGCTACCGGCCGAACATGCCGCTGCAACTCAATACCGCCGACCTGCTGTCTGCCGCGACCTTCGGTGCAACCTCGCCGTTGATCACCACAGGTTTCGCCGGTCGCAACCTGGGCGCCGAGGTCAACGGCTACAAGCGCATGCCGGTCACCCAGGCGCAAGTCACCGCGACCCAGTTCTTCGACCAGGTGCTCGGCGCCAGTCGCCTGACCGTGGTCGGTGAGGTGGGCTACAACCACATCAATGGCCTGGGCAAGGCCGATGGTTCCGAGTTGCGCTTCGGTCGCAGCCCGGCGTTTGGTTCCGGTGAACTGCAGGGCGCCGCGGGCCCGGCCACGTGCCTGGGCACCGCCGCGGGCACGCCGAGCGCCAGCAACCCGGCGCAGGAATGCAATGACGATGGCTTCTACACCAGCAACAGCTGGGGCTATCGCCTGCGCGGCAAGCTCGACTACCAGAACGTGATCGCCGGCATCAACCTGTCGCCGAACCTGGCCTGGTCCCATGACGTGCAGGGCTACGGCCCGAACTTCGACGAAGGGTCCAAGGCGGTCAGCGTCGGAGTGGATGCCGATTACCTGAACACCTACAACGCCAGCCTCAGTTACACCAATTACTTTGGTGGCGATTTCAACACCAACGTCGACCGCGACTACGTTGCGCTCAGCTTCGGCGTGAATTTCTGATGTTACCCTGCCAGAGGAAACTGAACATGAAAGCACGTTTTATCCTGCGCGCTGGCGCACTGAGCCTGTCGTTGCTGGCTGGTGCCGTGATGGCCGCTGTTTCGCCCCAGGAAGCCGCCCAACTGGGCACCACGCTGACCCCCTTGGGCGCCCAGAAAGAGGGCAATGCCAACGGCAGCATTCCGCCCTGGAGCGGTGGCCTCAAGCCCGGTGCGGCAGCGCTCGACAACGGTTTTCTCGGTGACCCGTTTGCCGGTGAAAAACCGCAACTGGTGATCACCGCGGCCAATGCCGAGCAGTACAAGGACAAGCTGACCCCGGGCCAACTGGCGATGTTCAAGCGCTACCCGGACAGCTACAAGATCCCGGTGTACAAGACCCAGCGTACCGCCGCGTCGCCGCAGGACATCTACGACATTGCGAAAAAGAGTGCGGTGACCACGCAGCTGACGCCCGACGGCAATGGCCTGCTCAATTTCAGCCAGACCCGCTATTACCCTTTCCCGATTCCGAAGAGCGGCGTCGAGGTTTTCTGGAACCACACCAACCGCTACCGCGGTGGCAACATGGAGCGCCAGGCGGCACAGGCCGCACCGCAAGCCAACGGCTCCTATTCGATTGTCGAGTACGACGACAAACTGGCGTTCCCGCAATTGATGGAAGGGGTATCGGGCGGCGAGGGCGACAACGTCCTGTATTACTACAAGCAGGAAATTACTGCGCCGTCGCGCATGGCCGGCAGCGTGATCCTGATCCACGAGACCATCGACCAGGTCAAGGAGCCGCGTCTGGCGTGGGTCTACAACGCCGGCCAGCGCCGGGTGCGCCGCGCACCGCAGGTGGCCTACGACGGTCCGGGCAACGGCTCCGACGGCATGCGCACCGCCGACAATACCGACATGATGAACGGCGCGCCGGATCGTTATGACTGGAAGCTGGTCGGCAAGAAGGAACTGTACATCCCGTACAACAACTATCGCTTGCAGTCGCCGAAAGTGAAGTACGACGACATCATCAAGCCAGGGCACATCAACCAGGACCTGACACGCTACGAGCTGCACCGTGTGTGGCACGTAGAGGCCACGCTCAAGCCCGGCCAGCGTCATGTTTATGCCAAGCGTGACATGTACTTCGACGAAGACACCTGGCAACTGGCCGAGGTCGATCACTACGACGGTCGTGGCCAGCTATGGCGGGTGGCGGAAGGTTATGCGATCAACGACTACGAGCGCGGCGCACCGAACTTCGCCATGCTCGGGATCTACGACCTGATTGCCGGTCGCTACAACGTGCTGGCGATGACCAACCAGTCCCGGCATGCCACCACCTATGGCATGACCGCGAAGATGACCGACTTCACCCCTTCGGCACTGCGTAACGCTGGTATTCGCTGACCATTGGCCGCGTTTGACCCAACGCCCTGTTCGCAGGGCGTTGTGCTGTTTGTGGGTGCCCACCACCTGATCCGGGTGGCGGCGCCGCCCCTGTGATGATCAACCATGCAGCCAGACCCGACGCATCGCTGCCTGAGCGCGGCGCGTCCATAAAAACAAGAGAGGTAGTGATGAGCGTCATCGAGAGTTCAGCGAGTACCGATATCCGCACGATCCTGGATAAACAACGGGCGGCCTTCCTCGCCCGAGATCCCTACAGCCTCGAAGAACGTTGTGAATTGATCGACCGGGCGATCGGCTTGTTGGTCACTCATGAGCAGCAGATCGTCGATGCGTTGACGGCGGACTTCGGTCATCGCAGCCCTGGTTTTTCCAAGGGCAGCGAAGTGCTGTCGCCGTTGGCGACGCTCAAGCAGACCAAGGCCGAACTGGCCGGATGGATGCGCCCGCAACAACGCCAGGCGAGAGCCGGCGAAGCCTGGGTGCAATACCAGCCGCTGGGCGTGGTGGGTATCGTCACCGCCTGGAACGTGCCCGGCTACATGGTCTTCAGCGGTTTGGCCGGTGCCTTGGCCGCCGGTAACCGGGTGATGATCAAACCGTCGGAATTCACCCCGCACACCTCAAGGCTGATCGCGCGCCTGATCCGCTCGGTGTACGCCGAAGATGAAGTGGCGGTGGTCCTTGGCGGGGCAGAGGTCGGCCAGGACTTCTGCAGCCAGCCGTTCGATCACTTGCTGTTCACTGGCGCCACCAGCATCGGCAGGCACGTATTGCGCGCGGCGGCGCAGAACCTTGTACCTGTGACCCTGGAACTGGGTGGCAAGTCACCGACCATCATTTCACGCACCGCGGATTTCAAGGACGCAGTGGCCAAGGTGGTCATCGGTAAGCTGCTCAACGCCGGTCAACTGTGCGTGGCGCCTGACTATGTGTTCGTGCCGCACGAGTCGGTGGAGGCTTTCATCGGCGTGGCCAAGGCGGTGGTGGCCAGGTTCTTCCCGACGCTCAAGGACAACCCCGACTACACCTCGATCATCAACGCCCGGCATTTCGAGCGGTTGCAGGGATATCTGCGTGAAGCGCGCGAGGCCGGTGTCGAACTGATCGAACTGAACGCCGCTGCCGAGGATTTCAGCCAGACCACGCTGAACAAGATCGTGCCGACCCTGTTGCGCAATCCTGCTGACGACCTGCAGGTGATGCAGGACGAAATCTTTGGCCCGCTGCTGCCGATCAAGCCCTATGACGCCATCAGCGAGGTGATCGCCCAGATCAACGCCCGCCCGCGGCCGCTGGCGCTGTACTACTTCGGCAATGACGCCGCCGAAGAAGCCATGGTGCTGACCCGCACCTGTTCCGGCGGCGTGACCCTCAATGGCGTGTTAAGCCACGCCAGTACCGAAGGCCTGCCGTTCGGTGGTGTCGGCCAGAGCGGCATGGGTGCCTACCACGGCATTGACGGTTTCCGCACCTTCAGCCACGCCAAAGCCGTACTGCGCACGGCGGCCAACCCGGCCTGAACCCCATCACATTCTCGAGAGAACTGCCATGAAAGCTGCCGTATTCCATCAGGTTGGAGCCCCGCTGGTCATTGAAGAAGTGGGTATCAGCAAACCGGGTCCGCGGGAAGTGTTGATCCGTACCAAAGCAGTGGGTGTCTGCCATTCGGATCTGCACGTCATCGACGGCTCGTTTCCGTACCCGGGCCCGCTGGTGTTGGGTCACGAAGCGGCGGGCGTGGTTGAACAGGTGGGCTGCGAGGTGCGTTCGGTCAAGCCGGGGGACCACGTGGTCACCTGCCTGACCGTGTTCTGCGGTCATTGCGAACACTGCGTAACCGGTCACCTGGCGCGTTGCGTATCCCCGGAAACCAAGCGCGGCAAGGACGAGGAGTCGCGTCTGACCTACGTGCAAAAACCCATCCCGCAATTCGTCAACCTGTCCGGTTTCGCCGAGCAGATGCTGGTGCACGAAAACGCCTGCGTGGCGATCCGCCGGGACATGCCGCTGGATCGCGCCGCACTGCTCGGTTGCGCCGTGACCACCGGCACCGGTGCGGTCTTCAACACCGCCAAGGTGCGCCCCGGCGAGACCGTGGCTGTGATCGGCTGCGGCGGTATCGGCCTGGCCGCCATCAACGGTGCGGCGCTGGCCGGGGCAGGGCGGATCATTGCCATCGACATGCTCGACTCGAAACTGGAACTGGCCAGACAGTTCGGGGCCACCGACCTGATCAATGGCCGCGACGGCGATGCGGCCAAGCAAGTGCTGGAGCTGACCCGTGGCGGCGTGCACCACGCCTTCGAGTGCATCGGCCTCAAGCAGACCGCCGAGCAGGCGTTCGCCATGTTGGCTCGCGGCGGCACCGCCACCGTGATCGGCATGCTCAAGCCGGGCCTGAAAATCGAACTGGACCCGTTGCAGTTGCTGCACGAGCGACGCATCCAGGGCTCGCTGATGGGTTCCAACCGCTTCCCGGTGGACATGCCGCGCCTGGTGGACTTCTACATGGCCGGCAGGCTCAAGCTCGACGAGATGATTTCCCAGCGCATCCGCCTGGAGCAGATCAACGAGGCGTTCGATGAGTTGCGTCGCGGTGAACTGGCGCGCTCGGTCATCGTTTTCGACTAAGCACCGTGATTACCCCCCTGTAGGAGCGAGCTTGCTCGCGAAGGTGTGTCAGTCGGCACCAGGGTAGCTGACGCACCATCGCGAGCAAGCTCGCTCCTACAAGGGATTGTGGTTATGCCGAATTTCTTTGGAGTTGATGGATGGACATTGAATTCACGGTCCACGAACAAGCCTTCCGCCAGGAGGCCCGGGCCTTCCTGCGCGACAACTTGCCGAGCGAACTGGCCGAACGAATTTCCCTGGGCAAACGCCTGAGTAAAGAACACCAGGTGCAATGGATGCAGATTCTCGACCGGCAAGGCTGGCTGGCGCCGGGCTGGCCCCAAGAGTTCGGCGGTACCGGCTGGAGTGCCGTGCAAAAGCACATCTTCGATGAGGAGTGTTTCGCAGCAGGCGCTCCGAAAGTGGTGTCCTTCGGCCTGAAAATGGTCGCACCGGTGATCATCAAGTTCGGCACGGCGCAGCAGAAGGCGCACTTTCTGCCGCGCATTCTTTCCTGCGAAGACTGGTGGTGCCAGGGCTACTCCGAGCCCGGCGCGGGCTCCGATTTGTCCTCGTTGAAAACCCGCGCCGTGCGCGAGGGCGATCACTACGTGGTCAACGGCCAGAAAACCTGGACCACCCTGGCGCACTATGCCGACTGGATGTTCTGCCTGGTGCGCACCGACCCCGAGGCCCGTCAGCAGCGGGGCATTTCCTTCCTGTTGATCGACATGAAAACCCCGGGCATCAGCGTACGACCGATCATCACCCTGGATGGCGAACATGAAGTCAACGAAGTGTTCTTCGACAACGTGCGGGTGCCGGTGGCGAACCTGGTGGGCGAAGAGAATCACGGCTGGACCTGCGCCAAGTACCTGCTGACCCATGAGCGCACCAGTATCGGCGGGATCGCCCAGAACAAGGCATTGCTCACCCGGCTCAAGCGCATTGCCAGCCAGGAGGTACGGGACGGCCAGCCATTGATCGAAGACCCGCTGTTTCGCGCACAGGTTGCCGAGGTCGAAATGCAATTGATGGCCGCCGAGATGAGCAACTTGCGCACACTGGCTGCCACTCAAAACGGTGACGTACCCGGTGCCGAAAGTTCGTTCCTGAAGATCAGGGGTACCGAGATCCGACAGGCCATCACCTACCTGATCGGCAAGGCGGTGGGCCCCTATGCCTTGCCCTTCATCGAGGATGAACTGGGTTATGGCAGCGAACCTTTGCTCTACTCCGATTACAGCAGCGCGGCCACCTATCAGTATCTGGATGCGCGCAAGGCCTCGATCTACGGCGGGGCCAACGAGATCCAGAAGAACATCATCGCGAAAATGATCCTCGAACTGTAAGGCGCCACGATCATGGATTTCAAACTGACAGAAGAGCAGCTGATGCTGCAGGAAACCGCCGCGCGCCTGGTGCGTGACGTCTACGGTTTCGAACGGCGCGAGCGCTATCGCCAGAGTCAACAGGGGTTCAGCGCCCCGTTCATGCAGCAGTTGGGCGACCTCGGCCTGTGCGCCTTGCCCTTCGCCGAGGCCTATGGCGGCTACGGTGGCAGCGGCGTGGAGAACATGCTGATCATGACCGAGCTGGGCCGGGGCCTGTGCCTTGAGCCTTACCTGCAATCGGTGATCTTTGCCGGCGGGCTGGTCGCCCAACTGGGCAGCGAAGCGCAGAAAGACACCTTGTTGCCGCAGATCGGCAACGCCAGCCTGCAACTGGCCGTGGCCCTTGACGAGCCGCAGAGTCATTACCGCTTGAACGATGTGCAGACCCACGCCGAGGCGGTGATCGGCGGCTGGAAGCTCAATGGCCGCAAGTCGGTGATCATCGGCGGCCAGAGTGCCGGGCTGATCCTTGTGTCGGCTCGCACCAGCCATGGGATTCGGGACGAGCAGGGCATCAGTCTGTTTCTGCTCGACCCGCAGGAGGCCGGTGTGCGTCGGCGCGATTTCGCCACCATGGACGGACGCAAGGCCTGCGAGCTGTACCTGGAGGACGTGTTCGTCGAGCGCGGCGAGCTACTCGGCGAACCGGGCCAGGCGTTCGCCGCGCTGCGTTACCAGCAAGGCCGCTGCATCGCCGCCCAGTGCGCCGAAGCCGTCGGCAGCATGGAAGCCGCCTGTGCCTTGACCCTCGACTACCTGAAGACCCGCCAACAGTTCGGCCAGCCGATCGGCAAGTTCCAGGTGCTGCAGCACCGCATGGTCGATATGCGCATCGAACTGGACCAGGCCACCTCCATGACCCTGCTGGCCGCCTGTGTGGCCGATCAGGCAGACAGCGACGAGCGCAGTCGCATCCTGGCGGCCGCCAAGTTCATCGTCAGCCGCGCCAGCCGCTTCGTCGCCGACCAGGCCATCCAGCTGCATGGCGGCATCGGCCTGACCTGGGAATACATGCTGTCGCACCATGCCAAGCAGTTACTGATGGTGGCCCGGCAGATGGGTGATGACGATCACCATTTGCAGGCTTATGCGAAGTTGATGCAGGTGGCGTAAGTCGGGTCCCTAAACCTACAGGAGTGACATGGAAGTGCTCCTGTTCTTCGCACGCTATTAATTTTATCGTGAATAGTTATATTCGCAGAGTGTTGCGTGTCTACTCTTAAAGGATTGGATCCGCTGCGTTATATCAGAGGTGAAGGAGATGAATAATATAATTGCCTGTTCAATAGTTGTACTGTTGCTGGCGGGTTGCTCTTCCTCAGGTCATCAAGCTGCCATGGATGCGCATGCCGATGCTCCGGCGACTGCCAAACAGCTGAACGCAAGCGAGATAAACTCGACGGTAATAGGTCGCAAGCATTCCAGCGTAACCTCAACCGGTTATCCCTTCTCTGAAACACTGAACCCTGACGGCACCTCAACCATCCAGATTTCCAGCGAGCCCATGCAGGCTGGCACCTGGGTGATTACCGAAGACGTCATCTGCGTGACCTATCAGAAATATGGCAAGGAGTGCAATAAAGTACTCAGTGACGGGGTCACGATCTGGTTTGTTGACAGTGTAAAAAACAAAACCAACAACAAGTTTACCGTTCAATAAAGGTTGATGCGCGAGGTGCGGCATGAACAAAGAATATTGGAGTTGGATATTCCTGGCCCTTGTCTTGTCCGGTTGCGCTTCGTCTGGTAGCCATACGATAAAGCCTGTTTCACCTACGGCGGTTGCGCTGGATGATGAGCAAGTACGCAGCACCCTGATTGGTAACAAACTCAATAATGTAGGACCTTCGGGCTTGCCGTATTCATTAAGCTTCAATGCCGACGGTACCGAAATATTCAAGATGTCCGGCAATCCACCCGAAACCGAATACTGGACCGTCAAGGATGGCGTGATCTGTTTCACCTCGCCCAAGATCCCCAAGGAATGTTATCGGCTGAAAAAGGACAAGGACGACTACTGGCTGGTCGATCCACAGACGGGGGCAGTGCACTACCACTACACCTTGACGGCGCAATGATCGAGGCGAGCCTACAGCTCCAGGTGCAGGAGCCAGGCTTGCCGGCGAACCAGGCGCCGTGGTGCCCCTGTTGCACCACATTATCGTTCTCCGCCGGCAAACCTCGCTCCTGCAGGTCCGGTCAGCCCTGGCAGAAGCGGATCCGGTTGCCGAACGGATCGTAGACTTCCAACACTTGCCCCCAGCCCTGCTGGATAATCTCTGGTCGTCCGTAGCCGTAGCGCTTGGCGAGCAACTCGTCGCGCAGCCGTTCGATATTGTTCATTGGCACAAACACCGTCGAGCCCGGGCTGGCGTCGCCATGATGTTCGGACAGGTGCAGTTGCAGACCGTTGCGGCTGATGCCCAGGTACAGCGGCAGGTCGGCTTCGAAGCGGTGTTCGAATTCGACGCTGAAACCCAGGAAATCGAGATAGAACTCGCGGGCCTTGGCTTCGTCGAACATGCGCAGTATGGGAATCGGCTTGTCGAAGGTCACGGTGGAGGAGGGTTGGGTATCGGCCTGGGGAAGCATCGCGGACGCGGTGTTCCAGTCCTTGTAGCCCAGTTGTTGCGCGACCAGTTCCAGCGCGGTGGAGTGAGACAGGCTCTGGTTGCGTTCCTCCAGCGAGGCGCGCAACTGTTTGGCCATTTGCTTGGCTTGCTCGATCGAAATCATCGTGGCTCCTTTAGCCGAGATCCTTGGGTGCCCGCGTTGCCAAACCTCGACCGTCAAGAGATACGACAGGGTTGGTATGAGGAAGCGATGCTTTCACCTTTCCCAACGGGAGCGAGCGGCGGGCAGCATTGGCCCGGTGCCGATAGTACATAGCCGCTGCTGTGACAGGAAGACCTGGGGGCCTGTGTATCGCTGTGTATCCAGACCCGCCGTACGCAGACTGGCTTACAAATGCCCCTGCAACCGGATACATCCGGGATACACGGTTGCCGTCAAATAGCCCTGCCTTAGCGAGAAAGCAAACGCACCTCGCACCACGGCTTATCGCCCTTGTGGCAAGACCCGCGCGGCTCGGCCGCACACAGTATCCGGAGAATCACCATGTCCCGTATGTCGAACAAATCCCGTATTGGCCTGATCGCTGTTGCACTGGCCGGCAGCCTCAACCTCGCATCCACCGCCTTTGCCGCAGACGCACTGCCTCAGGGCTACCAACTGGCCGCAGCGGAAAAGACCAGTGAAGGCAAGTGTGGCGAAGGCAAGTGTGGCGCAGATGAAGCCGGCGCCAAAGTGACCAAGGCCGGCGAAGGCAAGTGCGGTGAAGGCAAGTGCGGCGATGCTTCGTTCGCCCGTACCGACGCCGACCACGACGGCCGCGTTTCCCTCAAGGAACTGTTGACCGTAGCCCCGCAGGGTGGTGAAGAGTTCAAGGCCATGGACACCAACAACGACGGCTTCCTGTCCGAAGGCGAGGTCTACAAATTCCGCACCAACCAGTTCACCTCCAACGGCAAGAAAGTGCCTACGGAGCTGTTTACCCAGATGAGCAAGGCGAAGAGCTGAAAACGCGAACTGGAACCTGGCTTGCCGGCGAAGGCATCCTCGAAGATTGCACTGATCTTTCAGGCAACTTCGCTGGCAAGAACTTGCGTTGTTAAAGACTTCGCCTCGTTAACCTTCTTGGGTCGCTGCCAATTCAGCGAACGGGTGTGGTAGCCCGGTTACTTCATAGACCCAGAACGCCTCAGGGCGTTTTTTTATGCGTGCGCCAGGCATGGCGCGTTGCGCGCAAGCGCAACCAGCTTGGCTGTGGTGGCCTCGCTGGTGACTTGGAGGTGAAAGTCCTTTACACACCCGGCAAGGGGAAGTGTTAGCCAGAGGCAAGGGTGTCGCGGGTGACCGCGAATCTGAAGGAAGCCCGAGGCAAAATGCTGGCCTGACGAACAGCAAGCGGATAGAGGCGGCGCAGCGGGGTAAAGGGGCGTGTTTCCCTAAAGCCCAATACTTGCACGGGACGCTGCGACGTAGATCCGACAGGCATAAGCAGGAAGGTCGCGCGAATTACCCTGGGAGATCTGCACGTTTGCCACAGTGCTACCGAGCGTCGAGAGGCGACGGGATGAACGTGCAGAAGTCAGCCGAGGCCGTAGTAAGTGGCGAATAACCCCGTCACCAAGGGCCGAACAAGTTATGCCGCCAGTAGGCGTCAAAGTCTCGTTGAATACCGAAATGCAGAAATTTCTCCAAGAGAAGACTGTTACTCCGAGTCCCGGACAGTATCCGAGGATGACGGCTGACAGCGCACAGGTATCGGCGGCGTCTGTGACGTGGACGAACGCGGAGCCGGACACGCTGATGGAGCGGGTGCTTGCACCGGCCAACCTTAGGCGTGCGTATCAACGTGTGGTCAGCAACAAGGGCGCACCGGGTGCCGATGGCATGACGGTCGACGACTTGGCGGACTACGTGAAACAGTATTGGCCGACCCTCAAGGTGAGGTTGCTGGCCGGCGAGTATCACCCGCAGGGTGTACGCGCCGTTGACATCCCCAAACCCAAAGGCGGAACACGGCAACTGGGTATTCCCAGCGTCGTGGATCGCTTGATCCAACAGGCACTGCTGCAACAGCTCACGCCAATCTTCGATCCTCTGTTCTCGGACTACAGCTACGGCTTTCGTCCGGGTAGAAGCGCTCACCAAGCCATCGAAACCGCTCGCGGCCACGTGGCAGCGGGTCACCGCTGGTGCGTGGAACTTGATCTCGAGAAGTTCTTTGATCGGGTCAACCACGATGTCCTGATGGCCTACGTGGCGCGTCAAATCGAAGACAAGCGTGTGCTCACGCTGATCCGTCGTTACCTCGAAGCGGGAACGATGTCGGGTGGACTCGTCAGCCGACGGCAGGAAGGGACGCCGCAAGGCGGCCCGCTCTCGCCGTTGCTGTCGAATATCCTGCTCAACGAACTCGACCGCGAACTGGAACGGCGAGGCCATCGCTTCGTGCGTTATGCCGACGACGCGAACATCTATGTGCGCAGTCAGCGAGCTGGCACGCGGGTGATGACCGGTGTTGAGCGTTTCCTGAATCAGCGCCTGAAACTGACGCTGAACCGGGAAAAGAGCCACGTAGCACAGCCTTGGGTCTGCGACTATCTGGGTTATGGGATGAGCTGGCATCAGCAACCGAGGCTGAGAGTGGCGACGATGAGTCTGGGTCGCTTGCACGACCGGTTAAGAGACCTGCTGCGCGGGGCGCGGGGCCACAAGATGGCGAATGTCATCGAACGGATAAACCCTGTGCTGCGCGGGTGGGCAGGCTACTTCAAGCTCAGTCAGAGCAAACGGCCACTTGAGGAAATTGACGGCTGGGTGCGGCGCAAACTTCGCTGCGTCGTCTGGCGTCAATGGAAGCGGCCCTCAACGAGGGCACGTAACTTGATGCGCCTGGGGCTTAGCGAAGCTCGCGCCTGCAAATCAGCCTTCAATGGCCGAGGCCCATGGTGGAGCTCGGGAGCATCTCATATGAATCAGGCGCTGCCGAAGAAGCTATGGGATCAACTTGGGTTGGTCTCGGTACTGGATACGATAAACCGGCTTAGCCGCATAGCTTGAACCGCCGTATACGGATCCGTACGTACGGTGGTGTGAGAGGACGGCGGATGTAAATCCGCCTCCTACTCGATTGGCTGCTTTGTGGCGGCTGTGCATGGGAGGCTTCGGCCTGCCGGGTTCCTATGACCGGTCTACCACCCTGTGTACAGCCGTCTCCCTATTTGCGTGGTAGCGGGTGGGGAGGGGCTCACTTTCATAGGAGCTTCATCATGTTCAAACCAACGCCAAATCCCGCGTTTATTCTCAATGGCCCGAAATGTAATTTGGCCTTGGCCATTCAGCAGATGATTGCTTTGGCTGAGCTGTCGGTGAACCGGGTGTTGGATCGTGTAGATCCGCAGGAGTAGGTCAGGGCGCTGGAGTCGTAGGAGTTAGCTTGCTTCGGGTGGCGTTCCGATGGTGGAAATCACCTTTGGTTTTTTCGCAAGCTCACTCCTTCATCGATGGGAAGCGGGGCGTTACTGTCCTGCTCGAGCCGGATTTCTTATCCGAGCAGGCACCATTCAACGCTTGCTCAGATCGTGTGATCTTGTCGGAGAAGGGCCAGGTGCGTGGGTGGTAACGTTCGACTAATTGCTTGGGCAAGATCACGCCCTGCTCGAAATGCCGGATGCTGCTGTCGTCCTTAACTGAATGGTGGCGAATATTGCCGACCAATTTCCCACAGATGTACTCCGATCAACTGTAGGAGCCGGCTTGCTGGCGATGGCGGCCTTACAGCCGACCTGGATTTTACTGACCGAGTACATATCCATTCCTGCGGTAACGGCCACCTATGGTTTCGCCCTTACGGCGAGTCCCTCATGTCAAACGCCCGGAGTGCCGGCCCAGACAAAAGGACCCAAAAAGTCTTGCCCCACCATTCGGCCCCTCGCTAAGGCTCGGGGGACCCTCACTCCGGCATTGCTCCGTGGGCCCGCCGCAATCCGTCATCCATGGCCGAGGGCGGCGATCCCGGCATCCATGCCGGGATGCCCACTGTGCAACGCCTGCGTTCGGCCTCTGGGAATGAGGCAGGTAGAGCAAGATCAAAAGCCAGAGCAAAGTAGAGCCAGAGCCGACCTGGCACTTGTAGGAGCGAGCTTGCTCGCGGAAAACGTCTGGACAACGCATTCATTCAGAAAGGGCGCGTCATCGTTGACGACCATCGCTGGCAAGCCAGCTCCTACAGGGGAACGCGTACCACCGGACAACGAGGTCGAGCGTTAGCTCGCCTCGCTTTGGCTTTTGATTTTCTTGCCACCTCGCGAGGGTATGCCGAGCATTAGCGAGGCACCGAACGCCAGGGGCAAGAGCGTTTGGTTACTTTGCGCCGGGCGGCGTTCCGCTCTTCAAAGTGACCCGCTGTAAGAGCGGAACCATAGGTGGCCGTTACCGCAGGAATGGATATGTACTCGGTCAGTAAAATCCAGGTCGGCTGTAAGGCCGCCATCGCCAGCAAGCTCCCCACAGTGGATCGGGTACGGCCGCGAGAGATTGGTCGGTTTTTAAGGCCGCTATCGCAGTCTATGGACATGATTGACCCTCAGTCAAAAGCGCTACGGTAGGCAAACAGCCCGGGCATGCCACCAGTCATCACAAACAGCAGATCGCTCCCCACCGAATAGTCTCCCCGGCGTACGGCGGCGAGCAGGCCGGCGAAGGCCTTGCCGCCGTAGACGGGGTCGGTGAGCAAACCTTCCCGGGACGCAAGCAGGCGAACCGCTTCAAGCATCGCCTCGGTCGGCGCGCCATAGGCATCGCCGCGTTGGCTGCCATCCACACGAATCGAGGTGTCGACCAGCGCTTTGGACGGGTCCAGAAGCTGTAGAACCTGACGGGTTTTTTCCAGGGTCGTGGTCGTGGCCAGCTCCTCGGTCACCAATACCGAGTAGCCGAGGATCTGCGTCGAAGCGCCCGCCAGGGTGACACCGGCCAGCAGTCCTGAGTGCGTGCCAGCGCTGCCATTGGGCACGATGATCTGCTCGAAGTGCACATCCAGCGCATCCGCCTGGCGCAGGATTTCGCCCGCGCAGGCGGCATACCCCAGGCTGCCCCGGGGGCTGGACCCGCCGAGGGGCATCACGAAGGTTTTTTTACCTTGCCCCTTGAGCGTGTCGACCAATTCGGCCGCATAGGTGTCAGGCACGACGCCCCGAGCCAGCCGATGGACCTTCGCCCCAAACAGTGCATCCAGCAGCACATTGCCGTTGTGGCAAAAGTCGTCGTCGGTGCGCACGGCCGAGGGGGTCAGGATCAGCTCGCAGGCGAGGCCGTGACGGGCCGCCACAGCGGCGGTCAGCCGCGCATGATTGGACTGAAAACCGCCCCAGGTCACCAGGGTATCGGCACCTTCGGCCAGGGCTTCGCCGAGCAGGAATTCGAGTTTGCGCAGCTTGTTGCCACCGCCGCCGAGACCGGTCAGGTCATCGCGCTTGACGTAGAGGTTGCAGCCATTGAGTTCGGGCAAGCAGCTCAATCGGGACAGTTTCTGGATCGGGGTCGGGCCTTCGAGCAGGGTCACCCGTGGGTAGGCGGCCAGCGCGGCATCAAGAAGATTCAAGTCGTGGGGCATGAAGGATCGCTCAGGGAGTAAGAGAAGCTCGGTGGGCTTGAACGCCATTTGCCACTGTAGAAAGCCGTGGCTTGAAGATATACCGCAGGCAAGGAATTACAGTTGATACACCGTGTAATGAATAGCGATATCTCTATTGCAGATAGGTGTGATCTTGATAATTCGTTTATTGAGATATCATCGCGCGAGATAAGGTTTGCCCGACTGAAGAAGGGAAGGGCAGACGATGAACAATGTGAAACCCGCGACGGCCGACAGTGCGCCACATCCCGGCAGCCCATGGCGCGGCACTCTGGCCGGGTTTTCGGCGAGCCTGGTCGGGATTGGCCTGGCTCGATTTGCCTATACGCCGCTGCTGCCGGCGCTGGTCGGCGCTCATTGGTTTGACGCATCCAGGGCGGCCTATCTCGGCGCGGCAAACCTGGCGGGGTATCTGGCCGGGGCGATTTTCGGCCGCACACTGGCGGCGAAAACTTCAACCCGATCGACCCTCAGGGCGATGATGCTGCTGGCCAGCATTGCGTTTTTTGCCTGTGCCTGGCCCCTGTCCTTTTCCTGGTTCTTCGCCTGGCGATTCCTTTCGGGTGTGGCGGGTGGAGCGCTGATGGTGCTGGCCGCGCCGACAGTGCTGGCGCATGTGCCGCCCGCGCGCCGGGGCCTGGCGGGCGGGGTGATCTTCATGGGGGTGGGCGTCGGGATCGTGGCGTCCGGCACCCTGGTGCCGTTGCTGCTGCAACAGGGCCTTGGGCAAACCTGGCTGGGCCTTGGAGTGATCGCGCTGTTGCTCACCGCCATTGCCTGGCGCGGCTGGCCGACGGAAAACGCGTCGGTGGCCAGCGTTGCCGAGCACCATCACTCGCTGCCCAACGGTACTCTCAAGGCGCTGTATGTGGAGTACGCGCTGAACGCCGCCGGTTGGGTGCCACACATGATTTTCCTGGTGGATTTTGTCGCGCGGGGCCTGGGCCAGGGCCTGCAGACCGGCGCGCAGTATTGGGTGCTGTTCGGCATTGGCGCCACCATCGGCCCGCTGCTGGCAGGGGGGCTGGCGGACCGGGTTGGCTTCGGTCGCGCGTTGCGGGTGTCGTTCAT
Source organism: Pseudomonas sp. MHK4 (assembly GCF_054600775.1). Lineage (NCBI taxonomy): Bacteria > Pseudomonadati > Pseudomonadota > Gammaproteobacteria > Pseudomonadales > Pseudomonadaceae > Pseudomonas > Pseudomonas sp. MHK4. The sequence continues at coordinate 274,822 of NZ_BAAIAK010000006.1, read as the reverse complement.
CATCGAGGCCATCGCCGTTGCGGTACCGGCCTTCGCACCGGGCAGCCCCTGGCTGATGGCATCCAGCGTGACGGTCGGCGCCTTTGTCACCGGGACCGTGCCGCTGGTGTTGGGACGGGTCCAGGAAATCCTGGCCCGGCATCCTGCCCGGCAAAACGCGGCCTGGCAGACCGCCACCGTGGGTTTCGCTCTGTTCCAGGCGGTCGCCGCTTATGGGCTGTCGTTCCTGTTTTCCTACAGCGGCGGCAACTACAGCCTGCTGTTCCTGATCGGCACGGCGGCCATGTTGCTGGCCTTTGTGATTGACCTGCTGGCGCTGTTGCGAAGCTCGCCAGGCCAGGACGAATCGGTCTCTTGACGTTCGCCTGCGCCATCCACACGCACGCTGTGCAGAAAGGTGGAAAGGGCACTGGAGAAATAACCGTCGATGCGCCGCACGAACACCGTCTCCACTTCACCCAGCTGGGGGGACAGTTCGTGCACAGCAACCAAGCCCTCGCGGGCAGCGTTGGCAACCACACCCCTGGGCAACAACGTAACCCCGACCCCGGCTGACACGCAGGCGATGATCGCTTCGATGGAGCCGAACTCGAGCGGTTCGGGGGCGGGGGCGCCGAGGCTGGTCAGCAGCGTGTCCAGGCGTTGGCGATAGGAGCAGCCAAGGCGGAAAACCACGGTCTTGAGGTTCAAGGCAGTGGCGACATCAACCAGGTGGTGCAGGGCCTGTGAGGTGACCAGCACCAGTTCTTCGCGAAAGACCACTTCGCTGTGCAGCTCCGGATGATTGACCGGCCCGACCACGAACGCGCCCTCCAGCTTACAGTCGATGACGTCCTGGATCAGGCTGCAGGTAGTGCCGGTGCGCACCACCGGGCGAACCTCGGGGTAATCCTTGGCGAACCGGGCGATCAGCCGCGGCAGACGCAGGGCCAGGGTGGTCTCCAGCGTTCCGATCTCCAGCACGCCCCTGGGCTGTCCGTCATCGCGGGCGGCGCTGGAGGCATCGAGCAGCAGTTTCGCCAGGCGGTCGGCAAAGGGCAGGATGCGCCGTCCCGCGGGCGTCACCTGTACACCCTTGGCGCTGCGTTGGAACAGGGCCACGCCGAGCTCGTCCTCCAGCGAGCGAATCCGCGCCGATACGTTCGACTGCACGGTGTTCAGTTCGCTGGCAGCCTTGTTCATGCTGCCGTGGCGCGCTACCGCGGCCACTACCTTGAGATCCGTGACATCCATCGAACTTACCTATCTGAAAAAGGAATAACTAATGCTGATGGCTGAGCCTGTAAGAGATTATGGCTGATGGGGTTGGAAGACAAGTTTTGCTGTAACTTAGGCGACAGGACTGACTCGCTTTTCAAGGGATGAACCATGACATTGACAGCCGAAAGATTGGTCGGCATCGCACTGACCAACCCCATCAACGCGCAATTGATTTCACGCTTGCCCAAGCTCGGCCTGGATCAATGCCTGCTCACGGCGGGCTGCCTGTTCCAGGCGGTATGGAATGCACAGGCGCAGCGTGATGCTGGCTGGGGCATCAAGGATTACGACGTTTTTTACTTTGACGCGGACCTGTCCTGGGAGGCCGAGAACGCGGTCATCCATCGGGCTCGACCGCTGCTGCAGGACCTGGGGGTCAACGTTGAATTCAAGAATCAGGCGCGCGTGCACCTTTGGTACGGTCAGCGCTTTGGTGGGGCCTACCCCAGGCTTGAATCGGCCAGGGACGGGGTTGATCGCTATCTGGTGGCGGGCACTTGTATCGGCCTGGATGTCGCCAGCGGCGAGGTCTATGCCCCTTACGGTTTGGCGGATGTCGACGAGGGTGTGCTGCGCATCAATCCGGCAAACCCCAGGCCTGAACTGTTTGAGCAGAAGGCGAAAAGTTATCAGGTGCGCTGGCCGTGGTTGAGGACTGTGTAAGACAACGCGCCCCTGTAGGAGCTGGCTTGCCAGCGATGAAGCCGGCACAGCCAACATCTTCCTCGCCTGACACACCGCCATCGCCAGCAAGCTGGCTCCTACAGGGGATCACGGCCAGACACCAATCCCGGCAACACCCAATAAACCTGTAGGAGCTGGCTTGCCAGCGATGAGGCCGGCACAGCCAACATCTCCCTCGCCTGACCCACCGCCATCGCCAGCAAGCCGGCTCCTACAGGGGATCACGGCCAGACACCAATTCCGGCAACACCCAATAAACCTGTAGGAGCTGGCTTGCCAGCGAAAAGGCCGACACAGCCAACATCTTCCTCGCCTGACCCACCGCCATCGCCGGCAAGCCGGCTCCTACAGGGATCACCGCCAGACGCCATTCCCGGCAACACCCAACAAACCTGTAGGCGCTGGCTTGCCAGCGAAAAGGCCGGCACATCCAGCATCTCCCTCGCCTGACACACCGCGATCGCGCGGCCGGCTCCTACAAGGTTTTTGTGCAGGGCGTTGGAACACCCGCGTGTGCCGTCAGGCAATGAACGCCGATGCCTGGGCCAGGTTATTGTCCTGGGCGGCAGCGACCAGGTGCAAAGGCACATGCGGTTGCTCGACAGGGGTGAGAATTTCAAAGCTACCTACAATATGCAGCTGTCGCTCGCTCAGTCCGGTCGACTCTTGTTCCTTTGCCTTAGCCATTCTCGCGTGGTTCGCTGCGATTTCGTTGAGAGTTGACACGTTACATCTCCGGTGACTGACCAAGCGTATTGCTGGAGTCCTTTAGCGTTGATTGGATAGCCGTCGCGTCAGTTTTATGTCGTTGGCGACGGTTAACGCGGGCCGGTGCAATCCTCACGCCAGAGGAGGCCGTAATTTACCCAGGCCATTTCATTTACGACGAAAGGTTATGGGCAAGACCAAGCGTCGAAGGGCCCCGACCCGCAAGTGACAACAGCAGCAAGAATGGGACTATCCATGAGCACTCCATCAGCGCAGCACGCGGCCGAGGGAGCCTGTCACTAACAACAATAGTCGGTTTTTCTGCGGCGTCCGCCCGGTCGTCGGCGCGAACGTAAATTGGATGGCATTTCGCCTCGGCGTCATCTTTTTGTCGCGTTTTAGTGAGGTTTTGCGGGGTCGCCACGGGAATCCCGTCCGACGAACTGCACTTCTGCTCTTTCGATATGTCCCCAGTGCGGGCACAATGCGCATCCTTTTTTTGGCTGGCCTTGCCGGAGGCCTCGAAATGATCAAAACGCCGTACTACCTCATCGACAAGCAAAAGCTGCTGGGCAACATGGAAAAGATTGCCTACGTGCGTGAGCAGTCCGGGGCCAAGGCCCTGCTGGCGCTCAAGTGCTTCGCCACATGGTCGGTGTTCGACCTGATGCAGCAGTACATGGATGGCACCACCTCGTCCTCGCTCTACGAGCTCAAGCTCGGCCGGCAGAAGTTCGCCGGCGAGACCCACGCCTACAGCGTGGCCTGGGCCGATGACGAAATCGAGGAGATGCTCGACAACTGCGACAAGATCATCTTCAACTCCATCGGCCAATTGCAGCGCTACACTGAAAGCTCTGCAGGCAAGGTCCGTGGTCTGCGGGTCAACCCCCAGGTGAGCAGCTCCGATTACCTGCTGGCCGACCCGGCACGGCCGTTCAGCCGTCTTGGCGAGTGGGACCCGGAGAAGATCGAGCAGGTCATCGAGCAGATCTGCGGCTTCATGTTCCACAACAACTGCGAGAACGGCGACTTCGGCCTGTTCGACCAGATGCTGTGCACCATCGAAGAGCGTTTCGGCCATCTGCTGCATAAGGTCGAATGGGTCAGCCTCGGTGGCGGTATTCACTTCACCGGCGAAGGCTATGCGCTGGATGAGTTCTGCGCGCGCCTCAAGAACTTCTCGCAGAAGTACGGCGTACAGGTGTACCTGGAGCCGGGCGAAGCAGCCATCACCCAGAGTGCATCGCTGGAAGTCACCGTGCTCGACACCCTCTACAACGGCAAGCACCTGGCGGTCGTGGACAGCTCCATCGAAGCGCACATGCTCGACCTGCTGATCTACCGCCTGAATGCCAAGCTGGCCCCGAGCGAGGGTGAGCACACCTACATGGTGTGCGGCAAATCCTGCCTGGCCGGCGATATTTTCGGGGAGTACCAGTTCGATCGTCCGCTGGCCATCGGCGACCGCCTGTCGTTCGTCGACGCAGCGGGCTACACCATGGTCAAGAAGAACTGGTTCAACGGCCTGAAAATGCCGTCCATCGTAGTGAAACAACTCGACGGTACTGTCGAGGTGGTGCGTGAGTTCGGTTACAACGACTATATGTCCAGCCTCTCGTAAGCTGGCTGAGAAGGAGAGAGAGAAAAATTGAAGAAGAACGTACTTATCATTGGTGCAGGAGGTGTCGCCAAGGTGGTGGCCCACAAGTGCGCGCAGCACAACGACGAACTCGGTCGTATTGCTATCGCGTCGCGCAACATCTCCAAATGCCAGGCCATCATCGACAGCGTCAAGGCCAAGGGCAGCCTCAAACAGCCTGCTGAAATCAAGGCATTCACCCTCAATGCCCTGGACGTCGAAGCGACCAAGGCGCTGATTCGCGAAACCGAATCGCAGATCGTCATCAACGTCGGTTCCGCTTTCCTCAACATGTCGGTGCTGCGCGCCTGCATCGATACCGGCGTGGCCTACCTGGACACCGCCATTCACGAAGAACCGGGCAAGATTTGCGAGACGCCGCCCTGGTATGGCAACTACGAGTGGAAACACCTCGAGGAATGCCAACAAAAGAACGTTACCGCCATTCTTGGCGTGGGCTTCGATCCGGGCGTGGTCAACGCCTATGCGGCCCTGGCCAAGCAACAGTATTTCGACAGCATTGATTCGATCGACATCCTCGACGTCAATGCCGGTTCCCATGGCAAATATTTCGCCACCAACTTCGATCCGGAAATCAATTTCCGCGAGTTCACCGGGCAGGTGTGGAGCTGGCAGGACAGCCAGTGGACCAGCAACACCATGTTCGAAGTCAAGCGCACCGACGACCTGCCGGTAGTAGGTTCGCAGAACCTGTACCTGACCGGTCACGATGAAGTGCACTCGCTGTCGAAGAACCTCGGCGTGCCCAACGTGCGCTTCTGGATGAGCTTCGGCGAACACTACATCAATGTGTTCACCGTGCTCAGGAATCTTGGCCTGCTCTCCGAGCAACCGGTCAAGACCGCCGAGGGCCTGGAAGTCGTGCCGCTCAAAGTGGTCAAGGCCGTGCTGCCTGACCCGAGCTCGCTGGCCCCTGGCTACACCGGCAAGACCTGCATCGGTGACCTGGTCAAGGGCACCAAGGATGGCCAGCCGCGCGAGGTGTTCATCTACAACGTCGCGGATCACGAGGAAGCCTTCGCCGAAACCGACAGCCAGGGCATTTCCTACACCGCCGGCGTACCACCGGTGGCTGCAGCCCTGTTGGTAGCCCGTGGTGAGTGGGATGTGCAGCGCATGGTCAACGTCGAGGAGCTGCCAGCCGAGGCGTTCCTCAAGGCGCTGGACGTGATGGGCCTGCCGACCCGCATCAAGGACGAGCACGGCGACCGTGCGTGGGACTGCAACGCCTGATGACTTTGTAGGAGCGAGCTTGCTCGCGATGGACTGAAGAGCGCTGCGTTTATTCAGTAAACACGCGTCATCGTTAACGACCATCGCGAGCAGGCTCGCTCCCACATTGGATCAGCAGTGCCGATTCAATCAGTGACGATCCAGCCACACCGTCTGCGCATTGCAGAATTCACGCACGCCGAAGTGCGACAGCTCGCGACCGAATCCGCTTTTCTTCACGCCACCGAAGGTCACGCGCGGGTCGCTGGCGCAGTAGCCGTTGATGAAGACCCCGCCTGTTTCCAGTTCGCTGGCCATCTGTTCGGCCCGCTCGACATTGCCGCTATAGATGGTCGCAGCCAGACCAAATTCACTGTCGTTCGCCAGCTCCAGCGCATGCGCTGCGTCGCGGGCGGTGATGATCGAAGCGACCGGGCCAAACAGCTCCTGCTTGAATGAAGTCATCTGGTCAGTCACACCCGCCAGCACCGTGGGCTCATAGAAGTTACCCGGGCCTTCGGCTTTCTTGCCACCCAGCAACAACATCGCGCCTTCCTCCAGGGTGTCGCGCACCTGTTGATCCAGTTCATCGCGCAGATCGAAGCGCGCCATCGGGCCGATATAGGTTTCGGCGGACAGCGGATCGCCGACCACCAGTTGGCGCGTGGCGTCGACAAAGCGCCGGGTGAACTCCTCGACAATGCCTTGCTCGACGATCAGCCGCTTGGCCGCCGCACAGACTTGCCCGGTGTTCTGGTAACGCCCGATCACGGCCGCTTTGACGGCGTCGTCGAGGTTGGCATCGTTGAGCACGATGAACGGATCGGAACCGCCCAGTTCCAGCACGCTCTTCTTCAGCACTGCACCGGCCTGGGCGCCGATGGCCATGCCGGCGCGCACGCTGCCAGTCAGGGTGACGGCGGCGATGCGTGGGTCGGCGATGGCCGTGGAAACACCGTCCGGCGTAACGTTGATGACCTCGAACACGCCTTCGGCAAAACCGGCCTGCTTGAACGCATCTCGCAGCAGGTAGGCGCTGCCCATTACATTCGGCGCGTGTTTGAGCACGTAGGTATTACCGGCCAGCAGTGTCGGGACCGCGCCGCGCAGCACTTGCCAGATCGGGAAGTTCCACGGCATGACCGCGAGGATCGGCCCCAATGGGCGATATTCGATGCGTGCCTTGCCGCCTTCGACCAAGGTAGGTTCGGCGTTGAGCATGGCCGGGCCGTGTTCGGCATACCACCCGCAGAGCTGCGCACATTTTTCGATTTCACCGCGGGCCTGGGCGATCGGCTTGCCCATTTCCAGGGTGATCATGCGGGCCATGGCCTCAGCGTTGTCGCGTAATGCCTGACCGAGGGCAAGCAGACGCTGGGTGCGTTGTGCCACCGGTTGGCGGCTCCAGGCACGGAAGCCGGTAGCGGAACGCGCCAGGGCGGCCTGCAATGCCTCGGCGGATTCGAAAGGGTAGTGGCCGATCTGTTCACCGGTGGCCGGGTTGATCGAAATGGCGTGGGTAAGGCTGGATACGTTGGTCATGGCACCGTCCTGCGGGGTAGGAATGCGCTCAGGTTACGGTGCTGTATGTTTTCTTGAAACTGAATAATAATGAGCGATATGTTCACGTTTGGAGAATGAATTGGACCTGGTTCAGCTCGAGATTTTCAAGGCTGTCGCCGAGCACGGCAGCATCAGCGTGGCCGCGCAGCACATCCACCGCGTGCCTTCGAACCTGACCACGCGGATCAAGCAACTAGAGCAGGATCTGGGCGTGGACCTGTTCATCCGCGAAAAAAGCCGCCTGCGCCTGTCGCCGGCCGGGTGGAGTTTCCTCGACTACGCGCGGCGGATTCTCGACCTGGTCCAGGAGGCCCGCGCCACCGTGGCGGGTGAAGAACCCCAGGGCACCTTTCCCCTGGGGTCGCTGGAGAGCACCGCGGCGGTGCGGATTCCCGCGCTGTTGGCGGCCTACAACCAGCAATACGCCAAGGTCGAGCTGGACCTGTCCACCGGACCCTCCGGGACCATGATCGACGGGGTGCTGGCGGGCCGGCTGACCGCCGCTTTTGTCGATGGTCCGGTGCTGCACCCGGCACTGGAGGGCGTACCGGCGTTTGAGGAAGAAATGGTCCTGATTGCGCCGCTCAACCACAGCCCGGTCCATCGCGCGCAGGACGTCAACGGCGAAAACATCTACGCCTTCCGCTCCAACTGCTCCTACCGCCATCACTTCGAAAGCTGGTTCGCCAAGGACGCCGCGGTGCCGGGCAAGATCTTCGAAATGGAGTCCTATCACGGCATGCTCGCCTGCGTCAGCGCCGGCGCCGGCCTGGCCCTGATGCCGCGCAGCATGCTGCAAAGCATGCCCGGATTCAGCACGGTCAGCGTCTGGCCGTTGTCGGAGTCCATGCGCTATCTGCGCACCTGGCTGGTATGGCGCAGGGGCACGGTGTCGCAGAGCCTGACCATGTTCGTGCGGTTGCTCGAGGAGCGATGTGAGGTGCCGGATTAGGCGACCGCAGCCAGAAAAAATTTGACATATGTTATTTGTGATCACATATTGGAGCCATAAGAACGTCCAATGTGAGCTGACTCATGACAGATCAACCGATCCTCCTGCCCACCATGCGCCAGGTTTCCCGCGATACCCTGCAGGACCAGGTCTACCGGCAGATCCGCGAAGCGCTGATGAGCGGCCGCTTCCAGCCGGGCCAGAAGCTGACCATCCGTGGTCTGGCCGAGGCGCTCGGTTCCAGCCCGATGCCGGTACGTGAAGCGCTGAACCGCCTGAGTGCCGAGAACGCCTTCGAAGTCACCGAAACCGCCCGCCTGCGCGTGCGCATGATGACCCCCGAACGCCTGCGCGAAATCCGCGACGCCCGGGTGGCGCTCGAAGGCCTGCTGGCCGAAAAAGCGGTCATCCTGCTCAACGACACCGACCTCAAGGACATCAGCCATCTCTGTGACCAGATGCAGCAGGCCGCCGACAGTGTCGACGTGGCCCGTTACCTGTGGACCAACTTTGCCTTCCACCGGCGCATCTATGCGGTGGCCAAGGCCGAGCTGACCGTCGCTGCCGTGGAGAATTTCTGGCTGCACATGGGCCCCTGCTTTGCGCTGGTGGCGCCTGACAAGGCGCACCTGCAGCGCTCGATGGAAGCACACCACCGCATCGTCGAGGCCCTGGCCGCGCGTGACGGGGCCGCGGCCCGGGCGGCGGTCACCGACGACATCATGCAGGCCGCCGACTCCCTGGCGCGCCTGATCGTCAAGAGCGACCGCACTAGGTCGTCTGTCTCTGGAGTAAAAAAAGCATGAGCGTTCTCAACCGACTGATTCCCTACACCGGCCTGCGCGTCCTGATCTCCGGCGGTGCTGCCGGGATCGGCGAAGTGCTGGCGGCGGCCTACATGGAAGCCGGCGCCAGGGTGCATGTGTGCGATGTCAGCGAGGCGGCCCTGGCGGCGTTCCGCGACCGTTACCCGGACAGCGTGGCCACCCGTGCCGACGTCGCTGACCCGGCGCAGATCGAAGCGGTGTTCAAGGTGCAGCGCGAACAGTTCGGCGGTCTCGATGTGCTGGTCAACAACGCTGGCATCGCAGGTCCCACCGCCGGGATTGACGCGATCACCGACGAAGAATGGCAACGCACTGTCGACATCAACCTCACTGGCCAGTACCGCTTTGCCCATCACGCGGTGCCGCTGCTCAAGGCATCGCCCAACGCGCACCTGATCCACATCGCCTCGGTGGCCGGCCGCCTGGGTTACGCCTGGCGCACCCCTTACGCCGCGACCAAGTGGGCCATCATCGGTTTGATGAAATCCCTGGCGTCGGAGCTTGGCGAAAGCGACATCCGCGTCAACGCCTTGCTGCCCGGCATCGTCGAAGGCCCGCGCATGGACGGTGTGATCCGCGCCCGCGCCGAGCAGATGAACGTGCCTGAAGCCGAGATGCGCGAGGAGTACCTGAAAAAAATCTCGCTCAAACGCATGGTCACAGCCGAAGACGTCGCCGCCATGGCGCTGTTCCTTTGCTCGCCCGCCGCACGCAACGTGACCGGCCAGGCCATCAGTGTGGATGGCAACGTCGAGTACCTGTAAGCGACTCGACCCTGATCGCAACGACGACCGGACTTAATCCGCGTCGAGTGACCCCAAGAACTTTCTCGTCAAGAACAAGAACGGAGAACACTCATGTCCAAAAAACGCCCGATCATCATCACCTGCGCCGTCACGGGCGCCATTCATACGCCGTCGATGTCGCCGCACCTGCCGATCACGCCACAGGAAATCGCCGACGCCGCCATCGGTGCCGCCGAGGCCGGGGCCTCGATTGTCCACCTGCATGCACGCGATCCTATTGATGGCCGGCCGAGCCAGGACGTCGACCTGTTCCGTCAGTTCCTGCCGCAGATCAAGGCCAAGAGTGACGTGGTGATCAATATCACCACCGGCGGCGCTCCAACCATGGGCGTGGAAGAACGCCTGCAGCCCGTGGCGCAACTCAAGCCGGAACTGGCCTCGCTGAACATGGGCTCGATGAACTTCGGGCTGTACGAAATGCTCGATCGCTTCACCGAGTTCAAGCACGACTGGGAACGGCCATACCTGGCCGAGAGTGACGACCGGATCTTCCGCAATACCTTCCGCGACATCGCCCATATACTCAATGCCTGTGCCGAGAACCGCACCCGCTTTGAAATCGAGTGCTACGACATCGGCCACCTGTACACCGCTGCGCACTTCCTGCAGCGCGGCTTGCTCAAGGCGCCGATTTTCATTCAGTCGGTGTTCGGCCTGCGCGGCGGCATTGGCGGGCATCCTGAAGACCTGGCGCACATGCGCCGTACCGCTGACCGCCTGTTCGGCGACGCCTACCAATGGTCGATTCTCGGCGCCGGGCGCAATCAGATTCCGCTGGGCACCATGGGCCTGTCCATGGGCAGCCACGTGCGCGTCGGCCTGGAGGATTCGCTGTGGGACGGGCCGGGCAAACTGGCGGCGTCCAACGCCGATCAGGTCAAGCGCATTCGCACGGTGATCGAAGCCCTGGGCGGGCGTGTGGCGACCCCGGATGAAGCGCGGGAAATGCTCGACCTCAAGGGCAAGGACCAGGTCGATTTCTAACGCCGTACCTCTCGAAAACTCGAAAAGGTTAGTCCGATGACAATAATAAATAAAACCGACGCGCTTTCCGAACCCCGCGATTCGGCGACGTTGAACAAACTGATGTTTGTAAAGCTCATGCCGTTGCTGATCGCGGCCTACGTGCTGAGCTTTCTCGACCGCACCAACATCGCGTTGGCCAAGCATCACCTGGATGTCGACCTGGGCATTTCAGCCGCCGCCTACGGGCTGGGTGCCGGGTTGTTCTTCCTCACCTACGCACTGTCGGAAGTGCCCAGCAACCTGATCATGCACAAGGTCGGCGCGCGGTTCTGGATTGCGCGAATCATGGTCACCTGGGGCTTGATCTCGGCGGCGATGGCGTTTGTCCAGGGTGAAACCTCGTTCTACGTGTTGCGCTTGCTGCTGGGCATCGCCGAAGCGGGCCTGTTCCCTGGCGTCATGCTGTACCTGACGTACTGGTTCGGCCGCGAACAACGGGCCCGGGCGACCGGCTATTTTCTGCTGGGCGTGTGTTTTGCCAACATCGTTGGCGGGCCACTGGGTGCCGTGCTCATGCAACTGGACGGTGTCTGGGGCTGGCGTGGCTGGCAGTGGATGTTCATGCTCGAGGGCTTGCCGGCGGTGTTCTTCGCCATGGTGGTGTGGAAAAAACTGCCGGACCGCCCAAGCAAGGCGCCGTGGTTGAGCGCCGCTGAAGCCAGGCAGATCGAGCAGCAGTTGGCCGCGGAATCGGAGGAGGGCGCCGGTGCCGGTGGTCACTCGCTCAAGCAATGCCTGACCCCGCAGATCCTGTTGGCGATCCTGGTCTACTTCTGCCACCAGATCACCATCTACACGGTGATCTTTTTCCTGCCCGGCATCATCGGCAAATACGGCGACCTGAGCACCTTGCAGATCGGCTTGCTGACCTCCCTGCCTTGGCTGGCGGCAGCGGCGGGCGCCATTGCACTGCCGCGATTCGCCACCACGCCAGCGCGGTCCCGGCAAATACTGGTAGCGGGTTTGCTGACCATGGCCGCGGGGCTGGGGATCGCCTCGCTGGCGGGACCGGTGATCAGCCTGCTGGGCTTCTGCATCTCGGCGGTGATGTTCTTCGTCGTGCAGTCGATCATCTTTCTCTACCCGGCTTCGCGACTCAAGGGCGCCGCGCTCGCAGGAGGGTTGGGCTTCGTCAACTCGTGCGGCCTGCTGGGCGGTTTCGTCGGCCCCTCGGTGATGGGCTTGATCGAGCAAAGTACCGGCAATGCCATGAACGGCATGAAGGTCGTGGCGATCATCCTGGTGCTCGCGGCGCTTGCAGCCTTGCGCTTGCGCCAGGGGCATGAGCAGAAGGTGGATAAACAACGGCTGCACGGTCGGCGCCAGCCTGTATGAGTGTGCAGGGTGGGAGTGGTATCCGCGACACTTCCACCCGGTTCACTTGGTGTCTTGCTGAGTTGCTCCGCTGGCACAGCGCCAAGCGGACACCCCCCACAGAGAGGAATTTTCGATGAAGTATCGTTTGGGAGACCAACGCGTCGAAGCCCATCCGCACAGTTGGATCGCCCCCACAGCCGTTGTCATCGGCAGGGTACGCCTGGAGGAGGGTTCCAGTGTCTGGTTTGGCGCGGTGATTCGTGGCGACAATGAGCAGATCTGCATCGGGTCAGGGAGTAACGTCCAGGACGGAGCCATTCTGCATACCGATCCGGGATTCCCGTTGACCCTGGAAAAGGACGTTACCATCGGCCATCAAGCCATGCTCCATGGTTGCCACGTCGGCGAAGGCAGTCTGGTAGGCATTCAGGCCGTCGTGCTCAATGGCGCTCGTATTGGTGCGAACTGCCTGATCGGAGCCAAGGCACTCGTGACCGAGAACATGGTGATTCCCGACGGCTCATTGGTGCTGGGGTCTCCCGCCAAAGTCGTGCGCAGTCTCAGTGACGAGCAGCAGGCAGGATTGCGGGCCAATGCCAAAGGCTATGTCGCCAACGCCCTGCGTTTTTCGAAAGCGCTCTCTGAAGAGCCCGACGAATTGTAAAAAGACAAGCTGTGATCACAGATGCCTTGTTCTATGCCGATCCGTTGAATCTGCTTATAATCCTTGCCATGAATATATCCACACTTGTAACGCCAATGATCCGCCAGACTCTTAGTGCGGACGTATATTCCCAGTTGCGTGATCTGCTCATCAGTGGACGCGTGATGCCAGGGGAGAAGCTTTCACTCAGGTCCATTGCGGATGCGCTGGGCGTTAGCGTGATGCCTGTTCGAGAAGCGGTTCACCGGCTTGTTGCTGAGCAGGCACTTGAAATGTCGGCAAATCGATATATTCGAGTTCCTTTGCTGACGGTCAGCCAGTTCCGTGAAATCACCAGTATTCGATTGAATCTGGAAGGACAAGCTGCGGCGCGTGCTGCGGAGCTGGTCAGCCCAGAGGCACTGCAGGAAATTGAGGCTATACACGACGCTTTCTGCAAAGAGTTTGCACAGAGCGCTCCCGATGAATCACGACTTATCGCACTGAATAAAGAGCTGCATTTCGCCATCTATAATCAGGCTGAAATGCCCATTCTGCTGCAGATCGTTGAGTCGCTGTGGTTAAGAATCGGGCCCATCCTCAATTTTGACCTGCGCTGCGGCAATGAACGCGTGGTTCAGCGAGTACAAGCCAGTCACCATGCCGCGATGGTTGATGCCTTGAAAAGGCGCGACCCCGTTGCGGCTTGTGAGTCGTTGCAGAACGACATCAAGAGTGCGGCAGAATTTATTGTGCATACCGGTGCACTGATCGTGGCGGATGTGATCAAGCCAGTCGAAAACTGATTGATTTAACGCCAGGATAAAAAACGAGGTGCTCTGCAAGACAGGGCACCTCGTTTTGTTTTGCTCGTCTCTTACATCTGGGCGCCGATCATCCAGGGCACGGTTTCTTCGTTGCCAACGCCCAGCACTTCGCTTTTGGATTTTTCTCCAGACGCGACTCGAATGAGCATGTCGAAGATTTCCTTGCCCTTGGTTTCAAGGGTGGCATCGCCATCCATGACGTCCCCGCAGTTGATATCCATGTCATCCTTCATCCGGGTGTACATCCTGGTGTTGGTCGCCAGCTTGATCGATGGGGCAGGTTTGGCGCCAAAGCACGAGCCACGTCCAGTGGTAAATGCGACCAGGTTCGCGCCGCTGGCGATTTGTCCTGTGGCGCCCATCGGGTCATAGCCAGGGGCATCCATGAACACCAGGCCTCGGGCCGTAATGGGCTCGGCGTAACGGTACACCCCCATGAGGGCGGAGGAGCCGCTTTTGGCAACAGCGCCTAGAGACTTTTCAAGAATGGTTGTCAGGCCGCCGGCTTTGTTGCCAGGCGTGGGATTGTTATCGATGCTGCCTTTTTCGCGGTCTGCGTAGCTTTCCCACCATTTGATAAGGTCGACGATACCCTGGCCAACCTCACGGGTTGCCGCGCGCCGAGTCAGGAGGTGTTCAGCGCCGTAAATCTCCGGCGTTTCGCTGAGTATGGCCGTGCCACCTTGCGCTATGAGCATATCGACAGCCACACCGAGTGCGGGGTTGGCCGTGATGCCTGAGTACCCGTCCGAACCGCCGCACTGGAGCGCCACGGTGAGGTGTCTGGCCGAGACCGGCTCGCGCCGGCACTCGTTGGCAACCGGCAGCATCGATTCCACGGCGGCAATGGCGGCATCCGCTGCATTGCGGGTTCCGCCAACGTCTTGGATGACCACGGGAGCGATAAGCTTGCCAGTCTCGATGCCCTGGGCCATGAACAGCGCGCCCATCTGATTGGCTTCACAGCCAAGGCCGATGACCACCACGCCAGCGAAGTTGGCGTGCTTGATGAACCCGCCAAGCGTGCGCCGCAGTTGGTTCACCCCCTCGCCATTGTGCTCAATGCAGCAACCGAAGCTGTGGGTGATCGGCACCACGCCGTCCACATTGGGATAAGCATCCAGCACACCGTTTCGCGAGAAGTGTTCAACCACGATTTTGGTCACTGTCGCGGAGCAGTTCACTGTGCTCACGACACCGATGTAGTTTCGAGTCGCAACCCGACCGTCCGCCCGGACGAATCCTTGAAACGTGACGGGAGCGGCGGCAGGGGAGGCGATTTTGGCGTCCTCGCCGAACGCGTAGTCCCGCTCGAACGTTGCCATCTCGAGATTGTGCGTGTGCACGTAATCGCCTGGTTCGATGGCTTGGGTGGCAAAGCCGATAATTTGCCCGTAACGCAGGACAGCTTCGCCTGCGTTCACATGCGCCAGGGCAAGCTTGTGCGCTGCGGGCACATCGGTGCGCACCACGATATTGCCGAATTCTCTGACCATCGTTCCTTGGGAGACAGGAGCGCGTGCGATTGCAACGTTGTCGTTGGGGTGGAGTTTAAGTACCAGGGAGGTGGTCTTCATTTGATCCTCGAATTTTCAGTCATGCACGGTGCGACGTGGGGCAATACGATGTTGTCCCGAGTTGTAGTGATTGTTTCCTGTGCTTGACGCAACCTCAGGCTGAGGAATGCGGCGAAGGTCAAGAGCGCTGCAACGATGATGAGACCGTTCTTGGTACTTCCTGTTGTCTGCTCTACGAAACCCAACAGGGAAGGGCCGAAGAAACCGCCGGTAATTCCGAAGGTATTGACTAACGCAAGTCCCGCCGCCATGCCGGCGCCTGCCAGCCTTGAACTGGCGAAGAGGAAGATCACCGGCTGGACAACAAAGAACATCGACGCTGTCAGCGTAAATCCAATCAGTGCGACCAAGGGCGGGGTATAAGCGGCGAGGGTCAAGCCGGCCGACATCAGGAGCAGGCCGCCAAACATGATCTTGCGGGATAACTTCGGCGTCGTTGCATATTTTGGAAGGAAGGCTGCGCCCAGTGCTGCCGCTATCCAGGGGATCGAATTCAACAGTCCTATTTGTACGGAGGTCAAACCTCCGTAAGTGCCAATGATGCCCGGCAAAAAGAAAATGACCGAATAGACACTGATCTGGTGGAGGAAGTAAACCGCGATGGCGAGCCACAACTGAGGGATTTTAAGAACCCCCTTGAAAGAATGGCCAACATTGCCGGACGCCATTTCTTCGTCGTGTTCTTTCTTCAGGTTTTGCTCTACCTCAGCGGCTTGTTCCCTGGACAGCCAACTTGCAGTCGATGGCCCGTCCGGAAGCTTGCGCCAGATGACGACGGAAAAGAGTACCGCTGGAATGCCTTCTATGAAGAAAAGCCATTGCCAGCCGTGCCACCCCAGGATTCCGTCCATCTGCAGCAACAGCCCGCCAACCGGGCCGCTGATGATGTTTGCCAGGCACACTCCGATGAGGAAATAGCCGCTGGCTCGTGCTCTTTGCTCCCGACCAAACCAATAGGTCAGGTAGAGCATTACGCCCGGAAATAATCCCGCTTCAGCGGCCCCCAGTAGTGCACGGGCGATGTAGAACGTCGTTTCGTCGGTGATGAAGGCCATGCCTGCGGACAATAATCCCCAGGTGATCATGATCCTGGTTATCCAGAGTCGGGCACCGACCCGGTGCATGATCAAGTTGCTGGGTACTTCCATGAGCGCATAGCTGAGGAAGAACAGCCCTGCTCCAAAACCATAGGCGGCAGCGGAAATACCCAGGTCGACTGCCATGTGAGTCTTGGCAAGTGAAATGTTGGTTCTGTCCAGAAAGCTGATGATGTAAGCAAAGACCAACATGGGCATCAACTTGCGAAACATCAAAGCGTTCAGCGACTGTCCCTTTTGTATTTTTGTATGGGTCGTAGCGGACATGGTTCGGATTCTCCTCATGAGGATAACGTTCCAGGACGCTGCTGTTGTGCAGCGTCCATGGTTATCCTCCAGATAAACTTCAGGGGGAGTGCGACGCTTAGAAATTGACGTTATCGCCACCTTTGAGCTTCAGGATTTTCCTGGCGTCTTCGGGTGTCGCCACTTCTAGTGAAAGGCCTTCAAGAATCCTGCGCATGCGCAAGACTTGATCGGCGTTGCTCTTGGCCAATTGGCCCGGGCCGTCCCAAAGCGAATCTTCGAGACCTACCCGGACGTGCCCGCCCAAGGTGGCCGATTGAGCGCCAATGCTCATCTGCTGCTTGCCTGCTGGAAGAACCGACCATTGATACTCATCCCCGAACAGTCGATCGGCTGTGCGCCTCATGTGCAGGACGTCCTCAGGGTGAGCGCCGATACCGCCCAGGATGCCGAACACCGACTGGATCAAGAAGGGTGGTTTGATGAGGCCGCGATCGATGAAATGTGCGGCCGTGTAGAGATGCCCGATGTCATAACATTCGATCTCGAATCGGGTGCCGTTTTCACTGCATGACTCCAGGATGTGGGCGATGTCGGTGAATGTGTTCTTGAAAATACGATCATGGCTGCCAGCGAGGTAAGGTTCCTCCCAGGCATGTTTGAACGTCTTGAACCGATTGAGCATTGGGTAAAGCCCCATGTTCATCGTGCCCATGTTCAGCGAGGCCACTTCCGGCTTGAATTGATGGGCCGGGCGCAGGCGATCCTCAAGTGACATAGTCGGCGCGCCCCCGGTGGTCAGGTTGATCACTACATCGCTGGCTTCCTTGATGGCAGGAAGAAACTGTTTGAACAGTTCAGGATCCTGGGAAGGGCTGCCATCAATCGGGTTACGAGCATGCAGGTGGACGATCGAGGCACCTGCCTCAGCGGCACCAATCGCCGCTTCGGCAATCTGGCCTGGCGTGACCGGCAGGTAAGGGGACATGGAAGGGGTGTGAATTGCGCCGGTAACGGCGCAAGTAATGATGACTTTACGAGCCATGGTGATCTCCTGGGTGCTTTTTTTTGGTGTTCAGGATGTAGTAGAGGGGGTCAAGAATTCGGGGCTTGTCGCTTATGGGCAGCGAGGGCCATCAGGCGTCGGTCACGCCACGCGGAACGCAATGCAATTCCCTCCAGCTCAAGCTTTTGGCGACGCTCGTCATGCACTCGGGCAACGGCTGATTCCGACCAGTCAAAAGCATTTTCAGAACCGATCGTCTCGCGGTTTTGTTGGCCATACCGCCTGGCATAGTCGGATACGCCGGCAGGGGCGTTGAGATCGATGGTTTCGAAGGGGCCCATGAAAGACCACCGAAGGGCCAGCCCGTCTTTGAGCACCCGATCAATGTCCTCGGCGCTGGCCAGGCCGTCCTCGTGCAATTTGAAGCATTCGTTCAGCACTGCGGCTTGAACTCGATTGAGCAGGAAGCCGTGTATCTCCCTCGAGAGGACGACAGGGCTCTGTCCGGCGGCGGAGTAGATCTCATGTGCGCGAACCATGACCTCGGAGTCTGTCCATGGCGCAGGGCACAGCTCTACCAGCGGAACCAGGTAAGGCGGGTTGGTCGGGTGAGCAACGACGCATCGCCCCCGGCCAGGGAGGTCCCGGGTGAACTCGGAGGCCGGCAGCCATGACGTCGAACTGGCAAGGATCGCGTCCTTGGGAGCCAGCGCATCCATTCGACTGAAGATGTCGATTTTTGCCTCGACCGTTTCCCGAACGTTTTCTTGCACGAGCACCACGTCCCGTAGCGCGTCTGCCAGATCGGGAACACAGGTAATGCGCTCAAGCACAGTAACGGGGGCGTCATTGAGGAGATCGAATTCTGCGAGCTCATTGAGCCTCTCTTCGATATAGGCATGGCTACTCTGCATCGTTTGCAGATCCATATCGTGCAGGCGCACCGGATGCCCTGCGCGAGCAAAAACGATCGCCCAGGCTCTGCCAATCAGGCCTGCGCCAACAATGGCAACGGGGCCATGCTCAGTCGCAGAGGTCGTTGTACTTCCCATGATGTTCTCCAGTTCTTGTATTTGTGTTCAGGAGTTGCGGGTCTGATTCGCGCACTTCACATCGTGTTTCGAGCGGGGGACCTGGCGGGTCGGCGCCGCTCAAATGCGCGCTCTGAAATTTATGCTATCTGGTGTGATCACAGATCACAAAGAAATTTTAGCGATCGTCTGACGGTTGGCTTTTTCGTAGATCCACGAGGAAACCTGATCAGAGATACTCGACATTGCCGTCGATGCTGATCGCCTGGCCTGTCACATTGCGGGCGGCGGGAGAGCAGAGAAACAGGGCCATGGCTGCCACGTCCTCGGGTGGCGTCATTCGGCGCAATGAGATTTTCTTCAGCGTTTGCTGGAGCATCTCCGGCTCGGAGACACCCAGTTGCCTGGCGCGATCACTGATGACGCGATCCTGGCGAGGGCCTTCGACGATTCCCGGCAGAAGTGCATTGACTCGAATGTCTTTTTCGCCCAACTCCGCTGCCAATGATTTCATCAGCCCGACAATGGCCCATTTGGTTGCCGCATAAGGCGTGCGCCAGGCATAACCCAGGCGCCCTGCGACGGATGAGAGGTGAATGATGTGAGCGTGTTGCGACTCCACCAGCAGGGGAACCGCGTTATGAGCGAAGCGGTACTGGGCATTGAGGTTGATGTCGATCGTCTGTTCCCACTCGGCCTCGCTGATGGTGTCAATGCCGCCGGTGGGTCCTGCGATACCGGCATTGTTTACCAGCACATCGAGGCCGTTCGCCCAGTCCTTTTGTATATCAAAGACTCGCTTGACTTGAGCCGTATCGCAAACATCGGCCTGCGTGGCCAGGGCTTGTGGGTAGCGCTCGCGAAACTGTGAGATGGCTCTCTCACTGACATCACACACATGCACTTTCGCCCCGGTTTCGAGATACGCAGCAGCAATGACTTCGCCAATTCCCGCCGCCCCTCCCGATATCAAGACTTTCAATCCGGAGTAGGGGGTAAGTCGTTTCACAACGTTCATAGCTAGTAGACCTGTCTTGTTTTTTTAAGGGACGTTTGCGCAGTCGACGCCTGGTGTGACCAGGAAGTCCTATACAGTGATATGTGATCACAGTTGTATTGTCAAGGCAGCACAAATGATCAAGGCGAGGGTTTGATCGCCCTCTAGGGGGAAGGGAACGGGGCCCTTTTTGCGGGGAAATGATGGCGCTGTTGAGCCGTGCCGATGTGCACAGGGTAGAGGCTCGATCACCCGTAAGGACGTGCCATCGACCTGTGCCAAAAATTCAAAGCTGGTGTGATTTTCTAGCTATATCAATCAAATCTTGCAGAGCCTTAATCTTCGCAACGGTGGTTTCGAACGCGCCAAGTGTTCTGGAATCGTCTGCAAGCCTGACGTGCAATGTGCTCTGCACGGATCATCAGTCGGGACAATAAAAAGAAAATCCAGCTATGGGTGGCCCAGTGCGCTGACGCCAGACCAGGAGATAACAATGAGTACAAACAACTGGGTTAAAACCGCCTGCGTCGTGCTTTCCCTGAGTGCTTCAATCGCCGCACACGCGGACATCAAGCTCGGTGCGCTCTATCCCCTCAGTGGTTCCCTGGCTCTGCTCGGTGATGAAAGCTATCGCGGGCTGGAAATTGCGGTTGCAGAACGCAACGCAGCGGGAGGCTTGAAAGGTGAGCAGATCAAATTGCTCAAGGCCGATGCGGTTGACGCAGGGCAAGCTGTAGGTGCCGCCCGTAAATTGACGTCTGTTGAAAATGTCACCGCCGTGTTCGGCAGCTACTCCTCGGCGCTATCGTTCGCGGCGACGCAGGTCACCGAAATCGCCGGCGTGCCGTTTTTCGAGCTCGGTGCGGTCTCCGACACCATCACCGAGCGTGACCTCAAATACGTAATGCGCAGCAATCCAACCGCAAGAAACTTCGCCGAGGGGACCATCACCGCGATTACTCAAATCGTGGCGCCGTCCCTCAAGATCGACCCCAGGCAACTCAAGATCGCCATCATCCATGAGGACGCGCTGTACGGCACGACCATCGCCGGGTTCCAGAAAAAACTCGCGCAAGAACAAGGGCTGAACGTGGTCGAGGTGCTTCCCTATTCGGCCAAAGCCGTGGACCTCTCGTCGCTCATTCTTCGCCTCAAAGGTGCCCAAGCGGACGTGGTATTGCAAACCAGCTACCAGAACGACACGACCCTGTTTTTCCGCCAGATCCGTGAGGCCGGTTTCAAGCCCAAGGCGGTGGTCGGTGCGGGCGGCGGCTATTCCATGCAGGACACCTTGGCGGTGGTGGGGGCCGACAACATGGAAGGCATCCTGGACGTGGATTTTCCTCAGTTTCAAACCAATGAAAAGGGCGCTCCAGGTATCGGCGCGTTCGCCAAAGCCTACAAGGAACGTTATGGCAGTGAGCCGCGTTCAGGTCACAGTCTGATCAATTATGTCGGTGCGAAAGTTTTCCTTGATGCCATGGAACAAAGCCAGTCGCTGGACGCCGATGCGATTCGTGCCTCCGTTGCCAGTGTGGACATTCCCGTCGGTGGAACAGCCGCAGGCATCGGCGCCAGGTTCGGTGACAACGGGCAAAACCTGCGAGCCGATACGGCAATCATGCAGTGGCAGGGCGGGGTGCTGAAAACCGTTTACCCCGAAGCAGCAGCAGTGACCAAAGCCCGTTTTTCCGATCAACCCTGAAGCCTGTAATCCGGTTGAAGCTCGTTAGTTGAGCTTCACGGATTCGTTCGCTCGCAGGAGGGCGAAAACCGTGGAAATTTTCATCCAGCTTCTTTTGAACGGCCTGTTGCTCGGTGGCACGCTGGCCATTATCAGCATAGGCCTGACGCTTATTTTCGGTATCGTCAGGGTGGTCAACTTCGCCCATGGCGAGTTCTTGATGATAGGCCTGTATGCGGTCTATTTGATGAACGCTCACTTCGGGATTCACCCCTATGTGGCGATCATTCCCACAACAATCCTTTTGTTTGCCGCTGGCGCCGCGATGCAGCGGTTCATCATCCAGCCTTTGCTCAGCGCCGAGGGGCATATCCAGATATTCGCGACAGTGGGTGTCTCGATCGCCTTGATGAATGGCGCGCTGTTGATCTTCGGCGCCGACGTCATGACGGTGCAGAACGTCAGCGTCGGCACCGGCACTGTCAGCCTGGGCGCCTTTCGCGCCAGCAGCGGCCAGTTGATCACCTTCGCGATGTCTCTGGTCCTGGTCGCCGGGTTGCACTGGTTCCTGCAAAACACCTTCCTGGGCCGAGCTGTCCGGGCCACCGCGCAACATCGTAATGCGGCGCAGTTGATGGGCGTCGACGTGAAGAAGATCTACATCTTCGCATTTGGTTTGGGCTGCGCCTGCCTGGGCGTTGCATCGGGCCTTATCGCGCCTCAATACCCGGTTTTCCCTACGGTGGGGACTTTCTTCGTTTTGACCGCATTCGTGATCGTTGTACTCGGTGGCCTCGGCAGTCTGTCCGGAGCGCTGGTGGGTTCGATGTTGATCGGAATCGTCGACAGCCTGGCGGGTTACTACATTGCTCCGGACCTGAAGGAAGTTGTCTATTTCTCGATCTTCCTCGGCATTCTGGTGTTCCGTCCAACGGGTCTTTTCGGCGCCGGTCGCGGGTCTGAATAAGGAAAATGCACATGAATATCCTGCATCCGCGTGTTTATGTCAGCGTATTGGTTTTGGCTTTGTTATTGGTCATTCCGCTAACGGTTGGCTCCCCCTTCGTTTATCACTTGTTCATCCTGATTTGCAGTTATGCGGCGCTCGCAAGTGCCTGGAACATTGTCGGAGGTTTTGCCGGTCAACTCTCGCTGGGGCATGCGGTGTTTTACGGAGTTGGGGCTTACACCAGCACGCTGCTGATGATCAAGTTGGGCGTGAGTCCCTGGATCGGGATGCTGGTGGGGGCGTGCCTGTCGTCAATAGTGGCCGTGTTGATCAGCTGGCCTTGCTTCAGGTTGCGCGGGCCGTTTTTCGCCCTGGCGACGATTGCGGTACTGGAAGTCGTGCGGTTGATGGCGATCAATCAACATGATGTGACCGGTGGTGCCGCAGGCTTGGGCGTACCGCTCAAGTTGGGTGTCGAATGGATGTTGTTCCGGCCACGCTGGCCCTATTTGCTGATCGCCTTTGGCTTCCTGCTCATTACCCTGGCGGTGTCCTGGAAGATCAAGAATTCGCGATTGGGTTATTACCTGATTGCAGTTCGCGAGCGTGAAGACGCCGCGCATGCGGTCGGCGTCAACTCGGTCAAGGTCAAGTTGATAGCGGTCGTCCTGTCGGCATTCCTCACCAGCCTGGTGGGCAGTTTCCATGCGATGTACCTGACCTTTATCGAACCCGGCTCAATGTTCTCGCTGGACATGTCGATTCAGATCGCCATGTTTGCGCTGATCGGCGGCCTGGGCACTGTCTCGGGTCCGTTGATCGGTACCTTGCTGGTATTGCCATTGGCAGAACTCGCGCGCGGCTGGCTTGGCGATATGGGCAGTGGTGTTCACGGCCTGGTCTACGGGATTGTGCTGGTCGTGGTGGTGCTGACGATTCCCCAGGGTCTGGTGGGGCGATTCGGGGCGCGAGTGTTCGGCTGGATCGACGCATTGCCCGGTGGACGTCGACCGGTTGTGCCGACTACCCGGGTTGTTGAATCCCAAGTGCCCGAACCGCAATCGGTCATGGGCGGCGAGCCGATTCTGGTGGCGGAAAACCTGCATAAGTTCTTTGGTGGGCTGCACGCGACCAACGATGTGTCGCTGAGCCTGGCCGAAGGCGAAATTGTCGGAGTGATCGGGCCCAACGGCGCGGGCAAGACCACGGTGTTCAATCAGCTCTCGGGTTTCCTGCTGCCCTCCAGGGGGCAGGTCAAGGTTCGCCTGCGCAATGGGCAATGGATTACTCCGGGTAGCCCGGCCGAGTTTGCCAAGGCCGGCATCGGGCGCACCTTTCAGATTGTCCAGCCCTTCGCTGACCTGAGTGTCTGCGAAAACATCATGCTCGGTGCGTTCATGCACACGGCGGATGCCAGGGAGGCGAGGGCGGTGGCAGAGCAAGTCGCTGAGTTGACCGAACTCACCAGTCTGCTGGACACCCGGGCGCGCAACCTGACCGTCGGCGGGATGAAGCGCCTGGAAATGGCACGTGCCCTGGCAACCCGTCCGCGGATCCTGTTGCTGGACGAAGTGATGGCCGGCCTCAACCCAACGGATGTGGCCAGGGCGATCGCCGTCATTCGCAGGGTCCGCGATTCAGGTGTCAGCGTCTTGATGATCGAACACCTGATGCAAGCGACCATGAGCCTGTCGGACCGCATCATCGTCATCAGCTCAGGGAGCCTGCTCATGCAAGGAGCGCCGAAGGATGTCATCAGCGATCCCCAGGTGATCGAAGCCTATCTCGGCAAGGAGTACAGCCATGCTTAAGCTCGACAATATCCATTGCGGATATGGCGGTACTGAAATTCTCCGCGGCGTTTCCTTCGAGGTTAACGCCGGTGAAGTGGTCACCATCGTCGGTGCGAATGGCGCGGGTAAAACCACGACCCTGCGCAGCCTGTGCGGCATCGTCACTCCCTCAAGGGGCACGATCGAATTCGAAGGGCAGCGCATCGACGGCAATCGTCCGGACCAGATTGTCGATGCTGGCCTGACGCTGATACCGGAAGGGCGTCAGTTGTTTCCGTTCATCAGCGTGCGCGACAACCTGTTGATGGGCGCCTACAAGCGCAGTGCCCGTGCGGGATACAAAAAACGTCTCGACGATGTCCTGGATCTCTTCCCCAGGGTTCGCGAGCGCCTGGATCAGAACGCCGGGACACTCTCGGGTGGCGAGCAGCAAATGGTCGCCATCGCCCGTGGCCTGATGGCCGAGCCCAAGCTGTTGATGTTCGACGAGCCCTCGCTGGGCTTGTCACCCCTGCTGGTCTCACAGGTTTTCGAGATCATCAACAAGATCCTGGAACTGGGCACGACGGTGTTGATCGTCGAGCAGAACATCGTCCATACCCTGCGCATCGCCCATCGAGGTTATGTGCTGGAAAACGGTGAAGTGGTGCTGAGCGGCACGGGGCAGGAGCTTCTCGATAACCCCCACGTCAAGCGCGCCTACCTGGGCCTCTGATGGGGACGGCCCGTAGCGGCACACTTGTCAAACCCACAACCAAAGACGAGAACAGACTATGACAAATTCCAGACACTCCGGGCGCGTCGTTTTGGTCACCGGGGCAGGCGGCGGCATTGGCGCTGCCATCGCCCAGTTGTATTGCCAGGAAGGCGCAGCGGTCGCCCTGGTCGATGCCGATGCAGCAAAGGTCGAGCAGCAGGCCGGGTTGCTGCGTGAGGCGGGCTATACGGTCGGCTGGGCAACAGCCGATGTGGCGGATTATCAAGTGTGCGCTGATGCCTGTGCCCGTTTGAGCAGTGAGCTGGGCCCCATCGATACCTTGATCAATAACGCCGGTATTTCGCCCAAGCACGACGGCGCTCCCGCGCCGATCTGGGCAATGACGCCAGAGGAATGGCAGCGGGTGGTCAATATCAACCTCAATGGCTCCTTCAACCTCGTCCGGGTTTTAACGCCTGGCATGGTGGAGCGCCGCTTCGGTCGCATCGTCAACATGTCTTCGGTGGCGGGCAGCGCATTCTTGCCGATTGTGGCGGCTCACTACAGCGCTACCAAGGCGGCCATCATCGGTTTTACCCGTCATCTGGCCGGTGAACTGGGCCCGTACGGCATCACCGCGAATGCGTTGGCGCCGGGGCGGATCGAAACCCCGTTGCTGAAAACGGTGTCGGCGCAGGCCAACCAGGCGGTTGTCGACGAGACGCCGTTGCGTCGTCTGGGAACACCGCTTGAAGTCGCCAGGGCGGCGTGTTTCCTCACCTCCAATGAAAGCGAATTTATCACGGGGCAAGTCGTCGATGTGGCGGGTGGATGGCTGATGCGCTAACAGTGCAAGGTCAAAAACAATGAGTTTCAGGCGGTAATCACTGATTTAGAGAACGTCGATCATGGTCAAGACAATGGGGTTCCCTGGGCGCTACGAGCAAGGCCCGGGGGCGTTGAAACAGTTGGGTAGAATACTGACCGACATGGGGCGCTCTCGTCCTCTGGTGGTGTGCGATGAGTTTGTCGCCAGGCATTTATGGCCGCAGGTGAGCGATGCTTTGCACAGGCATGGCTTCAAACCGTTGCACATTGAGTTTCCGGGCGAATGTACACACGCCGCCATTGCCCAGCTGTCCGGGCAAGCCTCGATCCACTCACCTGACACCATCATTGCGCTGGGTGGGGGCAAGACGATTGATACGGCCAAGGGCCTGGCTGTCAATCTAGACGTCCCGATCATTGTTTGCCCGACCATTGCATCGAGTGACGCGCCCACCAGTCGGCTGATCGTGCTCTACGATGAGGATCACAAGGTGGTGGGGGTGGAGTACCTGAAGATGAACCCCTCGGCGGTCATCGTCGATACCCACGTCATCGCCCAGGCGCCGGCGCGTTTTTTTGCCGCGGGTATTGGTGACGCCATCAGCAAGAAATTCGAAGCCCACCAATGCCATTTCGCAGGGGGCAGCAACTCTTTCGGAACACCTGCGCTGCATACCGCCTTGATGCTGACAAACCTGGTGTTCGACACGCTGATGCAATACGGCGTATCGGCTTACCAGGCAGTGTGCCGTAACGAGGTCAATGACGATGTCGAGCGGGTCGTCGAGGGCACCGTGTTGCTCAGTGGCGTGGGTTTTGAAAGCGGCGGGTTGTCGTTGTCCCATGCGCTGGTACGCGGCTTGACCGCCATCCCGACCATGGCCTCGATGCTTCACGGAGAGCTGGTTGCCTTCGGCGCGTTGGTGCAGATGGCCGTGGAGGGGCGCCCTGTCGACGAGATCGACAAGGTCGCCCGACTGCTGCATGCCGTGAATCTGCCCGTCACGTTCGCGCAATTGGGTCAGGACGTGCCGCTGACTAGGGTGCAGATCAACACCATCGTTGAAGCCACCTTGTCGGCTGCCTACGCGAAAAACATGCACCCACCCTTGAACCACGAGCGTCTCGTGGGTGGTTTGGCGAAGGCTGACAACATCGGCTCACGCTTGACCAACGCAACGTCCTGCGCCCTGTGAGTTATCAAGTAATCGCAATCATCAGGGGATCTTCGGATCCCCTTTTTTACGAGCGTGCCCGCTGCTGATCCCTATGACCGTGCGTCACAGCTGGTTTGAAAATGTAGCTATTTTCACTGTGGGACCACTGCCATAACCTTTGAATCAGCCGAAATCAGCGCGCAATCACCGCACTGAAAATTCGTGACACTAAAACTGTGAGGCCCCAAAAAAATGAATACTCCCGCCAAGCCCGATGAGCTAGCGATTCCGTACCAGTTGCCCCAGGTTCCGTTCATGACGCCAGACATGGTTCACCCGGGGGTCATGACCCAATGGCTGGAAGATGACGAGCTGTGGGTGCCGGTCACCAAGACCGTTTCGTTCAAGCCTCTTCTGCTCAACACCAGCGGTGGGTATTACATCAACCTTCTGCGGGTGCGGCAGGCCGGCGTGCTGTCTCGTCACCGTCATAGCGGCGGCGTGCATGCGATCGTGCTCAAAGGCCGCTGGTACTATCTGGAGCATGACTGGGTGGCGCAAGAAGGGTCTTTTGCCTACGAGCCGCCGGGTGAAACCCACACGCTTTTCGTGCCCGAGGACGTTGAAGAAATGATCACCTGGTTCCACGTCCAGGGCGGTTATACCTACGTTGATCCCCAGGGTGTCGCGGTAGGCTACGAGGACGTTTTCACCAAGCTTGAAGCGGCGCGCGATCATTACAAGTCCCTGGGTTTGCCGGACGACTATATCGAGCAGTTCATCCGCTAAACGGGATGGGAAGAAAAGCGCGCTTCGGCGCGTTTTTTCATGGCCGTCCAGGGCGCATGAATCGGCTTGATTTACGTTAGGATAAGGGATGGACAATTACTCTCAGCTACTCGCGTTTATCTGGTCTACCGAATGTGGCAGCTTCTCGGCGGCTGCCCGGGTTCACAAAATTACCCCCTCTGCAGTGAGCAAGTTGATCTCTCGGCTGGAAGACCGGTTGCAGGTCCGGCTTTTCCAGAGAGGCTCACGCGTTCTGACGTTGACGGAGGAGGGGGCTGCTTACCTGCGCAGTGCCAAGGCGGTCGTCGAAGCCATGAACGAGGCGGACTCCCTGGCTGAAGGTTTACCCTCAAGGGTCAGCGGGACGCTGCGAATCCATACCATGACCTCTTTTGCCAAGCATCAGATAGTGCCCTGGCTTCCCGAGTTCCTGGATCTGTATCCATCGCTCGATGTTGAAATTCAGTTGGGCGCGCAGTTTGTCGACCATTTTGAGCAGGGGCTCGATATCGCTATCCACAGCGGAGTGCTGCCCAGTTCTTCACGTGTTGCCAAGCGGATCGGGGAGTGTGAGTGGCTGATTTGCGCCTCGCCCGACTATTTGGCCGAGAAGGGCGTACCCGCTGTTCCAGCGGATCTTTTGAACCACAGATGCTTTAACTTCAGCTTTGTCAGCCCGTGGAACAAGTGGTCGTTTGTTCAGGATGGAGAGGGGGTTTCGGTGCCCGTGACGCCCAGCGCGTCTTTCACCCAAGGTGATCTTCTACGGGACATGGCCCTGTCGGGGGCCGGTGTCGTCAAGCTTGCCGATTACCACGTTGGGCTGGACGTCAAGGCCGGCACACTGGTTCCACTGCTGGAGGAATTCAAGTCGGGCATCATTGAACCGATTTACCTGCTGTATTCAGACCGCAAACACCTCAGCCCCCGCATCCGGGTGTTTATCGAGTTCTTCCAGGACAAGTGGCGCCAGCATCCCTGGAAAGTGTCTTGAAAGTGGGGGGCGAGATCGCTTCATACGTGCGTTAGTTTTCCTCGATGTTGTCGATGTGCTTGAAACGTTCGATGAGAAAATCGATCAGGCTGCGCACCCGCGCTGACAGATGCAGTTGTTGCGGATACACCGCATACACGTCGGCGCGGGTGGGTGTCTGGTCTTCCAGCACCAGGCGCAGGCGCCCACTGCGTACATAACGTGCGATGTCCCATTCGGCCCGCAGCAATATTCCAAAGCCATCCAGTGCCCAGTTCAGGGCCACCTCGCCATCATTGCAACCCAGGGCGCCATGCACCTTGATGTTTTCCTTGCGTGCGCCGTTGTTGAAACTCCAGACGCCATAGGGCGTTTCATTCTGGCGTATGAAAATGCAGTTGTGCTCTTGCAGGTCGGCGAGTTTTCTTGGGGTGCCGTATTTGTCCAGGTACAGCGGCGAGGCACACAACAGGCGGCGATTGGAGGCGATCTTGCGGGCGTGGAAGGCGGCGTCCGGCAGGGTACCGAAACGAATGCCCAGATCGAAACCGTGAGTCGCAAGGTCAAGTGGGTGGTCGCTGATTTCCAGCTGGATCTCCACCTCCGGGTACTGCGCGAAAAACGCCGCCAGGGCCGGGCCGATGTAGCGCCGGCCAAAGCCCAGGGAGGCGTTGACCCGGATCAGGCCCTTGGGGGTGGCGCGGGTGCTGCTGACCAACTGCTCAAGCTCGTTGATCTGGGTGAGGATCCGCGCGGCGTGGGAGAAATACAACTCGCCTTCCGAAGTCAGGCTCATCGACCTTGTGGTGCGATTGACCAGGCGTGTGCCGAGCCGAGCCTCCAGGGCGGTCAGGCGTTTGCTCACCGCCGGTGGCGTCACGCCCAGCTCTCGGGCCGTGGCTGCCAGGCTGCCTTTATTGGCCAGCAGGTGGAAAAAGGACAAGTCCAGGGTTTGGTCCATTCGTAACTCAGATTCATCTATGTAGTTATTTTGGGGAACTCACGCTCATTTGCTCACTACATATACTCCGCTCACCCCCTGATTGAACACCCCGTTCAACAGGCACAACAAGAACGTGACGAGAGTGGAGTTAACGATGAACGCATACAAAATAGCTGCGGTTCCAGGTGACGGCATCGGTGTTGAAGTGATCGCCGCAGGCGTCGAGGTGCTGCAAGCCCTGTCGAAAAAGTCCGGCTTCGAACTGGATTTCAAACACTTCGACTGGAACTCGGATAACTACCTGAAAAATGGTTACTACATCCCGCAAGGCGGGCTGGAAGAACTGAAAACCTTCGACGCGATTTTCTTCGGCGCTGTGGGTGCGCTCAACGTTCCCGATCATATTTCCCTGTGGGGCCTGCGCCTGCCGATCTGCCAGGGTTTCGATCAATACGCCAACGTGCGTCCGGCGCGGGTGTTGCCCGGGGTGAAAAGCCCGCTGCACAACGGCGACCAGATCGACTGGGTGGTGGTGCGGGAAAACTCCGAAGGCGAATACTCCGGCAACGGCGGTCGCGTGCACCGGGGCTTGCCGGAAGAAGTCGCCACTGAAGTGTCGGTGTTCACCCGTGCCGGGGTCGAGCGCATTCACCGCTTCGCCTTCGAACTGGCGCAAAGCCGGCCGCGCAAGCACCTGACCATGGTCACCAAGTCCAATGCCCAGCGTCATGGCATGGTGCTGTGGGACGAGATCTTCTACGAGGTCGCCAAGGATTTTCCGGATGTGCAGATCGACAAGGAACTGGTCGACGCCGTGACCACGCGCATGGTGCTCAAACCCTCGACCCTGGACGTGATCGTCGCCACCAACCTGCACGCCGACATCCTCTCCGATCTCGCCGCCGCGCTGTCCGGCAGCCTGGGCATTGCGCCGACCGCCAACCTCAACCCGTCGCGCAAATTCCCCTCGATGTTCGAACCGATCCACGGTTCGGCCTTCGACATCACCGGCAAAGGTGTCGCCAACCCGATCGCGACCTTCTGGACCGCGGCCATGATGCTCGAACACCTGGGCGAGCCCGCCGCGGCCAAGCAGCTGATGTCGGCCATCGAAGCCGTGACTGAAAGCGGCCTGCACACCCCGGATCTGGGCGGTAACGCCAGCACCCGGCAGATCACCGATGCCGTCATCGCCTTGATCAACCGCTGATATTTTCCAGCGCTTCAAAGTAGTACTGCGGCACAGCGCCGAGGGGCGGATCACTGGATCCGGCTCCTCGGCATTTCCTGACAACAATAAAAAATCAGGGCCCTGTCATGAAAAGAATATTCGGCAAACTCTACGTACAAGTGCTCATCGCGGTGATTCTCGGCGCCATCGTCGGGGTGTTCATTCCCGAGACCGGAACTGCGCTCAAGCCCCTGGGCGACGCGTTCATCAAACTGATCAAGATGCTCCTGGCCCCGGTGATCTTCCTGACCGTGGTCACGGGCATCGCCAAGATGGAGAACATGAAGGAGTTGGGGCGCGTCGGCTTTCGCGCATTGATTTATTTCGAGGTGGTGTCCACCCTGGCCCTGGTCGTCGGCCTGGTAGTGGTCGATGTGTTCAAGCCTGGCGCCGGCATGAACATCGATGTCGCCACCCTCGACACCTCCAGCCTTGCCACCTATACCACTGCGGTCAAGCACGCGTCGTTCATGGACTTCGTCATGAACATCATTCCCGACACCATCGTCGACGCCTTTGCCAAGGGCAATGTCCTGCAGATCCTGCTGTTTTCAATTCTGCTCGGTGTCGCGCTGGCGTATGTGGGGCCACGGGGCAAAGTGTTCGTCGACACGCTCGATAGCCTGATGCAGGGTATGTTTCGCATCGTCAACATGGTCATGCGCCTGGCGCCCATCGGTGCATTCGGCGCCATCGCGTTCACCATCGGCAAATACGGCTTCGGCTCGCTGTTCTCCCTGGGCAAGCTGATGGCCTGCGTCTACCTGACCTGCGCCGTGTTCGTGATCTTTGTCCTGGGGCCGATCTGCCGCTACAGCGGATTCAGCCTGTGGAAGTTCCTCAAGTTCATCAAGGACGAACTGTTCACCGTGCTCGGCACCAGCTCTTCGGAATCGGTGTTGCCGCAGATGATTTCCAAGATGGAAAAGGCCGGTGTGTCCAAACCTGTGGCGGGGATGATCATTCCCTCGGGCCTGACCTTCAATCCGGACGGCCAGGCGATCTACTACACCATCGCCGCGATCTTCATCGCCCAGGCCACCAACACGCCGCTCACCCTGACGGACCAGCTGATTGTGCTGGCGGTGTTGATGTTCACCTCCAAAGGCTCGGCGGGTGTCACGGGCTCGGGGTTCATCATCCTGGCGGCGACGTTATCGTCCCTCGGCACCATTCCTGTCGCGGGCATGGTGCTGCTGTTGGGTGTCGATCGGTTCATGTCGGAGGCGAGGGCGATCACCAACACCATCGGCAATGGCGTCGGCACCATGGCCATCGCCAAGTGGGTTGGGGCGCTGGACACGGTGAAGATGCACAAGGCCTTGAATGGCGAAGTCGAAGACACAAAGATCGAGCCAGCGCCGGCCCAGAGTGCGGCCGTCGCCATCAACCCCTTGCGAACGACTATGCACAAAACCACGCGGGCGTAAGGAGGAGGGCGCTGAAGCAGGAGGTTCAGCGCCCTGTCTGTTGTACAGTGTCGGGCAACGACCTGGCCGAACTGGAATGACCAATGTCTCAACGCCGCTCAACATGGATTGCCCTATTGGTTGCCGTCACCTTCTTCATGGAGAACCTCGATGCCACGGTAATCGCAACCGCGCTGCCCGACATGGCCAGCACGTTTGGTGTCGCGCCGGTGGACCTAAACGTTGGCATGAGCGCCTACATGCTCGCGGTGGCGGTGTTCATACCCATCAGCGGCTGGTTGGCCGATCGTTTCGGTACGCGCTGGGTCTTCAGTTCGGCGATCGTGCTGTTCAGCCTGTCTTCGCTGATGTGCGGGTTGAGCAATAGCCTGGAAACCTTTGTCGCCGCGCGCGTGCTGCAGGGCATCAGCGGCGCGATGATGGTACCGGTGGGGCGCCTGGCGGTGCTGCGTACCACTGAGAAAAAAGACCTGGTGCGCGCGATCTCATTCATTACCTGGCCCGGCCTGGTGGCTCCGGTACTCGGGCCTCCGGTGGGCGGTTTCATCGTCACCCACGCGTCCTGGCCGTGGATTTTCTACCTCAATCTGCCGTTGGGCGTGCTGGCCCTGATAGTCGCGCAGGTCTTGCTGCCCAAACGGGACGACGCCAGTGCCAGGGCTTTCGATTTCAGTGGATTCCTGCTGGTGGGCATCGCCAGCGCTGCCTTGTTGTATGGCGTGGAGATGCTGGGGCAAAGCCAGGACGACCTGTTGCAAGGGCTGGCGCTGAGTGGTGCCGGTGGGGTGCTTGGTGTGTTTGCCTGGCGACATATGCGTCGGCGTGCGCACCCACTCTTGGCGCTGGGGGTAACCGGTATTCGTACCTTCAACGTCTGCCTGTGCGGTGGCTCGATTTTCCGCATTGCCATCAGCACCTTGCCGTTTCTCCTGCCGCTGATGTTTCAACTGGCGTTTGGTCTTTCCGCGTTCGATGCGGGGCTGCTGGTACTGGCGGTGTTTGCCGGCAACCTGGCGATGAAACCCTTCACCACCTGGGTGATGCAGCGTTGGGGGTTTCGTCCGGTGCTGATGGTCAACGGCATCCTGGGCGTCCTGGCGATAGCGGCCTGTGCGTTGCTGGATGAGCGCATGAGCCCGGCGCTGATCCTGTTCATCCTGTTTGTCGGTGGCCTGTCACGCTCCATGCAGTTCACCGTGTTCAACACACTGGCCTTTGCCGAAATCCCCAAGGAGCAGATGAGCGACGCTTCGACCTTGTTCAGCATGTTCTTCCAGTTGAGCATGGCAATGGGGGTGGCCATCGGTGCGCTGCTGCTACGCCTGGCCATGAACCTCCATGGCACGCCAGGGCACGCCGAGACGGGCGACTTTCAGCTGGCGTTCCTGTGTGTGGCGGTGATTGCGGCCATCGCCTTGCTGGACAATCTGCGACTGCCGCCACAGGCGGGCGAGTCGGTGTTGCAGCGTGCACGGGCCAAGGATTAGCCAGGGCATCACCGAACACCCAATAAACCTGTAGGAGCTGGCTTGCCAGCGAAGAGGCCACATCCAGCATCTCCCTCACCTGACACACCGCCTTCGCCGGCAAGCCGGCTCCTACAGTGGATCAACGCCAGACGCAAATCCCGGAAGCGCTCATAAACCTGTAGGAGCTGGCTTGCCAGCGAAGAGGCCAAATCCAGCATCTCCCTCACCTGACACACCGCCTTCGCCGGCAAGCCGGCTCCTACAGTGGATCACCGCCAGACGCAAATCCCGGAAGCGCTCATAAACCTGTAGGCGCTGGCTTGCCAGCGAAGAGGCCACATCCAGTATCTCTCTCACCTGACACACCGCCTTCGCCGGCAAGCCGGCTCCTACAGTGGATCACCGCCGGACGCAAATTCCGGAAGCGCTCATAAACCTGTAGGAGCTGGCTTGCCAGCGAAGAGGCCACATCCAGTATCTCCCTCACCTGACACACCGCCATCGCCAGCAAGCCGGCTCCTACAGTGGATCACCGCCAGACGCAAATCCCGGAAGCGCTCATAAACCTGTAGGAGCTGGCTTGCCAGCGAAGAGGCCACATCCAGTATCTCTCTCACCTGACACACCGCCTTCGCCGGCAAGCCGGCTCCTACAGTGGATCAACGCCAGACGCAAATCCCGGAAGCGCTCATAAACCTGTAGGAGCTGGCTTGCCAGCGAAGAGGCCACATCCAGTATCTCTCTCACCTGACACACCGCCGTCGCCGGCAAGCCGGCTCCTACAGTGGATCACCGCCAGACGCAAATCCCGGAAGCGCTCATAAACCTGTAGGAGCTGGCTTGCCAGCGAAGAGGCCGGGACAGCCAACACCTTCATCGCCTGATACGCCGCCATCGCGAGCAGGCCCGCTCCCACAGGGGGCAGTTCAGGCTGAAAGCGATATCGCCAGGTCAATCGCGATAATGGGCACAAAGATCAGGGTTATTATCGAATACGCTTTGCGCGATTTTGCATAAAATGCGCAGACAGGAAGAACAATCATGATGACATCCAGGGCGCCCCAAAGCGTTATTGGCGATGCCTGGAAT
Source organism: Pseudomonas sp. MHK4 (assembly GCF_054600775.1). Classification (NCBI taxonomy): domain Bacteria; kingdom Pseudomonadati; phylum Pseudomonadota; class Gammaproteobacteria; order Pseudomonadales; family Pseudomonadaceae; genus Pseudomonas; species Pseudomonas sp. MHK4. The sequence goes on along the minus strand of NZ_BAAIAK010000006.1, from coordinate 240,348 downwards.
AACGTGACATTTACGACGAGCCCGAGAAAAAGATACGTCGACAGTGACAGAAGGGCATAGCGGCCATCCTGTTCAAAGTAGACACGAAGACCCTGTTGCTCGTCCTCGCTTCGGCTTGGCAGCAATAATGCGGCAGATACAAAAAGCGATAACGCCAATAAAACGAGTAAAAGAAACTCAAGAAACGAGAATGTCCCTTTTATCTCCGGCAGCGCGTTGACGGCCCACCAGAAATCCAGCTGTGTGGCGAAAAGCATTGCGGCCCAGACCAGCGCGACCCAGTCAGGCTTGGCCACACGACGGATGCGGAACACCGTTAACGCACCCAGCAGCAGGCGCGTCACGGACAGCCCCAAAATCATCGAGAGTACCGTGGCAACGATAGGGAAGTTGCTCATGATCGCTCCGCAAAACTGATGTTCTGGCAAGCGTAGACGCCTAGTGGCAGATCGGGAATGTCGAAGCGCAAGTACAAAGGCACCTGCGTCCATGCAATGACGCAGGTTGCTCAGATTCCGACACTGATCAACGGACCGTATTCGAACCGGTGCACCCGTCGCCGATCACTGCTTCCAACCGTTCACGTTCAAGCCTGATCCATCGCCTCGGTCACCCCCTGGTCCTCTCCCAGGAAACCACCACTCTGATGCTGCCAGAGCCGCGCGTAGGTGCCGTTTCTTTCCAGCAATTGAGCGTGGGTACCTTGTTCGATGATGCGTCCCTCATCCATGACTATGAGCCGATCCATGGCCGCAATCGTCGACAGCCGATGGGCGATGGCGATGACGGTCTTGCCCTGCATCATTTCATCGAGGCTTTCCTGGATAGCGACTTCGACTTCGGAATCCAGGGCACTGGTGGCCTCGTCCAGTAACAGGATCGGGGCGTTCTTGAGCATCACCCGGGCGATGGCGATGCGCTGGCGCTGGCCGCCCGAGAGCTTGATGCCGCGCTCACCCACCAGGGTGTCATAGCCGCTATGGCCTTGCCGATCGCTCAATTGGCTGATGAAACCGTCGGCTTGGGCGTTGGCCGCGGCGCTGCGGACCTGCGCGTCGGTCGCGTCCGGACGGCCGTAGGCGATGTTGTCGCGAATCGAGCGGTGCAACAGGGAAGTGTCCTGAGTGACCATGCCGATAGCGCTGCGCAGGCTGTCCTGGGTCACCTGGGCGATGTTTTGCCCGTCGATGCGGATCTCGCCGCTGTCCACGTCATAGAAGCGCAGCAACAGGTTGATCAAAGTCGATTTGCCGGCGCCGGAACGGCCCACCAGGCCGATCTTTTCGCCCGGGCGGATGTTCAGGCTCAAGCCGTCGAGCACCTGGCGTTCACCGTTGTAGTTGAAGCTCACCTTGTCAAAGGTCACCGCGCCGCCGGAGGGCACCAGCACGCCAGCGTTCGGTGCATCCTGCACCTTGGGGCCACGGGTCAGGGTGGCCATGCCGTCCTGCACGGTGCCGATGTTTTCGAACAGCGAAGTCATTTGCCACATGATCCAGTGCGACATGCCATTGATACGCAATGCCATGGCGGTGATCGCCGCCACGGCACCTGCACCGACTTCACCCTGGTGCCATAGCCACAGCGCGTAGCCACCTGCTGCCATGATCAACGCCACCACCAACGCCTGGTTGACGATCTCGAACTGGCTGACCAGGCGCATCTGGCGAAAGCCGGTTTGCTTGAAATCCTCCATCGCCGCGCGCGCGAAATGCGCTTCACGATTGGAGTGGGAGAACAGTTTCACTGTGGTGATATTGGTGTAGGCGTCGGAAATACGCCCCGTCATCGACGATCGCGCATGGGCCTGTTCCTGCCCGACTTGCCCCAGGCGTGGCACAAAGTACAGCATGGCCAGCCCGAACAACGCGACCCAGGCAAGAAAAGGCAGCATGAGTTTCAGGGCGAAGCCGCCGGCCAATGCGATGATTGCAATAAAGTAAACGCCGATGCCGGGTGCGATTTCGATGAGGGTGAACAGCACTTCGCGCACCGCCAATGCCGTCTGCATCACCTTGGTCGTAACCCGGCCGGAGAACTCATCGGAAAAGAATGAAAGGCTTTGCCGCAGCATCAGCCGATGGAAGTCCCAGCGCAGCCGCAGCGGCAGATTGATCGCCAATACCTGGTGCTGCACCATGGTGCGCAGCGCCACCAGCCCAATGCTGGTGAGCAACACGATCGCGATACCCCACAGCACTCGACTTTCCTGCCCGTTCGCATTGCCACCGGCCTGCCATGTCGAGAGCAGGTCCACGACCTGTCCAAGAAAGGAAAACAACCAGGCTTCGTAGATCGACACACTGGCACTGAGCAGCGCAAGCAAGAGGACATAACCGCGGGCTCCTCGCATGCAGGCCCACAGGAACCGCATCAGGCCGACCGGCGGAGGTGGTGTCTCGTCGGGGGGAAATGGGTCGAGCCTTCGTTCAAACACGCGAAGCATTATGGTCTCCGAAATGATCAAGGTGGGGGATTGTGCCATGAAGCAGACGCTTGGCTTGAAAGCGATATTGCCAAGTCAATTGCGATGATGGGCACATGAACCAGGGTCGTTATCGAATACGCCTTACGCGATTTTGCATAAAACGCGCAGACAGGCAGGACAATCATGATGACATCCTAGTGCATCGAGCAGAACTTCGATCTGCGCCCAGGTGTCCAGACCCTTACAGGTTCCGGCTCAACCTTGTGTCGGAAATGCTTGATGCACCGGTCGAAGGCGAGGAACGACATGACGACGACAGTTGGGGATTTTCTGATTGGGCGGCTCAGCGAATGGGGGGTGACACGGATCTTTGGTTATCCAGGGGATGGCATCAATGGCGTTTTTGGAGCGCTGAGCCGGGCCAAGGGCAAGATTGAATTCGTTCAGGCCAGGCACGAGGAAATGGCCGCGTTCATGGCGTCGGCGCATGCCAAGTTCACCGGTGAGTTGGGTGTCTGTATTGCAACCTCCGGCCCCGGCGCGTCGCACCTTATCACCGGCCTTTACGACGCGCGCATGGATCACATGCCAGTGCTGGCCATCGTTGGCCAGCAGGCGCGCACGGCGCTGGGCAGCCATTACCAGCAAGAACTCGATCTGCTGTCGATGTTCAAGGATGTCGCCGGAGCCTTCGTGCAGCAGGCTTCGGCACCGGCGCAAGTACGCCACCTGATCGACCGGGCGGTGCGCACTGCCATCGGCGAGCGGCGTGTGACCGCAATCATTCTGCCCAATGACTTGCAGGATCTTGAGTATGAGCCGCCGGGCAGGGCGCATGGCACCGCGCATTCCGGGGTCGGCTACAGCAAGCCGAGAGTGATGCCTTACGAGGTTGATCTGCAACGCGCGGCAGACGTTTTGAATGCGGGTAAAAAGGTCGCGATTCTGGTCGGCGCCGGCGCGTTGCAGGCCACCGATCAAGTCATTGCAGTGGCAGAGAGGCTCGGCGCCGGGGTGGCCAAGGCGCTGCTCGGTAAAGCCGTGTTGCCGGATGATTTGCCCTGGGTCACCGGCAGTATTGGTTTGCTCGGTACCGAACCCAGCTACAAGCTGATGAGCGAGTGTGACACCTTGCTGATGATCGGCTCGGGCTTCCCGTATTCCGAGTTCCTGCCCAAAGAAGGGCAGGCGCGTGGTGTGCAGATCGACTTGCAACCGGACATGCTCAGCCTGCGCTATCCCATGGAGGTGAATCTGCTCGGCGATGCTGCAGAAACACTAGCCGCATTGCTGCCTTTGCTCGAACAGAAAACCGAGCGCAAATGGCGCAAGAAGGTCGAAGGCTGGCGCGGGAGCTGGGACAAGGTCCTGGAAAAACGTGCCATGAGCAAAGCCAGGCCGATCAATCCGCAGCGGGTGGTCCATGAGCTTTCGCCACGCTTGCCTGAGCAGGCGATCATCACCAGTGACTCCGGTTCGTGCGCCAACTGGTACGCCCGCGACCTGAAAATACGCCGCGGCATGAAATGCTCGCTGTCCGGGGGATTGGCTTCGATGGGCGCCGCCGTGCCCTATGCGATTGCAGCAAAGTTTGCGTTTCCCGAGCGCCCGGTGATCGCACTGGTGGGTGACGGCGCCATGCAGATGAACAACATGGCCGAGCTGATCACCGTCGCCAAATACTGGCGCCAATGGCAAAGTCCGCGATGGATCTGCGCGGTGTTCAACAACGAAGACCTCAATCAGGTCACCTGGGAGCAACGGGTGATGGAGGGGGATCCGAAGTTCGAAGCATCGCAAAGCATCCCGGACGTGCCGTACCACCTGTTCGCCATTTCGATCGGGCTGAAAGGGATTTTCGTCGACCGCGAGGAAGACGTTGCCGCCGCCTGGGATCAGGCGCTGGCCTCGGACGTTCCGGTGCTGATCGAGTTCAAGACCGACCCCGACGTGCCGCCGTTGCCGCCACACATCAAGCTCGAACAGGCCAGGAAATTCGCCACGACTTTGCTCAAGGGTGACCCGAATGAAGCCGGGGTGATCGTGCAAACGGCCAAGCAGGTATTGGGCGCGGTATTGCCGCACAAGAAATAAGGCGCGGGAGGAAAGCACATCAAACGTGTCGCTTGGACAAAACCTGAGTGCCATGGCATTTCTGTCAGGAATGCAGTGCATAAGATTAATGAATTTTTATTATCGCTGTTTATGACCTAAGTTGATTCAAGGACATGGAGAACCGCCTTGAAATCACCACTTGATTCAGCTGGAAAGTTTGATAACGCCCGGGCCAGTGAATACGGACGACAGAGCCGTATCGCACTGGCAGGTTATGACGCCTGTCAGGACTTGGTGGCGTGCATGCTCGCGGCAAGCCTTGGAAATAGGGGCTCGGCAAAAATACTGGTAGTCGGCGCTGGCGGTACGGCGCAGGAGATCATTGCGATGGCCAGGCTTGAACCGGGCTGGCGCTTCACCGCCGTTGATCCATCCGGGCCGATGCTGGAAGCCGCTAAACAGCAGTTAGCCGTAAACAACGTGCTTGAAAGAACGGACGTGCACCTTGGGCACGTTGAAGACTTGGCCGCAGATGAGTCCTACGACGCAGCCACTTTGATTGGTGTACTCCATCATCTCGATGGTGATGATGCCAAGGGAGAAATTCTGAGATCCATTCGGGCTCGTCTGAAACGGGCGCTGCGCTGATTGTCGCCGGCAACCAATATGCCTATGCCAGCCAGCCGTTGCTCCTGGCTGCCTGGGGGCAACGGTGGCGGCAGCACGGAGCGAGCCCGGATGAAGTGAAGGTCAAGCTTGGGAAGATTCTCCAAGGCGCTGACCCTCCACATTCTGAGGCGGCTGTTCAGAAGCTTTTGCACGATGCGGGTTTTGGCGACGCTACCCGTTTTTTCAGCAGCCTGTTCTGGAGTGCCTGGTTAACGTGTAAATCAGTCTGAATGGCAATCTGAGTGGCAAACGCTCCGCGTAGAGATGGCAGGGAAAGCCAAATCCCAGAAACGACAAAGCCCTGATAAATCAGGGCTTTGTCGTATAAAGATGGCGGAGGCGATGGGATTCGAACTCATGGACCTGTTACAGTCGACGGTTTTCAAGTCCGAAGAATAAACGTTATATATCAATTGGTTAGCATTTCTTGGTTTCCGCAAGCGAACATTCTCCGATGCTCTGGAGGCCGCTAAAATCAAGGGGCGGCACTTTACTTGCGGAAACGAATTTGGTCTGTTTTTCGGCCTCATCGGGTGGGCTTTACGATCTCCCCGACGCGCCGGTAAACCGTCTCGGTGATGCGCTTGTCGGTGTGACCAAGCAGGCGACTTGCATGCCCCAGATCGTCGATTTCGCTGGCCGCCTTTGGCCGAATATCCCTGAACTGAAATAGGCGAATGCTGGCCGCAAGATGGGCATCCTGATTCTCCAATGCTTCCTTGATCGCGGTATTGCGTGCATCGTCAAACCTCAGACGAAGCATTGCTGCGGTCACCCGTCGACCATCCTCGGTGACAATCAGGTATGGGTTCCGGATGGCGCGTGCCTTCCGTTGCTCGAGCAGCCTCTCAATCAGTTCGCCCAGGCCATTGATGACCTCTCCAGCCTCGAGCCGAATGCGTAACTTCTTCGACGTCTTGCCCTGGGCAACTTGTAGGAAGCTGTCGATGACATCCGTGGCGCGCATAGACAGAACATCAGCAGGGCGCTGAGCGGTGAAATAGGCCAAGTCCATGGCATCCTTCAGCTCAGGCGATGCCGCTCCGTACACGGCGTTCCAGATAGTCGCATCGGCGTAGAAGTCGCGGGGCGTTTCTTTATTCTTGCGCACGCCAGAGGCGGGGTTCTCCTTGTCGGTGACCCCCCATTCCCTGGCGATGTTGTAGATGTGTGACAGCAGCGAGATTTCGCGGTTCGCCCGAACCTTACCGGTTCGTTTGTCACGGTACTGAGCGATTGCCTGTGGTGTCACCGCGTTGATCGGCGCATCGCTGAATGCCTTCCTGAGCTGTGTCAGCGAGAGCAGATTGTCCTTCTGGGTTCTCGGCTTCTTGCTGGGGATGATCTCAGCTTCGTAACGGTCAAACACTTTGCCCAGCAAAGTGTTCTTCGCCGGTACCGGCTTGCAGTCGAGCTTCGCCCATTCAGCTTTGGCGATGTCCAAATCCCCCCCAAGAGGAATTTCAATTCTCTTCCCCGCGTCATCCTTCCCGTCATAGTAATAACCCACCCACTGCACACCGCTTTTCAGCGTCCTTACCCGCCGGATCATCCGAGGCGGCAGGTCTCTGTTTGCTGCCTTTCTTGGGCGCATTCCTTACCCCACGCGTGACAAGTCCAGCGACCAGGCTTCGGCCGCAACGTTTTCTGCTGATGGTCTGACCCCGGCTAGTTTCATTCGGGCATATACCCGACCGACGACAGGGCGGCGCGCACCGGTCAGCACGTACTTCCAGCCATTTTGATTGAGCCAACCAAGTTGGCGTGAAGGGAGTTGATAGCCGGTGATAGCCGCCAGCTCTTCATCGGCGAGAGTTTCACTTTGAATTTCCATGATGCTGCTCCATTCCGCGCGTGGCGGCAGAAGGTGGTGGATTAGACGGCCATCTCGGCCTGGGTTTCTCGTTGCCAGATGGGTGAACTGTTGTGCGCTTCGATGCGATCCGCAATGACGTTGGCGCGCTGGCCGGCGGTAGGCGGGGCGTACATTCCGAAACGGCTGATGCTGCCGCCGTTGACCGCTGCGTTTGTGGAGTCAGCCGAGGAGAATGGCAGGTGCTGGAAGATCGCTGGGTCGAGCATGCGCAGACCGTGAAGGCGGCAAGCGGGCCGACCTTGGTCGTCGCAGATGGCGTCCATCGCTGAGCCGATCCGCTTCCACCATGCTGACGTTCCTGGGCTCGCCCACTGGCCGGAGCTGCCAATTGCCACCGTTGGCCAGTCAGCAGCCAGGCGAGCAAGACGCTCGAGCGATTCATGCAGATGCCAAACCGGTACTCCGCGCAACTCCACCGGCCATGCCGTCAGCAGTGCGTCGTTCGCGGCTTCGTCCCCATCGATGACGTCGGGGATCAGCGCCCAATCGAAACCCGGGTGCCTGTGCCATTGCTCAACCCAACGGGTGTATCCGTCGACGTCAAGCTTGCCGCCTTTCTTCCAGACCGAAAATGCACCGTTGTCGAAGACGAACGACCGGCAAACGTCGGCGACGATGCCCATGTCGTCTTGGCGCGGGAACGGCACGAGGGCGTGCCGGCCGGCAAGGAACCGCGCACCGTCTTGTCGAGTTCCTCCGATTGGCGTGCCGTGATACGCAATCATCCACTGAGCCTCATTGTTTCGATCTCGACGCCCTGGTGGGTGGCGATGATTGTTTGATTACCACCCAGCGCTTCAGACAGGCGATCGGCAATCTGTTCGTGCCAGCCTTTCTTGATGATCGCCGTCGCGGCCTTGATGTGTTCAACGTGGATCATCTTCGACGACCGAACCTCCAGCTGGTAGATGATCATTTCGCCGTCGACTGGGCAGGCGGCTGCGAAGGTGTGTCGGTAAATATTCACGCGCAGTCCTCGCCCGCCGTTCACTGGCAGGCTGGTAGGTGGATTGTGGAAATCAGATGAGGGGCGGGAGGAAGGTTGAGTGGTTGGACTATGGTCTACTCGTTCGTCTCGCCAGTTGCGTAACTCGCAGCTCCCCTTCCTGAAGTGACTGGTGGGGCGAACCCTCAGGTTCGAAGCCCCTTGCAGCAGTACACGTAGGCGAACCAGGCGAGGGCGATCATGGCGTCATCTGCTGAGATGCCTCGCGGAACCGGGACGGTGCCCAGTCGCAAGCCTCATCTTCCGGGATGTGACCGAACATCATCGTGCAGCGACGTGCATGCACGCAGTCACCGCAAGTCTTGCCTTCCGGAAGGTTCATACGGTCTTCGTCTGTTTTTGACCGCCGCAGCGGTTCACGTTGCTGGGTCATGGCGCCACCTCTCGGCGTGCCCACCAGCAGACAGGGCCATCGTCGGTGTCGTGAATCGCCAGGCAGAACCAATCTTCGCCTTCGGGGCGGTCAGGCTCCCAGTAGCTGTAATCCGGGTCGCCGGATTCGAAGTAGCGATCGGCAACGGCTTCGTCGGCATACTCAAGGCTCACCATCGCCACCTTCAGGCGCTGTTCGGCAACCCATGCTTTGCACTTGTCACCGTCGCCCTCGTCGAAGTCGGGCAGATCTGGGTGCTGAAACGAACCCATTTCATCGCGCACGACAGGTGCTGGCTGGATCAATTTGATTTCTTCAGGCATGACTTCGTCCTTGCCGCTATAGCGGCTGACTTTGAAGGGGGAGGGGTTAACGTATCGCGGTCGAAACGGATTTCATTTTGGGGGGAGGTAATCCATTATCTGGGTAGTCTTAAAACCCTGAGCACAGCCGAATGAGTAGTTTTGAATTTTTATACGACGTTGTAGGAATTAATGATGACGGCATCGAATGCCATCCCTACAAGCAGACAGTTGCGGGGCAAAAAGGAAAATTCAGCTACAGCTTTGAATCCCACAATCGAGGCTTCAAGCCTGCGACCGCGACGGATCTAATTGCATTGATCGAAGATGGTCGGTTCGACCAAAAAGGCAAAATTAGAATGCTGCCCCACGACAGTAAAAATACCGAAAATAATGGAGCTATGCGGGTCGCTTTTTACAAGGGGCAGGAGCTGCCCTTTGTTTCCCGACAATCAGAGAAGTCTAGTCGTGTAGCGGCAGTACAATATTGGTGGGTAAACCACAAGCAAACCTACCGCTCAGAGATCGAGGGTGGTTATGTCTGGTCACCTAAAGCAAATAGCAATGGCGCTCGGAATCAGACCTATCTGAACCTCACCTTAGTGCGGCCTGGCGACATTGTATTTTCTTACGCAGGAGCCGAGATTCGGGCAGTAGGTGTAGTTACAGCTGAGCATCAAGAGCAGCCAAAGCCTGAAGAGTTCGGTTTGACGGGGGAACACTGGTCAGCCAACGGCTGGCTCGTTCCAATTGAGTGGGTCGTGCTCGACATGCCCATATCACCGAAAGCTCATTTGACCGCTATCGTACCGTTGCTCCCTTCCAGAAACTCTCCCCTGCAGAGCAACGGAAACGGCAATCAAAGCTGTTATTTGGCAAGTGTTTCTGTCGATTTGGGGGCGCTCGTGCTAGACCTGGCGCGTCAGGTCAGCCCTGGTTCTGTCGATCGCCTACTGGAGCTTGAAGACCATTCTCTTGAGGATGCCCAGCAAATAGCGATTGAACTGGACCAGAGCATATCGCCGACTGAGCGTGAGCAGTTAACAAGGGCTCGAGTTGGTCAGGGCCTATTTCGCCAGCGTGTGCAGTCGATAGAGAATGGGTGCAGGCTCACTGGTATAACCGATACTCGATTTCTTGTAGCCAGCCACATAAAACCTTGGAAGAGCGGCGATAACAGCGAACGTCTTGATGGTCATAATGGTCTGTTGTTGGCCCCCCATGTAGATAAACTGTTCGATCGTGGCTGGATGACTTTCGAGGATAACGGGGACGTGTTAGTTGAGCAGAGTGCTAGAGCTATTATTTCTTCGTGGGGCCTGAGCGGTGTCTCCAACGTAGGGACCTTCACCAAAGAGCAATTGGTATTTCTTCGTTATCACAGGGCCCAAATTTTCAAAGGCTAGCGAGCGGGGGGAAAGCCCGGTAGCAATCGCCGGACGCGCAAGCAGCTTGGCGACCAGGCGCCAGAAGAGATTGGTCATGCGGCGCGCTCCTGCTGATAGAAGTCCCATGCTGCTTTGTCACCCTGGGGGGACGTACCAGTGCAGCTCGCCGTTGTCCTCCTGGTCGCGCACCGAACCACCGTATTGGCAGCCCGGGAACTTGAATGTGACGGACTTGATGATGTGCGGGTAGCCAATGCTGAACTCGCCGAACGTCAGGCCAGGGCGCTCGGCGAGCACCTTGGCTTTGAAGGCCGCCCCCTTGGCATCCGCGTCGGCGATCAACTTGTCCCGCGAATCCTTGCAGTCCTGATCGCAGTAGGCATGCCGGCCGTCGTAGATGATGGTGAGCGGATTGCCGTCGTTGTCTTCAGCAGCATCTTCATACAGCTGCGTCTCGCAGTTGTTGCAGTACAACCACCGGCCTTGATCGTGGTACGCCTTGGCGGGAATGAATCGCTGACCCGCAAACTCATCTGCCCACGGTGCGCGTCGGCAGAAGCTCACCTCGTTGAATTCGAGACCCAGTTCGTTGCCGGCTTCGCGTCGAGCCTGGGCGCTGCTGCTGGCGAACGTGATGACGTGTTCGCCTTCGGACCCTTCACCAACGTGATAGGCCTTTTGGCTTTCTGTGGGCATGGGGATACCTCGCGGCTATAGTGCGAAAAAGAGCGGTAAGGGGGCTTACATGGGTTTACGCAAAAAACTAAAAGCGTTGCTACCGGCTTCGTACATTTTTAAGATGAAACTTCGGGAGCTTGACGAGATTGGGGATAAGATCTGGTCACAAAGGCCACCGAACACTCAAGAGGCCCACGACCGCGGACTTCACCATTCTTTCTATTGCGAGTGGTCAGATCTACAACAAGATCGGCGGGCGTTAATTACAAAAAACTACCGTCGTCAGATTGAGAGCTTATCAATGCCAATGCCTGACCCGGCTGATCCGAAGCTTTGGGAAGACGTTGAAAGCGGGATCACTCAGCAGAGCGAGCGCTGTCTTACTATGGCCGGGGAGCACGCTGCGATTTCCATAATTAGAGAAGCGAGGAAATACAAGCGAGATGCACTGACGGCATGGTGTACAGCTTTAACGGGGCTCGGTGGCAGCGTAATAGGCGTGCTCTCGCTGCTAAAGGTTTTTGGCTAATCACCGCAGAAACAATCGATATCTTCGGAATAGCCAAACGCATCCATCTGGCCTTTGTAATTTTCAGCGTACCAGGCCAGGTGGGAGTACTTCGGACGGTCCATGCGGAACACCTGATTGAATTTCTCTTCCAGGCCGGACCAGAAGATCACGCGTTCTGGCTCGGCCTGGATGGCTTTGAACAGTTTGTCTTCGCCCTTTTTCCAGCATAGATCGCAGTTGCCTAGGTCTGAATCCATGCCCAGATCAAAGTCCTGCATCTGCCAGAAGGCCGCCACGTCTTCTTTCATAACGCCCGCGGTGTAGGAAGGGCAGATGCTTTCCCAGCGAGTTTTCCCCTTGGCGTTAGCTGCCATCATGCGGTGGTAGCGGCCTGGCTCATCCTTTCGAATGCCAATCACGCAATCCCACCGGTCATACCCCAGAGATAGCATGTGCTTTTCGCCTACCTTAATTTTCAAATAGGCTGTGCACGCGTTGTTAGAGAAGTTGGGCAGCCACATTGGGAGGCCCTTCTCCTGCTTCCGGTACGCGGCAAAATAGTCGAGCATCATCACAAAAGGCTCACCGTTGCGGCTCGCTGTTTCGAAGTCCACGAGCCTATACCAGGGAGCGTCATCCGGCTGGCCATACACGCGACACCACTCCATCCAAACGATTTTCACGTTCCAGCGCCTGGCGATTTGATCGATGAAGATCAGTGTCTCCTCACGCTCTTTGCCGGTGTTCTGGAAGAACAGGTGCACGTCCTGCGGCAAAGTACCGCCGTGCGCTTCGAGGATTTTGTAGACCATGTGGGCGCTGGTGCGTCCACCGCTGATGCCGATCTGGGCCGGGCCCGTGATCAGATAGGGATTCATAACTGCTCCAGACAGCCGATTGCCTCGCCGGCTGGCGTGATTTGTTGAAGTGGGGTATTTGTGTTCGGCCCGGCATGGAGCCTGATCAGCTAAAGAGGGGGTAAAGTGACTTTCGAAGAGCCAAAAGATAAAGATCTGAAGAATGCTCTAAATATTGCGAGGGTCCTCATACTGCTCGCGATACTTGCTCCAATACTTTCGCTGGTTCTACCGCTCCCCCCCATTCCTGGGCTGGAGCGTGGCGGATGGTTTGGTAGAAGTGGTGCAGTGACTACGGTTTTCGCAATTCTCGCGGAAGGCGTTTTGGTGCGCGCCAAGCTTTCGATAACCCCAATCGGCTTCGGGTGGGTCGGTCTTCAGGAACAGCGCGATGTGTTCATTTCGAAGTTCAATGCCCCTGAGTGGCTGATTTTCGGATTAACCATCGTTGGCACGCTGATCTGGGCATATGGTGATTTGCCTTTCAATCTGCACTCCGCGCAATAAGTGAGGGCGCGTCAGTCGTGCAGGTGCTCGCGATGCCCGGTTTCCTGATAGTGCAGGTCCTGGATCGCGAGCCGCTGTTCGATGGTGAAGAGTGGGTTGCAGGTGTTGCAGTGACTGGTGATCTTGATCGCCGAGTAGTCAATTGAGACTGAGGTGTAATCTCGCCGGCACTGGGGGCAATTGATGCCGTCCACACTGCAACATGCCAGCGCGGAATCCGGATCGTCATGATTGGAGTCGCATACGGGGCAAACGTAGATGGTGTACACGGCAGGCATGCAGCACTCGCGCGCTCCACCCTCATCATCGTGAATTTCGCGGCACTCACCGCACCGGTACAGCTCTTTGATTTTAATTTTCAAGGCTGATACTCCAGTCAGTCGCCGTCCTCCGTGATCGGATGCGGCAGAGGGGGGGGTAGTGGCAAATTGATTAGTGATGGTGTTTTATTGCTGATCCAGTAAATGTCTGATCAAGGAGAATGGTTTTGGAAACGAAGGATGTGGTTACGCTCTCGGTTTCGGCCGCAGCTTTCATCGTCTCATTTGCGAGTTTTTATTTCTCACAGATACACAAGCCATCCGGGGCAGTTCTGATTCTGCTAGAGCGCCTTTTCACACCTGAGAAATTCACGTTCGTGCCTAACGCTTCACCATATGTGCCCATGGAGCGGCGGATGCGGTCACCTACCATCAGGCATCTGAAGTACAGCCTTAGTAACACCGGGAAACAGACGTTGTACGTGAAGGATATCGAGGTCTTACAGGGGCCGGATGTTCGGGGGAATTTGAAGTCGCATGGATCCTTTACAATCCTATCCGGCGATCCTCTCGAGTCCTTTCTTATTGAACCTGGCGATATCAAGATAATTGAAATCAGTCACCCGAAAGAATTTCAGTTTCCGGAAGGTTATGACTTCGAAGAAAACTGTTACGAGCTAGTCAGCCTCGTAGTGGTATCAGCAGATGGTAATCGATATCAGATTTGCCACGACATTACAAAGCTCGGAACTCACGGGCCGGACATACATCATCCAATATGGGATGGAACCACTTTGGGCTCACCTGTACGTGGCTCTGGCTTTGTATAGCTGGCGGCATGATCGACAATCTCGTCTTCGGGTTCCCCGAGATGTTTGGCCAAGTGCTGCAGCCCGGCGGCCCTCAACTGTCGCAACACCTTTTCACTTGGCTCGTATGGTGTCGTGACATTTCGAAGCATCCAGACCTGCGTCTCTAAGTCGGCACCGATCAGGTTTTTCAGCAGCCGCTGGTGAATGTCCTGCTGGTTATTGATGCCGTGGGCCTTCATTACTTTTTGCAGATCAGGTTTGAACACCCCTGCCATTTCGATCTGAAACTTCCCAATGCCAAGTACGGCATCCTTCGCTGCTGATTTCTCGCGTTTCTTGCGCTGCTTGATGGCTTCCTTCGTCGGTTCCTGCTGATTCTCGGCCATGGCCTGCCTCTTCAATTCCGTGGGCCGGTAGATCCAGCCATATCTGTCGTCGGCGATGGCGCACCTGATTGTTGATCCGTCTCATGCCGCGACCTTCACCTGATGCCAGGCCCCGGCGGCGTAGAACAGCTTCGCGGCCTGCGCCTCTTCAAGCGCTACCTCTGCAGGAACAGCGATCCATCCAGAAGCAACAAGGTGGTTCGGGTTGCAACTCTTTCGCAGCTCCAGGTAGTAATGCTCGATGGCATCCGTCAGGTGCTCGACCTTGTAGATGCCCTCCGGCGATATCTCCACCGACTTGACGTACTCACCACCGCGCTCGTCTCGACATATGACGCTGATGTAGATCGTCCAGTGGTAGGAGAAGTCGAACAGAGCGTTGGCAATCGCCAAGCTCCTAATCTGCCGGCAGCTCTTCCAGTTCGCCATGATCTGCGCGCCGCTGGGGTCGATGTTCACGACTGCGACGTGGTTCGTCCTGAGCAACGCCCGGCAACTGCGTTCGGCCCGGGCGAAGCCATTGTTCGCCTTGCGCTTGCTCATAGCGCCACCGTTATTCGCCGCAGCGCGATGCGTTCAGCGTGGGATGGGGAAGGGCGACGGCGCTTCAGGATGGTTTCGGGATCGACCTTGTTGGAGCGCGGCGGTCGGTGTTTAGGCTTGAAGGAGGCGGCCGGTTCTGCTTTGCCGCCGGCGCCGAAGAAATGGTCCAACTGACGGTTCAGGTTCGCGATGATGGCGTCTTTCGGGTTGGGCATTGGGCCTATATTCATCGCGACATACCCATGAAGACGAAGACCAAAAGAACCAAGGCGAAAACCAGTGTCCAACGAGTCATCCAGCTCGCCACATTGGTAGCAGTGAGGTGCGCGGCCTGGGTGAAGTGAGCGGCGTTTTCGAAACGCTGAGCTGAGCGGCAAGCGTTCATGTGGCCGGCTACTTCGGCGCGCTCGGTGCCGGTCTGGCGATCAACCACACCGAACAGATTGTTTCCGTGCGGCACGACGGTGAAGCGCACTGGCATGGCAGGAGAGGAGATCCCTACCTTTTGATAAAACTCGGCGGTAGCCAGTGTGGCTCGCTGACGCAGCCCATCGAGGATGGCGCGGCGCTGTTGGAGAGTCTGATTCATGTCCTTCCCTCGGATGGTTGCGTGTATTCGTCAGCGCTCTGGCCGCCTGCTGGTTGCCGTTGGGCGCAGGGGAGAGTGCTGACGGATAAAGGCGGGCAAAAGAAAGGCCCGTTGGACGTTCGGGCCTTTCACAGATGCAGTGAATTTCGGGCTTTGGTCTATTTCATGGTGGTCATCCTCGGTTGGAGTGGGCTGGAAAAACTTTTCCGGTTAGGTGCAGTTTGTTTCCGGTCCTACTGGATGCAGGGGGCCGCCTTGCGTGGTGCAGAATCATCCACATCGGGGTGTGATCTGGCCGGCGCTGATCTCCGGCACAGGGTGTCCGCCTGCCATGGGTCATTACCTTGGCTCAAACACCCGACTTGTTTGAAACGCGTTCGCGCATCAGCCTGCGCATTCAGATCAAACTCCGATGCGGCCTGGTGCTGGGGAGTACCAGGTGCTCGGGCAGTTATCGTCAGGCTGACGTGGCACTGGTTGGTCTTAGCTATGAGTGATGGACAGATCGCTAATTACGCAGATCGAAGCGTCCTCGGGATCGGTGGTGTCGGAGTAATCGATCTGGTTGTACACGCCGCCGTGGAAGGCGAGAGTTTTCGTGTCCCACGTGTTGTCGAGGCGCATGATTGCGGAAGTAGATTTGACGCCGTTACAGCTCGCCGATACGGAAACGGCACCGCTGGCGTTGGCGTGAATGTTGATTTTGAAAATCGCACCGAGCGGTACGTTCTCCAGCACCGTTGAATTCACGGGATCGTCTTGTAGGTAGCTCGACCGGAACCCCATGGTGATTTTGCCTTTGTTCCAAAACACCTTTACCGGTGGGCGCTCTGAACCCTGCACATGAATTTGGCCGATCACGACCTTCTGCAACGAATTGACCTTCGTCAGCCGCATTTCTTGACGGCACCAATGGTCTGCAGCACTGGAAAACAGCCAGTAGCCAGGCTCTTTCCATTCACAACGAGTTCGATGGACGCTTTTACTGGAGGCGCCAAGGGTGGGCGCTGTCATCTGCAGCGATCCGTCGGGAAGCAGCGAAATGACGCTTGGGCATTCGATCAACGCTCGCCAGCCTATCAAGTCCAGGGAAATAGGGTTCGTGTCGGAAATTGGAAGCGGGGTGGCGATGATGAAATTGCTGATATCTACAGTCATTGTCGATTCCTTACTTCATTTGATGTCACCTATGCTCTGTTGAGCCCTTCGCTTGATGTAGGCCTACATCCCGCTGCACCCTGTCGCCAAGGTGCAGAAGTGATGCTTTTCGATCGGGCCTTAGCTGCATCCTGAATACGCTGATAGATCTCTTGACGATGCACGGCGACCTCTTTCGGTGCCTCAAACGCCAGCTTTACTTGCTGCCCGCTAACGCTCAGCACCGTGATGCTGATGTCGTCATTGATTCGGATGGTTTCACTTGGTTTACGGGTGAGTATCAACATGGTCCTGCTCCTTGGTTGTCATCCCAAAGCACCCGGTTACCCAGGTGCTTCAGTGATGCTGTCCGTCCTATTTCCGCTGGAGGAGCGGGGCGCATTGCTTGCCGGGTCATTCGTGCCTACTGGGCATACACGGTTTTGGCGTTTCACCATCGAGCAGCCGTCCAGGTTGTTCCTGTCGTGGGCAGGCTTTCGGGCCTGTCTGCTCGCCGGTCGCCGGTAGAGGCAATGCGGTCCGTTGTTTATTGCGCTGACTGTTAAAGAGCGGCAGGCCTATGGGCCCTGTCGCTAGCTGGTCCCTTGTTGGGTACTCGGCGGCGATGGAGTGAATATAAGCCGGCTTATTTTAGCCGTCAATAAGCAGGCTTATAAAATTTCCTCGTGGCGATAAAAAGCCCGCTCAAACGGCGGGCTCATTTCATGCTTCGCAATACTGTCTCCAACCGATCCTGACGGCACCTCCCTCTAAGGATTCGACCATTACACCTGCCGTCTCGCTGATCTCATCGATTAAACGCTGCCAATCCTCAACGGTTTCGTGTTCCAGCCTGAACACCGTGACCGCTTGAACCTTTTGAACGCCAGGTGCTGCAATGATCGCTTGTAAGCGGCGCCCGGTTAATTCGTAGGACGTGCGAGGTTTTGTCGTAGGAATCGAGGAGGAGAGCATGCGGTTTTCCTTAACGTAACTGTATGAATGTACAGTATTAGTGCGGAATCATTTTGGCAAGATGTATGGAGTACATTTGTACTCTTTTCGATGTCTGGCACAAAAAAGCCCACTCGGTGGTGGGCTTTGTGACGCGTAAATTTCGGGCAATCTCTAAAGCTTTTGTAGCGCCCTGACTACCACGCCGACAATCCTGCAATTTTCTGCACACATTTCAGTAGGGTACGCAGGATTTAGCGGTTTCAGGAACCGTCGGCCGCCATCATCGACAAGTTTTTTAAAAGTTGCCTGGTCGCTATCTGCCAGTTTCGCTACCACCAATTTTCCTGACTGGGCATCAGCTTCCGTATCGACCAGGATCAGTGTCCCCTCGGTGATGCTCGTTCCGACTGGCGACGTCATCGAATCACCTTTTACCTCGAGCCAAAAAGCAGGACCTTTTGAGTCGTAGTCCGACAGTTCATACCGATCGGAATATCCAGGAGGGAAGGGCTCAACCGCTTCGGCCCATGCGCCGGCGGCAACCCAGCTGATTACCGGATACCGGAAAGACTCAACCGGCTGGCGAGCTTCGCCTACGTTCGAGTCGACCTTCGCGGCATTGATCATTGGACCAATATTTTCAGACAGCCAGATTGCGCTCACGCCACAAGCATGCGCGATCTTCGGCAGGTGAGCGCTTTGAAGATTCTTTCCAGTCTCCAACTGCGAAATCACTGGCTGCTCGACTCCAGCCTTTAGGGCGAGAGCCTTTTGCGTCAGTTTGGCGTGAATTCGTGCGGATTTAATTCGTTCGGCGAGTGTGCTCATCCGTTGGAATTTATAAGTTTCCTTATCGGCTTGCAAATAAGTGTCCTTCTACTTAGGATATAAGCAGGCTTATCAGGAGGGATAGGAATGACTCCCATCGAAAGGCTCGTCGACTTCTTCGGCGGGCAAACCAAAACAGCTTTGGCTCTCAGCGTATCTCAGGCTGCGGTTTCGTACTGGGTGTCCGGAACTCATCTGATGAGCGCCGAG
Source organism: Pseudomonas sp. MHK4 (assembly GCF_054600775.1). Classification (NCBI taxonomy): domain Bacteria; kingdom Pseudomonadati; phylum Pseudomonadota; class Gammaproteobacteria; order Pseudomonadales; family Pseudomonadaceae; genus Pseudomonas; species Pseudomonas sp. MHK4. The sequence continues at coordinate 221,976 of NZ_BAAIAK010000006.1, read as the reverse complement.
AAGGCTTTCAAAGCGGAAGAGCTGACAGGCGGGCAAATCACTGCTCGCGACCTTTGCTCCCGCCATCAGACAGCTCGCAAAACAGCCGCCTAAACCACGCCACGCCACCCCGAAAGCGGAAGTAAATCTATGGCCTACGACGATAAAACCCACCGGCACGAGCACCAGGTGAAGGTGCGCCTCAGGCGGCGGCCATGGCGATTGATTGCGGTTCGGGTGATGACGACATCGTCAAAGTCGGAGACGTGCTCGTCGATCAGCTTGAAGTCTGGCAGGACCGCCATGATCGCCATTCCCGGGGCGAAACCCTCATTGGTCTGTCGACTGGCTTGAAAGATCTGGATGAGAAGCTCGGTGGTTTGCAGCCTGACCACCTGTACATCGTTGCCGGGCGTCCGGCCATGGGCAAGACCACGCTTGCCATGGGCTTTGTCATCGACGCAGCAGTACGCCAGAGCAAGTCGGCACTCGTTATTAGTTTAGAAATGAACAAAGGTCAGTTGCTGGACCGTGCCGTGGCTTCGGAGGGGCGTATTCCACTCAACCTGATGAAGACGGGCACGGCTTGCCAGAGCCATGGCGCGGAACTGGCGGCAGCGGCTGGGTTGTTGCGCAGCGCCCCGTTATACATTGCCGACCGTGCCGGCTCGACGATTGGGCGCATTCGCTCCTTGGCCAGACGCCACAAGCTTCGGTATGGCCTGGACCTGCTGATGATCGACTACCTGCAGCTTGTGGAAGGGGACGGCGGCAACCGTACCGAAGAGGTGAGCAGCATCAGTCGCGGCTGCAAGCTGCTTGCCAAAGAGTTGGGCATCCCTGTCGTGTTGTTGAGTCAACTGTCTCGCAAATGCGAAGAGCGTCCCAACAAGCGCCCGGTGCCCTCCGACTTGCGTGAATCGGGTGCCATCGAACAAGACGCCGACGTGATCATGTTCGTCTATCGCGACGAGGTCTACCACGAAAACACCGAGGCAAAAGGCATTGCCGAAATCATCATCGGCAAGGGTCGAGACATCGAGATGGGCACCGTCCGCACCGCCTTCCTTGGCCAATACAACCGATTCGAAAACCTTGCTGCCGGGTGGAAGCCAGAGCCTGCCGAGCAGCCGGAAAAGGTTGCAAGCCTGGCCAGTCGATATGCCAAAAAGGAACGATTCTGATGAACGAATCACGCCAAACCCAAATCCTCGCAGGCCAGTCCTCAATCGCCCAAAAGGTCTTTGGTTTCGTACCGATGCAAGCGAGCTGGAGCGCTCACGATATCCACGGGGCTGTCATTGCAGCCAATGCAACAGGTGCGTCGGCATATGCGATACGCCGAGCACTTGGCGAGCTGAAGGACGCCGGGCTCGTCCGGGAGCCGGTAGGCGGAAAGTTTCAGCGCGATGCAGCCATCCCAAAACCAAAGAAGGAGCAAGTGATGACACAGGTAGCCCCGCAGACAGCTGTACCTAACAAGAAGCCTGAGGGTGCACTCGATGTGCTAGCGGCTCTTTCCGGCGAAGTGGTGGACCTGTCGGGTGAGTTCAGCAAGCGCATGAAAGCTCTTGCTGCGCGGATCGAAGAGGTGGCGCTTTCTGTTGAAGCCGAAAGGGAGAGCAATGCCGAAGCGATCATCAAAGCCAAGCGTTTGCAGGAAGCGTTGAGGGAGTTTGCGTAATGAGCGCACTGGGAAAACAGGTGTCAGGCGGGCACTACAAGTCGTTGAAGATCCAGCCGATCGAATACATTCACGCGAACGGCATTCCCTTCGCCGAAGGCAGCGTCATCAAGTACGTGACGCGGTGGCGCGATAAGGGCGGCATTGCCGATCTGGAGAAGGCCAAGCATTTCCTCGAGCTGCTGATTGAACTTGAGCAGGCGAGGGCGCCGGAATGACCCTAACCAACCCAAAGTTGTTCAAACAGAAGCCCGTGCGGGGTAAGCCAGTCGACCGCGAAGGGCAGGAACAGACTGCGCTCATGCGCGAGCTTGAACTGCGCTACCCGGCGGTGTTCGAACTGATCTACCACGTTCCTAACGGTGGGCACCGTGTCAAAGCGGTCGCTGGCAAGTTGAAAGCCCAGGGTGTGAAGGCCGGCATTCCCGATCTGGTTTTGACCATGGCCCGTGGGGGCTACTTTGGTCTGTACATCGAGTTCAAGGCCACGCCGCCGAACGATGCTGCGATCTCGCCCAATCAGCACGAACGCATTCGCAAGCTCAATGACCAGGGTTATCTGGCGGTCGTATGTCGTGGGCATTTCGACACGATGGAGCAAATTCGAGCCTACCTGCGGCTCGCTCCTACGGTGGTGGCCGCATGACAATGACCGTGGCCTTCTCCGATGCCGAAATTCGTCGGCGTGCCGATGACCCGGCCGCGGTGCTGATGCGTGATCCTCGTCACCCGGGGTTGTATTTCCGGTTCACCGAGGCTCGCCCACGCGGGACCTGGAGCCTAGTCGTTCGGAAGAAGTGGAACCGGATCGGCGCCTATCCCGACCTTTCGGCGAAAGCTGTGCTGGCCGCGCTGCCCGACCTACGCATGAGGTTGGGAGCAGATCCGGAGGCTGGTGCCACCGTGTCCGCATGGTCGACGCTGGGCGAGCTGTTTAAGTGGCACGCCGACCGGATGAGCCGGGATCGCAACCTGTCGGATGAGCGCAAGGCAACGAGTAAGTCAGCAATCGCGCGGCACCTTATCCCGCGTGTAGGTGAAATGCCGATAACAGACATACGTCACGGCACCCTCGATGCTCAATTGATGTGGCCGCTGCAAGAGACACTCTCGCTCGAGTATGTGCGGTTGATTTTTGGTGTGCTGGTAGTGGCGTGCCGGCAGGCGCACACCTTGGGCTTGATACCGAAGAACCCGATGGTGGGCATCAAGTTCAGCGACTTCTCCAAGACAAAGATCAAAGCCAAGCCGGCGCGTCTTCGTGGCGTGCAGATCGAGGCGCTGATGAGCCAATTGCATGAGCTTTTCGAGTCCGATCCACAACCGGCCATGCTCGCGCTGATGATGCTCTGCCACGGCACGCGCATCGGTGAAACCCGCAAAGCGCAGTGGTCGCACGTCAGTTTGTCAGAGCGCACCTGGTATCTGCCGGTAGGCAACACCAAGACCCGAGTCGAGCACTCGCTACCACTGACTGAGCAGGTGTGTGCGCTGCTGATTGGGTATCGGGCACACCAGAAGGCAAGCGGCTACGAGGGGCAGTTCCTGTTTCCCGCTAGAAATGGGAAGGGCATGAGCAAAGCGCAGGCCAGCGCCGTGTTCACCGGGCTAGGGAAGGGCGAGTGGAGCAGTCACGACCTGCGCAAGTTGGCCCGGACTGGATGGGCAGACCTTGGGATCGACTTCCTAATCGGCGAGATGCTGATCAACCACGCGATGGGCCACAACGTGCAGGCCTACATCCATACCACCGTCGAAGAGCGAAAGCGCGCCGCCCTCGAACTGTGGCACGGCCATTTAGACGGCAAGGGTTTTTCCCTAATTCACGGGTTGAAGGACGGTAGAAACGAAAATTCGGGAAATCCGCTGGAAGCCGCAGAATACAAGGCCTGCGAGGCCAATCATGAATCAACCATAGGCGAGGTTTAAAAATGATGATTTTGCTCGATAAGGCATCCGGCCTCGCCGTGAATCCAGCCGAAATCAGCTCGATGCGGTATGCGGCCACACCCTCCAGACTCTGCCGTTGAGCGACGTTGTACCGGTACTCAATGCGCGCTTGAAGGACGCACTCACCGAGATCGCCAAGGCGCGCCATGTCATCGGCGGTGCCCAGGAGCAATACGAACAGAACAACCGCCGCGGGGCCGGCGGAACGAACTTCACAGGGGATTGAGCGATGGGTATCTATAAAGACGTGATGGGCACACTGGTGCGCGTACTGGCCGCCGACAACATCGACAACAGCACGAAGCAGTCCTGGCAGAAGCTGATCGACGCTGACCTTCGCCAAGGTGGTTCCGGCAGCACTCTTTCACCCCGGGACAAGTTCGATTACGACTGCTGCCTGTACGCGCTGCTTCATCGACAGCTTGAGCCGGCCCAATGGGATGTCCTCGTCGCGAAGTACTCTACCCACAAGGCGAACAAGGTTGCCGCCATTGGCCGCTTGGGATCTCGAATGATCTCCCCGGCGCCGCAGCTGTTCGTCTACAAGGCACTCACTGCCTGGGCTATTCCCAAGCTCAAGGGCATCCAGACCGGTAAGCGTTCCACCGACATGATCGTCCTTCCTGCCGAGTTCTACGACATGAACAACTGGGATCTCGCCGGCTCACCGGAGCGCACCCGCCGCAACTGGAGGGCAGGAGTCCACAAGCGGTTGGAGCAGCTCGAAGAGGCGGCAGTCATCCATGCGACCGAGATATTCGACCAGGAACAAATCTTTGTAGATGCCGCTTGACCGTGATGGCCGACTGGCCGTAAATTAAACCCATCATGTCGATCTTGCGCGTTATGAGATACGACACAAAAAGCCCGGCCATTGAGTTGGGCTTTTTTTTGGTTCGATAAACCTGCTCGCCCTGGCGAAGATATTGGCCTTTGGCTACTATCCTGAAAATTGAGTATTTCTATCCAGGGATGGTGAGGGCGATGAGTGATCAAGATGGTTGGCACAGAGACTCAAAAGGGAATGAGCATTTTTACTCTCATGATGCCGAATGGGCTAATAGAGACATTCGCCAAAAGGAAGCCGCGCGCGCCTCTTCGGGTTCATCATCTAACCGTGGCTCTAATGACGCTGCGAACCGCTTTCAGTTCATCATCTCAATTGCGGGCGCAGCTTGCCTCCTTGCAGCTCACAAACTCTGGGTTGTTGTGGAAAAGTCAATGAAGGTGTCTGGGTATTCGCCCGTTGTGTCAGATCGAGTTGGATTGGCTGCGGCCTTAGCTCTGATTGCTCTAGGCGGCGTACTGGTGTGGAAGGCTCCAGGTTATCTCGGTAAATCTATTGTCTGTATCTCGTACGCCCTTATCACGGGCTACCTCATTCTTTAACGCGTTATCCCCTTAACACAGAGCCTCGGCATCCGCCGGGGCTTTTTCGTTTTCGGCTCCACCACAACGATCGCTCCGAGTTGGGAGTGCTGCTGGAGCCGGACCTATACCGCTCCCCGCGAGGGAGGAATCCGAGATGCCGAACATGCCCGACAAACCAGACACCTGGCTTATCGCTGTGGCCTGGCTGAGCCAGCATGCCCCGATGTTCTATGCCGCAACGCTTTCGTGCTGGATTGCCTTCCTGCGTGTCATCTACGGCGGCGGCGGACGGCGTCAGGCCATGCTTGAGTCCTGCCTGTGCGGCGCGATCACAGCCGGGGCATTCCCGCTGCTCGAATACTTCAACCTCCCATCAAGTCTGGCGGCAGCTCTCGGCGCCGTCATCGGCACCCTGGGGGTGAAGAAGGTGGCCGACCTGGCCGACCGATTCACTGACTTCAAATTGCCCAAGCGGCAGGAGTAACCGATGCAACTGATCGACAACTGGAAGCAAGCATTGAGCATGACCAGTGTTCAGGCAGGTGGTGCTATCGCAGTGCTTGGCGTGGCTGAGCAACTGATGCCGCAACTACAGGCTGTGCTGCCTCCGGTGGCCTACGGGGTGCTGGGCCTCCTGGTGATGATCGCCCGAGTCGTGCTGCAGCCGAAGCTCAGAAAGTAGCTCGCGACACGTTTCGCGAATAGGCAAGTTGTGTCGCCCAAAGGTCAATCAAGTATGTCTCGACTTAAAACTTTACCGCCTCGAATTAAGCAAACCGAAGGACGACCATTCGCTGTCCCCATCGCAGATGGAGGTGCAGATGGCTGGGGTTCGGGCCGTGGTGGTCGACCTTGGCGACGTAAGCGTGCCGCGATACTGATACGTGACGAGTACACCTGCCAAACCTGCGGCATCATCACGTTGCAGCTCGAGGTCGATCACATTGTGAACCGCGCTCGTGGTGGGTTGGACGACGAAGAGAACCTTCAGGCGCTCTGCATCCCATGCCACAAGCAGAAGACCGCCGCCGAGTCGGCCGAGGGGGCGGGGCGAGCGTGATGTCCGGCGATTTCGTCGGTCCAATGCGAATCGGTATCGATTGGCTTCTGTGGCACGCCAGTACCCCGGGCCGGGTCGAAACCATGGAAGATTTTGCATAGGACACCGCCCCCGACCGCACGGACAGATTTTTTCCCCCACACAGGTTTTTTGTTAATGGCGTTAACAACCAAGCAGCGTGCTTTTGTCGACGCTGTGAGGGGAGGTGCGTCCAACAAAGATGCAGCGATAGCCGCAGGATATGCGGCCTCCAGCGCGTCGGTCGCCGGTTCACGATTGGCCAAACACCCGAATGTCCTCGCCGCATTGGCCTCTTCACCCATTAACAAAAATGTTAAAGCCGGCCCCAAGCCGGTAAATGAAAAACCGCCGGCCGAAAACCTAGCCCGGGGTGATGTCGAATCCTCTTTCGACTTTTCCAAGGCGATGACATTTACCGATCCGAAAGCATTCTTGATCGCGACCATGAACGACTACGACGCGGACGCGAAGCTTCGGGTCGACGCAGCGAAAGCACTCATGCCGTTCATTCATCCGCGTAAAGGTGAAGGCGGCAAAAAGGAAGAAAAGGAAGATGCCGCGAAGAAGGCTGCCAAAGGCAAGTTCGGCGCTGCACCTCCACCCCCAACTCATTTGCGATCGGTGAAATAAGTGAACGAACCCACCTGGGACACAGCGTGCCCAGACTGGGAATCGCGAATCATCAATCGACAATCGCTGGTTCCGTTTCCGCCGCTGTTTCCGGATGAGGCGGCCGAGTGCATGCAGGTCCTTAATGACCTGCGGATTGTCGACGCACCTGGTAGCCCGTTGATTGGCGACTCCTGTGCACCGTGGATCAGTGACCTGGCCGGCGCCATTTTCGGCGCTTACAACTCCAATACTGGCGAGCGGCTGATTCAGGAGTTCTTTCTCCTCATCAGTAAAAAGAACGCAAAGAGCACCATTGCTGCGGCGATCATGCTCACGGTGCTGATCCGTAACTGGCGCCAGTCAGCCGAGTTCATCATCCTGGCCCCGACGATCGAGGTGGCGAACAACGCCTACGCGCCGGCCCGCGACATGGTCAAACACGATGAAGAGCTTTCGGCACTGCTGCATGTGCAGGATCACGTTCGGACGATCACCCATCGTGAGTCCGGGGCGACATTGAAGGTGGTGGCCGCCGATCAAAATACTGTCGGCGGGAAGAAGGCCGCCGTCGTCCTGGTCGATGAGCTTCACCTGTTTGGCAAGAACCCACATGCGGCCAACATGCTGCGCGAAGCCACCGGTGGACTTGCGTCTCGGCCCGAAGGGTTCGTGATCTATCTCACGACGCAGTCTGACCAGCCCCCGGCGGGAGTGTTTCGCGAAAAGCTCCAGTACGCCCGGGGGGTGCGTGACGGCACGATTGTCGATCCGAACTTCCTGCCGGTGATCTACGAGTTTCCGAAAAAGATCCTTGAGGCAGATGATCATCGCAAGCCCGAGAATTTCTACATCACCAACCCGAACATGGGGTACTCGGTTAGCGAGAAATTCCTGATTCGGGAAATGAAAAAGGCGGAGGAGGCCGGTGAGGCGGAGGTGCTGGGCTTTATGTCCAAGCACCTTAACGTCGAGATCGGCCTCGCGTTGCGCTCAGACCGGTGGGCAGGCGCTGATTACTGGGTCGGCGCAGCAGAAAAGAAGCTCACCCTTGATGATGTGATTGCCCGATGCGACGTCATCGACATCGGGATCGATGGCGGTGGTCTGGACGATTTACTGGGTTTCGCTGCGGTGGGCCGGGACAAACGAACCCGAGATTGGTTGGTTTGGACTCACGCTTGGGCGCATCCCTCCGTGCTCGAGCGAAGAAAGGCAGAAGCCCCACGCTTCCATGATTTTGAGAAAGACGGCGACCTGACTCTGTCAAAGCGAATCGGCGATGACGTGCTCGAGGTGGCTGACCTGGTTGAACAGGTGGAAGAGTCGGGCCTGCTGGACAAGGTCGGCGTCGACCCGGTCGGGATTGGCGCGATTTACGACGCGATGATCGAGCGCGAAATCCCTCCGGAAAAGATTGTCGCCATCAGCCAGGGCTGGAAGCTCGGCGGGGCGATCAAGACGGCGGAACGCAAGCTCGCCGAAGGCGGCATGAAGCACGGCGGCCAACCCATGATGGCCTGGTGTGTCAGCAATGCGAAAGTCGAGCCGCGGGCGAACTCCATCCTGATCACCAAGCAAGCCAGTGGCTCGGCCAAGATCGATCCCTTGATGGCTCTATTCAACGCGGTGACCTTGATTTCTCTGAACCCCGAAGGCCGGGGCAACGATGACTTCATGGCCGCCATTAGGAACCCGATCATCGTATGAACCCATTGCACGTATTCATTCTGCTCGCGCTGTGCGGGTTCGGTTCGGTCGTTGCAGGCGTTTACGTTCTGCAAGGCTTGGGCTGGGCGCTAATCGCCGGAGGCGTTGCGTTACTTCTGCTCGCTGGATTTGTGCGCAAGGGGCTGATCAGTGACTAAATCATTATCGGCCGTGCTGGGCCGCGCGGCCCGCAAGCCGAGCGCATCGCTGGGACACACCCTGAACGAATGGATCGGTCGGCAGATCGGCTTGGGCGACGGCGGCTTCTGGGGGCAGTTCCTTGGTGGCGAATCCAGCTCGGGCAAGAACGTTACGGTCGACAACGCTATGCAGCTCTCGGCGGTTTGGTCTTGCGTCAGGATCATCTCGACGTCGGTGGCCGGCCTGCCGATGGGTGTGTATCGACGCGAAGCTGACGGTGGACGCAAGGATGCCCGGGACTTTGGCCTCTATGACATCGTGCACACAAGCCCCAACGAGGACATGACGGCGTTTCAATTCTGGCAGGCGATGGTTGCCGCCATGCTTCTACGCGGGAATGCATTTGCGGAAATCTTGCGCATAGGTAATCGAGTTGTCGCCTTAGATTTCCTGCTACCGAGCCGTGTCGATTTGGAATTGGATGCGGATGGCAGGATCACCTATTGGTACCGCCCGAAAAAAGGTGCCCGGCGCCAGATCCAGCGTTCGAACATGTTGCATATCCCGGCGTTTAGCCTAGACGGGCGTGTTGGCCTTTCGGCCATCCGCTACGGCGCTGATGTTTTCGGCGCTGCAATGTCCGCGGATGATGCCGCGAATGGAACGTTCAAGAACGGGTTGCTTCCCGCGGTGGCGTTTAAGGTTGATCGCGTGCTCAAGCCAGAGCAGCGAGAAGAGTTTCGCGATTATGTAAAGCAGGTGTCGGGGGCTTTGAATGCTGGGCGATCGCCAGTGCTTGAGCAGGGCATCACGCCAGAATCCATCGGGATTAATCCCGTGGATGCTCAGTTGCTCGAGTCCAGGGGTTACAGCGTTGAAGAGGTGTGCCGCTGGTTCGGCGTTCCGCCATGGATGGTGGGAAAAACGGATGCGGGCAGTAATTGGGGTACCGGGCTTGAGCAGCAGATGATTGCCTTCCTGACCTTTAGTATCAGTTCGATTACCAACCAGATTCAGCAGTGCGTTAACAAGCGATTGTTGACTCCGGCGGATCGCGTTTCGTACTACGCCGAATTTTCGCTTGAGGCATTCCTGAAAGCCGACACCGCCGGGCGTTCAGCCTGGTATAGCCAGATGACCCAGAACGGCATCATGACTCGTGACGAGTGCAGGGTAAAAGAGAACCTGCCCCGACACGGCGGCAATGCAGGCGTGCTAACAGTTCAAACAAACTTGACCCCCATCGACAAGCTGGGCGAATCCACCGATGGCCAGGCCGCACAAACAGCCTTGAAAAGCTGGCTCGGCCATAAGGAGTAACCATGGCACTGAATATCAATGCTCGCAGTTTCAACTGCGAGCTGAGCCCGCGCGCGCTCGATCTATGGAACCCGGATCTGCGCGCGGCGCTGGAGGCCGGTACCGACACCATTACCATGTACGGCATTATTGGTGAGGACTGGTACGGCGAGGGCGTCACCCTCAAGCGCGTCGACGCAGCGCTGCGGGCCATTGGTGATAAGCCGGTCACCGTTTATATCAACTCGCCAGGTGGCGACATGTTCGAAGGCATCGCGATTTACAACCGCCTGATCGAGCATTCGCAAGAGGTCACCATCAAGGTGCTAGGCCTGGCCGCTTCGGCGGCATCCGTTATTGCCATGGCAGGCGCCAAACGCGAAGTTGCCAAGACCGCATTCCTGATGATCCACAACTGCTGGACGTACTTCGCTGGCAACCGGCACGCCATCCGCGAACTGGCCGACACCATGGAGGAGTTCGATCGCGCCATGATCAGCTTGTACGCAGACACCAGCGGGCAAAATGAAGCTGCGGTAGAGAAAATGCTCGACGCCGAGACCTACATGAACGGATCGAACGCCGTCGAGAAGGGATTCGCTACCGGTCTTATTTCCGCAACCGAGGTTGAGCAAACGCCAAGCGAAGAGGGGGCGCAGGCCCATTCAGCGCGCAAGCTTGACGCGGCACTGGCGAAGTCCGGCATGCCTCGCAGCGAACGGCGAAAGCTCATTTCCGAAATCAAGACCAGCACGTCTAGCACTGCTGGCGGCGACACGCTTCGCGCTGTCGTGCCGGGCATGCCCAGCGCTGTCCTTGATGTATCCGCGTTTGAAGAAACCGCAAACCAGGCGTCAGCGCTTCGAAGTTTGTTCCCGAGCCGCTGAGCGGCTGTAACCGCACCCGATTACCTACCGCCCCTGTGGCGGTTTTTTCATTTCTGAAAGGACCAAAAAATGCCAGCTCCGGATTATGCTCAAATCGAAGCCTCCCAGAAGCAAACCCAGGCCGACCTAAAAGCTGTTGGCGATCAAATCAAAACCTATGCTGAGCGCACCGAGAAGGAAATCAAAGCTTCCGGTGAGATGCAGGCGGAAACCCGTGGCAAGGTGGATGAGCTGCTGCTCAAGCAAGGCGAGCTGCAAGCCCGTGTGCAGGAGGCCGAGCAGAAGCTGGTCAATGCTGGCAAGCTGCACGAGCCAGAAGTGCAGCAATCTGCTGGTCACCTGGTGGCCGCCAAGATGACCGAAGAGGGCGTGACCAGTTCGTTTCGCGGCTCGCGTCGAGTCGAGGTTCCGCGCGCCGCCATCACCACTGCCACCGGCGGCGCCCTGGTCGCCCCTGACCGCGTCGGCGTGATTATTGCCCCTCAGCGCCGCCTGACTATTCGCGACTTGGTCGCGCCGGGTACCACTGGCAGCAACGCTGTCGAGTACGTCCGGGAGACCGGCTTTACCAACAACGCGGCGATCGTCGGCGAAGGCTTGGCCAAGCCATACAGCGATCTGACCTTCGGGCTGGAGAACGCGAACGTTCGCACCATTGCTCACCTGTTCAAAGGTAGCCGCCAGATTCTGGACGATGCCGCCGCACTGCAAAGCTACATTGACGCACGTGCGCGTTACGGGCTGCTGCTGGCCGAAGAAGCCCAGTTGCTGTATGGCAACGGTACCGGCAACAACCTGAACGGCATCATTCCCCAAGCTCAAGCGTACGCCGCGCCGGCCGGAATCACCGTGGCCGCCGAGCAGCGCATCGACCGCATTCGCCTGGCGCTGCTGCAGGCGACATTGGCTGAGTTCCCATCGACCGGCGTGGTTCTTAACCCGATCGACTGGGCTGCGATCGAACTCCTGAAGGACGGCGATGGTCGCTACATCATCGGCAAGCCTCAGGACGGCACCGCACCTCGCCTATGGAACCTGCCGGTTGTTGAAACTCAGGCCATCGTCCAAGACCAGTTCCTGGTCGGCGCCTTCAGCCTTGCCGCGCAGATCTTCGACCGCATGGGCATCGAGGTGCTCATCTCGACCGAGAACGACAAGGACTTCGAAAACAACATGGTCACCATCCGTGCAGAAGAACGCTTGGCGTTCGCCGTGTACCGACCTGAAGCGTTCGTTACTGGCGACCTGACTGCCGCTTAATCCCCAATTAAAAGGCCACCGCTCGGTGGCCTTGCTCGTTTAGGAGAGATCGATATGGCGCGTAATACTTCAAGCTCGCCTGCGGAAAATGACAATGTCACTGATACGTCTGTGGCTGCATCTGCCGCTGGCGGAGCGGCTACTGACAATGCAGGGCAGGTTATCCCCGGCGACTCTACTGCCATGGGTATCGCCGCGCTCGATGTGCGTGCGATCACCGCTACAAGCGTACAAGCGTCGGACAACTCGATCATGATTTACCCGCTGCGCAGCTACCTGGACGGCAAAGAAATCCGCCGCCGGGGTGGTGCCGGTTATCTTTCGCCGAAGCATGACGCGACCTCGCTGATCGCTGCCGGCCTCGCGACTGACAAAGATCCAAAGGCCTGATATGAGCGCCATATCGACCGATGAAGCAATGCAGCATTTACGTGCGGAGGAAGACGATCGTGCGTATGTGGAGTTGCTTCTGGCGGCAGCCGAAGACAGCGCGGCACAGTTTCTGAACCGACGCTTTTATTCGGATGAACTGTCGCTTGCTGCAGCCGTGTCGGATGGCTCTGCTGGCAGCAAGCCAATTGTCATTAACCCATCCATTAGCGCGGCGTGCCTGCTGATAGCCGGCAGTCTCTACGCGAACCGGGAAGATGTCGTCGTCGGTACGATTTCTTCCGAGCTACCCATGGGGTCACGATCGTTGTTAACGCCATATCGTATTGGCTGGGGGGTGTAGTGAGAGCAGGATCCTTGCGTCATCGCTGTGCCATGCAAAAGCCGGTGCGCGTTAAGAACTCATCTGCCGGCTTCGAGGTCACTTGGGCAGAAGTCGGCAAGCTTTGGGCTGATATCGCGCTGCCCACCGGACGCATCGCCCCTGTTGCTGAGCAATTGAAGGCGACTGTGTCAGCTGAAATTCGCATCCGGCCCCGCGCGGATGCAGTCGCCGGAAATCGCCTGGTGCATGTGGTCGGCGGTATCGCCATGACCTACCTCATCGAGGCGGTGTTGCCGGATAACGCCCGCTCGATGCTTCGGCTCCTCTGTTCAAACGTCCCCAATCCTTAGAGGTGAACCATGAAAGTAATTGCATTGGGCAACCTGTCCGGCGCCACTGGCGAAAAATTTAAAGGCGAGGAGTTCACTGTCGATGCCAAGACAGGTGCCGAACTGGTCAATCGCGGGCTTGTTCGCGAAGCAGTCGAGTCGCCGGTGGCCAAAAAGACCGAAGCAGCAAAGGAGTAATGGTCATGGCTGCTCGCCGCTCGCGCATGTCCGGTGACTTCAAGTTGCGGCGCACATTGCGCAACATTCACTTGAAGATGGATAACGAATTGGTCCCGGCGATGCAGGAGTCAGCGGACCAAATCCTCACCACCATGCGGCAGTTGGTGCCGAAAGATACCGGCACCGCTGCGTCTGCTTTGAGAACCTTCGTTTCCAAAAGTGGCCTGGATGCGCAGATCGGCATCCGAGGTAAAAAGGACATGCGGCGGTTTTTCTATTTGCGCTTTCTTGAGTACGGCACCAAGGGTTACAGCGGCGCGCTTTATCGACGGGCTGATGCCAACGCCGTCGGCGGTGAGCACACCAACAACCGGGATAAGTCGCAACTCAAGGGGCGCCGCAATGCCCTGAACCAGCGGCCTACCAAGAACAAAAGTGATGGTGGTCACTTTTACGGCAATTACCCGGATATACCGGCTCGGCCCGCACACCCATGGCTACGACCTGCAATGGCCGTGAATCGGGAATTTGTCCTGGCCAATATCCGTGCCGCCGTGGCCAGGACATTGAGCAAAGCGAGTGAGGGCATTACCGATGGCTGATCCGTCTGTTGCACTGCAGGAAGCGCTGGTCGCGCGACTGGAAGCTGAGGTTTCGTGTCCTGTGTACGACGGTGCTCCGATGGATACGCCGATGCCTTACATTTCGTTTGATCGCGAAGTCTCGGTGAATACTCGGCCCATCTCCGGCCGTAAGCGCGAAACCCGGATGCTCTACCTGTCGGTTTGGTCTGATGCTCACGGCCAGGCGGAAGTGAAGCGGATCAACGGCGAGATCGTCGCAGCCTTGGACGAGCGCCGTTTACCGTTGACGGTTGGCCGGGTTGTCTCCGTAAGGGTTGAGCAGGCCGACGCTCAGCGCGATGCGGATGGTGTCACCTATCAAGGTTCGATCGCTGTTCGCGTTATCACCACTCATTAATTTAAATCCGGCCGCCTCGCGGCTTTATCCAATGTGCCTTTGGAGGAACCCCCATGGCCGATGACAACCTCAATACCGCCGCCGGCTGCCGATTCTCGATCGGCAGCAAGAACGGCGCCGATACCGAAGCGCTCTACAAGGCGGACACCTATGTCGAAGTCGGCGAGATCGAAGACCTGGGCGAATTCGGCGACACTTTCAGCTCCGTGAACTTCACGTCCCTACGGGATGGTCGTGTTCGCAAATACAAGGGTACCGCCGATGCGGGCGACCTGACGCTGACCGTGGGCCTGGACAACGGCGACCTGGGCCAAGCCAAGCTTAAAGTTGCCCACAAGGATCGCAGCAAAGGTGACTACAACATCAAAGTCACCCTGAACGACGGCGATCCTGATGCAACCCCGGCCATTCTTCCGACCACGTTCTACATGCGTGGCAAGGTCATGAACAACACCGTCGCTGCCGGTGCCGCTGACAACGTGGTGCGCCGCAATGTCACCATCGGCATCAACTCCGACATCCTTGAAATCCTCCCGACATGACCGGTGGGGCTCCGGCCCCAACCTTCCAAGGAATTGATCCATGAGCAAAACCCTGCACGGTACGACCACCATCACCCTGGGAGATGAGAGCTATGAACTGCTGCCAACGTTGGCCGCTGTTCGCGCGATCGAAGCGCGCTTTGGCGGATTGCGGGGCGCAGCCCAGGCCATCACGTCGCTTAGCGTTGAGGGCTGCGCTGCAATCATTGCTGCTGGTGCTGGCCTCGCTGGAAAGCACGCTGAAGCGGTCGAGGAACAAGTGTGGCAGGCGGGTGTGGTTGAAGTATCTGTTCAGCTGAACAGTTACCTGGCGGCGCTGTATAACCCACGGGGTACAGTGCCGGGAAAGGAGAAGACGGCGAAGGAGTAAGCGCTGTCGAGGACGGCAGCTACGTCGACCGGATGTACGCGGTGGCCACGGGCTGGCTGGGGTGGTCGCCCGAAACTGCGTGGCGTACGCCGCTCCCCGAGTTGTTCCTAGCGATGGACGCGCGGATCGAGTGGGCACAGATGACCAACCCCTTTGGCGGAAAGCAGTCCGGTCCGAAGGAAAAGCCAAAGCCGTCGACCGTTGCGGCCAAGCTGCGGCAGGCGTTCACCGGACGCGAATCGAAATAATTGATAGAGTTGAGGCCCGCTCAAAGAGGAATTGAACGTGCTGAAATTTTTAACCGTGACGGTTGCGTTAATTGTGACCGCCGGCTGCGCCACCAGTCCAGTGCCTCCAAACGAGGCAGATCCGGTACCAGCCGACTCCCTCTACGGAATGCAGCGATCTACCAGTCCTGATGATGCGCGAATCGTGTTTACTAGAGATAGCGGCGCTTCATGCATGCTCTATGACTTGCATCTTCACATCGACGGAGAGAAGGTTGCATCGGTTGGAACGTCAGAGACAGCTACTTTTTATCACCGTCCCGGCCCGGTAATGCTTGGAATCAAGAGCAACAGCATGTGTGGAGGTGGCGGTTTACAGGAGCTCGCATTGGACTTGAAACCGGGCTACTCCTATCAAGTCAGGGGTTACAGAGGGATGATGGGTGACCCTGGGCTGTCGCTCTCCGGTCGACCACCTTATTTGTATAAATCTGGCGGCAAATGATGCCGCGTTCTGCCAGATGATTGGCCAAAATTAGAAGACAGCGAAGAGCCCGGACTGCGCCGGGCTTTTTTGTGCCAGGAGAAAACCATGGCAGACACAGATGTGCAGGGGATGCTGGTTCGCATTGAGGCAACTACTGCACAGTTGCGTCAAGAGATGGCGCGGGCTGACTCCAGCGTGGCCCAGGCGTCCGGCAAAATCGATAAGAGCCTGGGGCAAGTAGACGAAGCCTTTGATCGTGCTGGTGAAAGCGCCGAAAGCGCCGCTGGATTGATCAAGAACGCCCTTGGCGCGGCAATTGGCGTCGCAGCCATCGGCAGGATTGTAGAAGCGGCAGACTCCTACGGACAGATGTCCGACCGCATCGGCATGGCTACCAGCAGTGTCGGCGAATACGACCTGGTGCAGCAGCGCTTGCTGGAGACCGCGAAGCGCACCTATCGCCCGTTGAGTGAAGCGCAAGAGCTATACATCCGGACCGCTGACAGCTTGAAGTCGATGGGCTACAACACCGGCCAGGCGCTGGATGTGATGGACAGCTTCAGCTTCCTGCTGGTGACCAATTCGGCGACGGCAGACAAGGCCAGCTCAGCCATCGACGCCTATTCGCAAGCGCTGCAAACCGGCAAGGTCGAAGCTGACGGCTGGCAGTCGATTCTCGCAGCCATGCCGACAGTGGTCGACACGATTGCAAAGTCCACAGGGAAAACAGCCGAAGAGATCCGCAGCCTTGGGGCACAGGGTAAGCTCAGCCTGGATATTCTGACCGAAGGCCTGCAGAAGTCCGCAGAGGCAAATGGAATATTGGCGGACAGCATGAGCATCGCAGTTCGCGATGCGGTGCAGAACCTCTCGAACGCATTCACCGTCTACATGGGCAGGCTGAACGAGACAGCTGATTTCACAGGCGTCTTGGGCAGGGGGATTAGTGCCCTAGGCAACAACTTCGAAACCTTGGCAGATATTGCCATTGTTTCGGCTATCGCTGCCTTGACCCGGTACGGGGTGAGTTCCGCGAATACCGCCGCCGTGGCGACGTATGCCGCATTTAAAGATGCTGCCGCACGAAAGGCGCAAGCCGCGGCTGTTCTGCTCGCCGCTGAGGCCGAGCAGCAGAAGGCCCGGACCTCGGTGGTTCTGGCCGAAAGAGAGGCCGTCGCGGCGCGTGGCACAGCGGTACAGACTCAAATGTCGATCCAGTTGGCCGAGGCCAGGATGGTGGAGGCGCGTGCAACGAGCGCCGTAGCTGTCGCTCAGGCCGGATTGAGTCGTACCAGCGGCGTGATTATGGGCGTCCTTGGCGGGCCGTTAGGAATTGCAGCGCTCGCCATTGGTGCGGCCACGGCATTTCTGACGTTGCGTGATAACACCAGCGTGCTGGAGGATAAGCTCGGTGATCTCGCCGACCCTATCGATAAGCTGATCGAGCGCTTCGGTGCGCTGAATCGGGCCACTCAATCGGTCACGCTTCGCCAGTTGAAGTCGGAAATCGACGACATGCAATCTCGCCTCGGGCAGAAAGCCGGGGCTATCGCTGACCAGTTCGAGAATGATCTCCGGAACATCGGTGCTGCCGGCGCCGATGGTCTAATGACAGGGCTGGCACCGCTGCCGGCGGAGGCGCAGAGCGCACTGGAACTGGTGCGCAAAGCTTCCAAAGATCAGGCGACCGGTATGACTGTCGACTGGAAGGCCGTCGCTGACCAGCTCCGTGTTATGCCTGGTGTCACTGAGTCGATGGCGCAGGCCATTGAGGAAAGCCAACGCCCCGTCACCGAGCTATCTGCGGAGCTTGATAAACAACGAGCGACCTTTGCGGCCCTGACCGGCGAGACTGACGAAAATACGCGTGCAGAGCGCGGAAACGCAGCCGCCAAAGCGAAAGCGGCGGGTGTCGGCCAGGCATACCTCGATCAACTGCAGAAGCAACTCGGCGCCGCTCAGGACAAAACCAGCCTGGATGCCGCAAACCGATTCATTGAGGAAAACACTGACCTCACGGAAGGCATGATCGTCGCCATCCGTTCGGCTGCTGCTGCCAAAGACGCCCAGAAAGCGGCGGATGATGCCGCAACCAAGGCCTCAAAGAAGAACGCCAGCGAAGGCGAGTCAGCCGCCAAGCAGCAACTCAAGTCGTTTGAGTCGACTGAGGAAAGCTACAAACGTCAGATCGAGCTGATCAACACCACTGGCGAAAAGCAGAAGGATGCCACCGAGGTGGCGAAGCTCTCCTTCGAGCTGCAGGAAGGCAAACTCGGCAAGCTGACCGAGGAGCAGAAAAAACGCCTGCTGGGCATGGCCGCCGAGCTCGACGCGCTGAATAAGATCAAGAAGGCCAATGAAGACGACCTGAAGCTGACGGCCTTCAAGGCGGCGCAGGCCACTGGTACGCAGACCACACAGGACGGTTTCGATCAGGAATTGGCCGGCATCGGCATGGGCGACAAGGCCCGCGACCGGATGCGTGCGGATCTGGCGCTTCGACAAAAGTACGCGGCTGACTTGGCCAGCTTGAACGAACAACGCAACACCGGACAGATTTCGCCAGAGCTCTATGCCAGCGAGACGAAAGTTCTGCAGGATGAGCTCGGCAAGCGGCTGGCTGCCCAACAGACCTACTTCAGCCAGGTGGATGCCGCCCAGTCCGACTGGTCAAACGGTGCGTCGGATGCACTGCAGGACTACGTTGACCAGGCTGCTGATGTTGCCGGCCAAACCAAGCAAATGTTCACCAGTGCCTTTAGTGGGCTGGAGGATGGCATCGTCGACTTCGTTAAAACGGGGAAGCTGTCCTTTAAGGATATGGCTGACTCGATTATCGAGGACTTGATTCGAATTCAGGTTCGGCAAGCCGCTGCCGGTTTCCTCAGCAGTGCATTCAGCGCATTCACGGGCTGGGGGGCTGGCAGCGGAACCATGACCGGCTTCAGCGAAGGCGCGATGGTGGCCAACGCCAAAGGTGGTGTCTACAGCTCTGCGAGCCTGTCATCGTATTCTGGCGGTGTCTACGACACACCGCAGACCTTCGCCTTCGCCAAGGGCGCCGGCATCTTCGCGGAAGCCGGCCCCGAGGCAATCATGCCGCTCACTCGGGCGGCTGATGGGTCGCTCGGCGTTCGGGCCATTGGTGGATCAGAGGCGTCAGCAGCTGAATCCGCTGCAATAGTGTCCGTTGGCGGAATCACGCAGCACATCACCGTACAGGGCAATGCTGACGAAGCCACGCTCGCCCGTATCCAGGAGGCGGCGCGACGTGGTGCCGAAGGCGGCTACCAGATGGTGCTCAAGGACCTCAAACAAAACGGCCCCGCCCGTCAGCTAATCAATCGCCGGTAAACGGCTGTAGGAGTACTTCATGGCTATCGCTTGGCCGGCTGCGTTGTGGCCGTCGCAAATGACCTGGGGCATGGTCTACAACAACCGGGCCTTCACGTCGACGCTGTCCAACGCCCAGCAGATCATGGGCTATCCGGGGGCCTACTGGTTGTGCACGCTCAGCTTTGATGGCCTGTTTGATGAGGACGAGCGCGAAGTAACGGCGCTGCTGGGCCGCCTTCAGGGCATGTTTGGGACGGTGAATATTCCTGCCTTCACGCGTACCAGGTCCGACAACATTGGCGCACCGGTGGTGGCCACAGCAAATGCCCAAGCCACCAACATGATCTTGGGTGGGGTGACGCCGAACCAGAAGGTCTTTTCTTTTGGCGACTACATCTCCATCGCCGGTGAGATGTTTGAGGTGGTGGACGACGCCGCATCGAACGTTCAGGGACGGGTTCAGGTGTTTCTCAACAAACGGATTCGCCGGGCTATCACGCCCGGGGCTGCCGTGGAGTATCGCAACCCCTATTCCGAGATGCGCCGAGTGGATGACACCAATCAGCTGACTGTTCAGCCCGTCGTGGCCAACGGCAGCTTTCAGTTTCGAGAGGCTTTCTGATGCCGTCAGCATTCCCATTCAGCCAGAGCGTGGTGAACATCATCGCCACCGGCAAGTTCATGCCCGTCTATGCCGTGCAGTTGGACTTTGTCGACGGCATGGTCTTCGCACATACCGGTACCGGCGATCTCGTCATCGACGGCATTACCTATCTGGGAGTCGGCAATTTCGGCGAGGTGAGTCAGTCCCAGGAAAGCGACAACTCAAGCTCGCCGATGTCGGTTGAGCTGACGTTGAGCGGCCTCGATGCGTACATCCTGTCCGAGACCAATGTGCGCGGTTGTCGCGGGCGGTTGGCCAAGGTGATATTCGTGGTGTTCGACGAGAACGGCACCTATGCCGCTGACATCCTTTTCTCGGGGCGCATGGATGCCGCCAAGTTTTCCTTTGCTGGTAATGGTCCGGAAGGCAACAGCATCGCCGTTCCGGTGATCGACCGTATGGCCGAGTGGAGCCGTACCGGTACCGAGCGGTTCACCGACGAAAACCACCGTGCGCGTCATGACGGCGACCGCTTCTTTTACGCCATCGCCCAGATGTCCGAGTGGCCCATTTACTGGGGGTCGAAGAAGGACGCACCGACATTCACCTATGAGTAGACACCATGCGGCATAGAGATTGGACCACGCGTCTTCATGACGTTATCAAGGCTGCCCACGGGCGGCCTTTTTCATGGGGCGAATTTGACTGCTGCCTGTTTTCCGCGGATTGCACTGTTGCTGTGTGCGGTGTCGATCCTGCCGAGCAGTACCGCGGCAAATACAAGACCGAGCGGGGAGCAAAGCGGCAGCTCAGGAAACAGCACGGCAGCCTTGAAGCGGCATGGGATGCCTGCTTTACGCGGGTGTCCCTGGCCTTCATTCAGCGCGGTGACGTGGTGTTGTACGACGCGCCTGGCGGCCGAAGTATGGCCGTGTTCTGGGCAGGTGATTTCTGGGCAACCACTGAAGACGGTGTCGCCCGGGTTGAGTGCGCGCCACTGGCCGCGTGGAGGGTTGAATGAGTTCTGGCGTAAAAAAACTTGCCCAAGTTGCCGTCGGCGCGGTAATTGGTTTTGCTCAAGGCAATATTGTCGGTGCGATCATCGGTGCCGGCCTGGCCTTTTATGCTGCCGAGCAGCAGGAAAAGCTCAACACCAAATCGCCACTTCGCGACAACGAGCCCTCAGCGCAGACACTGCGCTCTTCAAAGGCTCCAGTGCGCTTCATCCTGGGCCGTGCTGCAACCGGTGGCGTGCTTGCCTGGGGCCAGGAGCAGTCCGGCACTGTCGGAGACGGCGAATGGTTGCATATGGTCTACGTCCTCTGTGAGGGCGGCATCGACGCGCTGGAAAATATCTACCTGGGCGAAGAGGAGATCGGTACATTCGGCGAGTTCGCCAGCTATGAACTGGTCGTCAATCCAACGCAAGTAAACGCCTTCCTTCTTGCCAATTGCCCGGGGTGGAAGGAAAGCCAGATCGGCCGCGGGCTCTCGTTCGTGCGCGTGTCTTTCCGGTACAGCGCCGAGAAGTTTCCATCGGGCATTCCGGATGCGCGTTTCGTGGTTCGTGGCCGCAACGATATTTATGACCCGCGCACTGGGACATCCGGGTATTCCGCAAACACGGCGCTGCACATTCTCTGGTACCTGCGCACGCGCTGCGGTGTGCCGGATGATGAGATTGTGTTTTCGACTTTTGCCAGTGCAGCCAACGTCTGCGATGAGACGGTCACCAACGCTGACGGATCGGCCAGTCCGCGCTACCGGACATCTTGCGTAATCGGCGCTGACGAGCAACGCACAGGTGTATTGCAGAAACTTGAGGCGGCGTGCGCGGGCAAGCTTATCCGTGTAGGTGGTCGCTGGATGCTCCAGACGGGCGCGTACTACGGTCCGTATGATTTCGAGATCACCGAAGACATGGTGGTGGGCACCATCACTGGCAGCACCGAGCCAACCAACGATTCTGCCATCAACACGGTGCGCGGCACCTTCATTGACCCTTCGCAGTCCTGGACCGAAACCGACTATCCCGAAGTGCAAGTGGATCAGTGGGTTGTCGAAGACGGTGGGGAGGCGGCGGAGACGCTGACCTTCTCCTATGTCACTGATCCGTACCAGGCTCAGCGCCTGGCAAACATCGAACTGCGCCGCCGGCGGGCGGGTGGGACCATCAGCATTCCCATGAACCTTTCCGGCTACAACTGCCGGCCTGGTCGGGTCATCAGGGTCAACCTGCCGTCGCTGAACATCCTGGGGGAGTTCATCGTCACCAATTGGTCGATGGGTGATAAAGATGGCTGCAGTGTCTCGGTGGCGCAGTATGAGCCGGCCATTTTCAGTGATGCAGTTGGCCAGCCCTACAATCCGATCGGCTTTATCAACCTACCGACCGGTGGCCTGGGTTCTCCCACAAACCTCAAGTGGACGCAGGATGCATCGGCCGAGGTGACACAGGGCATCCTCTCCTGGGTGCCTCCGTCCGGCATTGTGAAGGAATACATCGTCATCGTTCGCCAGGGTGCGACCGCGATCCAATCGCACAATGTTCCGGCGACGTCCACCGAGCGGGCTATCAATGGCTTGCCTTCGGGTAGCTACACGATGAGTGTGGCGGCGGTGGGGCCGATGGCTCGGTCGGGCGAGGCGACTATTTCAGTCAGCGTGAATGGTCCGCCCATTCCTGAAGCCTGTGTGGTGCAGTCATCGATTGATTCGATCACCTTGATTCCGTCCAACACCTTGCGCGGGCTGAATGGCGGGACTTATGAGTACTTCTTCAGCACGGTTCCAGCATCTGACCCGGATGATGCGGTGTATCTGGGGCAGGGTCTTTCCTTTACTCATACCGGACTCGGCTTCTACACCAACTATTACTACTTCGTTCGGTCGTCAAATGCTTATGGCAAAAGCGCATTTCTGTACGTACCCGCATCAACGTCGAATGACGTCGGTGCTTACCTGGATGCGCTGGAGGGGGAAATAACGGATTCTCACCTCGGCCAGCATCTGCTGGGGCGGATCGAGCTGATTGACGGCCCATCAACTCTGCCGGGATCAGTCAACAATCGAGTGAATGAGCTGGGCGAGCAAATCGGCGAAGTCACGGATCACCTGCAGGAGCTGGTGAACGAAGGGCAAGTCGCGCTGAGCGAAGCGCAGCAGGCGTTCAGCGAAACTCAAGCCGACCTTCAGTTGCAAATCGATCAGGTCTCCACACTCGCAAAGTCGGCCGAATACCAGAAGGACAAAGCCTACGCCGCCGGCGCCTCAACGCGCCTGAGTGATCGTCTGTACCAAGCCAAAATCGCGGTACCGGCGGATGCCAGCGGCGCGAAGTCGCCGCCGAATGCGACCTATTGGGTGGATGTTGGTCAAGTAGTGTCCGAGTCGAACGGTTTGGCTGCTCGGGTCAACACCACTGAAACCAAAATCACCAGCATCGAGGGGGTCAATACCAGCCAAGGCACGGCCATCACCGGCCTGAACAACAGCCTGACCACCACCAACGGTAACGTGACCGCCGCGCAAAACGCGGCGAACGCGGCGAACACCTTGGCCGGCGGCAAGGGCAAGGTGATCGTGCAAACCGCTGCGCCGGCGGCGGCCGATCAGTTGGCGCAGAACCTGTGGATTGATATCACCGGCGGGGCGAACACGCCGAAGCGCTGGACCGGCTCGGCGTGGGCAGCGGTGACGGACAAGGTGGCCACCGATGCGGCGGCAGCGGCAGCCAATGCCTTGTCGGTGGCCAACACCAAGGCCGATGCCTCGGCAGTCAAGAGCCTGGACAGCCGCGTGACAGCGGCTGAAGGGACGATCAGCAGCCAGGGTAGCTCGATCACCGGGCTGAACAACAGCCTGACCACCACCAACGGTAACGTGACTGCTGCGCAAAACGCGGCGAACGCGGCGAACACTTTGGCCGGCGGCAAGGGCAAGGTGATCGTGCAGACCGCTGCGCCGGCGACGGCCGATCAGTTGGCGCAGAACCTGTGGATTGATATCACTGGCGGGGCGAACACGCCGAAGCGCTGGACGGGTTCGGCTTGGGCAGCCGTGACCGACAAGGTGGCCACCGATGCGGCAACGGCAGCCGCCAACGCCTTGTCGGTGGCCAACACCAAGGCCGATGCGGCAGCGCTGACCAGCTTGACCACCCGGGTAACCTCGGCGGAAGGGACGATCAGCAGCCAAGGCACTTCGATCACCGGGTTGAACAACAGCCTGACCACCACCAACGGTAACGTGACTGCCGCGCAAAACGCGGCGAACGCGGCGAACACTTTGGCCGGCGGCAAGGGCAAGGTGATCGTGCAAACTGGCGCACCGGCGGCGGCCGATCAGTTGGCGCAGAATCTGTGGATCGATACCACCGGCGGGGCAAACACGCCGAAGCGTTGGACCGGCAGTGCCTGGGCCGCCGTAACGGACAAGATCGCCACCGACGCTGCCGCTGCGGCCGCTTCGGCACTGTCGCAGGTCGTGACCAAAGCAGATGCCTCGGCGGTCACCAGCCTGGGTACACGGGTCACCGCTGCAGAGGGACTGATTAGTTCGCAAGGCAGCTCGATCGTCAGCCTGACCAACAGCATCGGCGATGTAGGTAGCGAGAACCTGTTATACAACCCAGCGTTCGTCAAGTTGGGCAGCGTTACCGGTGTGGCGGATGGGTGGGCTGTCAACACACCGATCACGCCTGGTGCTTCTACCGGCGTCTACTCGTTGGTGCCGTCGTGGATCAACGCCAGCGAGAACGCCCAGCGCATCGACGTAACCGGGCTGAACGACACCAACCTGTACCGCTCGATCATCCCGGTCGCTGCGGTAAGACCGGCTGTGCAGGCGGGTACCTCTGTCGCGCTGTCCGTTTACTTCCGCGCGACTGCAGGCTTGCAGGTTCGGATTTATCTGGAAGCCAACAACGCGGCAGGCAACGTGCTGTCGGTACCGTCCACGTCGCTGATCGTGGCCACCGGCTCTACCCAGCGCGCCACGCTGCTGTTTGCGAACCTGCCAGCCAACACCGCGAAGGTCACGTCGTTCTTCCGCATTTTCGGCGGCAGCGTCACAGCTGGCTTCGTGGAATTCACCCGCGCCCAGCTGGAACTCGGGTCGGCCGTGTCGGGCTGGAGAGATAGCACGCTGGCGCTGGCATCCGATCAGGCGGCCACGTCGGATGCCTTGAGCTCGCTGACCAGCACCGTGACTCAGCAGGGCACAATCCTGACCAGTCAGAGCGCCTCGCTCACTTCGCTGAACAACAGCCTGACCACGACCAACACCAACGTGAATGCCGCGCAGACGGCAGCGAACGCGGCGAACACTTTGGCCGGCGGTAAGGGCAAGGTGATCGTGCAAACCGGCGCACCGGGGGCGGCCGATCAACTGGCGCAAAACCTGTGGATCGACATCACCGGCGGGGCGAACACGCCGAAGCGCTGGACCGGCTCGGCGTGGGTCGCGGTGACCGACAAGGTGGCAACCGATGCGGCAACGGCAGCCGCCAATGCCCTGTCGGTGGCCAACACCAAGGCGAGCGCGGACAGCGTGTCGGCATTGAGCAACACCGTGAGTCAACAGGGCGACAGCCTGACGGCGCAAGGTGCTGCGTTGACCAGTGTTCAGGCGGCGATTGGGGGGCTTGGGGCCAGCGGGGTCAACCTGCTGCCGGCTGAGTACACGGTGTTCGGGCCGTCTGCGCCAGTGACCACTACAGGGTCGTTCACGGTGACTACAGAGGCGGACGCGGCGACCCTGCGCGGCTATGCCTTGCGGGTCGAGTCCACCAACACCACCAACACGACGGTTACGTTGGGCCCGTCGCTGACTGCGGCCGGCTGCAACATGTCATTCAAGGCGCAGAAATACATCGTGTCGTTCAAGGCTCGGGCCAGCGTGGCTGGGCATCAGATTGCCAGTTACCTGCGGGTGTTGAACGCGGCAGGCTCGGGCTTCAATACCGGTCCAGCCACGTTGCTGACTGTGACCGATACCTGGGCGCGATATTCGGTCGTGATGGACGTGTCCAACGCCGGCAGCTTCAGCGGCGACAAGGCGCAGCTGAGTATCCAGACCAACCGCTCTAACGTTACCGGTCGCGTGCTTTGGCTGGATCAGATCATGGTCGAGCCGGTGGTCAACGGCGTAACTGATCCGTCGCCGTTCGTTACGGGTAACAGTTTCGACCAGAGCCTGGCTAACGCATCTGCCGTGTCGGCGCTGGATGCCAGGGTGGCAGCGGCCGAAGGTGTGAACACCAGTCAGTCGTCGTTGATCACCTCGCTGAACAACAGCCTGACCACCACCAACACCAACGTGACTGCCGCGCAGACAGCAGCGAACGCGGCGAACACTTTGGCCGGCGGTAAGGGCAAGGTGATCGTGCAAACCGGCGCACCGGCGGCGGCCGATCAGCTGGCGCAGAACCTGTGGATCGACATCACCGGCGGGGCGAACACGCCGAAGCGCTGGACCGGCTCGGCGTGGGTCGCGGTGACCGATAAGGTGGCCACCGATGCAGCGGCTGCAGCGGCCTCCGCGCTGTCGCAGGTCGCGACCAAGGCCGATGCCTCGGCGGTCAGTAGTCTGACCACTCGAGTGACGGCGGCGGAAGGGACGATCAGCAGTCAGGGCAGTTCGATCACCTCGCTGACCAACAGCTTGAACGCCATTGGCGGCGACAACCTGCTGCCGAACTCCTCGTTCGAGACGCTGGCAGCGGGCAGTACCACTCGCCCCCTGAACTGGAGCGTCGGCGGTACCGCCGTGCCAACGCCATCCATTGTGGATTCGGCGCTGCCATCCAGCACTAAGGCGCTAAGGATCACTCGCTTGGCCGCCACCAACGGGCAGTATTCCGACGTGATCTTCAACTCGTTGGAGGCCGCCCGGCCGAAGGTCACGCCGGGTCAGCCGTACACCTTGAGCGTGTGGGCCAGAGGCTCGGCTGCAACGGTACGCTTGGCGACCTACGTGCAGTTCCTCGACGCTGCGGGCAGCACCGTGCTCAGCACGATGACGCTTGCTGAGGTCGCACTGACCACGACGTTCACCCGCTATGTCCTCACTGGGGTGGCTCCGGCAGGTGCAGCATTCGGCGGCATCTACGCCGGCCGGATGTTCAACCGCAGCGGCGGGACCATGGACATGTGGATGGAAGTGGACAACGTCCAGTTTCAGGAAGGTTCTGTCGCCACGGCCTACGCGCCTTCGAACGAGCGCAACGCGGAAGCCTTGAGCGCGGCCATCAGCTCGCTGAGCAGCACCGTCACCTCACAAGGCACCACGCTCACCAGTCAAGGCAACAGCCTCACGCAACTGACAAACCGGGTGGGCGATGTCGAGGGTGTCAACAGCGGTCAGGCGACGGCGCTCAATTCGCTGGATACGCGGGTCACTTCCACGGAAGGGAAGGTCACCGCCCAGGCCACAGCGTTTCAGGCGCTTCAAGCATCGTCGCGAGACGACAACGGGGAAGGCGATCTGGCGGACGCGCTGAAAGGCTGGACCAGTACCGCCGAAATCGCTTCGGAATCCAAGGTTCGCACCTCTGAAACTGAAGCCTTTGCGCAGCGGCTCACTGGCTTTGAGGCCCAGATAGGAGCGAACACGGCCAACATCACCGAGCTGGAACAGGTGGTTGCGACCAATCAGTCTGCGACGGCGACGAAGATTGATCAGCTGTCTGTAACGGCAGGGCAAAACACGGCTGCCATCCAGCAGACGTCAACGGCCTATGCCGACACCGCCGGAAAGCTCAACGTGATGTGGTCGGTGAAGATGCAGGTCACTGCCGACGGCAAGTATGTTGCCGCGGGCGCCGGGTTGGGCATCGAGAACACCGGTGCTGGACTGCAAAGCCAGTTTCTGGTCGCCGCAGATCGGTTTGCCGTCGTCAACAGCATGGCTGGCGGTGCCCTTTCGGTTCCGTTTGCAGTGCAGGGCGGCCAGGTCTTCATGAACTCTGCGTTCATTCAGGACGGCACCATCACCAATGCCAAGATCGGCAGCTACATCAGTTCCACCAACTACATCGCCGGCCAGCAAGGCTGGGTTCTCTATAAAGACGGAACGCTAGAGATCAACGGCATTGTCCCGGGACAGGGGCGGCTGGTGATCAACTCGCAGAACGTCTCGGTCTACGACGCCAACAATGTGTTGCGTGTCCGGCTTGGCTATCTGGGGTAAAAAATGGCATATGGACTGAGGACTTGGAGTGCCAATGGCACTCCTGAGCTCGACACAGACAACTTCACGTATCAAGTTATTCACAATGGACTGTATCAGTTGGCGGTGAATCAGGTTCTAACAATCCCCATTGCGGGGTTTAGTCCATCTACCTGCGCTGCTGCTATTCTTCCAACACAAGCCGCTTCGGCGGAAAACAGTTTGAACGCCATGCCTTATGAGTCAGTGGCAGAAGGGGTTGTAACGATTAGATCGCGCAACCCTTCCGAGCCAAGCGCATCCATTGGTTCGGCTATTCAGTTCCGACTTCTAGTGATGAGGTATAAAAATTGAGCTTTGGGCTAATGGCAATCAATGGGAGTAATTATGTCCAGATTGACTCTGAAACTCCAAGGCTGTGCGCACTTTACAATGGAACATATCAGGCCACTGGCGACCACTACGCTAGAGTCACGTTCCCGTCACCCATTACGACGAGCGAGCCTCCGTGTATTTTTATAAGGAATGACCCGTCTAGACCGAATGATATTTACTGGCAAACAACAATCGATGGTGGTCCTGGTAATTGGACAGGCTTCAACATACAGGCGGCTAACGTAACTTGGCGGCCTTTGGGTAAGTGGTTTGCTGCGGTGTTCGCATCACTGGCTAAGAGCGCCTACGGCCTGCGGTTGTGGGCAGCAGACGGTTCGCTCTGTTACGACTCAGGTGCCGTTCCCGTTATCGTCACCAAAGCCAACCATTCTTGGAGTTATCAAGGGAGTGTTCCGATGACGATTGGCTCTCAGTTCTATTACAGAAATGAACTGGTAGCCGCGCTTGCGTCTGATGAATACTTCATGATTAACCCATTTTCACGTGGCGTACTTAGACCGCAGAACGCCGGGTGGCTCAACTTAGGCGTCAGATTTAACTACTCAGAAAACAGGCTGCAGACGTATGTCGTGGCTTTGGGAGCGGGGCCATGGACGGATAACGGTCAGCCCGCCGCGATCTTTGCTCGACTCCCTGGCACTTAACTACTAGGCGATAAACGCCGGCATTCCTCTGCGCCAAATTACTGGCCTGAACACTTTCTGGAGATATTCAATT
Organism: Pseudomonas sp. MHK4; assembly: GCF_054600775.1. Taxonomy (NCBI): domain Bacteria; kingdom Pseudomonadati; phylum Pseudomonadota; class Gammaproteobacteria; order Pseudomonadales; family Pseudomonadaceae; genus Pseudomonas; species Pseudomonas sp. MHK4. Next base: position 192,952 of record NZ_BAAIAK010000006.1, on the reverse strand, counting down.
GCCCTGGTATAAATCGGGATCAGTCTCTGTCACCCAAAATTCCAATTCCGTCATTGGCGCGGGCACCGCGTTTATTGCCAATGCCCGTGTCGGTGATGCCTTCCGCGGCCCGGATGGGGGCTGGTATGAAATCACCAATATTGCCAGCGACACGGCCCTGGCAATCTCGCCGAACTATCAGGGGGCGACCACCGCAGCGGGCGTCTATGCGCTGGCACCGATGCAGGGCTACGTCAAAGACTCGGCCGATACTCTGCGGGCATTGGTGAACCAGTTCGGCAGCAAGATGGCCGCCCTGGGGACCACCGGCAACTTCGACATCTTGCCTCTTACCAAGGGCGGGACGGGTGGCACCGATGCGGCGAGCGCGAGAGCGGGGCTCGGGCTAGGCAATGGCTCCACTCGCGCAGTGCAAACATCGTCGCATGACGCTACAGCAGGGGCTCTGTTAATGCCCGGAGCATTTGGCTGGGGAATGACGGGCACTACATTACAAACCATTTCCGATGCAAATGGTGTAAGACCTTCTGGCTTGTACTACATACTGAGTGGCTCAGGAAACATGCCAATTGTTGGTGATGCACTGTTGGAGGTAAAGAATCTATCTACAGTAGTGATTTACCAAACACTGACATATTGGGGGTCGCGACGGAAGTTTGAACGAATCTACGTTACGAATGCGTGGAGTGTCTGGGATGAAGTTATCACCACCAATAACTTGGCTTCATCCGTTGCCTTCAATCAAGTGGGTAGTTATTCCTTCCTTAGAAACTTAACGGGCGCCGTCGTGGCCAGTGGAGCAGTAGTGGCTGGCTCAAGCCTAAGTTTTAGTGATACCGCTAACTCTGCTTGGGGTGCGCCTACAGGTGCTTGGAGGGCCATGAGCGCCGCCGCAAACAATCAAGCAACGTTGTTTATGAGGGTTTCGTAATGAATATTAAAAATCCTCGTTACAACCAACGCGGCACCGTCGATTGTGAAGTAGAGCACGAGGCCCTAGGCTGGATTCCTTTTACCGCCTCGCCAGACGATGACAATGAGTTCGGTCGTGAGCTGTATGCATCTCTCACCTCGGGTGCGCACGGCGCTATCGGCCTTTACGTGCAAGCTCAATTGACGCCAGAACAGCAAGCGGCGCGCATCGCGGAACGGCGGTATGAAGTTGAAACGGCGGGCATCACCGTTGATGGCATGGCCATCAATACCGATGACCGCGCCAAGACCTTGATCAATGGTTCAGCCATTAAGGCCATGCGCAACCTGGCCTACACCTTGCGCTGGAAAACCCCGGAAGGTTTCGTTGACCTGCCGTCTGCCCAGGTATTGGTGATGGCAGAGGCGGTCGCGGACTTTGTCCAGGGCTGCTTTGATCGTGAAGCTGACCTGCTGGCAGCGGTGGGCGATGGTACCTTCACTGCCGCCATGTTGAATGAGGGGTGGCCGGTATGAGTCGTTTCACCACCACCCTGAAAACTGAGCAGATCGGCAAGTGGACGCACATTCTCCTTGATGAGTTGGTGCTGGCCGATGAGAACCAGCGCGTCATCACGGTGCCGGCCGGCTTCGCCACGGACTTCGCCAGTATCAAGGTGCTGCACAATGCCTTCCTGTTCGCGCTCTTCGCGCTGGTGTCAGGCTACGGCAACTATGCAGCAACAGTGCATGACTGGCTGTACGCAACCGGTACCGTCAGCCGCAAGCAAGCTGACGCCATTTTCTACCGTGCCCTGCGCGCTGAAGGGGTGGCGCGTTGGCGAGCCTGGCTGTTCTGGGGCGGTGTTCGAATAGGTGGCGCTGGGCGATACAGCAAGGCTCCCAGGCCGGCCAATACCCTGACCAGCTCCCCGCCGCAACCCTGATGGTCTGATCTGCACAGAACACAGTCACCCGCCATCGAGCGGGTTTATTTTTGCCCAAAATCTGCAACCGGAGATTCACCATGTCCTTTATCGTCATCAACACCAGCAACAACTTCGACCCGATCCATCACGAAGTCTTCGCCACGGCCGAAGAGGCGGACGTCCAGGCGCGCGCCATTGTCACCGGACAGCCGCAGGCCGTGGTCCGCACGGCGCAGCTGATCAGTGCCTACAGCGCCGAGGTAATCATTACGGCCGAGCCCGTGCCGGATGTAGTTACAGACCCTGCGAACTGACTACGCGCACCTTCCTGTGCCCGCACGCGCGGGCTTTTTTTCGCCTGGAGAAAAGTATGCCTCTCACTCAGCAGCAGCTGCTGCAGATCCTCCCGAACGTCGGCAAACAAGCCGGCGTTTTTGTGTCTGCGCTCAATTTGGCGATGGAGCGGTACCAGATCAATACCAGGTTGCGCATGGCGGCTTTCATTGCCCAGGTGGGACATGAGTCGGGCCAATTCCGCTACGTGAAGGAGATCGGCGGCGACCAGTACCTGAGCAAGTACGACACCGGCCCGCTGGCTAAACGTCTTGGCAATACGCCAGAGGCGGACGGGGACGGGCAGAAGTACAGGGGCAGGGGTTTGATTCAAATAACGGGCCGTGACAACTATCTGGCCTGCAGCAAGGCGCTGTTCGGCGACGACCGTTTGTTGCGCACGCCTGAACTGCTCGAGCAGGCAGAGTGGGCTTGCAAGTCGGCGGCGTGGTTCTGGAATTCGCGAAATCTGAACGTATTGGCCGATTCTGAAGATTTTGTTGGAGTAACACGGCGCATCAATGGTGGTACCAATGGCCTGGCCGAGCGGCAAGCATTCTACAACACCGCGCTGAGGGTGCTGGCATGAACGCCATCCTGCTCCGACTGCTTCCTTATATAGCTGCGGTGCTGCTGGCGGTCGGTGCACTGTTCGGCGCCTACCATCACGGCCTGTCGGTGAAAGATACTGAATGGCAGAGCCTGTGGAACGACCGCAACACTCTGGACGCTAAGGCTCTAGCCGCCAATGAGTCCACCGAGCGAGCCAAAGAACAAACCCGCCAACAATTAATCAACAAGGCAATTCAAGATGGTCAACGCACGATCGATCAAGCAACTGCTGATGCTGCTGCCGCTCGCACTTCTGCTGACAGCCTGCGCGTGGCAGCCGACGCCCTTGCAGCTCAACTCGCAGCCAGTCAAGCCAGCGGTAATTCCTGCACTGCCGCCGCAAGCAAGGCAGCTGCCCGCGCCGCAATGGTGCTTGCCGACGTGCTCAAGCGCACTGACCAGCGAGCGGGCGACCTGGCTGCAATTGCTGACCAAGCCCGAGCCCGGGGACTGACTTGCGAACAGGCATATGATGATGTTGCCAAGTAATTACGCTGATTCATGACAAAGTTGTCGGAGAAGGTCGTTCTGTGCCATCACGAATTGCCAGCAAAGCTTGGTGTTAACATGCATCTTGGATCCAATTTAATACCAGCGCTACCATCTAGATGAATATTGGCGAGTAAGGTATCGTTGCTCACTTTTTTCACTAGATGATCGCCTAAAATGTTTGGGACTTTGCGCTTGCTTTTGGCATTTTTCGTTGCTATCGGTCATACGGGCACAGTAATTTTCGGGATAAATTTCGGAATCTGCGCCGTGACGATATTTTTCATGCTCTCTGGGTTTGTCATGACCGGCCTATTAAGGACGAAGTTTACTAGTTACGCTACTATTCCAAAATTTTATGCTGATCGTCTTTTGCGTATCTATCCGCAGTTCATATTTTTTTACCTGTTGTACGTCTTGTTTTTTGAATATTCCGGATTTCAGGGAGCTGGGTATCCAATAGACCCGTTCTCAATTAAAAACTTCCTCTTAAGCCTAGCTATCGTACCTCTCAATTGGGCTGTGCTATCAGGAAGCGTGTTCCATATTTTTTCAGAGTTCGGCGGGCTAACGCGGTACATTCTAATCCATCCAGCATGGTCGTTGGGCTTAGAGATGCAGTTCTATATTATTTTTCCTTTTATACTTTTTCTGCGATCCCGCTTGGTTGCAGTGATCTCCAGCTCAGTGCTTTTCGCATTGGCAGCTCTGGATGTCGTAAATCAACCTGTGTATGGTTACTTTTTTCTTCCAGGTGTGCTGTTCGTTTTCCTAAGCGGTTCCCTGATGTACGACTATAACAATGGTAAAAAACAGGCAGGAGTTTTGCTGCTGCTGATTTATGCATTTACTTTGGCGTTATATGTTGCTTGCTCGATGATGGATAAGTTGGCAACTTACAACAAAGCTGTATTGCTTGGCCTGATTGTTGGTATTCCTCTTGTGTTTATACTTTCAAATTTAAAGCGAAGGGGCTTTGACGAGTGGCTGGGTAATGTATCTTATGGAGCATTCTTGTGCCATGTGCTGGTGATTGACGCCGCTGCAAACTACGGTGTCTTTACAGCAGTTGACTCCCTCGGTATATACCTATCATGCGTATTTATACTAGGTGCCATTGGGCATTATTTGGTAGAGCGCCCAGTTCATGCGATGAGGAAGCGGCTGCAATCTAGGGTAAGGAAGCAGAACACCGAGACGGATATCGTAGCAAAACAAGAGTTGCAATCGTCATAAAAAGCCGGCCTGGCATGGATGCCTCTTTCCTTGCCGATGGCCCGGTCAAATTCGAACCAGCCAAACGCCTCCTTGGGCCAGTTCTGGACGATAGCGTCACTGGTCTGCGGTCGTAGATGCCCACCATGCCACCAGTGCTGTTGTTAAATAGTCAGTTGCCCACGGCGTAACAGTGTGTGCTGATGATCAAGCGAAACGAGTGATGGGTAGCACTTGCTGACCACGCCCGGCCCTAGGCCAGACTAGCAACAGGCGAATGTTGATATTGCCAAGCAATTACACTGATGCATGCCGAGGTTGTTGGAGAGGGACACCATCCGCAGACGGAGCGATCAGGAGCGTCTGTGGCAAGAACTTGCATACTCGCCGCACTGGACTGCGATCACAGCGTACAAATCGCGTATGGTGACCCACCCGATCGCCGCCGACGTGCCACTTGGCATCGCGCTGAACGTGGGTTTTTGCGCCGATGTCGCCTTGTAAAGGTCCACGATGCATTGATAGTGTGTCAAGCGTGCACGGCGGGTTGTGTTGAGCGATGCCTTGGCGTCCCAACCAATCAACGCCACTTACAAGGCCATCCTCTCTAAGGTTTCCGCATGAACGACGAAGAATATGTGTCAACACTTTATCGGACACTATTGGCCCGGGAGCCCGACCCAGGCGGACTGGCGCACTACGTCGCTCTGATGGCAGCCAATAATGGGCCGCGAGAAGTCTTGAACTCGATCACATCTAGCGAGGAGTATCTTCTGAAGTCGGCAAAGCTGCCGAAAACGGCAAAGCCACTCGTTAGTTACAGACCATCCAGACCGTTGGTTATTGTTGATGTTGGGGCGCAAAATCTGGCCAACGAAAGCCATATCTATGCGCCATTGATGCAGCTGCCGAACCGTTGCATCGGGTTTGAACCGCTGGAGAACAAACGCATCGAGCGTGAGGACGGCACTATAGAAATGTTGCCACATTTCATAGGTGACGGATCAGAGCAGACATTCTACGTCAATAATGACGATGCTACTTCGTCGTTGCTCCCGTTGAATGAAGAATTCAATAGCCACCACAACCACCTGTCTGGACTTAGAACGCTTAGAACGGAGCGGGTGAAAACATCGCGGCTTGACGACGTGTTATCCGATGTTGGGCGAGTTGATTTCCTGAAGCTTGACATTCAAGGCTTCGAAGGTCCGGCGCTTCTAGGAGCGCAAAAGGTTTTGCAGCGTACCAATGTCGTCCACTGCGAAGTAGAGTTTGCGCCGATTTACAAAGGCACTTCCGTTTTTTCCGAAATTGAACGCTTGCTGGCAAAAAGTGGGTTCTATTTCGTCGATTTCACGCACCTGTGCCGCTATGCGTATGAAGCCGTTCCAGACCCGACAACTACTGGCGAACGGCTGGGTTGGGCAGATGCCGTGTTCTTTCGAGAACATACAGAGACTGACGATGATGCCTTGGCACAGGCCGCAGTCGCGGAGTTGGTTTACGGAAAGAGTGGGTTAGCGAAACACCTTACGTCATCAATAACCAAGTGAGATCTCTGGGCCAGCACGTCTTCTTCAAGGGCGTGCCATAACTGCCCCGCATGGCGGCTTGCCGGTTGGCGGTCCATGTCGTGCTGCTGGCTCTGCTCGCCGGCTGGCATCGCGGAAAGTTACCGTACCAGTGGCGGGGACGTATCCGGTACCGCCAGCGTTTCCGGAAGGGGCGATACAGGCCCCGTGGGCGCAGGGTTCATCGCTGACCAAGCGGCTCTAGGGGCTCTGCAGAAGAATGGGCGTGAGGTGTGTTGGAAATAGATGTGTCTTTATTGCGCCAAGATAAAAAGGCTTGTTTAAACGAATTCTGTGGAGATATATCATTTAGAAGGCCAGTTTCTACCCACTCGTCTTTTTTCGGTAGTCGTAATGTCCCAAATACCAGGTCGAAAATAGGAAAAAAAGCAGCATAGTTTGAATTGTGATGCTGAGTTTCTTTCCCGTGATGCAGTCTATGCCACTGTGGGCCTGAAATGAATCGGGTGAGCGGGCCCAATGAGACGCGGACATTCGCATGATTGAAATAGCCCCAGCCGCTGAATAATATCAACGAGCCAAGATATGGAAGCATGTTTCCTCCACATATTATTGATGTGGGTAAGTGCGCAAGGAAATAGCCGATGAGTGCACCTCCAACACTTTGGCGAAGAGAGGTTGAGGCATGCATGTCCGCATCGCTGTGATGCACACGATGAAATGCCCACAGGGCACCATATTTATGCTCAAATCGATGAGTCCAATATTGGAAAAAATCCCAAATGAATGCATAGATGAGGGTGGCAAGGATGCCACCGACTATACCTTTTGATTGCCAATCCGGCACTATTCGGTCGAGCAGTGAAATGCTCGGCAAGAGTTGCGTGCATCGATTTAATAAAGGCGCTGCAAGTGTTAAGCCGAATAGCAATAAAATGAAGACTTTGACATTGTGCCACCTACCGCGTAAGCCAGGGTCGGCTACGGCTGGCTTCCACCATTCAAACAACCAAACGGCACCCGTAATCATGACTGCGACCAGCCCTGCTTTGGCGTTGCCCTGAGCCACCAGGATCATGTACTGCAAGAAATCGTTCATTGCCGCCCCATTTTTTGTGGGCGAGTCTACAGAGACCCAGCTTGTCAGGTCCAATGCAAAAGTCAGGGAGGTGAATCGTTGTCCGCCTTGATCAACTCATAACCTTGATTGCGGACATTGCCTATTTCGCGTTCCACTTTAAACCATGTGAAGGCCTCACTCGACTCCCCTAGGGCCGTTCTATTTGTTCTGCTGGACACCGGTGGAACTGGCTAGGCATTTGGCATACTCAGCGCAGCAACGAAGTCGTGTATCTCGCAGTATCTGGAGAGTCTTCCGTACCTGTCAGCTCCTCTGGTTCGGTGTGCCCGCCTGCAGATCTCGAATGAGCCTTTCTTTTTGATCCAGGACCATTGTCAGGCTCCGGATCTGGCCAAGCTGATCGGTGGTTTCCGCCTCTAGGTTCGCCATCCATATCCGCTTCTTTTGGAGTTCGGCTGACAGCTGGTCGTTCATTTCGACAAGGGTGAAAATGTTTTCCTTTGCCGCATTTAGTTGCCGCCTCAGCTCTTCGATGTCCTCCTCGAGCATATGGGCGTAATGCTTGACGGTTTCCAGCCTGGTCGGACTGCCGAGCCAATCGCTGGTGTCTTCGATGTCGTAGTGGTCCACGGTTGCGCCTTACGGATACTGTTTGGATATACAGTAATCGAGAGCGGGCGAGATGGCGAATGCTGGCGACGGAATGCAAAGCTGGTCACTCGGGGGTCATCAGCACCGCGAGCGTCAGCTTGATGAATTCTTCATTTTTATCAATGGTGTCCAAGGCGCCGCGGACGTTATCGGCGACGTCGGCCGCGCCGCGCTGCTCGACCCAGTTCGAGAGCTCCAGGATGGCCGCTTCGAGGGCGAGCTGGTTTTCATTGATCTTGAAAAGCAGGGAAGGGAGCAGGTCAGAGTTTGGCATCGCGAAATCCTCCATGGAGATTTCAGCGTAGCACCGGGGGGCGGGGAAGGCCGGGCCGGAGAGTTCAGAAAAAGCAAAGCCCCCGAAGGTTCGCGGCTCCGGGGCTTCTATTTTCGCCTGCATCCCTTAATGCCTGGCGAACGTGGCGGCGAGAATACCAGCGTTGAATCGGTGAATCTCTACTGCGAAGGGCGGATTGTGTTCGGTTGGCAGGACGCCGAAGGAGGGCAGAAGCTATACCGGCTTTGCGAGGGGCTGAAATCGACCCAAAGCGGTCGGTTGTAGTCCGCAGAAAATTACCCAGAGAGCGATTAAGAAATTTGTATCCCATTGATTCTATCCCGCAGCTGTCTCTCACCGATGCCTTGAACCAATCACTACCAGATATTGGCGATCTGATATCGACTTCGCGGGAACCCATTCCCGCGCCTCCAACCTTTGAAGCCACAACGACAATGACATTGCGCTGAAAGGTTATTGAAAGCTCCTGGTCTTAGCATCGCTTCAGGGTCGATTTGACAGGTCGCAACCCTGTAGCACCACCGGAATACACCTCGACGTGTTTTTCGGCACTAATAAGAACAATATTGGAGTCATAGATGATGCTGACCATGCAGCCTCAGGCCATCGCGCCTGCCCCAACCTTTCGCCTACAACCCGCTGCCTTTGCCAGCGCCGCCGTCTTGGCCGGATTCTCACCATTAAGCTTCGCTGCTTTCTACGAAGACAGCAGCGCAACCTTCGAAACGCGTAATATGTACTTCAACCGCGATTTTCACGACGGCACTAGTGCGCAGCAATCCAAGCGCGACGAGTGGGCCCAGGGCTTCATGCTCAATCTGGAATCAGGTTACACCGACGGTGTTGTCGGGTTCGGTATCGATGCCTTGGGCATGCTCGGGATCAAGCTTGACTCCAGCCCTGACCGCACAGGATCCGGCCTCTTACCGACCCATGATGACGGTCGCGCTGCTGACGAGTATTCCAAGCTCGGTCTGACCGGCAAGGTGAAGGTCTCCGCCACAGAATTGAAGGTCGGCACACAGGCCCCCGAACTACCTGTCCTCAAGGCCAACGATGGACGCATTCTGCCGCAAACCTTCGAAGGGGGCTTGCTGACCTCGAGGGAAATCAAGGGCTTGACGTTCACCGGTGGACGCCTGGACAGGATCAAGGATCGCGATGACACCAACTGGGAAGACATCGCCCTAAACAACAAGAACAATCGCTTTCTCGGTACCGTGACCGGCAACCATTTCGATACTGCGGGCCTGGACTACAAGCTCACCGACAAGATCACCGGCAGTTACTATTTCGCCCAACTCGACGACGTTTACCGCCAGCATTTCGTCGGCCTGACCACCTCGCAGAAACTGGGGGAGGGCACTTTCGCCAGCGACTTGCGTGCCGCCTTCAGCGATGAACAGGGCCAGGCGCGCGGCGGCAATATCGACAACACCTCGCTCAATGGCATGCTCAGCTATAGCCTCAGCGGTCACAAATTCAGTGCTGCCTATCAGCACATGTCAGGCGACACGGCATTTCCCTACGTGGATGGTAGTGACCCTTACTTGGTCAATTTCGTGCAGATCAATGACTTTGCTGGCGCTGACGAGCGTTCCTGGCAAGCCCGCTACGATTACGACTTCGTTGCCCTCGGCATTCCCGGCCTGAGTTTCATGAGCCGCTATGTGAGCGGCGATAATGTGAAACTGAACAATGGCGAAAACGGCAAAGAGTGGGAGCGCAATAGCGAAATCAAATACGTGGTACAGAGCGGCGCGTTGAAAGACATCGCTGTGCGCCTGCGCAACGCTACTTATCGCTCAAGCTTTGCCCGCGACGCTGATGAGGTAAGGCTGCTGGTGAGTTACACGCTTCGCATCTGGTAAAAGTTGAAAAATCATTTGCTTGAAAAAAACAAGAACTCCAAAGAGAGACCGTCATGATTTTAACATTGCATCGTTTTGCTCTGGCTGCCATTTGCATGGCTGTGGCAACCCGACTGTTCGCTGTGGAGCTCCTCCATCCTGAGTGCATTGTACCGGGCGCTCCGGGTGGGGGAGGCGACTTGACGTGCCAACTGATAAAAAGCGCTTTAGCCGAGAGCAAGGTTTTAAACGAACCGATGCGGGTGTCCTACCTGCCTGGTGGAGTTGGGGCGGTAACCTACAACACGATCGTCACACAACGGCCAGCAGAGGAAGGCACGCTGGTAGCTTGGTCAAGCGGCTCGTTATTGAATATTGCGCAAGGCAAGTTTGGTCGTTTCGATGAAAGCGCGGTGCGCTGGGTGGCTGCTGTGGGTAAAAGTTACGGCGCCATTGCGGTTAAAAGCGACTCTCCGTACAAAAACCTCGATGACGTAGTCAAAGCACTGAAAAAAAATCCACGCCAAGTCTTGTTTGGTACGAGTGGCACCGCTGGCAGCCACGACTGGTTGCAAGCAGCATTGATCGCCAAGGCCGCAGGTATAAACATACAAGACTTGCGTAATATCGCCTTGGAAGGTGGTGGTGAAATCACTACCGCCTTGCTCGGCGGGCACATTCAGGTCAGCAGCACCGACGTTTTCGAGTCCATGCCCTATGTCCTGCGCGGTGAAGTCCGCCTACTTGCGGTGTTCTCGGAAAGCCGCCTGGATACGCCTGAGATGAAAGACATCCCGACTGCCAGGGAGCAAGGCTACGACATCGTCTGTCCGGTGGTTCGAGGCTTTTACCTTGGGCCAAAAGTCAGCGACGAAGCCTATACCTGGTGGAAAAACACTTTCGATAAACAACTGGCTTCGCAAGCCTTCGCCAAACTGCGGAGCGAACGTAAATTGCTGCCCTTTGCCCTGACCGGTGAAGAGCTGGATAAGTACGTGAAGCAGCAGGTGGTGAATTACAGGCTGCTGGTCAAAGAGCTCAGCCAGTCCCAGTAACTGACCACGTCTGATATCTGAAATCCTACTGTCATGTGCGCCGGCATTGCCACCGTGCTAGCGCGGTTTGTGGTCGACTCAGCGAAAAGGTACTGACTGTATCGCCCTGAAAATTGACGTTGATACCGTTGTTTGTGTGGCTCGTCGTTCTCCCGACCACAATTTATCCAGCAGATCGTCAATGACCATAGTCCGCGCCGTCACTGCCTCCACAGGCCAGCGCGTTATAGGAGACGTATGCGTATTCTGCTCGCCGAAGACCATCTGAGTTTGTCGGACGTCATCGCTCAGGCCTTGAGAAGCAAGGGATTCAAAGTAGACGTGGTATATCGCGGCGAGGACGTGGACGCGGCTCTGAAAACCGGGCAATACACCATGGTCATTCTCGATGTTGGGCTACCAGGCATGGACGGTTTTGAAGTTCTGAATCACTTGCGTGGTTGTGGTCGGAACTTGCCGGTGCTAATGCTGACTGCCCGCAGCGATGTGAAGGATCGCGTGTATGGTCTGAACGCGGGAGCTGATGACTACCTGGCCAAGCCATTCGAGCTGACCGAGCTCGAAGCTCGCGTAAGAGCCCTACAACGCCGTAGCGTGCCCGCCAGTGCACGCGAATACCGCTGTGGCGTATTGATTTATAACCTCGACACACGACGCTTTACCATTGGCGAAGAACCGTTGGTGCTGACATACCGAGAGCAAGTCGTGCTTGAAGTATTAATCACCAATGCGGGGCGGTTGAGGAGCAAGGATCAGTTGGCTGCGCAAGTGTTTGGCATGCACGAAGAGGTGAGTCTCGAGGCGATCGAAATCTATATCCATCGGTTGCGAAAAAAACTCGAAGGCAACCCCATATCGATCGTAACTTTTCGTGGTCTGGGTTATTTGCTTGAAAGCCGTGATGTTTAGAGGTTTCGGATCGTTCCAGCTCTTCCCGAACGGTTGGGTACTCGTCGAGTAGATTGGGGGGCGACTGGTGGAGCATCAGTGATGTAGTCTTGGCGAATGACAGCTATTGGCCGTTTAGGCCTGTCACGAGGGGCGGGAACGATCCATCGCCGACGTTGGTGTTCGCAAGCTTTACGTTTTTCGGATCGGAAAGTCAGGCTGAAGCAAAGCGGCTATCGCAGTGATCAAGTCATCCAGTGACCACGGCTTGTGCAGGTAAATCGTGGAGGGTGGCACTGCTGCGGGATCTATTTGGTATCCGGAGGTGAGAATCGACGCAATGGAAGGCCATTTTCCTCTGACCATTTCAATGAACTCTATGCCTTGAATTTGCCCAGGGAGACCGTGATCGACAATCACGAGCCGGCATTCGCCCTGTGCCTGCAATAGATAGGTCAGCGCATCATCAGCGGTTTCGAATGCTGATGCCTTAGCGCCTGATTCTTTGACGATTTCCACCATTAGTCCACGTAGTGTCACATCATCTTCGATGACGATGATTTCTCCTTGAACCGGTAGCAGACCTTCCCAATTAACCTTCAATTTTCGGCTCCTTAGCCATGCAAGACACAAATGCATTCCAACTTTCATTGTTGAGTGTATTCCGCCTTGCGAGTCCTGCCTGCCCGAAAGCGATTCGGCTTGTTGCGAGCCTTTCCTGGCGACAAAGGAGTGGGTAGCGAAAGGGAAATATGTGCCGCGATGTTGGGGTCTTAACCCCCGTTGTTGGGAAGGCTCCCCAGGTTTTGGGCTTTCTGCCTCAGACAATTGAAATCTGCAACGCTACCTAGCGGCCACTTCGTCGCTAGGCATTGATCCTAGACCCTGTGTTGTTTAGTGGCTTGGATATTGCTCTAACGTTTCTACTGAGAATCACTAAAGACGGCAATAGGAGACAGACCCTTGTGGAAACATCCTCTGCTTCTTGGCATCACGTTTGGAATGGGAATTCTTGCATTCGGATGGGCACTGAGCGTTATCGTTTTGCATTCAGTGGTGCGATAACCAGCCGCTGATGATACATCAATGCATCTTTTTTGGGATGAATCGAACGGCTGCTTTTGGCCGATCGTAGTCACTCCGGGGTCATCAGCACAGCGAGCGTCAGCTTGATGAACTCTTCATTTTTATCGATGGTGTCCAAGGCGCCGCGGACGTTATCGGGACGTCGGCCGCGCCGCGCTGCTCGACCCAGTTCGAAAGCTCTAGGATGGCGGCTTCCAGGGCGAGTTGGTTTTCATTGATTTTGAAAAGCAGAGAAGGGAGCAGATCAGAATTTGGCATCGCGAATCCTCGGTTTTGAGGTAAGCGTAGCAGGGCAATTTAAGGCCGGCAGTACGCCGGGGGAAGGGGGAGAAAGGCAGCTGTCTCAAGTCATTTCTGAGGGCGAGTTGCGGAAATAGCCGAAAAGATGCGGAAACGATCAGTGGAAGCCAGAACGAAAACTCAAACCCCAGAAACGACAAAGCCCTGAATAATCAGGGCTTTCTCGTATAGAAGATGGCGGAGGCGATGGGATTCGAACTCATGGACCTGTTACAGTCGACGGTTTTCAAGACCGTTGCCTTAAACCACTCGGCCACACCTCCGTTTGTGTTGCGGGCGCCATAATACCTGAATGAAACACACTGTCAAACTCTCTGCATAGCTTGTTACAGGGCGTCTGTTATGATCTTTGCGACTGAACGTTTCAAACCAACAGGAGTGTCGCCATGCGCGAACAGGATTACGCAGTTAATAACAGCGTGCAGGCTGAGCAGCTAGAGGTTAGCCGCGTCCTGCGCAACACATACGGCTTGCTCGCTCTCACCCTCGCATTCAGCGGCGTGATGGCGTTTGTCGCCCAGCAGATGCGTGTCGGCTACCCGAACATCTTCGTGGTGCTGATCGGTTTCTACGGCCTTTTCTTCCTCACCAACAAGCTTCGTGATTCCGCCTGGGGCCTGGTGTCCGCCTTTGCCCTGACCGGTTTCATGGGTTTCCTGCTCGGCCCGATCCTCAACCGTTACCTGGGCATGCAGGGCGGTGCCGAGGTCGTGAGTTCGGCGTTTGCGATGACGGCCCTGGTGTTCGGCGGTCTGTCGGCCTACGTGCTGATTACCCGCAAGGACATGAGCTTCCTCGGCGGTTTCATCACGGCGGGCTTCTTTGTGCTGCTGGGTGCGACGCTGGCGAGCTTCTTCTTCCAGATCAGCGGCCTGCAACTGGCGATCAGCGCGGGCTTCGTGCTGTTCTCGTCGGTGTGCATCCTGTTCCAGACCAGCGCCATCATCCACGGCGGCGAACGCAACTACATCATGGCCACCATCAGCCTGTATGTATCGATCTACAACCTGTTCATCAGCTTGTTGCAGCTGTTTGGCATCATGGGTCGCGATGATTGATCGCCAGCCATGATTGAAAAAAACCCGCTTCGGCGGGTTTTTTTATGCGCGGCCAATCTAACGGCGGTCAGGCCATGGGCGGCAGGCGCCGCTTGACCGGGGTTTTCTTGACGATGGCGGTGTTGGTTTCGGCGTGGGTGTTGAGGCGGTCGAGCAGGGTGTCCAGTTGTTCCATCGAGCGCACATGCAGGCGGGCGATGAAGCAGTCGTCTCCTGTGACCTTGTCGCACTCGGTGAACTCGGCAATGGCCATGATCTGCCGTTCCACTTCCTGCAACTGGCCCGGCAGCGGGCGAATGCGCACGATGGCCTGCAGTTGATAGCCGAAGCATTTCGGGTCGATGTCCACGGTGTAGCCCTTGAGCACCCCGCGTTCTTCGAGACGGCGCAGGCGCTCGGCGACGCTGGGCGAGGACAGGCCGCTGATCTGCGCCAGGGCCTTGAGCGAGCGTCGCGAGTCTTCCATCAAGGCGGTGATCAGCACCTGGTCGATGTCATCGGTCATGGTGAAACCTCAATTAGGCAGTTTTGCAAAATCGCCTTCGCATTAAAGGCAGATTCGAAGTTTAGCCTGCTTTTTGCGCTGGAGCAGCGCCCCGGTCGATTGGCATACTTTGTCCCATCAATCACAGGAGTCTGATGATGGACAACTCGATACGTCGCGGCTCGTTGGAAATGACCGCCGCCATGCTGATCTCCGGGACCATTGGCTGGTTCGTGCTGGTGTCCGGGCAACCGGTGCTGGATGTGGTGTTCTGGCGTTGCCTGTTCGGGGCCGGCACCTTGCTGCTGATTTGCGCGGCTTTCGGTTTTTTGCGTACGGACATTCTGACCCGCACCACCTTTCTGCTGGCGGTGCTCAGTGGTGTGGCGATTGTCGGCAACTGGGTGCTGTTGTTCGCCTCCTATTCCCGGGCCTCGATTGCCATCGGTACGGCGGTCTACAACGTCCAGCCATTCATGCTGGTGGGGCTGGCGGCGGTATTTCTCAACGAGAAAATCACCCTGCAGAAACTGGCCTGGCTGGGGGTGTCTTTTCTCGGGATGCTGGCGATCGTCAGTGCCCATGGCGGGCAGGGCGAAAGCGGCAGCCAGTACCTGATCGGGATTGTCCTGGCGCTGGGTGCGGCGTTCCTTTATGCGATTGCGGCGTTGATCATCAAGCGCCTGACCGGGACGCCACCGCATTTGATCGCGCTGATTCAGGTCAGTACCGGCGTGCTGTTGCTCGCGCCATTCGCGCATTTTTCGGCGCTGCCGCAAGCGCCGGGCGAGTGGGCCAGCCTGGTGACGCTGGGTATCGTGCACACCGGCGTGATGTATGTGTTGCTGTATGGCGCGATCCAGAAACTGCCGACGGCGCTGACCGGCGCGCTGTCGTTCATCTACCCGATCGCGGCGATCTTCGTCGACTGGTTTGCCTTCGGCCATCGCCTGGAACCGCTGCAATGGCTCGGGGTTGTCGCGATCCTGCTGGCCGCTGCCGGCATGCAGCAGGGCTGGAGCCTGAAGTTTCGCCGCACAGTCACCCCATGAGCCCGATCAGATGTTCCAGTTCGGCGCAGTCCTGGCCAGACGATGGCGCATCTCGCCGATGTTGGCGGCCAGTTGTTCAGTCAACAAACGGTAACCGTCCAGGGCGTTGTAGACCGGGGCATCGAGACTGACGACCGGCAACGCCATGGGCCGGTTCAGTCGCTGGGTGACGCCGGACTTCAGCGCCCGGGCCATACCGATCAGTTGCACGCGAATCAGCCGATGCTCCGCTTTCAATGCCGTTTGCAGGTCACTGGCGTCCGGCCGGGTATTGCCCAATATCTCCAGGGTGCTGACACACAGACGCAGCTGACGCTGGATGGCATCGAGTTCGTTCATGGAAATCTTCACCTCCTTGGACACCGATGGCATCAGTGAGCGCAGTTGCACCATGACCACGTTCAGGCGACCCATCAACTTGAGGTGTTCGTCGGCGGTCACCGATTGGCCGCTGATGATGCGCCCGTAGATCGTCGCGCAATCACGCAGGGCGTCCGCCAGGTTGTAGCGCCAGGAATAAACCGCATAGAGCGGCAGGGCGAAGGAAAACGCCAGGGCCAGGGCAATGCCGATCAGGATGTCGACCCCGCGCCACAGCCCGTCGGAGACCGGATTGTCACCATGGCCTGCGACGATGAACACGGTAATGCCGGCCAGCAGCGCGGTGTATCCGCCTTTGCCGATGGCGTGGTACGAGAAGAATCCGCACACCACCGCCATGGCGAAATAGGTCAGCCACGGCATGCCGAGCCAGGACTGTTGCACCACCAGGACCAGGCCGACAGCCGCCCCGACCAGGGTGCCGATGGCCCGTTCGGCGGCTTTTTTGCCGATGTTGCCGTGGTGCTGCAAGCCGCCGATCACCACCAGCATCGTCACCGACGCCCACTCGCCGTGGGGCAGGTGGATGCCGGTAGTCAGCAGGATCGACGCCAGTAATCCGAGCGACACGCGGACCGCATGGATCATCCGTGCATGGCGATAGCGCCGGTATGGGTCCAGCAACGGACGCAATAACCGACGCAGCAGCGGTGGCAGGTGAAGGGCCGTGGATGCGCTCAGGTTGACTCTCCTCAGAAGATGTAATCAGTGGTCAGGAAGCTTGAACTGCGGCCGCTGATGATCTCGCTGATGAGATCCTTGTTGGTCTCCTGGAATTTGGTCGCCACCAGCGTGCGGATCGAAAAAACCCGCAGGGCGTCATGCACCGACAAGGTACCCTCGGCGGAGTTTTTCCGGCCGTTGAACGGGTAGGTGTCCGGGCCGCGCTGGCATTGGGCGTTGAGGTTGATGCGCCCGACCTGGTTGGCGAAGGTGTCGACCAGGCGGCCGACCGCCACCGGGTTGGTGCCGAAGATGCTCAGTTGCTGGCCGAAGTCCGATTCGAGGACGTAATCGATCACCGTGTCCAGGTGGCGATAGGGCACGATCGGCACCACCGGGCCAAATTGTTCTTCCTGATAGACGCGCATCTGCGGCGTCACCGGGTACAACACAGCAGGATAGAAGAACGACGCGCGGGCCTCGCCGCCATGGGGGTTCACCACTTTGGCGCCCTTGCTCTCTGCGTCGGCCACCAGCGAGTGCAGGTAATCGACCTTGCCCGATTCCGGCAGCGGCGTCAGGGCCACGCCACTGTCCCACGGCATGCCGGGCTTGAGCGTGGCGAGTTTGGCGTTGAATTTCTCGATGAAGGTTTCGACCACGTCTTCGTGGACAAACAGGATCTTCAACGCGGTGCAACGCTGGCCGTTGAACGACAGGGAACCGGTGACCGCTTCGTTGACCGCGTTGTCCAGGTCCACCTCCGGCAGGACGATGCCAGGGTTCTTCGCATCGAGTCCCAGCGCCGCGCGCAGACGATGCGGCCTTGGATGCAGTTTCTTCAGGTCGCTGGCGGCCTTGTTGGTGCCGATGAACGCAAAGATGTCGATGTTGCCGCTGGCCATCAGCGCACTGACCGTCTCGCGCCCGCTGCCATAGATCACGTTGATCACCCCGGCCGGGAAGCTGTCACGGAAGGCCTCCAGCAGCGGGCGAATCAACAGCACGCCAAGCTTGGCCGGCTTGAATACCACGGTGTTGCCCATGATCAGCGCCGGGATCAGCGTGGTGAAGGTTTCGTTCAGCGGATAGTTGTAGGGCCCCATGCACAGCGCCACGCCCAAGGGGACGCGGCGGATCTGGCCGAGGGTGTCCTGTTCCAGCTCGAAGCGGCTGGAGCGTCGGTCGAGTTCCTTGAGGGCGTTGATGGTGTCGACGATGTAGTCGCAGGTGCGATCGAACTCCTTTTCCGAGTCCTTGAGGTTCTTGCCGATTTCCCACATCAGTAACTTGACCACCGCGTCGCGCTGTTCCCGCATGTGGCCGAGGAAGGTTTCCACGTGCTGGATGCGTTCGGCCACGCGCATGGTCGGCCACAAACCCTGGCCACGATCATAGGCGCGCACGGCGGCGTCGAGGGCGGTCAGGGCGGTGGCGGCATCCAGCAGTGGCGTGCTGCCGAGGATGACTTGTTCATCGCCGTCGGGGCCTGCGAGGTACACCGGGCTGCGGACCTGGGCGAGGGGGCCAGGCCAGGTTTTCAGGACGCCGTCGACCAGGTACTCACGTTGTTCGGTCTGGCCGTCGAGACGGTATTTTTCCGGGATGCTGCCGGCGTCGGGAAACAGGTTGCCGAGAATCTGTGCTGTGGTCATGTCGCTACCCCGTGTGTAGTGTCAGCCGTGCGCTTATGGCTAGCCGTTGAAGAATCCGGTTCAAGGGTTATACGCCTTGTTGGTGCGGTTTTTTAGCTGCAATCGAGCGCTGATGGGCAGAGTAGAGGGGTGAAGGTGTGGATCTTGTGCTTCAAGCGTAGACCGCAATCGGCGTTGGGTGAAACGCGATCTTTTGACCTGGGACCACACAATGGCCGGTGTCGAGGTTAAACTTCGCGCTCTTTCATAAGGAGTTCACATGAGTCACTACCAGCCGGGCATTCTCGCCACCCCTGTTCCGCCGCTCGCCCGTCATATGTTCTTCGCCCTGGAATCGGTGGCTGCACTGCCGGCCGCGCTGGACAAGCTGATGCAACTGGTGGACGGCAAATCGGCGGTGGTCGGTTTCGGTGAATCCCTGGTCAAGGCCCTCGACGGGCATATCGACGGCTTGCGGCCATTTCCGGCGCTGGCGGGTGTCGGTGTCGACAACCCGTCGACGCAACAGGCGCTGTGGTGCTGGTTGCACGGCACCGACCGTGGCGAACTGCTGAACCGCAGCCACGCCCTTGAGGCGGCCCTGGCGCCGGCCCTGCGCCTGGTGCAAGTGACCGAAGGGTTCCGCCACCGTGACGGCCATGACCTGACCGGCTACGAAGACGGCACCGAAAACCCCCGTGACGAAGCCGCCGCGGCCGCCGCGCTGGTGAGGGCGGGCGTCGAGGGCACGGTGGGCGGCAGTTTCGCCGCGATTCAGCAGTGGCAGCATGACCTCAAGGGCTTTCGCGCGCTGCCGTCCCACGAGACGGATGACATCATGGGCCGCCGCCTGAGCGATAACGAAGAACTCGACGACGCGCCGATTTCCGCCCACGTCAAACGCACCGCCCAGGAGAGCTTTGCCCCTGAAGCGTTCGTGGTTCGCCGCTCGATGCCGTGGATCGAAGGCGACCGCGCCGGGCTGATGTTCCTGGCCTTCGGCTTTTCCCTTGATGCCTTCGAAGCCCAACTGCGACGCATGAGCGGCTTGGAAGACGGGATTACCGATGGTTTGTATCGCATCAGCCGGCCGATCACCGGCGGCTATTACTGGTGCCCGCCGCTCAAGGACGGTCATCTCGATCTGCGCGCGCTGCGTCTCGGTTGAGACATTATCTGTAGGAGCCGGCTTGCCGGCGAATAGGGCGATGCGGTGAGTCAGGCATACCGCCTTCGCTGGCAAGCCAGCTCCTACAGTGAATCTAACCTTATGCTCAAACAGTATTTCTCAAGCCTGTCCTTAGAACTCTAAGATCACGTCATAACTCGTTATGACAAGTGATCTTCATGACCGATAACGTTCTATCCCTGAGCAGCGTTCCGCTGCACACCCAGCTGCGCGACATACTGCGTGCGCGCATCCTCGACGGTGAATACCCGCAGGACGGCCAGATGCCGTCCGAAAGCGAGCTTGGCACGTTGTTCAAGGTCAGCCGCATCACCGTGCGCCAGGCCCTCGGCGATCTGCAGAAGGAAGGGCTGATCTTCAAGATTCACGGCAAAGGCACCTTCGTCGCCAAACCGAAAACCTTCCAGAACGTCAGCACCCTGCAAGGCCTGGCCGAGTCCATGACCGGTCGCGGTTATGAGGTGATCAACCGCCTGCGCAGCTTCAAATTCATCGCCGCCGACAAGCTGGTCGCCGAACGTCTGCAGGTCGCCGAAGGCGAGACCGTGGCGCAGATCAAGCGGGTGCGGCTGATCAACCGCGAGCCGATTTCGCTGGAAATCACCTACCTGCCCAAAGCCCTTGGCGAACGCCTGGAGAAGGCCGACCTGGTCACCCGCGACATCTTCCTGATCCTGGAAAACGACTGCGGCCTGGCCCTGGGGCACGCTGACCTGGCCATCGACGCGGTGCTGGCCGACAGCGACCTGACCCAGGCGCTGAACGTCGAGGCCGGCTCGCCGATCATGCGCATCGAGCGCCTGACCCACGATGCCCAAGGCCGGCCAGTGGACTTCGAACACCTTTACTACCGTGGCGATGCCTTCCAGTACCGCCTGCGGATCGACCGGCAAAAAGGGGCGCAGGCATGACCCGAACGACTCTGGAACAGGAATACGACATCGTCGTGATCGGCGGCGGCACCGCCGGGCCCATGGCGGCGATCAAGGCCAAGGAGCGCAACCGCGATCTGCGCGTGTTGTTGATCGACAAGGCCAACGTCAAGCGCAGCGGCGCGATCAGCATGGGCATGGACGGCCTGAACAACGCGATCATCCCCGGCCACTCGACACCTGAGCAGTACACCAAGGAAATCACCATCGCCAACGACGGCATCGTCAATCAGGCCGCGGTGTATGCCTACGCGACCCACAGCTTCGAGACCATCGAGCAACTGGACCGCTGGGGCGTCAAGTTCGAGAAGGACGAAACCGGCGACTACGCGGTGAAAAAGGTCCACCACATGGGCGCCTACGTGCTGCCGATGCCGGAAGGGCATGACATCAAGAAAGTCCTCTACCGGCAGTTGAAGCGGGCGCGTGTGAGCATCACCAATCGCCTGGTCTGCACGCGCTTGCTGACCGACACCGAGGGCGCGGTCAACGGCGTGATGGGGTTCGATTGCCGCACGGCCGACTTCCATGTGATCAAGGCCAAGGCGGTGATCCTCGCCTGCGGTGCCGCCGGGCGCCTGGGGCTGCCGGCCTCGGGTTACCTGATGGGCACCTACGAAAACCCGACCAATGCCGGCGACGGCTACGCCATGGCCTACCACGCCGGGGCGGAACTGGCGAACCTGGAATGCTTCCAGATCAACCCGCTGATCAAGGACTACAACGGCCCGGCCTGCGCCTATGTCACCGGCCCCCTGGGCGGCTACACCGCCAACAACAAGGGCGAGCGCTTCATCGAGTGCGACTACTGGAGCGGGCAGATGATGTGGGAGTTCCACCAGGAGCTGGAAAGCGGCAACGGCCCGGTGTTCCTCAAGCTCGATCATCTGGCCGAGGAAACCATCCAGAACATCGAAGAGATCCTGCACAGCAACGAGCGGCCGAGCCGCGGTCAGTTCCATGCCAATCGTGGCACCGATTACCGCACGCAGATGGTCGAGATGCACATCTCCGAAATCGGCTTTTGCAGCGGGCATTCGGCGTCGGGGGTGTGGGTCAACGAGAAGGCCGAGACGTCGGTCAAGGGCCTGTATTCGGCGGGTGACATGGCTGCGGTGCCGCACAACTACATGCTGGGTGCGTTTACCTATGGCTGGTTTGCCGGCAACAACGCGGCGGATTTTGTCGCCGGCCGCGAGTTTTCCGCGCTGGATGCACAGCAGATCGAAGTCGAGAAGCAGCGGGTCTACGCACCCCTGGATCGCGAACACGGCCTGCCGCCGGCCCAGGTCGAGTACAAGCTGCGGCGCTTCGTCAACGACTACCTGCAGCCGCCGAAAGTGACCAAGAAGATGCAGATCGGTTTGCAGCGCTTCAGCGACATCGAGCGCGACCTCGATCAGATCAAGGCCCATAACGCCCATGAGCTGATGCGAGCCATGGAAGTCAGCATGATCCGCGACTGCGCCGAAATGGCCGCCCGTGCTTCGTTGTTTCGCGCCGAAAGTCGCTGGGGGCTTTATCACTACCGGGTCGATCACCCGCAACGCAACGACAGCGACTGGTTCTGCCACTGCCACCTGAAGAAGGATGAAAACGGCCTGATGAGCAGTTTCAAGAAAGCTGTCGAGCCTTACATCATCCCGCTGGAAGCCGCGGAAATGCAGGCCTACGACCGGTTGCGGGTCGGTGCCGATGCGGCTTGAGCATGACACTAGAGAGAGACCGTGAAATGGCCTACCAACCCCAGGAAATATTCTTTCGCTCCAATGCGCCGGTCACAGTCGATGAGGACCTGTGCATCGCCCACAAGGGCTGCACCGTGTGCGTCGACGTCTGCCCGATGGACTTGCTGGCGATCAACCCGGCCACGCAAAAGGCCTACATGGCCTTCGATGAATGCTGGTACTGCATGCCCTGTGAAAAGGATTGCCCGACGGGGGCGGTGAAAGTGGACATTCCTTATTTGCTGCGTTGAATCACAGACCGCTATCGCTGGCAAGCCAGCTCCTGCAGGTGCTTTGTGAACGACTCCGGACCTTGTAGGAGCTGGCTTGCCAGCGATGAGGCCAGCCCAGACAACCCAAAAGCCACCCGGCAACACCGGACGCTGAATTGAAAGACACCCCTCGTTTCCCACCACGCCCTGATCGTGGCGGAGACGAACATCCAATAAATGATTCGAGGGGATTTACCATGTTATTGCGTGCAGCATTGGCCGGTCTGGTACTGGCTTCATTCACCTTGTCGGCCCAGGCCGAAACCATCCGCATTGCCATCGGCACCCAGGACACCACCATCAACTGCGCCGCCGGCGGCCTGTTGATTCGCGAACTGGGCCTGCTGGACAAATACCTGCCCCACGACGGCCAGTACAAAGACGCCCAATACGACGTCGAGTGGAGGAACTTCACCAGTGGCGCGCCGCTGACCAACGAGATGGTCGCCGGCAAGCTCGACTTCGGCGCCATGGCCGATTTCCCCGGTTCGTTCAACGGCGTGGCCTTCGAAACCGCCGGCAAGCACAGCCTGTTTATCAGCGTGCTGTCGGGCAGCACCAAGGGCAGTGGCAACGGCATCGTGGTGCCGAGCGCATCGGGTGTGCAGTCGCTGGCCGAGCTCAAGGGCAAGACCATTTCCGTGCCGTTCGCGTCCACCGCCCATGGCATGTTGCTGCGCGCGGTGGCAGCCCAGGGCTGGGACCCGCTCAAGGACGTGAACATCATTGCCCAGCCGCCGGAAGTCGCCGGTTCCGCGTTGCAGGCCGGCAAGATCGACGCCCATGCCGACTTCGTGCCGTTCGCCGAACTGTTCCCGAGCCGGGGTTTTGCACGCAAGATCTACGACGGTTCCCAAGCCGGCGCGCCGACTTTCCACGGGGCGCTGGTCGACCAGGCCTATGCGAAGAAATACCCGGAAATCGTCGTCGCTTACCTGCGCGCCAGTATCGAAGCCAACCAGCTGCTCGCCGCCGAACCTGAGAAGTACAGCGAACTGATCGCCAAGGTCACCGGGGTCGATGCCGAGGTCAACTACCTGTTCCACGGCCCGCTCGGCGTGCAGACCCGTGATCTCACCTGGAAACCGGAATATCGCCAGGCCGTCGGTACCGCCATCGACACCCTCAAGCTGTTGAAAAAAGCCGATCGCGGCCTCGACCTGAATACCTTCATCGACGACCAGTACATCCGCGCCGCGTTCAAGGCCTCGAACCTGGACTACAGCGCGCAGCTTGCCAATTACCAGCAGACGCCGCTCAAGGCCGTCGATGCCGCCAGCGGCGAAGCCATCACCGACTTCAGCCATGTGGCTGAGATCTGGGTGCGCGGCGAGCCTAAGGTTCGCCAGTACGCCTCGGCGCAAGCGGCGTTCACCGCGCTGGCCGCGCTGAAGCAGGAAGGCAAGAACATCCGCGCGGTGTATGCCCAGGCCAGTGACAGCGGGATCAAGTTGCTGGCGGACCAGGCGTGGTTTGCCAGTGATGCCAAGGGTGGTCTGAGTGCGTTCCTGCTCAAGGGCCAGGCCCAGCAATTCGCCACGGCCCAGGGCGGCAAGGTGTTCGATTTCACCGACGCCACCACCCAGGCCCTGGCCGTCCGCTAACCGCCAGAACACCTCGAACCCTGTAGGAGCTGGTTGCCAGCGAAGGCGTCCGACCAGCCAACATCAATGTTGACTGACACACCGCAATCGCTGGCAAGCCAGCTCCCACAGGTTTCCAGAGAGAGGGAATAATGTGTACGGATCATTTTTACGCTGGATTCCAAGGGCCGCATCCTTGCTGCTCTGCCTGCTGTTCTGGCACCTCGCCGCCAGCCACCACTGGAACCTGGGCCTGGTGACCTTCGCCAACGTCCCGACCCCCTTGGCCGTTATTGAGGCGGCGCTGGGCCTCGGCGACTCCGGCAAGCTCGCCCGACACCTTGGCAGCAGCCTCAGCCGAGTCTTTGCCGGCTACCTCGCCGCGCTGATCATCGGCGTCGCCCTGGGCCTGGCCATCGGTCGCTCGAAATGGGCCGAAGACTTGCTGCTGCCTCCACTGGAAGTACTGCGCCCAATCCCCGCCGTGGCCTGGATTCCCCTGGCAATCCTGATGTTCCCCTCGTCCGAGCTGTCGATGGTTTTCATCACCTTTACCGGCGCCTTGTTCCCGATCCTGCTCAACACCGTGCACGGCGTAGAAGGCGTTGACCCACGGTTGATCGCCTCGGCGAAAAGCCTCGGGGCAGGGCGCCGGGCGATGCTGCTGGAAGTGATCCTGCCGGGCGCCGCGCCGAGCATCATCACCGGCCTGGCCATTGGCATGGGCACCTCGTGGTTCTGCCTGGTGACCGCCGAGATGATCTCCGGCCAATACGGCATCGGCTATTACACCTGGGAGTCCTACACCATCCAGAACTACCCCGACATCGTGGTCGGCATGTTGCTGATCGGCGTACTCGGGATGGGCAGCAGCCTGTTGATCAAACGCCTGGGCGGCGTGTTCACGCCCTGGCATCGACCACGAGGAAAAGCCTGATGAGTGTTTTTCAACAACCTGAAGGGCGTATCGATATCCGCGCTTTGTCGATCAGCCTGGGTGAGGGCAGTGCGGCGTTTGAAGCCGTGCAAGGCCTCGATTGCCTGATCGAACCGGGGCAGTTCGTGTGCATCCTCGGGCCGTCCGGGTGCGGCAAATCCACCTTGCTTGGCGCCCTGGCCGGGCATCTGACCACGTACACCGGGACCTTGAATGTCGACGGTGCAAAAGTCTCGGGACCGTCGCCGCAACGCGGCATGGTGTTCCAGCATCACACGCTGTTCCCTTGGCGAACCGTGCGCGACAACGTTGCCTTCGGCCTGAAAATGCGCGGCGTCGGCCAAACCGAGCGACACCAGGCCGCCGACGAAATCCTCGCCCTGGTGGGCCTGCAAGGTTTTGCCGAGCGCTGGCCGGATCAGCTCTCCGGCGGTATGCAGCAGCGGGTGGAAATCGCCCGGGTGCTGGTCAATCGGCCACGGCTGTTGCTGATGGACGAGCCCTTTGGCGCCCTCGATGCCCTGACCCGCTTGAACATGCAGGAACTGTTGCTGGACATCTGGACGCGCATTCGCACCACCGTGGTGTTTGTCACCCACGACATCGACGAAGCGCTGTTCCTCGCCGACCGCCTGCTGGTCATGAGTTCGCGTCCCGGGCGGATCATCGAAGACCTGCGCCTGGATTTTTCCCGGCCGCGCACCACTGAACTGGTGACCAGCCATGAGTTCTCCCGCTTGAAACGTCACTGCCTCGAATTACTGCGTCACGAAGACGGTCGGCAATTACCGCGCCTGAACCCTCTCGGACTGCCTCCTGAAAACAAACTGCCGCGATTTGCCCTATGACCTCACTATTCGATGTAACCGACAACGACGACATTCTTGCCCTGCAACCGCGCCTGACCGATGACGATGCCGGCGTGCGCCGCATCGCACTTATTGAACTGGCCGACCTGGAAGAGCCGGACGGCCTGCTGTGGTTGGTCGATCGACTGGCTCAAGACCCGGCCGAGGAGGTCCGTGCCGAAGGCGCACGGCTGCTGGAGGCCTGGGAAGATGAGCCGGTGGTCGAGGCGCTGTGCCAGGCGCTGACCGACCCCTCCACCGCGGTGCAAGCCGCCGCCGCGCAAAGTCTCAGCCTGCTCAAGAGTGAGGCGGCGGGCCGGGTGATCCTGCCGTGGACCGGGCATGCCGACATCGGTGTGCGCATCGCCGCGTTCAGGGCCTTGCGCGAGTTGCGCTATCCGCAAGCGGCCTCGGCGGCGCTGTTGGCCTTGGCCGATCAGGACGCCAATGTCCGCCGTGAAGCGGTGGGGGTGCTGGGCTGGCTCAAGCAGCTCGATGCCTTGCCGGCTTTGGCACGATTGGCCAGCGCCGACCCGGACACCGAAGTGCGCCGCGCCGCCACCGGTGCCCTCGGCCTGGCGTCCGACTCACAGGTGCTGCCGGCCCTGCGCCAGGCGTTGCGGGACCAAGCCTGGCAAGTGCGCGAGGAAGCCGCCACGACCTTGGGCAAGGTCGGGCACATCGACGCCGGCCCGGCCCTGGTCGAAGCCTTGAGCGACGATTATTGGCAAGTGCGCCTGCGCGCCACCCGCAGTCTGGGTCGTTTGCGTTTCGCCCAGGGTTTAGACGCGCTGATCGACACCCTCGGCCACCGCATCAGCAACCTGCGCAAGGAAGCCGCCCTGGCCCTCGGTGAGTTGAACGAAAAAGGCGCCATTGCGCCGTTGCTGGCCGCGCAGGACGATGGCGATCCGGAAGTGCGCAAGGCGGTGCGCATTGCCCTGAGTCAGCTGCAATGAACCCGGTGGCGGTGGGCAATTCGCGGAGCAAACAACAGCTGCGCTTGAACTGGCCCGATGGCCGTGAGCAGCGGCTGGATCACGCGCAGTTGCGCCGTCAATGCCCCTGTTCGCAATGCCGGGCGTTTCGCTTGCGCGGGATGACACCGCTGGTGGACGACCGTGTTCGGCTGATCGAAGTGAATGCCCAAGGGTATGGATTGCAGTTGGTGTTCAGTGATGGCCACGAACGCGGGATCTACCCGTGGGCCTATCTCCGCGGACTTGATCTGTGAATGGAATACCGCTTTCGCTGGCAAGCCAGCTCCTACAATTGATCGGGGACGACACCAATATTGTGGTCGCCTGGCCCCTGTAGGAGCTGGCTTGCCAGCGATGGCAATCTCAAATTCAGCACAAGATTCAAAGGCCAAATACAGAGTGGGAACTCAGAAGGATTTGCTGATGCTTGCTACCACGGTCGCGCTGCAGACGTCGTCGAAACCCCAGTTGCTGGTGCACTGGCTCTTGGACAGATCGGTGTCGATGTAGCTCAGGCCCAGCATCACACCCGCCAGTTCGTGGGTCAGCTTGACCTCCCATTCACGGTACGAATCCTCGGCTTCACCCGAGCTCGAATACAGGTGCGGATCCTTGAAGTCCATCAAGCCGTAGCGCAGTTTCAGGCCGGTGTCGTAAGGCAGTTCGGTCTCGTAGCCGACGTAGCTGTAGAGCGAGTTCTGCTCGCTGTCGATGCCCGGGGCATCGTCGGAATAATAGGCGCCGAGCTTCACACCATAGACACTGAGAATCCCGTAGACCTCGCTCTGATTGAATTGGCTCTCCTTCGGATATGAGTACTTCAGATAGCCCAGGTCGAGACTGACATCATCGGTGGCCTGCCAGAACCAACCGGCGTAGTAGTCGACTTCCTGCCGGGTCTTCAGGCCGCCGCCAAAGTCGACGTTGGACGTCCACGCGCCCAGGTACAGGCCGCTGCTGTGCGCCAGGGTTGCACCGGCCTGCAAGGCGGGGTCGTTCTGGGTCTGCGAGATGCCGCGGGTGCGGTAGTCGCTGGCCAGGGTGACATCCAGCAGCAAGGAGAAATCATCGTTCAAGGGCACGGCCTGGCTGCACATTGGCAGCAAGCTCAAGGAACCGAGGGCGAACAGGGTGAAAGCTTTCATGGGGTACGTCCCGTTGTTTTTATTGTTAAGGGCAGATGTCGGGCAAGGCTGCGCCGGGCCTCGTGTCGAGAAACACGAGGTCGGGCGGTGGGGGCGTTGCAGCTTTTTGTCAGAGGGTTTGCGCGTAGACCTGACGGCCGGCGAACCAGGTCTGCAGTACTTGCGTGTCGTGCAGGGCTTTTTCGTCGACGCTGAACACATCGCGATCGACCACGATGAAGTCGGCCTGTTTACCGGCACTCAGCGAGCCGATTTGTTTGTCCAGGCCGATGGTGCGAGCGGCATTGAGGGTGTAGGCGTAGAACATGGTTTCGCGGTCGATGCGTTCCTCGGCGTTGAGCACGCCCAGCGGGCCGACCCGGGTCATGGCCTGGGCCATGGCGTTGAACGGGTTCGGCGTGGACACCGGCCAGTCGCTGGCCCCGGAAATGGTCGCGCCCTGTTTGAGCAGCGAGTGCGCCGGGTACTGGTAACGGAACGCCAGGGCACTGACGTAAGGCTTGATCATGTCCGTGGTGTAGTCGTCGGCGCTGGCCCAGAGCAGTTGCATCGAGGCGATGACGTCGAGGGGTTTGAAGCGGGCGAACTCTTTCGGGTTGACGATCTGCAAGTGCGTGACGGAGTGGGTCACGCCGCTCTGCCGGTCCTTGCGCGCCTGGGCGATGCCGTTCAGCGATTCGCGCACCGCGCGGTCGCCGATGGCGTGGATGTGCACCAGCCAGCCGCGCTGATCGATGGCGCTGACCAGCTCACCGAAGTGCTTCGGATCGATCAGCAACTCGCCCGGTTTGTGCGAGTTGGTGTAAGGGTCGATCATCGCTGCGCTCTGCGCCGGGTACTCGATCACGCCATCGGCGAAGATCTTGATACCGGGCAACGTCAGGTCGGGAATGCCTTGGAATTGCTGGCGGACCTTGTCCAGGGTGTCGAGATCGGCGGGAACGCTCTTGCCGTTGGCCACCAGCAGCGCCGCCACGTGAGCGCTCATGCCGCCGCTTTCCGACAGGGCCTTGTACACCGGCAGCACGCCGACGGTTTTTTCCGTGGGCTTGAGGGCGAAAATCGGCTCGCCGGGCGCGGCGTTGGCGGCGGGGTCCATCCACGCTGTGATGCCGAGGCTGTTGTTGTAGCTCACGGCGGTTTGCGCGGCTTTCAACATATCGGCGGCACTTGGCGATGGCATTTTCGAGGCCACCCGGTCCCAGCCGGCGTCCACCAGGAAACCGTTGGGGCTGCCGTCGGCGAGTTTGCCGATGGTGTCTTTCTCGGCGTCCGGCAGGCTTTTCAGCAGCGCGGCATCGATGCCGGCGCGCTTGAGCATCACGTTGTTGGCCCAGGCTGTGTGGTGATCGCTGCCGGTGAATACCACGAAGACGTCGGCCCATTCGCCGCTGTTGAATTTCTTGCCCAGGGCTTCGGCCTGAGCCCAGTAAGCCGAGCTCATGCCGGCCACGCTCAGGACATCGCCATGCCTGGCTTTACCGTCGTCACGCCAGGCGCGCAGGCGTTTTTCCAGTTCGTCGAGATCGACCACCTCGTCTTCCATATTGGCCGACACCATTTCCAGGCCACCGAAAATCGCGTGGGAGTGGCTATCGATCAGGCCGGGCATCAGGGTCTTGCCGCCCAGGTCAATGACTTGGGTGCCTGGCTCGATCAGGGCCTTGATCTGGGCATCGCTGCCCACTTGCAACACTTTTCCATCCTGTACCGCCAGCGCCTGGACCTTGGGCTGGTTGCGGTCGGCGGTGAAGATCTTGCCGTTGATAAGCACCAGGTCGGTCGCCGCCATGGCTTCCAACGAGGCAAAACTGACTGCCAGCATCAACAGATTCGGGATGAATCTTTTCATTGAATGTTTCCTTGTTATTGCGTCTGATGGCCAGATTAGTGGCTTGCCGCGCTCGACAGAACGCCTCACTCACGAAAAACGTTTTTGCCTGAATGGAAAAAGTATGGACAAGCTGGGTGCACTGAAAATGTTCGTGGTCACGGCGCAACTGGGCAGCTTCAGCCGCGCCGCCGAGCAATTGGGCAAGACCCCGTCGGCGCTGACCAAAGCGGTCAATCACCTGGAAGCGGAGCTCGGCGCGCGGTTGTTCGAGCGCAGTACCCGGCGGATCCTGCTCACCGAATCCGGGCGGCTCTACCTGGAAACCGCGCGCCAGGTGTTGCAGCGACTGGACGAGGCCGGCGAGGAAATCGAGCAATTGCAGCATGGTTTGCGCGGCAGCCTGAAAATCACCGCGCCACTGGCCTATGGACAGGCCTTTCTCGATCAGGTGTGTGGCGGTTTTCTTGACCAGTACCCGCAGATCAACCTGCAAGTGGACCTGTGCGACGACTTCGTCAATCTGCTGGAGAGCGGCCATGACCTGGCCTTGCGCGAAGGGCATGACGACTTGCCGGGGTTGATCGCCCGTGTGGTCGGCAGCAATTGCCTGGCGCTGTGCGCCAGCCCTGCATACCTCGAACGCAAGGGCCTGGCGGTCACCCCGCAAACCCTCGACGAGCATGACTGGTTGCTGTATTGCCATCCGTTGCTCAGCCGCGAATTCTGGTGGGTCGAGCGCGACGGCCAGCGCCTGAGCCTGCCGCAGCCCCAGGCGCCACGCCTGCGCAGCGACAACTACGACTTGTTGCTGGCCAATGCCCTGGCCGGACGCGGCCTGCTGCATACGCCGTTGTGGAGCGCGGCGCCGTATATCGCGGATGGGCGACTGGTGCGATTGATGGCCGATTACGCGATCGACCCGGACAGTTTCGGCCCGCACATCCTGGCGGTGTATCCCAGCCATCGGCGGGCCACGGCCAAGGTGCTGGCGTTCATTGATTACATCGCAGGGTTTCTGGGGGGCCGTGGTTTGTAGGAGCGAGCTTGCTCGCGATGGTCGTTAACGATAACGCGTGTTTTCTGGCTGAACGCGGCGCTCTGAAGTTCATCGTCGGATCGCCGCTCGGAGCAAGCTCGCTCCTACAAGTGCTTGTCAGATAATTCCGACAGGAGTACAAATGTACTCCATGACGACCCTGACTCTCCGCCGTACCGCCATCCTGACCTTTATCCGCGAGCGCATCGCCGAGCACGGTCAGTCCCCGAGCCTCGCTGAGATCAGCGAGGCGTTTGGTTTCGCCTCCCGCAGCGTGGCGCGCAAGCATGTGCTGGCGCTGACCGAAGCCGGGTTTATCGAGGTCAACCCGCATCAGGCCCGGGGCATTCGTTTGCTCGGGCAGCCACCGCGCCCCGAGCTGCTGGACATCCCGGTCCTTGGCCGGGTCGCGGCCGGTGCGCCGATCGGTGCCGATGCCGAGGTCCATCGCCGCTTGCTGCTCGATCCGTCGATGTTCTCCCGGGTGCCGGACTACATGCTGCGGGTGCGCGGCGACTCGATGATCGAGGACGGCATTCTCGACGGCGACCTGGTGGGCGTGCACCGCAGCCCCGAGGCGCTGAACGGCCAGATCGTCGTGGCGCGTCTCGACGGCGAAGTCACCATCAAGCGCTTCGAGCGGGTCGGCGAGCGGGTTCGCCTGTTGCCGCGCAACCCGGCCTATCAGCCGATCATCGTCGAAGCCGACCGGGACCTGGCCATCGAAGGGGTGTTCTGCGGACTGGTGAGGCAAGGCTGATGGGTGCCGTCGTTGCGCTGGATACGCTGTTCAATGGCGGCCAGGTCTGGCGAGGCCGGCCTGCGCCGCCGACCGTCAGCCCGCAACCCACCGGGCATGCCGCGCTGGATGCGGCGCTGCCCACGGGCGGCTGGCCGGAGGCGGCGCTGACGGAAATCCTCCTGGCCGGACAGGGCGTGGGCGAGTTGCAACTGGTGTGGCCGGCGCTGGCGCGGCTGTCGGCGGCGGGCGAGCGCATTGTCCTGGTGGCGCCGCCGTATGTGCCGTATCCCCAGGCCTGGCAGCGCGCCGGGGTCGATCTGCGCCAGTTGTCGATCATCCAGGCCAGCGAGCGCGAGGCGTTGTGGGCGGCGGAACAATGCCTGCGCTCGGGCAGTTGCGGCGCGGTGCTGTGCTGGCCGCACAAGGCCGATGACCGCGCCTTGCGCCGCTTGCAGGTGGCCGCGGAAACCGGCTCGACCCTGGCGTTCGCCTATCGCTCGCTCAGTGAAGCGATCAACCCGTCGCCCGCGGCCCTGCGCATCGCCATCGATGCCAGGCCTGCGCAATTGCGGGTGCTCAAGTGCCGGGGCGGGTTGGCCCGTTCGGCGCCGATTGCCTTCGCCGTGGGGCATTGAGGTTGCCATGCGCTGGGTGTGTATTCTGTTCCCGCAATTGGCGCTGGACGCGGTACTGCGCCAGCGCGCCGACCCCGAAGAGCCGCTGGCGCTGTTGACCGGCCCGGCCCAGCGTCGGGTGCTGCAGGCGGTCAATGGCCCGGCACGGGCACAGGGTCTGCGCCCCGGCCAGTCCATGAGCGCCGCCCAGGCCTTGAGCAAGGGTTTTGCCACCGCCGAGTACGACGTCGCCGCCATCGAACATTGGCAGCAATTTCTCGCCGCCTGGGCTTATCGCTTCAGTTCCCAGGTCAGCGTGCATTACCCGCGGGCGCTGGTGTTCGAAATCGAGTCCAGCCTGGGCCTGTTCGGCGCCTGGCCGCAATTCGAGGCGCGACTGCGCAGCGAACTCGGCGAGCTGGGTTTTCGTCACCGCATCGTCGCCGCGCCCAACCCGGTGGCGGCGCGGATGCTGGCCAACGCCCATGACGGCCTGGTGGTGCCCGACGAGCAAGCCTTGCAGCATCACCTCGGGCAAATGCCTGTCGACCGCATCGGGCTTGCGGCCAGCGTCGCCACGGCGTTGTCGCGCATGGGCCTGCGCACCTTGAGCCAGGTGCAGGCGTTGCCCCGGCATAGCCTGGCCCGGCGTTTCGAGGCCGAGGTGCTCAAGCACCTGGATGCGTTGCTGGGCACGCGGCGGTTAGCGCTGACGTTCTACCTGCCGCCGGACCGTTTCGATGTGCGCATCGAGCTCAATTTCGATGTGCAGTCCCATCAGGCCTTGCTGTTTCCGCTGCGCCGATTGACCGGTGACCTGTCGGCGTTCCTCTGCGGTCGGGACAGCGGTGTGCAGCGTTTCGACCTGCACCTGGAACACGCCGGGCTGCCCGACACGCTGATCAAGGTCGGCCTGCTCAGCGCCGAACGCGATCCGGCCATGCTGTTCGAACTGGCCCGGGGGCGGCTGGAGCAAGTCCAGGTCGAGGCCCCGGTGCGCGGTTTTCGCCTGCGCGCCGAAGACTTGCCGAGCTTCGTTCCGCAGTTTCAGGAGCTGTTCGACGATCGCCCGCAGCAATCCTTGCCCTGGGAGCAACTGCGTGAGCGCCTGCGCGCACGGCTGGGGGATGACGCGGTGCATGGCCTGGGCTTTCAGGCCGATCACCGGCCCGAGTGCGCGTGGCAGGCCAGTGCCGACCACCAGCCCTGTGCGGGCTTGCCGACCGTGCAGCGACCGGGCTGGCTGCTGACCGAGCCGCTGGCGGTGCACGAAGGCTCGACGCGCATCCTCATGGGGCCGGAACGCATCGAGTCCGGTTGGTGGGACGGTGCCGACGTGCGCCGCGATTACTACCTGATCGAAACCCGTGCCGGCCAGCAGGGTTGGGCTTATCGCACGGTGGGCGAGGGTGGTCCGTTGTGGCTGCAGGGCTGGTTCGCATGAGCGCCGGATATGCCGAGCTGCACTGCCTGTCGAACTTCAGTTTCCAGCGCGGTGCTTCCAGTGCCCTCGAGCTGTTCCAGCGGGCGAAAAAACAGGGCTACCAGGCCCTGGCGATCACCGACGAATGCACCCTGGCCGGTATCGTTCGTGCCTGGCAGGCGGCGAAATCCGTGGAGCTGGCGCTGATCATCGGCAGTGAAGTGCGCATCGAGAATGGCCCGAAACTGGTGTTGCTGGTGGAAAACCTCGAGGGTTACCAGACCCTGTGCCGACTGATCACCCGCGCCCGACGCCGTACCCAGAAAGGCCAGTATCAAGTGCTGCGCGAAGACTTCGCCGAACCCTTGCCAGGGCTGTTGGCGCTGTGGGTGCCGGACGCGGTCGATGACGTCGAACAGGGCCAGTGGTTGCAGCAGGTCTTCGCCGAACGCCTGTGGTTGGCGGTCCAGCTGCATCGCGGCCAGGACGATAGCCGGCGCCTGAACGATCTGCTGGCGTTGGCCAGGCAACTGCACATCCCCGCGGTGGCCAGCGGCGATGTGCACATGCACGCGCGCGGGCGCCGGGCCCTGCAGGACACCATGACCGCGATCCGCCATCACCTGCCGGTGGCCGATGCCGGGTTGCGCCTGCACCCCAACGGCGAACGCCACTTGCGCGGCCTCGATGCGCTGCGTGAGCTCTATCCGCCAGCCTTGCTCGACGAAACCCTGAACATTGCCCGGCGCTGCACCTTTGATCTTGGCCAGTTGCGTTATCAGTATCCGCGGGAGCTGGTGCCCGATGGCCACAGCGCCGCGTCCTGGCTGAGGGAATTGACCGAGCGCGGCATTCGCCAGCGCTGGCCCCAGGGGGCGAGCGAGAAGGTGCGCGGGCTGATCGACAAGGAATTGGGGCTGATCGCCGAGCTGGGCTATGAGAGTTATTTCCTCACCGTCCAGGACATCGTCGCCTTCGCCCGGCGCGAAAAAATTCTCTGTCAGGGCCGGGGTTCGGCGGCCAACTCAGCGGTGTGTTTCGCCTTGGGCATCACCGAGATCGACCCGGACCGAATGAACATGCTGTTTGAACGCTTTCTTTCCAAGGAGCGCGACGAACCGCCGGATATCGATGTGGACTTCGAGCACGAACGCCGCGAGGAAGTCCTGCAGTACGTGTTCCAGCGCTATGGCCGGACCCGCGCGGCATTGACTGCCGTGGTCAGCACTTACCACGCGGCCGGCGCCGTGCGCGATGTGGCCAAGGCGCTGGGCCTGCCGCCGGACCAGATCAATGCCCTGGCCGATTGCTGTGGTCACTGGAGTGATGAAACACCGCCGGTGGAGCGCCTGCGCGAAGGCGGTTTCGATCCCGAGAGCCCGGTGCTGCGCCGGGTGTTGAGCTTGACCCAACAGTTGATCGGTTTCCCCCGGCACCTGTCCCAGCACCCTGGCGGCTTCGTGATTTCCGAGCAGCCGCTGGACCACCTGGTGCCGGTGGAAAACGCCGCCATGGCCGAGCGCACCATCATCCAGTGGGACAAGGATGATCTGGACGCGGTCGGCCTGCTCAAGGTCGATATCCTGGCGCTGGGCATGCTCAGCGCGATTCGCCGCTGCCTCGATCTGCTGCGGCGGCATCGCAACCTCGACTTGAGCCTGGCGACCATCCCCTCCGAGGACTCGCTGACCTACGACATGATTGGCCGCGCCGACACCGTCGGCGTGTTCCAGATCGAGTCCCGGGCACAGATGTCGATGCTGCCCAGGCTCAAGCCGCGCAAGTTCTATGACCTGGTGATCGAGGTGGCGATCGTGCGCCCAGGTCCCATCCAGGGTGGCATGGTGCACCCGTACCTGCGCCGGCGAAACAAGGAAGAGCTGGAAAGCTATCCCTCCGAGGAGTTGCGCGAGGTGTTGAAACGCACCCTCGGCGTGCCGCTGTTCCAGGAGCAGGTGATGCAGATCGCCATCGTCGCCGCCGACTACAGCCCCGGCGAAGCCGATCAGTTGCGCCGCTCCATGGCGGCCTGGAAACGCCATGGCGGGCTGGAGCCACACAAGGATCGCCTGGCCGCCGGGATGAAGAAAAAAGGCTACAGCGCGGATTTCGCCGCGCAGATCTTCGAGCAGATCAAGGGTTTTGGCAGCTACGGTTTCCCCGAATCCCACGCCGCCAGTTTTGCCTTGCTGACCTACGCCAGTTGCTGGTTGAAATGCCACGAACCGGCGGCCTTCGCCTGTGCCCTGATCAACAGTTGGCCCATGGGGTTCTACAGCCCCGACCAGATTCTGCAGGACGCGCGCCGTCACCATTTGCAGATTCGCCCGGTGGACGTGCGAGCCAGCGACTGGGATTGCAGCCTGGAACCGATTGCCGGCGCGCAACCGGCGATTCGCATGGGGTTGCGCATGATCAAGGGCTTTCGCGAGGACGATGCCCGGCGCATCGAGGTGGCGCGGTCCAAGGGTGCGTTTGCCGACATCGCCGACCTTGGCGAACGGGCGCGCCTGGATGCCCGCGCCCAGGAACAACTGGCCGATGCCGGAGCATTGCGGGGGCTGGCCGGTGACCGGCATCGGGCGCGCTGGGAAGTGGCGGGGGTGCAAAAACAGCTCGGCCTGTTTGCCGGCCTGCCCCGTCAGGAGGAGGACGCGGTGGCGCTGCCCAAACCCACGGTGGGCGAGGACCTGCTGGCCGATTACAACAGCCTCGGCACCACCCTCGGGCCGCATCCGTTGGCCTTGTTGCGCGGTGAGTTGAAAGCCCGGCGCTGCCGCAGTTCGAAGGAGTTGCTGGATGTCGAACACGGGCGGCCGGTCAGCGTCGCCGGGCTGGTGACCGGTCGCCAACGCCCCAGCACCGCCAGCGGCGTGACCTTCGTCACCCTGGAAGACGAGTTCGGCAACGTCAACGTGGTGGTCTGGCGCGACCTGGCCGAGCGCCAGCGCCAGGTGTTGGTCGGCTCGCAGTTGCTCAAGGTCGATGGGCGCTGGGAGAAGGAAGGGGAGGTGCGGCATTTGATTGCCGGGCGGTTAAGTGACCTGAGCCCGCTGCTCGACGGCATCACCGTGCGCAGCCGCGATTTCCACTAACGCCACATCCCCCTGTAGGAGCGAGCCTGCTCGCGATGGTCGTCAACGATGACGCGAAAAACCTGATGCCCCGCGGCGTCCTGATGTCCATCGCGAGCAAGCTCGCTCCTACAGGTTATTCGTGAAGGCGGGTTATTTTGTGACTGGCCAAAACCGCTCACCACCCCCCGGTGCATCCGTCCACGCCTGCAACGACCGCGTCGGCAAATCAAAGTAATCCCGCGTGCGCGCATACCCATGCCCGCCCATCCGCCCGATCGCATCGAGCCCGAGCTGATCGATGTACAGGGTTTTCGGGTCGATCAATTCATCCCGTACATGGGCCATCAACACTTCG
The DNA here is from genome assembly GCF_054600775.1 of Pseudomonas sp. MHK4. Lineage (NCBI taxonomy): Bacteria > Pseudomonadati > Pseudomonadota > Gammaproteobacteria > Pseudomonadales > Pseudomonadaceae > Pseudomonas > Pseudomonas sp. MHK4. Next base: position 155,758 of record NZ_BAAIAK010000006.1, on the reverse strand, counting down.
CCAAAGATGATCTCCCGCGACTGGCCGATGGACAGCGCCATCATCCGCCGGCATTCCAGGGCCACCGGCGCCTCGCCGATGCGCGGGCATTTGACCGTGGTGCCGGCGATGGCCGTGAGGCCGGCGGCGGTCAATTCGTCGAAACCCGGGGCGAAGGGCACGGCGCAGACGTTCATGGCTTCCACCAGGGCATCGCTGACGATGTTCACGGTGAACTCCTGGTTGAGCTGGATGTTGCGCGTGGTGTCCTTGGGGCTCTGGTCGCCGTAGTTTTCTACGCCCAGCGCCAGGATCGGTGGGTCGGCCGACAGCGCATTGAAAAAGCTGAACGGCGCGGCATTGACGCGGCCTTCAGCATCGACGGTGGTGACCAGGGCAATCGGCCGTGGCACCACGCTGCCGATCAGGATCTTGTATTTGTCGCGCGCACTCAGTGTGCTGAAGTCGAAGCTTTGCATAGGCAGAATTCTCTAAAGGAGTGGATCGATGGCGCAGAGCGGCACCTGTGCGCTGTAGTCGTCGGCGAACGGGATGGCCGGCTGGAACAAGGTCTTCCAGTCCGGTTGGCCGAAGGCCCGGTCGCTGTGGCTGCGCATCAGTTTTTCGAATTGTCGTTGGGCCTGGCGCTGCAGGGCGGGGTAGTCGACACCTTGGACCTGACCGTCCAGCATCACGCAGCGACCGTCGATGTAGCTGGCGATGCAATCGTCTCCACGCCCGGCCAAAACCAGGTTTTTCAGTGGGTCGAACAGCGGCCCCAGGTGCAGGCCGCGCAGGCTGAACACCGTGATGTCGGCCTTGGCCCCCGGCGCCAGGCGCCCGAGATCGTCACGGCCCAGGGCCTTGGCACCGCCGAGGGTGGCGGCGTTGTACAGATCCAGCGTGCTGGTCAGGGAATTACCGCCTTCCATCAACCGCGCGATGTTCAAACCCTGGCGCATGTTGTCCAGCAGGTCCGCCGGCCAGGTGTCGGTGCCCAGGGCGAAGTTGATGCCCTTGGCGCGATAGCGACCAAAGGAATTGAGCGCCTCGCCATCCCGGGCAAACACCACCGGGCAATGCACCAGGCTGGCGCCGCCATCCACCACCCGTTGCAGGTCGGCATCGCCCTGGGTGTAGATGCCATGGGGCAACAGGCTGCGCGGGGTTAGCAGGCCCAAATCCTCCAGCCAGGCCAGTGGCGAAAGACCGCGCAGTTGTTCAACCATCGCCACCTCGCCGAGCCCCTGGCAGCAATGCAAACGCATCGGCGCGTTGAGTTCGCGGCTCAGTGCGGCGGTGCGTTGCAGCAGCGCCGGCGTGCAGGTCTGGATGCGATCCGGCAGCAGTGCGCCGCGAATCAGGCCGCCATGAGTTCCATCGAAATCCTGGAAAAACCGCTCGGCCGCCTCGAGCCCGGCCATGCCCCTGGCTTCGTCCCAGTGATGGGCCAGCGTGCCGTCGGCCTGCCAGTAACCCATGCCGCTCATGTAGCAGGGGCCGAGGTAAGTGCGCAGCCCCAGCTCGGCCGCCACGCCCGCCACCGCGGCAAACTCGTCGTAGGTTTCGGCCCACTCGCGGTAATACATCGAGGTGATCGGCATGGCCGTGGTGATGCCATTGCGGATCAATTGGCTGAAGGCGTAGCGGTACTTGAAGACTTCTTCTTCGGCGCTGTAACTCTCCCGCGGGCCGCGCGCCAGATACTGCGCCGACCACATCCGGCCCATGGCGCGCTCGTCGCCGTTGTCCAGGGTCAGCACCGTGGAATCGAGATCGCCCAGCGCATCCAGATCGATGAAACCCGGGCCGATCAGCGCGTTGCCATGGTCGATCCACTGATCCACCGGCCCGGCGTAATCGCGCCCGACAAACACGGTGCGCGAGCCTTCGAACACCACTTCGCCATCGCGCCACAGCACATGCTGCGTGCCGTCGAAGCCGACCACGCAGCTGGCCCGCAAGCCGATGCGTTTCACAGGCGGCTTTCCAGCAAACGACCGCCAGAAGCGATCAATTGTCCGCCGCGATACACCTGGCGAACCGGCCGCGAAACCACGGCTTCGCCCAGGGTCTGCACTGGTATCAACAAAAAGTCTGCCGCTTGACCCATCTCCAGGCCATAACCTTCACAACCCAGCGCCCGGGCACCATTGACCGTTGCCGCCGCAAACGCCGCCGCCAGTTCTTCGTCCTTGTTCAAGTCGAATCGAAACGCCAGCAGCATCGCCCGCTCCAGCATGTCGCCGTTGCCCATGGGCGACCAGGCGTCGCGAATCCCATCGGAACCCAGGCAGACATTGACGCCAGCCTCGCGCAACGCCAGGAACGGCGGAACCGCGCAGTCGGCCGGCGCCGAACTCATCAGCGAAATACCCAGGGCTGCCAGACGCTCGGCTACAGGCTTGACCTGGCTCCAGGGCAACATGCCCAGGCAATAGGCATGACTGATCATCACCCGGCCTTCAAGCCCGAAGCGCTCGGTGTAGTCGGCGATCAGCGCGATCTGCCACAGGCCCAGCTCGCCCTTGTCGTGCAGGTGAATGTCGACGCCACGCTCGAACTCGCTGGCCAGGTTGAACACGAAGTCGAGTTGCGCCACTGGGTCGTTGTCGATGCCGCACGGGTCCAGGCCCCCGACGTTTTCCACGCCCAGGGCCATGGCTTCGCGCATCAGCTCGGCGGTACCGGGGCGGCTGATCAGGCCGGTTTGCGGGAACACCACCAGTTGCAGGTCGATCAGGTCGCGGTATTTGTCCTGCAGTTGCTGCATGGCCTCGACGTGGCGCAGGCCGAATTCCGGGTCGATGTCGACATGACAGCGCATGGTCAGCGAGCCACGGGCGATGCAGTTTTCCAGCAGGGTGCCGGCCCGTTGCGCGATGGGCGCGGTGACTTCGCGCAGGATTCGTCGTTCGTTGGCGATGTAGTCCTTGAGGGTCGGGCCGGCACTGTTCGGGCGCCAGGGTTGGCCCCAGAGGGTCTTGTCCAGGTGCACGTGGCTTTCCACCAGGGCGGGGGTCAGCAGGTGGTTCTGGCCGTCGATGTCGGTGGCCAGCAGCTCGGTGGTCGAGGCGGGGCGACGTTGGGTGAAGCGGCCGTTTTCGATCAGCATGTCTTCGGCGGGGGCGCCGTAGGGGCGTACATTTCGTAGCCAGCGGGGTGGGGTCATTTCATACCTCTAATTCTGTGTTGTTCAGGCGGGCCTCTTCGCTGGCAAGCCAGCTCCTACAGGGGGACGTCGGCGTAAACACAATACCTGTAGGAGCTGGCTTGCCAGCGAAGGCCGCGACTCGGTCCTGGATCAGCCCTTGAGCTTCGCCCAAATGCGGTCCTGCAGCTCCCGCGCCTTGTTGCTGCATTCCTTCTCCGGGCGCAGGCGTGAGGCGAATTCGTCGGGCATGTTGATCGCATCCATGACGCGCCACTTGGCGTCGATCAACTTGTCGCTCTGGATGCCGTTGGCGTAGGCGATGGCGTTGGACACGGCGGCGGCGTTTTCCGGTTTCATCATCCAGTCGATGAAGATCTTCGCGTTGCCGGGGTGCGGTGCGCTTTTCGGCACGGCGAAGTTGTCCTGGAACATCGCCAGGCCTTCCTTCGGATACACGTACTTGATCGTGCTCTTCTGCAAGGTGGCCCGGGCCGTGGAGCCGTTCCAGTTCTGCATCATGATCACTTCACCGCTGGCCATGCGGTCGACGGTGTTGTCCGAGCTGTACATCTTCAGGAAGGGTTTCTGCTTTTGCAGCAGCTCCAGGATGCGCTTGGCGTCCTGGGGGTTTTCGCTGCATTCATCGACATTCAGGTAGTGGCTGGCGGCGTTGATCACGCTGCTGGAAGTGTCGAGGGCGGCGAGTTGGCCTTGCAGTTCCTTGCGCGGTTCGAAAAACTCTTTCCACGAGTCGTCGAGTTTGCCGCCGGGCACCCGCGCGCTGTCATAGGAGAACCCGGTGGTACCCCACAGGTACGGTGCCGAGAACTTGCGGCCGGGGTCGAAGCTCGGGTCGCGGAACGCCGGCTTGACGTGCTGGAAGTTGGGCAGGGCCGAGGCGTCGATTTCCAGCAGCAGGTCCTGGTTGATCAGGGTGCGCATGATCGATTGCGACGGCACGATCACGTCGTACGCCGCGCCACCGGCCTGCAATTTGGCCAGCAGGGTTTCATTGCTGTCGTAGCCGTCCATGGTGACCTTGATCCCGGTCTCCTTTTCGAACTTGGCCAGCAGGTCGACCGGGTAGTAGTCGGTCCAGTTGTAGAAGAACAGTTCCTTGGGCTCGGCGGCCTGTGTACTCAACGCGGTGAAGCAACTCAGGGCCAGACCGGCAACAGCGAAGCACATGCTTTTTGTTTTCATGGTTGAAGCGCTCCAGGATTATTGGTTTTTGCCGCGCTGTCCCAGCCAGAAGGCCAGCACCACCAGCACGATGGAAATCACCAGCATCAGGGTCGAGATCGCGTTGATCTCCGGCGTCACGCCGGCCTTGATCGCGGAGAAGATGTACACCGGCAAGGTGGTCGAACCGGGACCGGCGACGAAGAAGGTCATGATGAAATCGTCGAGGCTGACCACGAACGCCAGCACCGACCCGGACAGCACCGCCGGCCACAGCAACGGCAGCGTCACCCGGCGGAACACCTGCCATGGATTGGCGTACAGGTCGTTCGCCGCTTCCAGCAGGCTCTTGTCCAGGTCATTGAGCCGCGCGCGGATCGGCAGGTAGGCGAAGGGAATGCAGAAGCCGACGTGCGCGACGATCACCGTGAGCAAACCGAGCTTGATCCCCAGCGCCATGAACAGCAGCAGGGTGGCCACGGCTGTGACGATCTCCGGCAGGATCAGCGGCAGGTTGATCCCGCCTTCGACCATCTTCTGCCCATAGAACGGCCGGTAGGTCGCCAGTGCCGCGAGCAGGGCAATCGCCGTGGCACACACCGTGGCGATGCTGGCGACGATGATCGAGTTCAGCGCCGCGGTCTGGATCGACGGGTTGGCCAGGATCCGCCCGTACCAGGCAAACGAGAACTCGGTCCATACCGTCGCCGAGCGGTTGGCGTTGAAACTGTAGGCGATCAGCACGAAGATCGGCAGGTACAGATAGGCCAGCATCAACAGACTGACTTCACGGGTCAGCGGCAGTTTTTTCAGGTGCAGGGCGATCATGCGTGTGCTCCCGGGCGGTGGGTCTTGGCGGCCTTGCGGCTATAGAGGGCGTACAGCACCAGGGACAGCAACATGATCCCCAGCAGCAGGAACGACAGCGAACTGCCCAGGGGCCAGTTGCGCGCGGTGCCGAACTGTTGCTGGATCAGGTTGCCGATCATCAAGGTCTTGCCGCCGCCGAGAATCGCCGGGGTGATAAAGGCACCGAGGCTCGGTACGAACACCAGCAATGAACCGGCGATCACCCCCGGCATCGACAGCGGCAGGATGATCCGCTTCAACGCATGCCAGCGGTTGGCCCCCAGGTCATAAGCGGCTTCCACCAGGCGCCAGTCGAGTTTTTCCAGGGTCGAGTAGATCGGCAGGATCATGAACGGCAGGAAGCTGTAGACCAGCCCGACGCTGACCGCGAAGTCGTTGTAGAGCAGGGTGATGCCGCCGGCCTGGGGGAACAGCGCGTTGAGGCTCTGGGCGACCCAGCCCTGTTCGCGCAGGATGATCAGCCAGGCGTAGTTGCGGATCAGCAGGTTGGTCCAGAACGGGATGGTGATCAGCAACACCATCAGGTTGCGCCGACGCGGGGTCAGGCTCGACATCCACAGTGCCACCGGAAAGCCGAACAGGAAACACAACACCGTGGTGCCGCCTGCCTGGAACACCGAGCGGATCAGCGCCTGGGCATAGACCCAATTAAGCTCCAGTTCGCCGTCGAAACCTTCCTGGAAAAACAGCTGCACATAACTTTGCAATTGCCAGTCGGCCTGCCAGTCGACGCCGCCATAGACGTTGCGCGGCAACAGGCTGATGTAGCCCATGATGCCCAGCGGAATGGCGATCAGGGCCAGCAGGGTCAGGACCACCGGGCTGAGTAACAGCGCGCGGTTGAGGGCTGGGGAAGTGCTGCTGACACTCATCTCAGGCCTCCATCAACAGGCAGGCGTGGGGTGGCAGGTTGACCGCGACACGGTCGCCGACCCCGCGATTGCGGTTAAGGCCTTCGTTGTTTTCGCGCAGCATGACCTTGATGTCGTTGTTCAAGCGGCACTGGTAGAGGGTCGCGGTGCCGACATACAACACCGCTTCGATCACCCCGCGCAGGTGGTGTGGTTGCGTCGGGTCGACCAGTTGCGAACGCTCCGGGCGGAACGCCAGTTGCACGCTGGAGCCGTCGAAGCCCTGGGCCGGGCAGGGGATTTCCACCGGCATGCCGTTGGGCACGAAGAGCTTTTCGTTGTGCTGGCCGCGCTTGAGGTGGCCGGGGAGGAAGTTGATGTCGCCAATGAACTGGGCGACGAACCGGTGCTGGGGATTTTCGTAGATTTCGTTCGGCGTGCCGATCTGCAGGATCTTGCCGGCGGACATGACGGCGATGCGATCGGACAGGGTCAGGGCTTCTTCCTGATCGTGGGTGACAAAGATGAAGGTGATCCCGGCTTCTTTCTGCACGCGCTTGAGTTCGACCTGCATTTCCTTGCGCAGCTTGAGGTCCAGCGCCGACAGCGGTTCATCCAGCAACAGCACCTTGGGCTTCGGCGCCAGGGCCCGGGCCAGCGCCACTCGCTGTTGCTGGCCACCGGACAGTTCCGCCGGTTTGCGCTTGGCCAGGTGTTGCATTTGCACCAGCGCCAGCATCTCATCGACCCGTTGCGGGATCAGCTTGCGATCAAGACCCTGCATCTCGAGGCCGAAGGCGATATTCTGCGCGACACTCATGTGCGGAAACAGCGCGTAGCTCTGGAACACCGTGTTGACCCGACGCTTGAACGGCGGCAGATCGTTGACCGGTTCACCGGCAAGACGAATCTCGCCCTCACTGACATGCTCGAAGCCGGCGATGGTGCGCAGCAGGGTGGTCTTGCCGCAGCCGGAGGGGCCGAGCAGGGTGAAGAATTCGTTGTCGGCGATGTCGACAGACACATTGTCGAGGGCTGGCGCCAGCCCGGGATCGTCGGAATAACGTTTTGAGACGCTTCGCACTTCAATTGCAATTGGATGACCCATAATGGTGCATTCCTCTAATTATTGTATGCAAAATCTGGATGCAATTTAGAAATACCCGGATTAACCTGCTTGTGCAACCCCCTTTTGCAAGGCTGTGGATTCGCCTGGAGTGGGTTGCGTAGCGCTCAAGGAGTCATCGAATGGCGGAGAAGAAACTGGAAACCACGGTCGACCGCGTCTACCAAGGGGTTTACGAGGCGATCAGCAAACGCTCGCTGCGTCCTGGCATGAAGCTCGGCGAATCTTCGTTGGCCGAACTTTTCAACGTTAGCCGCACGTCCGTGCGTGCCGCGCTCAAGCAATTGGAAGCCGATGGACTGGTCACCACCGAGCCCAATAAGGGTGCGTCGGTGTCGCTGCCTAGCGACGAAGAGATTCGTTCGTTGTTCGAAACCCGGCGCCTGGTCGAGATCGGCATCGTCAGCGAACTGTGTCGCCGGCGCGATACGGCGGTGACCCGGGATCTGCGCGATCACTTGCTACTGGAGGACGAGGCCCATCGCGACGGTGACCACGAACGCTTGATCCATCTGCTCGGCGAGTTCCACATCAAGCTGGCCCGCAGCCTGAACAACCCGGTGTTGCTCGACTGGTTCCAGAAACTGATCTCCCGGGCCTCGCTGTACGCCGCCGCGCTGGACGACGACAGCCACGAAGCCTGTCGCGATGACGAACACCTGCGTTTGATCGAGTACATCGAGGCGGGCAACCAGAGCGCGGCGATCGAGCTGACCTGCATCCATTTGAATGGCATCGAGAAGGCGATTCTGGATGTGGCGGCCACGTTGAAAACGGGGTATCACCCGCTCAAGCATTTGATTGAGGTCTAAAGTTTCCCGCGCCCCTTGTAGGAGCTGTCGAAGGCTGCGATCTTTTGACTTTGATTTTTTCAAAGCAAGATCAAAAGATCGCAGCCTGCGGCAGCTCCTTCAAGGGCTGCGTCAATTTCTCGAATCAGCTATACCTCTATGAAACCATTGCCATCCGCGATGCTCGAAACAGACGGGTGCAATTACCGGGACGCAGATCCAGTCGATGCAGTTTCTAGAAGATAGCCACGGATGTGCCGGTTGGAACGGCGAAATGGCCGAGCGTATTCGTGCGTTCGACTGGAGCCGGACCGAGCTGGGCAGCCTCGATGCCTGGCCGAAAAGCCTTGGCAGTTCGGTGCAGATGATGCTCGCCTCGCCGTTGCCGATGGTGATGTTGTGGGGGCGGCCCGGCTACATGATCTACAACGACGCCTATTCGAAGTTCGCCGGCGGGCGCCATCCCTATCTGTTGGGGGCGCCGGTGGAACTGGGCTGGCCGGAAGTCGCCGAATTCAATCGGCACGTGGTCGATACCTGCCTGGCCGGCGGCACCTTGTCCTACCGGGGCAAGGAGTTGGTGCTGCTGCGCGATGGCGTCCCCGAGGACGTCTGGCTGGACCTCTATTACAGCCCGGTGGCTGACGATGACGGCAAGCCGGCCGGGGTCATGGCAATGGTCGTCGAGACGACGGAACATGTGATTTCCGAACGCCGTCGCCAGGCTGCCGAAGATGCTTATCGCGCCGATAACGAACGCGTGCGCCTGGCGTTGAATGCCGGCGCCTTGCTCGGATCGTTCGTCTGGGACGTCAAGGCCAATGTGCTGAGCGGCGATGAACGTTTCGCCCGGACCTTCTCCTACCCCGCCGAGCAAAACCTGGCCGACCTGCCACCGGACATCGCCGAAGCACGGATTCACCCCGACGATCTCAGTTGGATGCAGGAACAGGTCGAGCAGTCAGTCGCAACCGGCGAGCCCTTCAATGCCGAATACCGGGTGCTGCGCGCCGATGGCAGCTACCGTTGGGTGCTCGCCAGTGGCTGCTGCGAGTTCAACGAGCAGGGCGAACCGTTTCGTTTCCCCGGGGTGTTGATCGACATCCATGAACGCAAGAGCGCCGAAGAATCCTTGCTCAGGTTCACCCGCAATCTGGAGCAGCGAGTTGCCGACGAAGTCGAGGCGCGGCTGGCGGCGGAAGAGCAATTGCGCCAGTCGCAGAAACTCGAGGCCATTGGGGGCCTGACCGGGGGCGTGGCCCATGACTTCAATAACCTGTTGCAGGTGATCGCTGGCAACCTGCACCTGCTGGCCCGACATGAGCCGCAGAACGCCAATGTCCAGCGCCGGGTGGCGGCGTCGATTGCCGCTGTCGAGCGCGGGGCAAAATTGTCTTCGCAATTGCTTGCATTTGCCCGGCGCCAGCCGTTGTCCCCGGCCATTTGTACGCCGCAGCAGATTTTCGACGGCCTGGGTGAACTGCTGCAGCGCGCGCTGGGCGAAACCATCCACGTCCATATGAGCGCGCCACCGAACTCCTGGCAGGTCTTCGTCGACCGCAATCAACTGGAAAACGCCATCCTCAACCTGGCGATCAATGCCCGTGATGCGATGCAGGGTGAGGGGACCATCGACCTTGGCGCCGAGAATATTTGCCTTGACCAGGGCTTTTGCACCGGCAAGGGCATCGTCGCCGGCGACTATGTGCGGGTGTCCGTGGCCGACAGCGGCGCCGGTATGCCGCCGCAGGTGCTCGCCCAGGCGTTCGAGCCGTTTTTCACCACCAAGCCCGACGGCCAGGGCACGGGGCTGGGCTTGAGCATGGTGTTCGGTTTCGTCAAGCAGAGTGGCGGGCATATCGAAATGTCCAGCGTGGTTGGGCAGGGCACCCGGGTGCAGATGTATTTCCCGCGCAGCCTGCGTTCGATGGACAGTGAAACGCCCCGTGCCGATGTGCAGCAACAGGGCGCCAACGAGCGCATCCTGGTGGTCGAGGACAATGAGGCGGTACGCGTTTCAACCGTGGAGTTGCTGCGCGAAGAGGGCTACCAGGTGCTCACCGCCGCCAATGCCGATGCTGCCATGCAGATGTTGCTGGAGGGCGCGGCGGTGGACCTGATCTTCACCGACGTGGTCATGCCGGGCCTGATCAAAAGCTCGGACCTGGCGGCATGGGCCAAGGTCCAGCATCCCCCGGTGGCGGTGTTGTTCACCTCCGGCCACACCCGCGACATCATCTCGCGCAATCACCAGCTCAGCCCGGATACTCATTTGCTGAGCAAGCCCTATGGGCCGCAAGCGCTGACCCAGATGATCCGTACAGTGCTCAACGGCTGAACATGTCCTGTAGGAGCTGGCTTGTCGGGTCGCCGCATCGCAGCGATGGCGGTGTATCAGCTGGCATTGTTGTTGACTGCGAAGCCGCCTTCGCTGGCAAGCCAGCTCCTACAGTTTTTAACCTTCCGATCAAGGCTGGGCCATGACTGACAAACGCACCTGCAACCCTCCCTCCGGCATGGTCAGGGTGCGTGGCGCCCGGGAGCACAATCTCAAGAACGTCGATGTCGACATTCCCCGCGATGCCCTGGTGGTGTTCACCGGCGTGTCCGGCTCGGGCAAGTCGTCCCTGGCGTTTTCGACCCTGTACGCCGAAGCACAGCGGCGCTATTTCGAATCCGTGGCGCCTTATGCGCGACGCCTGATCGATCAGGTGGGCGTGCCGGATGTCGATTCCATCGAGGGCTTGCCGCCCGCGGTGGCCCTGCAGCAACAACGGGGCACGCCGAGCACACGTTCTTCGGTGGGCAGCGTCACGACCTTGTCGAGCCTGATCCGCATGCTGTATTCCCGTGCCGGCAGCTACCCGGCGGGGCAGCCGATGCTCTATGCCGAAGACTTTTCTCCGAACACGCCCCAAGGCGCATGCCCGCAATGCCACGGCCTGGGCCGGGTATACGAAGTCACGGAAGCACTGATGGTGCCGGACCCGAGCCTGACCATTCGCCAGCGCGCCATCGCTTCCTGGCCCATGGCCTGGCAGGGCCAGAACCTGCGGGACATCCTGGTGACCCTGGGCTACGACGTCGATGTGCCCTGGCGCGACCTGCCGAAAAAGCAGCGCGACTGGATTCTCTTCACCGAAGAAACCCCCACAGTGCCGGTGTACGCCGGGCTCACCCCGCAGGAAACCCGGGTCGCCCTCAAGCGCAAGATGGAACCGAGTTACCAGGGCACCTTCACCGGCGCCCGGCGCTACATCCTGCACACGTTCACCCATTCGCAAAGTGCGCTGATGAAGAAGCGCGTCTCGCGTTTCATGCTCGGCAGCCCTTGCCCGTTGTGTGCGGGCAAGCGCCTCAAGCACGAAGCCCTGTCGGTGACCTTCGCCGGCTACGACATCGGTGAACTGTCGCAGATGCCCTTGCTGCAAGTCGCCGAAGTGCTCAAGCCGGTAGCGGCCCGGCATTACCTCGAAGAGGCCGATGAGGCCGGTGAGGTATTGACCCACCAGCAGACCCGCCAGGCCCGCGAGCAACGCGTGGCCCACGGCGCCAGTGGCCACGCCAACGCCCCCGATGTGCGCCACACGCCGAATCTCTCGGTGGAAAAACGCCTCGCTGCGCAACGCATTGCCCAGGACTTGCTGGAGCGGGTCAGCACCTTGACCGACCTTGGCCTCGGTTACCTGGCCCTGGAGCGCAGTACGCCGACCCTTTCATCCGGAGAGTTGCAGCGCCTGCGCCTGGCGACCCAGCTGGGTTCTCAGTTGTTCGGCGTGATCTATGTGCTGGACGAACCCTCGGCTGGATTGCACCCGGCCGACGGTGAAGCGCTGTTCGAAGCCCTGCAGCGCTTGAAGGCGGCGGGCAATACCCTGTTCGTGGTCGAGCACGACCTGGAAACCATGCGCCGCGCCGACTGGTTGATCGATGTCGGCCCGGCGGCGGGCGAGCATGGCGGCCGGGTGCTGTACAGCGGTGCGCCGGCGGGGCTGGCAGACGTGAAGGATTCGCAGACCCGCGCCTACCTGTTCGCCGAACACGTCAGCCAATCCCGCCGTGCCCGCAAGGCCAGCGACTGGCTGCGTCTCGAAGGCGTCACGCGCAACAATCTTAACAACCTCAGCGTCGAGTTTCCCTTGGGCTGTTTCACGGCGGTGACCGGTGTGTCGGGTTCGGGTAAATCCAGCCTGGTCAGCCAGGCGTTGCTGGAGCTGGTCGGTGCGCATCTGGGGCGTCCGGGCACCGAGAGCGAGCCGCAGGAACTGAGCCTGGAAGACGAAGCCCCGACCGTCAGTGGCGGGCAGGTCACGGCGGGCCTGGCGTCGATCAAGCGCCTGGTGCAGGTCGATCAGAAGCCCATTGGCCGCACACCGCGCTCCAACCTCGCGACCTACACCGGGCTGTTCGACAACGTGCGCAAGCTCTACGCGGCCACGCCTGAGGCGCAGGCGGCGGGATACGACGCCGGGCAGTTCTCCTTCAATGTCGCCAAAGGCCGCTGCCCGACCTGTGAAGGCGAAGGTTTTGTCAGCGTCGAATTGCTGTTCATGCCCAGCGTCTATGCGCCATGCCCGACCTGCCACGGCGCGCGCTACAACCCCGAGACGCTGGCGATCACCTGGCAGGGCCTGACCATCGCCCAGGTGCTGCAACTGACGGTGGACCAGGCGGTGGAAGTGTTCGCCGAACAAGCGGCGGTGCGCCGTTCCCTGGAGGTGCTGCGCGATATCGGCCTGGGCTACCTGCGCCTCGGCCAACCGGCCACCGAGCTGTCCGGGGGTGAAGCCCAGCGCATCAAGCTGGCCACCGAGCTGCAACGCAACCAGCGCGGGGCGACGCTCTACGTGCTCGACGAACCGACGACGGGCCTGCACCCGCGCGACGTCGATCGCTTGCTCGAGCAGTTGAACAACCTGGTGTCTGCGGGGCACACGGTGATCGTCGTCGAACATGAAATGCGCGTGGTGGCGCAGTGTGACTGGGTGATCGATATCGGCCCGGGGGCGGGGGATCAGGGGGGCAAGGTTGTGGTGGCGGGGGCGCCGCAGAAAGTCGCCGGCAGCAAAAAAAGCCGGACGGCGCCGTTTCTGGCACGGGTTCTAGGAGCGTGACACGCCTCTGTAGGAGCCGGCTTGCTGGCGATGCGATGGTGGCCGTTATGCCGCCTTCGCTGGCAAGCCAGCTCCTACAGGGTTTGCGGGGTGCGTTGGGTTTGGGGCGTGACACAGATCTGTAGGAGCCGGCTTGCTGGCGATGCGGTGGCGGCCGTTATGCCGCCATCATGCTCTCAGGCGCCGTTGATCGTGCGCCGCACCTTGTCCAGCAGCTCATTGATCTGGAACGGCTTGATCAGTATCTCCATGCCGTCACCCAAAAACACCTGGCGGTTGATCGCGGTTTCGGCATAGCCGGTCATGAACAGGATCGGCAGGTGTTCGCGCCAGCCCCGCGCGATGTCGGCCAGTTCCCGGCCGCTCATGCGCGGCAGGCCGACATCGGTCAGCAACAGGTCGATGGATTCGTCGTTCTGCAGGCGTTCCAGGGCCCCTTCGATGTCGCTCGCCTGTGTGCAACGGTAGCCGGCATCCACCAGCACTTCGGCGACGAACATGCGCACCGACGGTGTGTCCTCGACGATCAGCACATGTTCACCGCCACCCTCAGGGGCCATGGTCGCCGATTCGACGGCGGCGGCGGTGGGGTCGGCGCTGGCCGGCAACATGATGGTGACTTCGGTCCCGCGTCGCGCCACGCTACGGATATGCGCATCGCCACCTGACTGGCGGGCGAAACCGTAGATGGTCGACAACCCGAGCCCGGTGCCCTGGCCCAGGGGTTTGGTGGTGAAAAACGGATCGAACACCTTGTCGATCACGTTGTGTTCGATACCGGTACCGTCGTCGCGCACCGACAGGGCGACATAGGCGCCATCGGCCAGGTTGGGATCGCCGTGGGAATAGGCGGCATAGGTGTTGACCCAGATATTGCCACCCTGGGGCAGGGCATCGCGGGCGTTGATCACCAGGTTGAGCACGGCGCTTTCCAGTTGGATCGGATCGACCAGGGCGATGGCCGGTTTGCTGGTCAGTTCAAGCTTGAGGGCGATGCGTTCGCCGATGGTGCGCACCAGCAGTTCCTCGAGGGAGCGGATGTGCTGGTTGATGTCCACGGGCCGGGTATCGAGGGGTTGCTGACGGGCGAATGCGAGCAGGCGATGGGTCAGGGAGGCGGCACTCATGGCCGAGTTCAACGCCGCTTCGGCATAGAACGCGACCTTGTCGGTACGCGACTCGGCGACTCGTTTCTGGATCAGTTCCAGGCTGGTGATGATGCCAGTCAGCAGGTTGTTGAAGTCGTGGGCAATGCCGCCGGTCAGCTTGCCCAGCGCGTCCATTTTCTGCACCTGCAGCAGCTGGGCTTCGGTGCGCGCGCGTTCGGCGACTTCGTTGGCCAGTTGGGTCGTGGCATCGTCCAGTCGCGCCAGGTGCGAGCGTTCGCGGTGCCGGTGCTCGGTGACATCCTCGACGAACACCAGGCTCAGTTCCGGTGTGCGGTAAGGTGAAATCTGCCACTCCGTCTCGCGAATCTCCCCCTGCACGCGCATGCTCAAGGTGCCTTTCCAGCGTTCGCCATAGGCCAGGCGCAGGCGCAGCTCCTCGATGACCGCGCACTGGTCGTCGGCGAAACACTGGCTCAGGGTCTCCGGCTCGAGGTTGTCCTGAATCAGCTGGGCGAACGCATGGTTGCATTCGTGGACCTTGAGTTGCGCATCCAGCACGGCGATGGGCGCCGAGACATTGACGAAAATCTCGCGAAAGCGCGACTCGCTTTCGCGCAGGGCATTCTCGGTTTCGCGCACCCGCAGCAGGGTACGCAGGGTCGCCAGCAGCACATCCGGGTCCACCGGGTGGATCAGGTAGGCGTCGGCACCGGCGTCGAGGCCGGTGATGATGTCGCCGGTCTGGATCGACGCCGCGGATACGTGAATCACCGGGAGCAGGGCGGTAGCAGGCTCCGAGCGCAGTTTGCGGACGATGTCGAAACCGCTCATGTCCGGCAGGTTGACGTCGAGGATCAAGGCGTCGATCGCCACGCTGGCGATCAACTCCAGGCCTTCGCTGCCGGTGCCGCTCTCCAGCACTTCATAGCCGTGACGTTCCAGGCGCCGGCGCAAGGCGTAGCGCGTGGCGACGTTGTCGTCGACGATCAGCAAACGCAGGTCACGTTTCATCGGCAGGCTCCATGGCGATGGCCAGCGGGATGATCACGAAAAAGGTCGAGCCCACGCCTGGCGTGCTCTGGACCCCGACTTCGCCGCCCAGCAACAGCGCGAAGCGTTTGCACAGCGACAGCCCGAGCCCGGTTCCACGCAGGCGTTTTTGCAGCGGAGAGTCGACTTGGGAGAAGTCTTCAAACAATGCACCATGTAGCTCTGGAGCGATACCAATTCCGCTGTCGCTGACGGCGAAACGCACGTAGTCATCGTTTTCCAGGCGCGCCGAGACCCGGACTTCTCCGCGGGTGGTGAACTTCAACGAGTTGGCAATGAAGTTGCGCAGGATCTGCGCGAGCTTCTTGTCGTCGGTGTACAGCCGGGGCAGGCCCACCGGCTCTTCGAAGATCAGGTCCACGGCGCTGGTATCGACAATCGGCCGGAACATGCCGCGCAGGGCGGCGAACAGGTCGAACATGTCGAACCAGGCCGGTGAAATGGTGATGCGCCCGGCTTCGATCTTCGCCAGGTCCAGCAGGTCGTCGACCATGTCGCTCAGCTCCCGCGCGGCATTGCTGACGAAGGCCACCTGCTTGTGCTGCTCGCCACTCAGCGGCCCGTCGAGTTCATCGGTCAGCAGGCTGGCGATGCTCAGGATCGAGCCCAAGGGCGTGCGAAACTCATGGCTCATGTAGGACAGGAAGCGACTTTTCAGGTCCGAGGCCTGGCGCAGCTGTTCGGCCTGGTTGTCGAGTTCGGCGTATAGCGCCAAAACGCCCTGGTTGGTTTCATCCAGCTCGGCGCGCAGGGCAATGGCTTCACCCTGCAAGCGCGCGATCATGGCGGCTTGTTCGTCGATTTGACTCATGGGCATGTCAGCCATGGGCTGCCTCCAGGGCAATGACCAGCACCGTGACATCGTCGCGTCCACGGCAGAAATCGCGGTGCAGGATGGCGGCGATCACGGCCGGATGGCGGTGCACCAGGCCGGGGTAATCCGCAAGGTTCCAGCGCGACTGCAGGCCGTCGCTGTACATGATCAGCAGTTGACCGCTTACCTGAGCATAGTCAAAGGGCTGCGCCTTTCGATACTGCCCGCCGACGATGCCGGGGTGAGAGGCCAGGCCGCGGGACTTGTCCGGTGCGATCAGGCAGGCGCCGATGTTGCCGATGCCGATGAACTGCAACGCATCGCGGTCAGCGTCGAACTGGGCAACGGCCAGCGCACCGCCGCGGGTACCGGTCATGGCGTGATGAATGTCTTCCAACACCAGCAGCGGTGAGGCGAAGGGCTGCAGCGCGTAGGCTTTCTCGCCGGCGCGGGCGGCGAGTTCGGCTTCTTCACCATGACCCAGGCCATCGATCACCAGGGCGCTGATGCGCGGCCCGTCCAGCGCCAGGTGCCAGGTATCGCCACAGGCGGGATCGTTGCGCAACGAATGCTGGCTGACACCGATGCGCAGGTCCGCGGCCTTGTCCGTGCGTGGGTACAAGCGCGTGAGCAGCACGGCCCCCCGCGAATCTGCATACACATCGAACACCTCGGTCTGGCGCGATACGGCGCCGAGGCCAATACCCTGGGTGCCTCCGGTGGAAAACCCGTCGGCCAGGCAGGCCTGCAGGTCAAAACCCTGGGCGCGGTCGATGGCGAGCATCTCGATACCGGCGCCGTTTGTCCGGGGCAATACCCTCAGGTGCATTTCGCCCCGGGCGGCGTGCTTGAGAATGTTGCTGGCCAGCTCGGTGGCGACCAGCGCTACCCGTCCCGCGTCCGTGGTGTCGAAGCCGTGAAGCTCTGCAAGTTTGTGCGCAGTACGCCGTGCATGGCCGATTTGGCTGTTGTCCTCGATGACCAGCACTTGGGTCATCGCTCCGCCGAAATTCATGTCCATCGGGTAATCGTTACGCGAGTACCCTTTCCCGGTGCAGTGTCGAGTTCGAATTCATTGACCAGACGCTTGGCACCGGTCAGGCCCAGGCCCAGGCCGGAACCGGAGGTCCAGCCATCGGTCATGGCCAGTTTGATGTCGGGGATACCCGGGCCTTCGTCACGGAACACCAGGCGCAGGCCAACGCGCGGGTCTTCATCGAGGATTTGCCAGTCCATGTCGCCGCCACCGCCGTAGACCATGGTATTGCGCGCCAACTCGCTGACCGCGGTGACCATTTTGGTCAGGTCGATCAGGCGCATGCCGCATTCCTGGGCGAGTTTGCGCGCCAGCTGGCGGGCCAGGACGACGTCCTGCTCGATGTGAATCGGATGAGTGCCGCTGCTGCGTACAGTCATTGTTCGCGTACTCGTGCCTGAAGCAGTTTCATCCCGCGCTCGACATTCAGCGCGGTACTGACACCGGGCAGGGTCAGGCCAAGCTCCACCAGGGTGATGGCCACCGCGGGCTGCATGCCGACCAGCACGGTCTGGGCGTCCATGATTCTCGACAGCCCGGAAATGGTCCCGATCATCCGGCCGATGAACGAGTCCACCATGTCCAGGGCGGAGATATCGATCAGCACGCCGCGGGCGGAGGTGCGGCTGATGCGTTCGGACAGGTCGTCTTGCAGGGTGAGGGCCAACTGGTCATGCATGTCCACCTGGATGGTCACCAGGAGGAAGTCGCCCATTTGCAGAATCGGAATGCGCTCCATCTCAGTGCGCCTTGCTGACGTTCAGTCCCAGCCGGGTCAGGGCCAGTTTCAGGGCATCGGCCAGGTTGGCCTTGGTCACCACGCCTTGCAGGTCCAGCCCCAGGTGCACGATGGTCTGGGCGATCTGTGGGCGCACCCCACTGATGATGCAGTCGGCACCCATCAGGCGAATCGCGGTGACGGTCTTGAGCAGGTGCTGGGCCACCAGGGTATCGACGGTCGGCACGCCGGTGATGTCGATGATGGCGATCTCCGAGCCGGTGTCGACGATCCGCTGCAGCAGCGATTCCATCACCACCTGGGTGCGTTGCGAATCCAGGGTGCCGATCATGGGCAGGGCGAGGACGCCGTCCCACAGTTTGACCACCGGGGTCGACAGCTCCAGCAGTTCTTCCTGCTGGCGCTTGATCACCGCTTCGCGAGATTTCTGGAAGGTGCGGATGGTGTGCATGCCCAGGGCGTCGAGCAGTTCGGAGATTTCCCAGAGTTGCTCGGCCAACAGCGCCGGGCTGTCCTGGTAATGGTTCTGCAACAGGGCAAACAGCGGACCTTTGAGCGAGAAGATGAAACTGGCGGTCTGGTGCGAATCCTGGCCGAGCAGGGCGCGGCTATGGGAGAGCTTGTCGAGGAACTGGCGAATTTCATCCCAGCTCGACGCGGCAATGTTCTGGCCATTGCCATTTTGCAGGCCCGAGATGACCAGTTGCAGGAATTCCGAAGTCTGCTGTTGCAGATCCTGCTCTTTGAGATTGCGCGTGGCGCCGCTGGCCTCCAGGCCGTTTTTCCATTCGGCAAGCAGGTGTGCCTGGTTTTTCTTCATCGCTTCGAGCGTGCTGGTTTGCAGTGCCGCCATGGGACTTGTCTCCTTGAAAGTATGCAGCCGATTCCCCAAAAAATGACCGGCGCAAAGCAGTGACATTTGGCGGATGAAATAGTTGTTCGCGTTCAACAGGAAATTTCATCCGCTTGCCCATGGACTGTAGGACAGAAGCGAAGGGAACGTTGCTGGCTTTGAGACTTCGAATTGTTATGACCCGAACGTTTCGAACGCGATGCACGAGGTAGTTATGAAAGATGAAAATGAACTAGACGAAAACGCCAAGACCCCCGAACCGGAAAGTGCCGACAAAGCGGTCGATCAGAAAAATGTTCACAGCGACAACGACAATGAGTTCAGCCCGGGCTTTAAACCTGATCCCGATCGGCCCAAGCCTGGCGATGACACGGATGCCGACATCGATACCGACGGTGGCTAGGTTTGGCGTAAATAAAAAGACCGCATCTGATGCGGTCTTTTTTTGTTTAATGAGGCCTATTTGTCTGGATGGGCGGCCTGCAGCTTTTTCGCCATATCCAAGTGTTTTTCCAGCCCTGGCAACATTTTTTGCGCGAAGCCCTTGAGCTCCGTTGCGCCTTTGGTCTTGTCGTCGGTCACGGTATTGGCTTCTTTCTTGAACAGCTCGATGGTGTCTTCGTGAGCCTTGACCTGATTGTTGGCATAGGCCGAATCGAAGGACTCGTCTCGCATGTCGAGGATCTTTTCCTTGGCCTGTTTCACCAGTGTCGTGGTGTCCGGCACTTCAATGTCATTCTTTTTCGCGATGGCCGCCAGTTCATCGTTGGCCTTGGAATGATCGGTGATCATCATGTTGGCGAACGCCTTGACGTCGGCTGACTGGCTTTTTTCCAGCGCCAGGCGGCTGGTCTCGATCTCGGCGATACCGCCTGCGGCTGCCTTGTCGACGAAATCGTTGGAGGTTGCCGCGAATGCCGCGCCCATGGTGGTGCTCAAGGCGATGGCCAGAGTGAGGTGGCGCAGGTTAAATCCGTCCATTGGTTCTTCTCCACACAGTTGATCATTGGCGATCGAGTTGATCGTTATGCTGTGGAGGGCGCGGCGGGGGCAAAGGTTTTATTGCATTTTCGAAAGGACGACGAACGGACACCGCTGGTCTGACAGGTGGTCGACAGAACCGGCCAACCAAGGCCATTCTGATAGTTGGCGAACGCAATCAATCGCGTTTGCTACCGATTAACAAACGGAGGTGTTCCATGCCGGTGCCCCATGACCTTTATCAGGATTTGAGTTGCACAAAGGAAGAAATCCAGCAGAAACGCACCAAGGATCCGTTATTGGATTCACTGATCAACAAATACTCGCAGGCGGACGCCGAAGTCGTGAAGGCAGAGCAAGCCAAATCCAGTGATGACGCGGTGTTAAAGCTCAAGGCCAAGCGCCTGGAGGTCAAGGACAAGATCGTCAGGCAACTCCAGGCGCCGTGAGCCACCGACAATCGGTGGCTGAATAATTGGAACGGCGATATTGACCGGCACCTCGAATGCTTGGAGCCCGATGACGCGGCTACATGCGAGGTGCCTCATGACTGATCCAAAATTCCCCAGTGAAGAACAGGGCGGCTACGATCCCATCCCGACCCACCCAGAACCCTTGAGTCCCGGCCGCACTACCGTCAACCCTGAGGATGAGCCGGGAATAGATGAACTACCGAACAACGAAGGTGCCATCCCCATGGATCAGGATGACGGCGCTGACATCGATCGGGAGCGGGTACGGGAAGAAACCGATAATGCAGTGCGCGATGGCGAGATGGATCCCAGGTAATTCGGACATCGACATTTCCTGTGGGAGCGGGCTTGCCCGCGATGCGGCCAGCAAATTCAACATTGATATCGACTGACAGGGCGCCATCGCGGGCAAGCCACGCTCCTACAGGCTTATTGCAATGCCGTGCTTAGCCGCAATCGGGCCATGTTCTTCGCTTTTAACGAGCCAAAATACAACCACTGCCCATACTCACGCACGGTGGTGATCGGCGAATAATTGTCGCTGCTGCCGTCCTGGAGATTGGTGACCACCTTGCCCTCGAGGTCCAGTCCCAGCACAAACGCGCGTTTTTCCACTGGCCTGGGCAGGACGAGCATCGCGCGCGCGATCATCTTGCGCGCGAAAGGGTGCGCCGCCGTTTTGTCGAGCAAGGCGTTGCGCGGCGCATACAGCGCCACCCAGAAGCGATCGCGGCCATTGAAGGCCAGGTTGTCCGGCAACCCCGGCAGGTTGTCGATGAACAGGTCATGGCTGCCGGCGTTCGGCCCGCTCAGCCAGTAGCGACTGATGCGATACGCGCCGGTTTCGTTGACCAGCACAAAGGCGTCGTCCGGACCCAGGCTGACGCCATTGGCAAACTCCAGCTTGTCCAGCAGCACCGAGGTCTTGCCGGTCTGGAAGTCATAACGCAGCAAGCGTCCGTCGCCGCCATGCTCGATGATGGCATCAAGGTCCTTGCCGTAGCCGAATCGGCTGGAAGCGTCGCTGAAGTAGGCGTAGTGCCCGGGCTTGTCGATGACCACGTCGTCGGTGAAACCAAATGCCACGCCGTTGGCGCTGGTGGTCAATGCTACCAGGCGTCCCTGGGCGTCCAGCGACAACAAGCCCTTGACCGCGTCGGCGATCACCAGCAAGCCATTGGGGTGGCGGGCCAACCCCAGGGGCCGGCCGCCGGTGTCGGCCAACACCTTGGTGTCCTGACCGTCCAGGCTGGTGCGAATGACCCGACCATCATGCAACCCGGTGATCAGCGCGTTGTTTTCCATGAGCAGCGCTTCGGGGCCGTCGATGTCCGCGGCGCCGACGCGTTCCATGCCCTTGAGGCGCTGGTTGTCCGCGTATGGGCCACTGCTGAGGGACGGTGCCGGTTGCGGGGTCCAGGCGACGGGCTTGACCTTGGTCGGCATCAATAGCAGGAAGGCGACGAGGGCAACGATCAGCAGCAATAGCCAATGATGAAACCTGATCGCTCGGCTCACGCACGGACTCCTGAGGGTGCCAGGTGTTTTTCCGCGCATTTGCGCAGTGACAGCATCGACGCCGCCGATTCGCGCTCGATCCGTCGCTTGAGCAGCAATGGGTTGGCCATGCGCATCGCCCATCCACTGAAGTGGTAGTCCAGGGTGCGAACAAAGCGCGTGGCATCGCCCTCGGCCGCGCATTCGTAGGTCAGAATCAATGAAAGGCCATTATCGCCTTGGGCCCGGGCAATCCAGCGGCGTCCAGGCAGATACTCATCGACCATCCAGCTCAAGTGCCCGTCACGCCCACCGGCGCGGATGTCCTCCTCGAACCGCGCGCCGGCGTGCAAGGGTCCATTCTGGCCATTGATCCTGAGGGACGATGGATGCCAGTCCGGCCAGTGGGTCACGGTGCTGGCATAGGCGAGCACGGCGATGGGGTCGCCGGCGATGTCGATCTGATGCCGCATGCGGGTCATGGGCGTTCTCCTCAGGTGCTGGAAGGCCGGCTCCGGTTCGGGTTCCCAGTAGAGGGTGCCAAACAGGTAATCCATCAACGGAAAAACGATGTTGAAATTGCGCTGCTGCATCATTTCGCGGCGGTGATGCAGTTCATGCAGGCGCCGCATCTGGCGGATCCAGGGCAGGCGCGTGATGCGGTTGTGCGCCGGCAGATGCTCGCAGGCATGGAACACCTCATAGGTCAGGTAGCCCAGGACCAGGCAGCCGCCAACCAGTCCGGCGACGTTTACATCCAGGGCCTTGAGCAGCCACCACAGGGGCAGGGTGATCAACAGGGTATGCAGCACGATCAGCCAGGCCGGGAACAGGATCACCCGCCAGTCGCGAGCGCTGTCGTAGGTCATGTGGCCGGGGGCGAAAAAGCTGTGGTGATCGCCGGCATGGCGGGCATAGAACATCCGCGCGAAGTTCTTTTTGTGATGACCGAGGTGCCGATGCACCAGGTACACGATGAGATTGAAGAACAGCAACGCCACCGGTACTGCCAGCCATTCAAGGGGCTTTACCTGGTGCACGGTGCTCCAGAAAGCGCTGATCGCCACCAGGCCGAACACCAGTACGAAGGTGCCATGCAGCCAAGGGTTATAGTGGGGATGGATGTCGCAACGGTAACGGGCACGGAATGCTTCGGTGGTCTGCCTCACTGCAATCACCTGTCTTTTTTGTTATCTCCAGCAGATTAGCCGATCCCGCGGTTTTGGCTGGTGGCCGGGCTGGATTTTGTTGACGACCCATTTCTCGCGGCTGTACCCGATCCACTGTGCGGGCTTGCCAGCGATGGCGGCATGACAGCAAACCAATCTCTCGCGGTTGTGCCCGATCAAACTGTAGGAGCTGGCTTGCCGGCGATGACGGCCTCACAGCCAACCAATCTCTCGCGGCTGTGCCCGATCTACTGTGGGAGCCGGCCTGCCGGCGATGGCGTCCTGACAGACGACCTATTATTTGCTAACCGAGTACATATCCATTCCTGCGGTAACGGCCGCTTATGGTTTCGCTCTTACAGCGAGTCACTTGGAAGAACGGAACGCCGCCCGGCCCTAAGTAACCAAGGGCTCTTGCCCCTGGCGTTCGGTGCCTCGCTAATGCTCGGCATGCCCTCGCTCCGGTCCTGCTCCGTGGGCCCGCCGCGCTGGGCCATCCATGGCCCAGCGCGGCTAAACCGGCATCCATGCCGGTTTACCCACTGCGCAGAACCGGAACGAAGCCTCTCGATGGGGCAAGAAAATCAAAAGCCAGATCAAAAGCAAAAGCAAAAGCCAAAGCGAGGCGAGCTAACGCTCGACCTCGTTGTTGGGTGGGTACGCGTTCCCCTGTAGGAGCTGGCTTGTCGGGTCGCCGCATCGCAGCGATGGCGCCCGAAAGAACAGTGCAGTATGCAAAGCCTACTCAAGTCAGCGGATTCCACCGCTGCGACCAATCATCATCGCTCCTGATCACCTCGCGCAGCAGGTCGAAGGCCCGTTGCAGCGCCGGCGAGTCGCGGTCGCGGGAGTAGACCAGGTAGGTCGGGTAACTGAATTCCGGGGCCTTGGGCACGGGTTCCAGCATGCCGTTTTCCAGGTAGCTCTGGACCACCCGGGTGCGGAAGTAACCGCTGCCGCCGTGTTCGAGGATGTACTGCAAACCCAGCGGGCCAAGGTTGAAACTGAGCGCCGCCTTGGCTTTTTCCGGCAGGGCGGCGTCGTGCTGGCGGCGAAAGTGCTGGCCCCAGTCGATGTAGACGTAGGGTTCGGAGCGTTCGGGGTGGCGTACGAGGATGAGTTTTTCCTCGAGGATCTGCTCGACCTGCAAGCGTGGCCAGTACTCGGGTTGATAGACCAGCGCCGCATCGAGCACGCCAAGCTCCAGTTGGCGCAGCAGGTTTTCGCCGTCGCGGATTTCCATGCGCAGCGCATGGCCGGGAATCCTGTCGCGCAGCACGCCGGCCCAACTGAGCATCAACGGATTGCACAGGCTGACCTCGCCACCGATGTGCAGGACGTCGTGGAACCCCTCGGGCAAGGGCAAGTCCCGCCGTGCGGCTTCCCAGGTTTCCACCAGTTGATTGGCATAGATCACGAAGGCCTCGCCATTGGGCGTCAGGCGGGCACCGGCGCGGTTGCGCACGAACAGCGTGCTGCCCAGGTGGCTTTCGAGCTTCTGTACCCGGGCGGTGATCGCGGTCTGGGTGACGTGGAGTTTCTCGGCCGCCGCGGCAAGGCTGCCGTGGCGGACGATTTCCAGGAAGGTACGGGCGAGATCGATGTCCATGGGGTGGCCGGTGCGGGAAGTGCTGGCATTGTAGGAGCAGGCTTCACCAGCTGCTACAGGTGGTGTTCAGCGATGAAAAATGCACCCCCCACGCAGATCCAATGTGGGAGCGGGTTTGCTCGCGAAAGCGGTAGTTCAGTCAACATTTGCGTTGACTGACATGGCCCCTTCGCGAGCAAGCCCGCTCCCACATTGGATTGCGATGCTAGCGAGACTGTCGGTCAAAACGCGAAACAGGAGCAGCCAAACGCACCCCAGAAACCACGGAAATCACTGACCGGCGCATTCGACAAGCGCGCCCGCTCATGACTGTGCGCATGCACCGCACAAGCCCCGACACACTGATGCACCTGAGCCGTCAGCGGTGCCGATGCTTTCCAGTGCCCAGGCACTTTGGCCACTGGCGACCACTCCGGTACCACGGGGATGGGTGGCGGCCCGAGTTTTTCGAACTCGACGCTGGCGTAGACAATCTTGCCATCGACCAGGGTCAGCACCGATTCGATCCCTTTGATGCCATCGGCCTCCATATGGAAATAATCCCCCGACAGGGCAATCAGGTCCGCCAGCTGCCCGACCTTGATCTGGCCTTTCTTGCCTTGCTCGGACGAGAACCAGGCGCTGCCATGGGTAAACAACTCCAGCGCGGTATCGCGGCTCAAGCCCTGCGGGTACAACGCCAGGCCGCCGACCGTGCGGCCGCTGACCAGCCAGTACAACGAAGTCCAGGGGTTGTAGCTCGACACCCGCGTCGCATCGGTGCCGGCGCCCACCGGTACGCCTTCGGCCAGCATGCGGGCAATCGGCGGCGTGTGTTCCGCCGCCTGGGCGCCATAGCGGTCGACGAAGTATTCGCCCTGGAACGCCATGCGATCCTGGATGGCAATGCCGCCGCCCAGCGCCTTGACCCGCTCGATGTTCTGCGGGGTGATGGTTTCGGCGTGGTCGAAAAACCACGGCAAGCCGTCGAACGGAATGTCGCGGTTGACCTTCTCGAACACATCGAGCATGCGGCTGATGGATTCGTTGTAGGTGGCATGCAGGCGAAACGGCCAGCGTTGCTCCACCAGATGCCGCACCACCGGCTCCAGGTCCTGTTCCATGCTCGCCGGCAGGTCCGGGCGCGGTTCAAGGAAGTCTTCGAAATCCGCCGCCGAGAACACCAGCATTTCCCCGGCTCCGTTGTGCCGCAGGAAATCGTCGCCCTGGCCGTAGCGCGAGGTGCTGGTCCAGTTCTTGAAATCGGTGAGCTCTTCCTTGGGTTTCTGGGTGAACAGGTTGTAGGCGATGCGTACGGTCAGCTGCTGGTCCTTGGCCAGTTGCTGGATGACCTGGTAGTCGTCCGGGTAATTCTGGTAGCCACCGCCGGCGTCGATCGCGCTGGTGACTCCCAGGCGATTGAGCTCGCGCATGAATTGCCGGGTCGAGTTGACCTGGTGCTCCAGTGGCAGCTTCGGCCCCTTGGCCAGGGTCGAGTACAGGATCATCGCATTGGGCCGGGCGATCAACATGCCCGTGGGATCGCCATTGGTATCGCGCTGGATTTCGCCGCCCGGCGGGTTCGGCGTATCGCGGGTATAACCCACCACTTTCAACGCGGCGCGATTGAGCAGCGCGCGATCATATAGGTGCAGGACGAACACCGGCGTGTCGGGCGCGGCCTTGTTCAGCTCGTCGAGGGTGGGCAGGCGCTTTTCGGCGAACTGGAATTCGTTCCAGCCACCGACCACCCGTACCCACTGCGGAGTTGGCGTGCGGTCGGCCTGGTCCTTGAGCAGGCGCAACGCATCGACCAGCGAGGGTACGCCTTCCCAGCGCAGTTCGAGGTTGTAGTTGAGGCCACCGCGGATCAGGTGCAAGTGCGAGTCGTTGAGGCCGGGGATCACCGTGCGCCCGTGCAGGTCGATGACCTGCGTGCCGGGACCTTGCAGGGCCATGGCCTGAGCGTCGCTGCCAACCACCACGAAGCGCCCGTCCTTGATGGCGACGGCACTGGCCTGGGGTTTCTTGCGATCGACGGTGTGCAGGCGTCCGTTGTAGAGAATGAGGTCGGCGGGGGTGTCTGGCATGGTTTTACTCCCTGCGAACAGCGGGCTGATCCAGGCACCGACGGCGCCTGCGCTAAGACCTTGCAGTACGTGACGGCGGTTGACGCCGTGGTGTTCCTCAGGTGGGCTCATGTCAGTGCTCTGCGCAACGTGAGTTGAGGGCAAACAGCGCAAAGCGCCGCATGCGGCCAGAAGGAATATAGTCGGCAAATCCGCGGGCAGGCGTTTTCAGACGCCGAAACGACGAATCCCGCCACAAGGGGCGGGATTCGTTTGCAGCCAGGCGCGCTTGCGAAAGCCGCAAGCGGCGCGCTTAGGCCGGGAACAACTCGGACAGTTTCATCGCCAGCATCATGTCGCCTTCAGCGCGCAGTTTGCCACCCATGAATGCCTGCATGCCGTCGGTTTCGCCGCTGACGATGCCTTCCAGGGTTTCGCCGTCCATCACCAGGGTCACCTGAGCGTCCGGGTTTTCGCCTTCCAGCAGCTCGCAGGTGCTGTCCTTGACGACCAGCGAGAAGTTCTTGGTGTCGTCGATGCGGAAACCGAAGACCAGGTCCAGACCGGCAGCAGCGGCTGGGTTGAACTTGGCTTTCATTGCTTGTACTGCATCTGCTACGGAGGTCATGGTTTGATCCTTTTTCTGGTAATTAGAGCAGGGTAATTAGAGCTGGGTGATTACAGCCAGGGTCACAATAGTCCGGACTCAGCGAAACGTGATGAGTTCCGGGGCCTTCAGCAGTTGCAGGTGCGCATGACTGTTGAAGGAAGCCAGGGCCACCTCGCGACCACGAAACTTGAGGTGGTTGAGCGAGGTGTTGACGATTTGCCAGTTCAGTTCAAAGGCCTGTTTGGCAGGCATTTGGGTAATCAGGTGGAGCAGGGCGGTGATGGTGCCGCCGGAGGTGAATACGGCGATTTTCTGGGTGTTGTCGGCTCGTTCGAGGATGCGCTGCAAACCGGCCTGAACCCGCTCGACAAAGCCCAGCCAGCTTTCCAGGCCTGGGGTGTCATAGGTGCCGGCGAGCCAGCGCTCGATGATCAGGGCGAAAATACGCTGGAATTCGGCGCGGTTCTGTGTGGCGTTGCGCAGGATGTTCAGCGCGTCGGGCTCGTCCGCCAGCATGGCCGGCAACAGCGCGCGTATCACCGCGTCGGCATCGAATTCATTGAACGCCGAATCGGTCTCCAGGATCGGCACCGGCAGGCCCACGGCGGCATATTGTTCGAGCGCGCTGTTGGCCGTATGTTGCTGGCGACGCAGGTCGCCCGACAGGCAACGATCGAAGCTGATACCGAGTTCCGCCAGGTGCTGGCCGAGAATTTGTGCCTGGCGAATACCGGTGGGCGACAGGACGTCATAGTCGTCTGCACCAAAGGAGGCCTGGCCATGTCGAATCAAATAGATGCTGCCCACGTCCGCGTCGTCCCGGTACGTTGAAGGTTTGGCGAGGTTATGGGGATGACGCTGAGCTGTCAATGAAAAAACATACGCTTGTTTGAAATGCTCGTTACAGGCCTGTTGCCATTGGTTTCACGGCTGGTCGCAGGCGCGGCGCATGGGTATGCTGGTGGTATCCCGCGCGCTTGCATGCCGCGCAACGTTTAAGGAGTCCCTGTGGAGTTTTTGTCCGAGTACGCCGTTTTCCTGGCCAAGACCGTGACCCTGGTGATCGCCATCCTGGTGGTGCTGGCCAGCTTTGCGGCCTTGCGCAGCAAAGGTCGACGCAAAACCGCCGGCCAGTTGCAGGTCAGCAAACTGAATGATTTCTACAAGGGGCTGCGCGAACGCCTGGAGCAAACCTTGCTCGACAAGGACCAGCTCAAGGCCTTGCGCAAGTCCCAGGTCAAGAGCGAGAAAAAACAGAAGAAGCAGCACGAGGCCAAACCGCGGGTTTTCGTGCTGGACTTCGACGGCGATATCAAGGCTTCAGCCACTGAAAGCCTGCGCCACGAAATCACCGCGCTGCTGACCCTGGCCACGCCCAAGGACGAAGTGGTCCTGCGCCTGGAAAGCGGCGGCGGCATGGTCCACAGCTACGGCCTGGCGTCCTCCCAGCTGGCGCGTATCCGTGAGGCCGGCGTACCGCTGACCGTGTGCATCGACAAGGTCGCGGCCAGCGGCGGATACATGATGGCTTGCATTGGCGAGAAAATCATCAGCGCGCCGTTCGCGATCCTCGGCTCGATCGGCGTGGTCGCGCAGTTGCCCAACGTCAATCGTCTGCTGAAAAAGCACGACATCGACTTCGAAGTGCTGACGGCCGGTGAGTACAAACGCACCCTGACGGTATTTGGCGAAAACACCGAGAAGGGGCGGGAGAAATTCCAGGAAGACCTGGACATCACCCACCAGTTGTTCAAGAACTTCGTTGCCCGCTATCGCCCGCAACTGGCCATCGATGAAGTCGCCACCGGTGAAATCTGGCTGGGCATTGCGGCGCTGGACAAGCAACTGGTGGACGAACTGAAGACCAGTGACGAGTACCTGGCCGAGCGCGCCAAGCAATCCGAGCTTTATCACTTGCATTATGCCGAACGCAAAAGCCTGCAAGAGCGCATTGGCATGGCGGCCAGCGGTTCGGTCGATCGTGTGTTGCTGAGTTGGTGGAGCCGATTGACCCAGCAACGCTTCTGGTAATTTCATTAGCCATTGAAAAAAAAACCGTGGATAACCCCACGGTTTTTTTCTTTCAGGACGCTCCACATTCCTTGCGAAGAAGGGAAATTTCCTAGAGTCCCTGACGATAGCTCCCGCTTTCGCGGGGATCGGGGCCGGGTATGGTGATGTTCCTGAAATGATCGCAATGGAATGCACCATGAATGAAATCCCTCTCGACACTGTTACAAGCCCTGAACCCGCTCCGCGTCTGCGGATGCGCGATGAACTCAAAGCTGCTTTGGACATATCCCTGCCGCAAACCCCTGGCCAGTTTGGCGAGTATTTGATCAGGCAACAGTGGGGCCAGGACATTGATCCGGCGACCGCGCAGTTGGTGACGCTGGATTACGATTTCAAAGGGCGTCCTGCGCAGGACGGCATCCACCAGGGACGGGTGGTGAGTTCGATGTCCCTGGTGCAAGCATTGCTGTCCAACTATCAGACCGTGGGCGACGGGCGCTTCGGTGAAACCGCCTTTGGGATGTACACGCCACCGGACGTCGGGCCGTCGATACGGATCGTGGCGCACGTCGACGAGTTTGCCGATGTTGGCAGCGGCAACCACGCCAGCTACGAAGGCATCTATCGCCAGACTGTGCCGCAAGGCTACGGGCCCGCCACCCAAATCGCCGTGAGGCCCGCCGATTTCAAGCAGTGGGTCTGGCGACTGAATTTGCAGGGCCTGTACCAGGCCTATCTAGATCAAGCCTGGCCAGCGGACGCCGAGATCGTCGCAGCCCGGCCGCACGCCCTGAAAACCTCGGCCAGAGCCGCCTTTGTCATGGCCGCTTTTCTACAGTTTCGTGAGAGCAGCCTGAGTCGAAAAGGCCTGGAGCTTGCCCTGCAGGCCGCAGGACTGCCGCCTGATCAGGCGTGGGCAACACTTAAACTCGAACAACTGCAGGCACCGGACCGCAGACTGAAGCCGAAGTCGGGTCGCCTGAAGCTTTATCGCTACACCGCGAAGGATATCTGGGGCTGGCGTGATCCGGATGGTCGGATTGCTTTGTACATCCCCGGTAACGCTTCGCCGCTGCACGTCTTCAACGATGCCGGGCAAATGCAGCAATGGGTGGTGGAACAGGGCAGAAGTGACGCGACGAAACTAGCCCTAGCTGAGCACTTTGCCGAGGATGACCGCAAGGACGGCACCTTTCACGCCGGTGTACTGACGGCGCTGGATGGCATGGCGGTCTATCCGCGGCAACACCGGCTGACCAAAGAAGCGGGGTTCTTCAACGATGACGGTTTTTGGGAGCCTGCGCGCTACGTCGGTTTCGATGACTCGCCAGCAGGCGCAGAGCCGTTTGCCCAGATGGTGCTGAGCATGAAGGAGGCCTCCCTGGCCAGTGTCAAAACCATCCGTGACGATGCACAGGTCAATCGGGATAACCTGAGTGCAGTCGTCGAACCTGTGGTGCAGTGGATCAACCGGTTCGGTCCACTGGCGCTGTTCGTCCCCGGTGGCGAAGGGCTGCTGGCGCTGGCCGGCATCATCGACGCCGGTTATGGTCTCGATCAGGCAGTCAACGGTGCAACTTCGGATGATCGAGCGGCGGGTGTCACCCGCACCGTATTCGGTTTGCTCAATGCGCTGCCGCTGGCAGGCGCAGGCGCAGTGCTCAAGGGCGATGCTGCGGAGGCTGGCGGCATTGCCGGGCGTCTCCGCGAACCAGGCCTGAATCCGGGCGACGCCAGGCCATTGCCGGATCCGCTCGCGGGCCCTCCAGCGCCAGCGGATCTTGCAACGTTGAACCGTGTGGAGCTTCTTCGCGGAATCGGACCCTCAGTGGCATCCTTGAGCGATGAAGTGCTGGCGCAGATCGGCAAGGTCAGTGCAATCGATGATGACATGCTGCGCCTGATGCACAGCGGGCGCCCGCCGACGCCCTTGCTGGCCGATATCATCAGCCGTTTCAGGATCGATCAGGAACTGGAGCAAGCGCTAATGTCACAAAGCGCACGCGCCGAGCTGTTTTCCACCCGTTACCAGGCGCTTCAGCGCTCGGAGCATCAGTGGGTCCGGATGTTCCAGCGGCAATACGCTGGCCTGCCCAGGAGCGCCATCGAACAAATGCTCGACCGCTATGGCGTGGACATCCAGAGCCCTGTGGACGCTGCCCGTGTCCGTCAAGCGTTCAAGCAGCTGAACCACAAGGCCCTGCAATACCAGGAGCATGTGCGGCTCAATCGTGCCTATGAAGGCTTGTACATTCGCTCGCAGGTCACTGCGCAGGCGGACACGCTGGCCCTGCATTCGCTGAAAAATCTGCCCGGATGGCCAAAGAACCTGCGAATTGAAGTCCGCGAGCACTCCCTCATCGGCCCAATGATCGATCGTACCGGCGGGCTTGACGCCCCCAGCGTCAGACGACTGATCAAGGTTGCAGGTCATTACCAGGGGCGAGCCGGGCAGATGGATTTTTATGCAGCACTGGTCGAAGTCTTGTCCGAGGACGAGCGTTCGGCATTGCAATTGTCTGCGGTCGATCCGGCATTGGCGTTGCGGCTGAAAGTCAGTGAGCAGGCATTGCCACGCCCGGAATTGGTGCGCGGACTGCACAGGATGGACAGCGGTGTGCCCTTCGAGGCGCAAGGGCTGCGCGGTGGCGGTTTCCCCGGTCCGCCGGAGGGTGCAGCGGTGACGCACGAAATGATGAGGCTGCAGCTCAAGGAGATCTACCCGGATTTCACCAATACTGAAGCCGATGAGCTGCTACAGCGTACCGGTGGCGGTGCGCAGGCACACATCGATTGGCTGAAACAACAGTTCCAGCAGCTCAACACTGACTTGAATGCCTGGATCGATCAGGTGATGGACGACATTGAGGACATGGACATTGACTTCCTCGACGCAGACGATGACGGGGCAGAGGGACTGGCGGATGAGGAGATCGAAGAGCATAACGAAGAGCTGGTCCAGAATGCGATCAACTACGAACGGGAAACCAGGATCGAGCTGGCTGACGAGCTCAAAGACATCTGGCAAAGGCGTGCGAAAGACGACCTGCGTGTCTATTCAGGCGAGGAACTCGTGGGTTTCAAGCTCCACCTGGGGTACGAGGACTATCACCGATTGCCGGTCATGAACATACGGTTCAACGATGTCGTCGAGTTGCAGATGTCGCACTTCCACGTGGCCGAGCGTGAAACCCTGAGCGGGTTCCTGGAGTGTTTTCCAAACCTGCAGACCCTGAATCTCGAAGGTGCCGAACTGATGGAATTCGACGACCAGGGCAATGGGCGGACTGTGCTGCCGACGGCCATCTTCAGCATGACACATCTCAGGTCGCTGAGTCTCAAGGCCATCGGCCTGGAATTCACCGAAGCGACGGCCTCGCAGTTGAGCGGGCTGGTCAGGCTGCGAGCACTGGACCTGAGCGACAACCCATTGGGCGTCCCCCCCCTGGTGCTTGGGATGAATGACTTGCGGCGGCTGAACTTGTACAACACCCGGATTACCTCTTGCCCGATCGGCATCAACCACGAGCCCTATATGATCACACTGGATTTGCGTGATAACCACATTGCGCGGATTCCGCCCGCGGTGATGAACCAGGCTGTCTCGGTGGATCGTGTGCTGCTGTGGGGCAATCCATTGACGGACGAGGACACGCTGCGCCGACTGATCGCTCATCGCGAGCAAACGGGGATCAGTTTATGGCTGGGCGCGCCAGGCGCTGACTATGGGCAGCCGATGGCATGGCTGCGAGACTGCGACGCAGCGCTGCAACAATCCCGGCAAGCACTTTGGCAACGGCTGGCAGGAAAACCCTCCGGTACGCGGTTCTTGAGCGCAATAGACAGGTTGAGCCTGACCCCAGACTTCCGTGTCGCTTATCCGATGCTTCAGGCGCGCGTTTGGCGACTCCTGGAGCAGGCCGATGCTTCAGACGTCTTATGGAGTCAATTGATCGCGGTGCGCGGGCGGCTGGAAAACCCATGGGTGGCTTTCGGGACGCTGGAACGGTGCGCAGGCCTTTGAACGGATATTATCCGTGGTGCCTGCAGGGAGGGAGCCTTGAACCCCGAACGGGGTTCAAGGTTTGACAGTCAGCGGCGACGGAACAGCGGCAGCGGTTCGTCGGTGGCGGCCTGATAGGTCACCGAGAAGTCCTTGAGACCTTCCAGGGCTTCGTACGGATCTTTGTCGGGGCGTATCGCGAACGCATCGAAACCGCAGCGGTGCAGGTAGAACAACTGGTCGCGCAGTACATCGCCAATCGCCCGCAGTTCGCCTTTGAAACCGTAACGGTCACGCAGCAAACGGGCATTGGAGTAGTTACGGCCATCGGTGAAGGCCGGGAAGTTCAAGGCAATGACCTGGAAGCTCGCCACGTCTTCACCGATTTCTTCGGCTTCTTCACCGGCATCCAGCCAGATGCCCAGGCCGCCGTCGCGGGCCAGGAGCATGCGGCTGTGTTCGCGC
The DNA here is from genome assembly GCF_054600775.1 of Pseudomonas sp. MHK4. NCBI lineage: Bacteria > Pseudomonadati > Pseudomonadota > Gammaproteobacteria > Pseudomonadales > Pseudomonadaceae > Pseudomonas > Pseudomonas sp. MHK4. The sequence continues at coordinate 122,222 of NZ_BAAIAK010000006.1, read as the reverse complement.
CACAGCTGCAACGGAACGATGTAGTCGTCGCAGTTGGTGATCTCGTCGATGTTGAAGTCCTTGGGCAGCAGGTGCCAGGTTTCGTCGACGACTTCGTTGTTCTTAATGATTCGCTGCATAGACGCGTTCCTTGAAGAGGTCGATGCCAATACGCTGGTAGGTGTCGATGAAACGCTCGTCTTCGGTACGTTGTTCGATGTACACGTCGATCAGCTTCTCGATCACGTCAGGCATGGCTTCCTGGGCGAAGGACGGGCCGAGGATCTTGCCCAGGCTGGCGTCACGGCTGGCGCTGCCGCCGAGCGAAACCTGGTAGAACTCTTCGCCTTTCTTGTCCACCCCGAGGATGCCGATGTGGCCGACGTGGTGGTGACCACAGGCGTTCATGCAACCGGAGATGTTCAGGTCCAGTTCACCGATGTCGAACAGGTAGTCCAGGTCGTCGAAACGGCGCTGGATCGATTCGGCGATCGGGATCGACTTGGCGTTGGCCAGGGAGCAGAAATCGCCACCCGGGCAGCAGATGATGTCGGTCAGCAGGCCGATGTTCGGCGTGGCGAAACCTTGCTCGCGCAACTCGCCCCACAGGGCGAACAGCTTGTCCTGTTCGACGTCGGCCAGGATGATGTTCTGCTCGTGGGAAGTGCGCAGTTGGCCGTAGCTGTAACGCTCGGCCAGGTCGGCCACGGCGTCGAGCTGCTTGTCGGTGATGTCGCCCGGGGCAACGCCGGTCGGTTTCAGGGACAGGGTCACGGCGACATAACCGGGCTTCTTGTGGGCCAGGGTATTGCGCACGCGCCAGCGGGCGAAGCCTGGGTGTTGCTGGTCGAGTTCGGCCAGGGCGGCGGTCTGGTTATCCAGCGCCTTGTAGTCCGGGTCGACGAAGTGTTTGGCGACGCGATGCACTTCGGCTTCGGTCAACGTGGTCTGGCCACCGCGCAGGTGTTCCATTTCCGCGTCGACTTTCTGGGCGAAGACTTCAGGGGTCAGCGCTTTCACCAGGATCTTGATCCGCGCCTTGTACTTGTTGTCGCGACGGCCATAGCGGTTGTAGACCCGCAGGATGGCGTCGAGGTAGCTCAACAGGTCTTGCCACGGCAGGAATTCATTGATGAACGCGCCCACCACCGGCGTACGGCCCAGGCCACCACCGACCAGCACACGGAAGCCCAGTTCGCCAGCGGCGTTGTGCACCGGCTCAAGGCCGATGTCATGGACTTCGATGGCGGCACGGTCGGACGTCGAACCGTTGACGGCAATCTTGAACTTGCGCGGCAGGTAGGCGAATTCCGGGTGGAAGGTGGTCCACTGGCGCACGATCTCGCACCATGGGCGCGGGTCGATCAATTCGTCGGCAGCGACACCGGCGAACTGGTCGGTGGTGACGTTGCGCAGGCAGTTGCCGCTGGTCTGGATCGCGTGCATCTGCACGGTGGCCAGCTCAGCCAGGATATCCGGGATGTCTTCCACGGCCGGCCAGTTGAACTGCACGTTCTGCCGGGTGCTGATGTGCGCGTAGCCCTTGTCGTAGTCGCGGGCAATCTTGGCCATCATTCGCATTTGCCGCGAAGTCAGCTGGCCGTAAGGCACGGCGACTCGCAACATCGGCGCGAAACGCTGGATATAGAGGCCATTTTGCAGGCGCAGGGGGCGGAATTCTTCTTCGCTCAGCTCGCCTGCCAGATAGCGTCGGGTCTGATCACGGAACTGCTTGACGCGGTCCTCGATGATCCGCTGATCGTATTCGTCGTATACGTACATATAAGTCCTGTTCTCAGGCTTGGGTCGCTCGGATACCGCTGCGTTTTTGTGCTTGCCGGAGTCCGATAAAACCTCTGCAATTCTGCGCGCACGGCCGCGCACTCCCTACGGAGCCGGGGCAAGATACCAGTTTGCGGTTATGCGCAAAAGTGATGTTTGAGTATATGTAAAGAACCAAAAGGACTAATGAGAATCGTTGTTGCAAAGACCCTGTTTGTGGTGCGGGCAATCGTCGTCTTTAATGTGATCGAGTCTTTATGCAATCACCGATAAAACCGACAAGAGGCGATGCAATGAGCAACCCAACCAAAGCAACGAAAAGCGATAGTTCGGTCGATGCCTGGGCGATTCTGTTCCTGATCATCCTGGTCGTCGGCACTGCGGTATTCTGGGTCAGTCACCAGTAATCGGCCCCGTCCGGGCTCCGCTGCGGCAATTGACGGGCGAAAACCGCAACAAGCGTCGTTTCACGGACATTCGCTGGCTTTGAGGCGCAGCGAATGGCCGGGGGGGGCGCGTCAAACCCCTGCCAACATCAGCACCAGTTTGACGATGCCAAACAGCATCAGGGCAAACACCACCGTGAACCCAATCCCCAAAATCACGAAATGACTGGGCTTGCCGTGGGTAAAGTCGCGGGCGCGGTTCTTCGCGCTTTGCACGCCGAACGCCGCCGCCATCACGCTGTGGAGCATTTGCCAGAAAGTCGGCGGTTTGTTGTTTGAATCGTCCATGGGGCCTCACGCGATGTGATGTCTGTGTACTCACCCTAGGGTAGTCAGTTTTACCGCTGATCGCGGCAATCCTGGCTCTATGATCAAGCTTTGCCGTTATAACTATGTACCACCATGACCGGACACGGGCGTGATGTCCTGACACCTCATTTTTCAGGTATCAGGAACGACTTTATGCCAGCTCCTTCAAAACCCGCCGGACCGGGACTCCACGCCTCGTTGATCAAGAGTCGTCTACCCGGCTGGATTGAGCACCTCACGCCCGCCCATATTCAGGCGTTGGATCGGGCTCGGGACCCCGCTCAGCAGTTCATCGCTGCTTACCCCCAGCAGTACGCCCAGGCATCGCCCGCATTGCGCCAAGCCTTGCTTGACAGCCAGGCACAGAGCACAGCATCCAACCTGGCGCTGGCCAAGACCCTCAAAGACTTCAAAGGCATCACCGAGTTTGCCAAGCCATTGCTGGAAGAGGCCATGCGCAAACAGTTCGGCCAGGCTCCGGATGTCAATCGGACCCACCTGTTTCATTTACGCTCGCCCAACCTGCTCGAACATCAGCCCCTGCTGCAGGCGGCGCTGCGCAACTTCGAGGCTGATGAACCTTTTGATGGGGTTGCCTTGCAGGAAACCAGTGCCTTGGCCCCCGCGGATGCACTGGAGAGCCAGGCGTACGGTACGAGTCCGATCTTCCCCCATTTCAATTCGCGCTACATCATTCACAACAAGCTGTCGATCAAGCCTGCCGAGTTTGCCAGCCTGTGCCGCAAGCTGGACCTGGGCAAGCAGTATCAGGACCACCTGAGCGCGACGTTCGACGCGCCTCACATGGCCGCGCAGGTGCGCCGGCAGACGATTACGGCCAACAAGGATCGGATGCGCTTGCAAGCGCATATCGCCCGGGCGCGCTCCAACATAGATGAAACGGCCTACACCACGTTGATGGCGATACTCAATGACACGCCGCAAACCAATAGCGTCTCGGCATCGCTGTCCTATAGCCGGTTGCAGGTCTTTGGCTCGGACTTGAACGATATCCTGGTTATCGGCCCAGGTTGGCGAAAATTGCGCAAAATCGGCGAGAATCCTTGGACAATGGCGGTGCCTGTTTTACCCACTCTTACGAGGTTTTTGTCTGACACTCAAATCATTGTCTACATCCCGGCGGACCCTCTGAGTCCCTTCAAACAATATGCCTCCTTGAGCGAGTTCTCCAAGGTGCTGGCAATCAATCTGCGGTCTGCCAGCTATCAGCGATTCTTCTCAGGATTTGTCCCGCGGGATGAGTACGCGAGGTTCTTTCATCGACTCAAGAATCAGCTCAAGGTCTACCGTTGGAACCCAAACCCGGTCTATCCAGGCCCACCCTATAACCCGTTGGCGTTTCGCGATGGCATATACGAACAAGTCTGGAACGACGACATTGATCTTGCGATGGATGAAACCTTCATTGACGGTGAGGTGTTTGGTGAGCTCTATAAAAGTCATTTGGCCAGGATCAAAGCCGATGCGCTGTTGCTGGCGATTCCCACCGCTGAAGTAGATCACGAGGCCTGGATCGAACGGCTCAAGCACTACGCTGAATGGGGGCTCAATGTCCTGAACGTGGCCGCCTTTTTCGTGCCGGGGCTGGGAGAGGTGATGATGGCGGTGACCGTCGTCCAATTGTCGGTCGAGGTTTACCACGGGGTGGAAGCCTGGAAACAGGGCGATGCCGAGGAGGCATGGACACACCTGCGATCCGTTGTGCAAAACGTCGCATTCATCGCTGCATTGGGTGTGATCGGCGCAAAAGCCGGCACACCTCCGCAAATCAGGGGCAGCCAGGTGGTGGACGGGTTGCTGCCGGTCAAGTTGCCCAATGGCCAGGTACGGTTGTGGAAGCCCGACCTGGTTCCCTACGAAAGCGACGTGTTGCTGGGCGAAACGCTCAAGCCCAACGCCCAGGGCGAGTATTCGGTGAACGGCAAAAGCTACATTCGCCAGGACGGCAAGGTCTATGAAAAACACTTTGATTCACAGATCAAAAAATGGCGGCTCAGGCACCCGACCGACCTCGACGCGTACCAGCCCATCTTGCACCACAACGGTCTGGGCGCCTGGCGTCATAGCCTGGAGCAGCCCCTGGAGTGGGATCGCCCCATGCTGTTGCGGCGCATGGGCCATGTGACGGAGCCCTTTACCGATGAGGTGTTGGCGCACATTGCCGACGTCAGCGGGGTCAGCGACGACGCACTGCGCGCCATGCACATCGATCATCAGCCACCTCCACCGCTGCTGGCCGAAACCTTGAACCAGTTCAAGATCCACCAGGAAGTCAATACGCTGGTAGACCAGGTGCGCACGGGTAAAGGCATCGCCGATAACCGTGCCGACATTGTATTACCGGTACTGGTTGATATGCCCGCTGGCCGTTCGGCCGGGTGATCGAAGTGTTCGAGGGCCCGGGGCTTGTGGGCAAGTCGACGCGTTACGGGTATGCACCGACACGGGCCAAGCCCACGATCAAGGTCACCGCAGAGCAGGTTTCCAGCGGTCAACTGCCGGGGTCTGTACTGGCCGCGCTGGACGAGCGGGAAGTCAGCCAGTTACTCGGGGGCGAAGGCGCCAGAGGCAGGAGCGAGTGGGTGACCGAGTTCAGCAAGCAGATGGCTGACCACTTGAACAGCCAAAAGACCTCTATGTTCACCCAAATTGAAAGAGGCACAGGCGCCGTCGAAGCGGATTTAAAAGTCCTTCAGCGGGCCAATCCCGGCATGCCTGACAGCATCGCACGACAGTTGTTGACCGAGGCCTCCGAGCTGGAACGTCTGAGCCTGAACAAGCGCCAACGCGTGCCGCTGGCCATGGCCGAAAAGGCTCGCGGGTTGATGCAACAGGCCCGCCTGAACCGGGCCTTTGCCGGCCTGAGCCTGGACAGCCTGGCTTCGCTGGACAGCGATCGCGTCGCGCTGCACGCGCTGGAGCACCTGCCGGGCTGGCAGGGCAAGGTACGACTGGAGATTCGCGAAGGCAGCGTAGAGGGTCGCCTGGTCGACAGCATCGGTAGTGATATGGCGCCAGAACGTAAATACCTGGTCATCCGGGACAATCAGTTCCAAGCCTATGACGCTGAGGGAAACACTTTGAACGGCGTGTCGGGCCAGGGGCGTAACTACTTTTCCTCCATCCTTCATGCCCTGCCGGATGGCGTGCGCAGCGATCTGGCGATGCCCAGCGTGGGGCAGGGTGCGGACCTGCAAAAGGCAGTGACCGAGTATGCCATTGGCCATCGCAGCGAGATGTCGCGAGCATTGAAACAACAACCACCCAGACGCGGATTCAGGGGGCCGGAGCCGGGCGTTGCAGCCTATGGGCTGAGTGGGCGCGGCGCCGGCGCGCAGGTGGGCTACAACGCCTCACTGGTTGCCCGGGTGCGGGACATCTATCCCAACCTGACGGAGGAAATGGCGGGTCGGTTTGTCAGTGACCAAATGCTTTGCGGGCGGTCCGATCAGCAGATTTTCACTTTACTGAACAACCGTTCCCGCGAACTCGAAGCATTGACCGCGACACTTGATGGGTGGGTAGAACCCCAGGCAGGGCCATCGCTGAGTATTGATCGCCTGAATCGGCGAGTCGTCGCCGACCGTTTGATTCATTGCTGGCGATTGGGGCTGCACCGCGACGGCAACGCCAACGTTAACCTGGATCTCTCTGGCGCTAGCGACCTTCCTGTCCTGGCGGCTGACTTCTCCCATGTCAAAGAGATAAAGCTCAATAGCGCACTCTGCGCGTCGCCCGCTGCCGGGGAACTGTTGAGTCAGTTCCCCAAGCTGAGGAGCGTTCGTGTGACGATCACCGAGGGCGCGCAGTTACCAGCCTCCGTCACGGCCGCCACTGGCCTTCGCGAGCTGCACCTTGAGGGTTGGGAGCTTAGCCATTCGGCTGAGTTGCAAGCGCAATTGAATGCGATGCCGCAGCTGCAAACGCTCAGCATCAGAGGGAAGATGGAAGGCCTTGACCTGAACCGCCTGAGCCAGCTGCGACAGCTGGATTTGTCCTATTGCCAGTTGCAGCAATGGCCGGCGGGCATCCTGGAGTTGGATCACTTGCAGTCACTGAATCTATCGGGAAACCCGATCAGCAGGCTGCCGCAGGCGCTGCTCAGCGGCCATGAGCCGCTGTGGAGAGGCCTGGTCATGGATTGGAGCAAGCTGGAGCATGCATCATTCATGTCGGCTTATCGCCATGTGCTGGACAACCCTGCCCACCTGGCCGACGCCGAGCAAATGGCCAACCATTACCGCGGGGGATGCTTGAGAAGCCGAGTGCCGGTGTCCGAACAGGCCCGTTTCCAACTACCGTCCAGGGAGGAAGGCGTCACCACCGCCACCTTGCTTGAGCAGATCGGCGAGATGCGCCGGGAGGAGGACCAGTTCGTGCGGCAACTGGATGACTGGAAGGCCCAATCGATCAGGGTCGAACGTATGGGCTATGACGGCGATCATCGCCAAGTCGTTGCTGATCGCCTGCTGGCTTCTTGGCGTTATGGCGTGCAGGCCCGTTGGGGGGGAGAAACCCAAGGGCACGCGACGGCACCAGTGCTTGATTTGTCGGGCGGCCTGTTAGCTGATTTGCCCGATCTGCCGTCGGCGGCCTACACCCATGTGCAGACCCTGAACCTGCAAAGGACATTCCTGGCGCAAGGCGAGGTGGACCGTCTTCTGGCCCGACTGCCGCAGCTGCAAAACCTGGATCTGAGGTACAACCGCCTCTACGAGCTGCCGACCGCCGTGGACCAGCTCACCCGGTTGCGGGTGTTGGACCTGAGCCATAACGACCTGACGATTACCCCTGCCATACAGGGGCGCTTGAGCCGCTTGACCAGCCTTGAAGTACTGAACCTGCAATTCAACCGGGTGGGAGCGCTGGATGTCAGTGGCATGACCGCACTCAAATCCCTGGATTTGAGCAGTACTGCCGTTACCCAGTGGCCAAACGGGGTACTGGATTTGCCCAACTTGCGCAGCGTGAACTTCAACAACAGCGGTATCACCTCCTTCCCGCAGCCGATAACGATAGCGAACGAGCACCTGTTGGCCATGGCTCAAGTGCGTGGCTGCCGATTGACCGATCAGGCCATCGCCGAGCAACTGGATGTCGCCAATCGGCTTCGTGCACGTCTAGGGCTTCCGCCCATGCCCGCTCCTGCGGTTGCAGATCGAAGTCATCTGCAAATGATGCTTGAGCCGGCTCAACCGCTTTTTTATCCGGACCTCGACGCGATACGTGCCGAATGCGTGTTGCCGGACTTGCCCGCCGAGGTGGTCCCGGGTGAACCGGCGCTCACCGCGCACGAACGCTTGCGCAGGCTCGATCCGGACATGGACCAGGCGATGGCGCACAAGGTCATCGAGGGACTTGAGGGCGAGGGCCTGAGCCCGACGCAGATTGATGCGCGCATCACGCAATGGCGCCAGGCGTATGTAACGACGAGGAATACGCTCAATACCTGGATTGAAAGCCGGGTCTTCGGCGAGGCAGGGCGCAATGTTTCGCAGCGCTCCCGTCGACGCGCTGCAGACAGCATCCTGTGGTGCTGGCGCCGGGAAGTGCTGGTCGGCCCGGTTGAGCGGGCACCCGGCGGCGGGGCGATCCTCGACCTGACGGATCTGGGGCTGGGGGATTTACCGGCCCTGGCGCAACCTCTTGCCTCGGTTCATACCCTCAGGTTGGGTGGCGCGGGGTTGAGTGAGCAAGGTTCCAATGGGTTCCTCAACAGTTTTCCTCGACTGCGCAATCTGGTGCTCGATCAAAACCGGCTCGAGAGTTTGCCGGACGCAGTGACTGGCATGCGTGACCTCAGCTGCTTGCAATTGCGCTACAACGAATTGTCGATGACCGAGACATTGCAACGCCAACTCAACAGCCTGTCTGCGCTCAGGGAGTTGGACTTGGGCAACAACCGCCTGCTGGCATTTGACGTCAGTGTAATGCCTCGGCTTGAGGTCCTGAATCTGGAAGGCAACAACCTGGCGGAATGGCCTACGGGGGTGTTGCAGGTTCCAGGCCTCAGGACACTGAACCTGAGCCGCAATCGACTGACAACGATTCCCGAGGCGTTATGGGATTTGCAGAGTGGCCCGCCTCGGGGGCCGTATGTGAACGCTGTACTCAGGCATGAGCGCTTGATCAGTGGCATGGATATCAGCGACAACCCTCTATCGCACGAGGACGTTTTGGCCATTCTCGATTGTTCGCGAGAGCATGGCCATCGCCTTGGTTACTCCCAGGATGACCTTGAAGGAAGTGCCTCGGACGAGGGTTCGATGTCGGGCGAAGAAGAGGCGTCTGCCGACGAGTCTCTGGGGCAAGCCAATGATTGCGAGGAGGAACAACTGGCACGCTGGTTGACCGACGATGTGGCGAATAACGCAACAAGAAGAGCCATTTGGCAGCGGCTCAAGGCGCAAGAGAGCAACGAGGCGTTCTTTCACTTGCTCTCGGAACTGAGGGAAAGCGCCGACTTTGCCCGAACCCGGGCCGACCTCACCGACCGCGTCTGGCAAGTCTTGGAGGCTGCTGATCGTAATGACTCTCTCCGCGAGCTGCTGTTCGGCGCGTCGCGATCAGGCTACACCTGCGGGGATGGACGCATTCTGCTGTTCAGCGACCTGGAAGTTCAGGTGCTGGTGTTCAACACCGAACAATCCGTGGGAACCGGGCAACAAGGCGCCGCACTCCTCGGATTGGCCAAACGGCTATTTCGCCTGGACAAGGTCAAGGCCATTGCCGACGCGCGCGTCAAAGCCAATCCAGGGACGGATCCGGCAGAAATTCGCTTGGCCTATCGCAAGGGCCTAGCCAATAGACTGCAACTGCCGAACCAGCCACGGGACATGTTGTATGAAGGTATAGCCAACATTTCCTCTACCGATCTCGACGCTGCCTTCTCCCAGGTGACGGCGGCGGAGCAAACGGACGAATTGGTGAGCAGCCTTGCAGAGCGCACATTCTGGAGCGACTACCTGAAGAAAACGTATCCGCAAAGGTTTGCCGATTTTCAACGTCAACATGAAGTTGAGTACGACCGGGTGGAGGAACTTCATCCGAATTTCGACGATGCGCGCGAACTGGCGATGCAGGCCTGGAGTATCGACAAAAACGTCGCAGAGCAGGCGTTGAAAATTGAGCTCACGGGGCTTGAGCGGACTGAATTGGGCCTGTAAGGGGGAAACGGCAGCCGCTGCAATCGGCGTGATTGCAGCGGCGTGGATCGGGTCAGTCGTCGTACCCAAGGTTCGGCGCCAACCAACGCTCGGTCACACTCAACTCCTGGCCTTTGCGCGAGGTGTAGCTCTGCACCTGGTCCTTGTCGATCTTGCCCACGGCAAAATACTGCGCCTGCGGGTGAGCGAAGTACCAACCGCTGACCGCTGCTGCCGGGAACATCGCGTAATGCTCGGTGAGGAACACGCCGCTGCGACCGGCCTTGAGTTCTTCCGCTTGCGGGTCCAGCAGCTTGAACAGCGTGGCTTTCTCGGTGTGATCCGGGCACGCCGGGTAGCCGGGGGCAGGGCGGATGCCGCTGTATTGCTCCTTGATCAACGCTTCGTTGTCGAGGGTTTCATCCTTGGCGTAACCCCAGTGCTCTTTGCGCACTTGCTGGTGCAGCCACTCGGCACAGGCTTCGGCCAGGCGGTCGGCCAGGGCCTTGACCATGATCGAGTTGTAATCGTCGCCGGCGTCCTGGTAAGCCTTGGCCACTTCTTCGGCGCCGATCCCGGCGGTGGTGATGAAGCCACCCACGTAGTCGGTGATTTCGCTGTCCTTCGGAGCGACGAAGTCGGCGAGGGAGAAGTTCGGCTTGCCGTCGGTCTTGATGATCTGCTGGCGCAGGTGATGCAGCTTGGCCAGAGGCTTGCCGTCATCGCCGTAGACTTCGATGTCGTCGTCTCGCACCTGGTTGGCCGGCCAGAAGCCGAACACCGCACGGGCGCTGATCAATTTCTCGTCGATCAGTTTGGCGAGCATTTCCTGGGCGTCGGCGTACAGCGCGGTGGCGGCCTCACCGACCACTTCGTCCTGGAGGATGCGCGGGAACTTGCCGGCCAGGTCCCAGGAGATGAAGAACGGCGTCCAGTCGATGTATTCGGCCAGCACTTTCAGGTCGATGTTATCCAGCACTTTGGCGCCGGTGAACGTCGGCTTGACAGGTTCGTAGGTGCTCCAGTCGAACTGCGGCTTTTTCGCAATGGCGGCGGCGTAGCTCAGGCGTTCGGTGCGGGCGCTGCGGTTGGCGGTGCGCTCGCGGACTTCGATGTACTCCTCGCGGGTTCTCTCGACGAAGCCAGCCTTCAGCTCCTTGGACAGCAACTGGGTCGCCACGCCGACAGCACGGGAGGCGTCCGTGACATACACCACCGCGTCGTTGCTGTACTTGGGCTCGATCTTCACCGCGGTGTGTGCCTTGGAAGTCGTGGCGCCACCGATCATCAACGGCAGGTGGAAGTCCTGGCGCTGCATCTCGCGCGCCACGTGGACCATCTCATCCAGCGAAGGGGTGATCAGGCCGGACAGGCCGATGATGTCGCACTTCTGTTCCTTGGCCACCTGCAGGATTTTTTCCGCCGGCACCATCACGCCGAGGTCGACGATGTCGTAACCGTTGCATCCCAGCACCACGCCGACGATGTTCTTGCCGATGTCGTGCACGTCGCCCTTGACCGTGGCCATGAGGATCTTGCCCTTGGCCTCTGGTTTGTCGCCTTTTTCCAGTTCGATGAACGGGATCAAGTGCGCCACGGCCTGCTTCATCACGCGGGCAGATTTCACCACCTGCGGCAGGAACATCTTGCCGGCGCCGAACAGGTCGCCAACGATGTTCATGCCGGACATCAGCGGGCCTTCGATCACTTCGATCGGACGGGCGAATGACTGGCGCGATTCTTCGGTGTCTTCGACGATGTGCGTGGTGATGCCCTTGACCAGGGCATGCTCCAGACGCTTGTTGACGTCCCAGTTGCGCCACTCTTCGGTCTCGGCTTCCTTGACGCTGCCGTCGCCCTTGTATTTGTCGGCAATGGCGAGGAGGGCGTCGGTGCCTTCCGGGGTGCGATTGAGGATCACGTCTTCGACGGCGTCGCGCAGTTCCACCGGGATCTGGTCGTAGATCTCCAGTTGCCCGGCGTTGACGATACCCATGGTCAGGCCGGCGCGGATCGCGTACAGCAGGAACACCGAGTGGATCGCCTCGCGCACCGGGTTGTTGCCACGGAACGAGAACGAGACGTTGGACACGCCGCCCGAGGTCAGCGCGTACGGCAGTTCGTCGCGGATGTAGGCGCAGGCGTTGATGAAGTCCACGGCATAGTTGTTGTGTTCTTCGATGCCGGTTGCTACGGCAAAGATGTTCGGGTCGAAGATGATGTCTTCCGGCGGGAAGCCGACGTCGTTGACCAGAATGTCGTAGGAGCGTTTGCAGATCTCTTTCTTGCGCGCTTCGGTGTCGGCCTGGCCGGCTTCGTCGAAGGCCATCACCACCACCGCGGCGCCGTAGCGCTTGCACAGCTTGGCGTGATGGATGAACTGCTCGACGCCTTCCTTCATGCTGATCGAGTTGACGATGCCCTTGCCCTGGATGCACTTGAGGCCGGCTTCGATCACTTCCCACTTGGAGGAGTCGATCATGATCGGTACGCGGGAGATGTCCGGTTCGCCGGCAATCAGATTGAGGAAGGTCACCATGGCCTTCTTCGAATCGAGCATCCCTTCGTCCATGTTGATGTCGATGATCTGGGCGCCGGCCTCGACCTGTTGCAGCGCGACTTCCAAAGCTTCGGTGTAGTTGTCTTCACGGATCAGGCGGGCGAATTTGGCCGAGCCGGTGATGTTGGTCCGCTCGCCAACGTTGACGAACAGCGAGTTGCGATCGATGGTGAACGGCTCCAGCCCCGACAGGCGGCAAGCCTTGGGGATTTCCGGAATCTGCCGTGGGGCATAACCGGCCACGGCCTTGGCGATGGCTTCGATGTGGCCCGGCGTGGTGCCGCAGCAGCCGCCGACGATGTTGAGGAAACCGCTTTGGGCGAACTCTTCGATGACCTTGGCGGTTTGCGCCGGCAATTCGTCGTACTCGCCGAACTCGTTGGGCAGGCCGGCGTTCGGGTGTGCGGAAACGTGGGTGTTGGCCTTGTTCGACAGCTCTTCCAGGTACGGGCGCAACTCGCTGGCACCCAGCGCGCAGTTCAGGCCGACCGAAATCGGCTTGGCGTGGGCCACGGAGTTCCAGAAGGCTTCGGTGGTCTGGCCGGACAGGGTACGGCCGGAGGCATCGGTGATGGTGCCGGAGATCATGATCGGCAATTCGATGTGCAGCTCTTCGAACACCCCTTGTACGGCGAAGATCGCGGCCTTGGCGTTGAGGGTGTCGAAGATGGTTTCGATCAGGATCAGGTCGGCACCGCCTTCGATCAGCCCCTTGGTGGCTTCGGTGTAGTTTTCTACCAGCTCATCGAAGGTCACGTTGCGATAGCCGGGGTTGTTCACGTCCGGCGACAGCGAACAGGTGCGACTGGTAGGACCGAGCACGCCGGCGACGAAACGCGGCTTGTCCGGGTTCTCGAGGGTTTTCGCATCGGCGATCTTGCGCGCCAGGCGAGCGCCTTCTACGTTCAATTCGTAGGCCAGTTCTTCCATGCCGTAATCGGCCATGGAAATCCGGGTGGCGTTGAATGTGTTGGTTTCCAGAATGTCGGCACCGGCATCCAGGTAGGCTTTCTCGATGCCACCAATCACGTCCGGGCGCGTCAGCACCAACAGGTCGTTGTTGCCTTTGACATCGCTCGGCCAGTCAGCGAAGCGTTTGCCACGATAATCCTGCTCTTCGAGCTTGTAGCTCTGGATCATCGTGCCCATGCCGCCATCGAGAATCAGGATGCGCTCTTTGAGGGCGTGCTTGAGGGCTTGGAGGCGAACGCTGCGATCGGACATTGGGACTACTCGGAAAGACCATGACGAAGGGCCGGGATGATAGCAAACCTGTGCGCTTTTAGAGCATGTCCGGGTTTTGCATGAATATCGCTCATGTTGGTGAGACGGCCAGCCCGGTAGAATCGCGGCGTTTTCTAAAGGATCGGGACCAGGGACATGTCGTATCGCGTCGTCATCAGCAGTGTATTGCTGCTTTTAAGCTGGGGCGCGATTGCGCAAGGTCCGGCAAATCCCGCTGGTATTTCCTACAGTCGCGACATCCAGCCGATCTTCAGCGAAAAGTGCGTGGCCTGCCACGCCTGCAACGACGCCGCCTGTCAGCTCAACCTGGGCAGCGGGGAGGGTGCGGCCCGTGGCGCGACGAAAGTCCCGGTGTATGACGGTGATCGCAGCCAGGCGGTCGCGCCCAGCCGTCTGTTCTATGACGCATTCGGCAAGCGGGCCTGGCAACAGAAAGGCTTCTATTCGGTGCTCGACGCCCAGGGCAGCCAGGCGGCATTGATGGCGCGCATGCTGGAGCTGGGTCACAGCAATGCGTTGCAGCCCAATGCCAAATTGCCCGAGGGCATTGTCCTGGGCCTCAATCGCAACAACATGTGCGCCTCGCCGGACGAGTTCGATGGTTATGCCCGTACTCATCCCAGGGAAGGCATGCCCCTGGCGGTCACCGGCCTGACCGATCAGCAATACCAGACGTTGCAACGCTGGCTGTCCTCGGGTGCACCCATCGATGAACAGGCCCTGGTGCCCAGCGCAAAAGAAGCATTGCAGGTGGTGCAGTGGGAAAACCTGCTCAATGCTCCGGGCGCGCGGGAGAGCCTGGTCGGGCGCTGGTTGTTCGAACACTGGTTTCTTGCGCACCTCTATTTCAAGGACGGCGAGCCGGGGCATTTCTTCCAGTGGGTGCGGTCTCGCACGCCCACCGGCCAGCCCATCGACCTGATCAACACCCGTCGGCCGAATGACGACCCCGGCACCCAGGTGTATTACCGCTTATGGCCGGTGCAGGGCGTGATCGTGCACAAGACGCACATCACCTATCCGCTGGGCGCGGCGAAGATGGCGCGGGTCAAAAGCCTGTTCTATAACGGCAACTGGCAGGTCAATGCCTTGCCGGGCTACGGCCCGGAACGTCGGGCCAATCCGTTTGCCACCTTCGAAGCGATCCCGGCCCAGGCGCGTTATCAGTTCATGCTCGACAACGCCGAGTATTTCGTCCGTACCTTCATTCGCGGCCCGGTCTGCCGGGGGCAGATCGCCACGGATGTGATCCGCGACAATTTCTGGGCGCTGTTCCAGGCGCCGGAGCACGACCTCTACATCACCGACCCGAACTATCGCGGGCAGGCCACGCCGTTGCTGGCGATGCCGGGGCAAAACGACGATGTTGGCAGTGTCCTGAGCCTGTGGCACGACTACCGCGACAAACGCAACGAATACGAAGCCCTGCGCCGGGATAGCTACGCCGATGAGCCGCCGCCAAGCTGGTCGAGCCTGTGGGCCGGCAACGACAACGCACTGCTGAGCATCTTCCGCCATTTCGACAGCGCCGCGGTGACCAAGGGCCTGATCGGCGACGTGCCGCAGACCATGTGGCTGTTCGACTTTCCGTTGCTGGAGCGCACCTATTACCAGTTGGCGGTGAATTTCGACGTGTTCGGCAATGTGTCCCATCAGGCCCAGACGCGCCTGTATTTCGACCTGATCCGCAATGGCGCCGAACAGAATTTCCTGCGCCTGATGCCGGCTGACTCGCGGGAGGGTTACCTCGACGACTGGTACCAGAACAGCGGCAAATTCAAGATGTGGCTGGACTATGAGTCCATCGACGACGACACGTCGACGGCGCTGAAACTCAATGAGCAGGACCCCAAGCGCGACTTCGCCATGCAGTTGCTGGCGCGCTACGGCGAGCTGAATGCCAAGCCTGATCCGATCAATCGCTGCGACGGTGCCTATTGTTCGCGGCCGAACATCGATCCGGTCCTGCAGGCGGCTGAGCAGGCGTTGAGTCGCCTGGCCTCCCGTCCGGCGGCCGGCCTCAAGGTCATCGATCAACTGCCGGAAGCGACCATGCTGCGGGTCGAGACCGCAAGCGGACAGCGTGTGATCTACAGCCTGCTGCGCAACCGCGCACACAGCAATGTGGCGTTCCTGATCGGTGAGTCGCTGCGCTACCAGCCGGGGCTCGATACGCTCACGATTTTTCCTGGAGTTCTCAGCAGTTACCCGAATTTCATGTTCAACATTCCCGCTGATCAAGTCCCGGAATTCGTCGATGCGATGGAGAATGCCAAGGTTGCCAACCGCTTCGAGAAAATCGTCGAACGCTGGGGCATCCGTCGCAGTCACCCGCAGTTCTGGCAGTATTTTCATGATTTGAGCCGCTATATCCACGAAACCGACCCGGTGGAAGAGGGCGTGCTGGACATGAATCGCTACGAGAATCTTTGATCGATTGACGATGGTCTGGTGTCGGACTCAATAGGCTCCACCGATCCTGCACGGGGTTGGTGGGTTGAAGTATTGGGAGGGCCATCGATGTTGATTTCAGTACAGGCGCTTCGCGCGCTCGCGGCCTGGACAGTGGTTTGCCACCATTTCATGCAGATTTTCTTCGACTTTCATGCTCGCGGGCCGATTGGGCAGATGTTCATCGACAAGGGCGCGGTGGGCGTCGACATCTTTTTCGTCATCAGCGGGCTGGTGATTTTCTTGTCCACCGAGAACAAATCACTGCCGCCAGGTCGCTTTCTACTGTATCGACTGTTTCGCATTGTCCCGGCGTATTGGCTGTATACGGTGCTGATGGCCCTTTTGGTCGTGTTCGCCAAACCAGTGTTGCCGGATCAGACGGTCGACTGGTCGCATTTCCTGCTGTCGTTGTTGTTTATTCCTACGCAGAACCCTGGTGGCTACGGTATTTATCCGACGCTTAATGTTGGCTGGACGCTCAACTATGAAATGCTGTTTTACGTGCTGTTTGCCTGGGCGCTGCTGTTTCGCTTGCAGGTCCGGTTGTTGATTGTCGCGGCCTTGCTGTTTGCGGTATGCCAGGCGTGGACGGGATATGGCTGGGTCAGCGAGTTTTATCGCTCGGGCATTGTTTATGAGTTTCTGTTGGGGATCGCCATTGGCATGATCTACCGCAGTGGCTGGATCAAGCCCGGGCTCTGGTTGCCGTTGCTGGGCATCGTCGGCGCGCTGATGGTGATCTATCACGCAGCCCCGCAGCCACGGTTGCTGGCCTGGGGCTTGCCGAGCGCGGTGCTGGTCATGGCTTGCATGTCGCTCGAGCGGTTTTTCGCGAACAACAGATTGTTCAAGTTACTGGGCGATTGTTCCTACTCGGTGTACCTGATGCATGTGCTGGTGTTATCCGCCGGCGGTTTTGTCGCACAGCGCTATGGGATCGATTCCTACGTCATGTTCGCAATCTGTGTCGTGACCATCGGAGTGGGATCGTGGGCAAGTTATGAATGGGTGGAAAAAAGCAGTTATCGGCGGCTTAAAGTCTGGATTGACGGTGAATCGCCAGTTGAGGCTACCCCGATTCTTTCCCGACAAAAATACTAGGACTTTGTCCGGCGCGATGATTGGCGTAAACTGCGTCCAAGCCTGCGAGGAGTTTCCATGACCGCTATTACCATCACCGACGCCGCCCACGATTACCTGGCTGATCTGCTCTCCAAGCAGAACACCCCGGGCATCGGCATCCGCGTCTTCATCACCCAGCCTGGCACCCAGTACGCCGAAACCTGCATTGCCTACTGCAAGCCGGGCGAAGAAAAACCCGAAGACACGGCGTTGGGGCTGAAAAGCTTCACCGCCTACATCGACCACTTCAGCGAAGCGTTCCTGGACGATGCCGTGGTCGACTACGCCACCGACCGCATGGGTGGCCAGCTGACCATCAAGGCGCCCAACGCCAAAGTGCCGATGGTCAACGCCGACAGCCCGGTCAACGAGCGCATCAACTACTACCTGCAAACCGAGATCAACCCGGGGTTGGCCAGCCACGGCGGCCAGGTCAGCCTGATCGACGTAGTTGAAGACGGCATTGCCGTGCTGCAATTCGGTGGCGGTTGCCAGGGCTGTGGCCAGGCCGACGTGACCTTGAAGGAAGGCATCGAGCGCACCTTGCTCGAGCGTATTCCCGAGCTCAAGGGTGTGCGTGACGTGACCGACCACACGCAGAAAGAAAACGCCTACTACTAAGGTGTTCGCTGCGAAAAGAAAAAACGGCGCCCCGTGAGCGCCGTTTTTTTATGGGATAAATTCAATGGCCTCATCGCTGGCAGGCCAGCTCCTACATTGGAACGTGGTCACCTGTAGGAGCTGGCTTGCCAGCGATGAGGCCCTATGGCCGATACAAATGTGCATGCCCCGCACGATACAGCGACGACTCGCTGAAATGCTCGCTGCCCAATACCCGACCCACCAGAATCAACGCCGTACGCCGAAACCTCTTGGCTTCGACCTTCCCGGCAATATCCTCAAGCGTTCCCACCACCCAATCCTGATCCGGCCAGGTCGCCCGGTGAATCACCGCAATCGGGCAATCGGCGCCGTAGTGTGGCAGCAGCTCCTCGACGATTTTTGCCAGGTGATTGACCCCCAGATGAATCGCCATGGTCGCCCCGTGCTGCGCCAGGCTGACCAGTTCTTCTCCGGCGGGCATCGCGGTCTTGTCGGCGTAGCGAGTCAGGATCACGCTTTGTGACACGTCCGGCAAGGTCAGTTCCGCGCCCAGAAGCGCCGCGCAGGCGGCCGTTGCGGTCACGCCGGGAATGATTTCAAACGCAATATCCAGTTCACGCAGATGGCGAATCTGCTCGCCGATGGCGCCATACAGGCTCGGGTCGCCGGAATGCACGCGGGCCACGTCCTGGCCATTGGCGTGGGCGGCCTTGATCAGTTCGATGATCTGTTCCAGGTGCAGTTCGGCGCTGTTGACCACCTGTTCGGCGCAGTGTCCTTCCAGTACTGCGGCGGGCACCAGCGAGCCGGCATAGATGATCACGGGGCAGCTGCGAATCAGCCGCTGGCCCTTGACGGTGATCAGTTCGGGGTCGCCGGGACCTGCGCCAATGAAGTAGACGGTCATCGTCGGTTCCTGTTGGAAATAGGGGAAAGGCAGGCTTCAGATGAAGATTGCTCATGATCGAATGCGTGGACTATCGGGGATTTTACGCGGCGCCGGCCAATGCCAGGGTGGCCTGGGCATATTTCTGTCGCGGGATCAGCAATTTGGCCGGGGCATTGGCCAGTTGTTCGGCCAGGGCCAGTGCGGCACTTTCCGCCACGCCATAGCACCCGGTACGTTCAAAGGCGATGTCCGAATGGTGACTGAGTCGGGGTTGATAACCTGCCAGTTGCTCACTGCTGAAATACATCATCTGCAGCCCAAGCTGTTCGGCCAGTTCGATCAGGGCCGGTTCGCCGCGCTTCAGGTCGATGCTGGCCAAGGCCTTGATCTGATGCAGTTCGATTTGGTGCGCTTGCAATGCCTGGTCGAGCAATGCCCGCAACGTACTGACGGGGCAGCCGCGCTGGCAGCCCAGGCCGACCACCAGGGTCGGCGCTGTGCTGAGATCCGTCATGCGTGGTATTGACCGTCGCTCTTGCGGCGGAACAACCAGGCGCTGATCAGACCCAGGGCCAGCCAGAACGCCACGTTGGTCAGCTGCGAAGCGATCTTGAACTGGGCTTCCAGGGCTTCTGGCGCGAGCATCGAATGCACTTGCGGTTGCGGTGCGCCAATTACATGGGGGACGGCGAGGATCGCCACGCCGAGGACCTTCATCAGCCAGTGACGGCTGAATACGATCAGGGCGATACCGACTGCGGTGGACGCTGCGGTTGCGATCCACCAGATCTGCCGTTGCGCCAGATCCGCCGCCGCGGTGCCCGGCAGCTCAGGCGGCAAGCCAAGGGTCGGCGCCAGGACGAAGGTGGCGTAACCGGCCAGGCCCCAGAGCAGGCCCTGGGAGGTTTTGGTCGGCGCGCGCAAGGTATAGAGGCCGGCGAGCATCAGGGCGAAACCGACTGCCACCACCAGGTTGCCGCCCGTGGTCGACAGCACGCGCTGCCAGCCGTCTTCCGGCTCCCAGGCTTCGGCGTCGTGAGTGTGGGCAGCGACGCCCGCGGCGTGTTCGTGGACTGCAACGGCGGCAGGTTCGGATTTTTCGTAGGTTTCGGCCTGCAGGATCAGCGGCGAAACCCAGAAGCTCTGCAGCAGCGTCAGCAGCAGGGCGGCCAGCAGCCCGGTGAAACCTGCGGTTTGCGCAATACGCTTGATCATGTCGGCAGGTCTCAATGGCACGGGAATGCGGAGCTGTGGCGGGTATCGTGAGCGGCGTTGTGCACGGCTTCGATGTGCGAGAAACCGGCGAAATAAACAAGGCACGCGCCGAGGATCGACGCGCAAATAGCGGCGGTCAGGCGTTGGGACAGGGTAGTGGTGCTGCTGGTGGTGCTGTGGCCGGTGCTACTGATGATCGACATGGCGCTTCCCTCTGTTCTGTCAGCGGGGAATAAGAGCGCAGGCAGGACCCCGCACGAGCGAGCGCGCAGAAGTCCGAACAGCGCCCGCCCACCGCGGGTTTGTTGATTCAGTGATCGTGTTGGTCACTTTGTGTTGCGGGCCGGTCTCCGGGCTCACGAGGGGCGCAGGCGTTAGCCTTGACCTGCAAGCGTCACCTTCCCATGCCGCATTGGCACAGTGGATCTGACGCTTCGCTCGCTTACCGTTGCGGGGGCAGCACCGGACTGACATGGCTTTAGAGTAAAGCACATGATTCACCGGTTTCCCGTTTCACCCTGTGAAGGGCACCCGTAACAAGGTGCGTAGGAGAGCATGGGTGAGGGATTCGCGTCAATTGGCAAGCGTTCTCAACTTGGAACCGAGTCAATCTCATGTGAACATTGACCCGCCCCATTACCATGCGTAGCCTTGCGCTTTCGAGGTTCTTCGGCGCTTGTCGAAGCTAAGAAGGGAACGCGGTCAATGCCGCGGCTGCCCCCGCAACTGTGAACGGTGATGTTCGCTGCCACGCCACTGCACGCTCAAGTCCGAGCCCGCGGGAAGGCGCAGCGAATGCCAGGCTCCAAGGCCAGCACACCGTCAGCCAGGAGACCTGCCTCGATACAGATTCTCACTACAACCGGGCGGGGTGATCCGGTGGCGAACGCTTCTGGCGCGCTTGTGCGTGGCCGGTTCTCGTCCCGTATGCCCGCCACCTTGCCAAAGGGCATCCGATGAAAACACTGGCCAAACTCCCCGTCACCATCGTCACCGGCTTCCTCGGCTCGGGCAAGACCACCTTGCTACGGCACATGCTCGACAACGCCCAGGGCCGCCGCATCGCGGTGATCGTCAACGAGTTCGGCGAACTGGGCATCGACGGCGAAATTCTCAAGCAGTGCTCCATCGGTTGCACCATCGATGAAGCCAATGGCCGCGTCTATGAACTGGCCAACGGCTGCCTGTGCTGCACCGTGCAGGAAGAGTTCTTCCCGGTGATGCGCGAACTGGTGGCCCGTCGCGGCGATCTCGACCACATCCTGATCGAAACCTCCGGCCTGGCCCTGCCCAAACCGCTGGTGCAAGCCTTCCAGTGGCCGGAAATCCGCAGTGCCTGCACCGTTGATGCGGTGATCACCGTGGTCGACAGCCCGGCTGTGGCGGCGGGTACTTTCGCCGCGTTCCCGGACCAGGTCGACGCCCAGCGTAAACTCGACCCGAACCTGGACCACGAATCGCCGCTGCACGAGCTGTTCGCCGACCAGTTGTCCAGCGCCGACCTGGTGATCCTCAACAAGGCCGACCTGATCAGCCCGGAAGACCTGGCCCGTGTGCGCCTGGAAGTCGCCGAAGAATTGCCGCCTGCGGTGAAAGTCATCGAAGCCAGCAGCGGTCGCCTGCCGCTGGACGTGCTGATCGGCCTCGGCGCCGGTTCCGAAGAACACATCGACAGCCGTCACAGCCATCACGATCACCACCACGACGATGAGGATCATGATGACCACGATCACGACGCCTTCGATTCGATCTCCATCGAACTGCCGCAAGCCGACGAAAGCCTGCTGATGGATGCGCTGACCCAACTGGTGGTCGAGCACAGCATCCTGCGCGTCAAGGGTTTCGCGGCGATCCCGAACAAACCGATGCGCCTGCTGATTCAGGGCGTGGGCACTCGTTTCGACAAACATTTCGACCGCCAGTGGGGCGCTGAAGAACTACGCACCACGCGCCTGGTGTTGATCGGCCAGGCATTGGATGCAACAACGCTCGAAGCGCAATTGCGCGCCGCGCTCAGCGTGTAACCCATGCACCTGCTCAGGACCCAGCCCGGCGGATTCGTGTCGGACGACAACATTGCCGACCTTGGACAAACCCCCGCCGAGCTGGTGATCCTGTGCAGCGGCGACTCCAGCCTGGCACTGCTTGCCGAAGCGGCGCAGCAGTTGCCCGACGATTACCCGAGCGTGCGCCTGGCCAACCCGATGCAGGTGCAGAACCATGCGTCGGTCGATCTGTATGTCGACGAAGTACTGCGCCACGCCAAAGTCATCCTTATTTCGCTGCACGGCGGCATTGCCTATTGGCGTTATGGCGTCGAGCGGTTGGTGGAGCTGTCGCAGCGCGGCGTGCAGCTGATCCTGGTGCCTGGCGATGATCGCCCGGACCCGGAGCTCAGCGACCTCAGCACCGTGGGCCCTGAGGATCGCGACCGCCTTTGGCAATTCCTGCGCCAGGGTGGCATGGGCAATGCCCTCGACTTTTTCCGCTGCCTGGCCAATCGCTGGCTGGATCGCGAGTACGCCTGGGCCGAGCCGCAAACCCTGCCGCGCACGGCGATTTACCACCCGCGAAAAAGCCCCGCGCAACTGAGTGACTGGCAAGCCGACTGGCAGACCGGTCAACCGGTGGCGGCGGTGCTGTTTTACCGCTCGCACTTGCAGGCGGCGAACACCGCTTTCATCGATGTTTTCTGCCAGCGTTTGCAGGCGGCGGGGCTTAACCCGTTGCCGATTGCGCTGGCCAGCTTGAAAGAGCCCGGCTGCCTTTGCGTGGTCGAGGACTGGCTGGATGAAGTCGAGGCAGGGGTGATTCTCAATACCACCGGTTTCGCCCAATCCAGCCCTGAAGCACCACATTTGCGACCGTTTCGCCGTAATATCCCGGTGATCCAGGCCATTTGCGCCCAGGACAACGAACCGGGCTGGCGCGCCAGTGAACAGGGTCTCGGCCCGCGGGACCTGGCGATGCACATTGCGTTGCCGGAACTGGACGGGCGCATCATCAGCCGGCCGATCAGCTTCAAGGACCTGGCCTGGCGCAGCGAGCGCAGTCAGTCCGACGTGGTCTGCTATCGCGCGCAGCCGGAACGCATGGACTTTGTCGCGCAACTGGCACGGCGCTGGATCGAGCTGGCGCGGGTGCCCAACGGGCAAAAACGCATTGCGCTGATCCTGGCCAATTACCCGACCCGCGATGGTCGCATCGGCAACGGCGTCGGGCTCGATACCCCGGCTGCGGCGCTGAATATCCTGCGGGCGCTGCATGAAGAAGGGTATCCGCTGCCAGCCAAGTTGCCCGACAGCGGCACTGCGTTGATCCAGCAGTTGCTCGGCGGCGTCAGCAACGACCTCGACACCCTCGACCAGCGTCCGTGCCAGCAAAGCCTGGCGATGGACGACTATTTGCGCATGTTCAATGCCTTGCCCGAAGCCAACCGCCAGGCCGTGCTGGAGCGCTGGGGTGCGCCCGACAGCGATCCGATGTGCCGTGGCGGGCGAATGATGATCGCTGGGTTGCGCTTTGGCCTGACCTTTGTTGGCATCCAGCCGGCGCGGGGTTATCAGGTGGACCCGAGTGCGGTTTACCACGACCCGGACCTGGTGCCGCCCCACGGCTACCTGGCGTTCTATTTCTGGTTGCGCACCACCTACGGCGCCCACGGCGTGATCCACGTCGGCAAGCACGGCAACCTGGAATGGTTGCCGGGTAAAGGCGTCGGGCTCTCGGAGCACTGCTGGCCGGATGCGCTGCTCGGGCCACTGCCGAACATCTATCCGTTCATCGTCAACGATCCGGGCGAGGGCGCCCAGGCCAAGCGCCGCACGCAGGCAGTGATCATCGATCACTTGATGCCACCGCTGACCCGCGCCGAAACCTACGGTCCACTGCGCAACCTCGAACTGTTGGCCGACGAGTATTACGAGGCGCAGTTGCTCGACCCGCGCCGTGCCCGGGAGTTGCAGCGCGACATCCTGCAACTGGTGCGCGACACCCACATCGACCGCGAACTGCAGTTGGACGAAAAGCTGGACAGCGATGCCGATGCGGCGATCTGGCTGCCGCGCCTGGACACTTACCTGTGCGACTTGAAAGAGTCGCAGATCCGCGATGGCTTGCACGTGTTTGGCGAGTCCCCGGTGGGGCGGCTGCGCATCGATACCTTGCTCGCGCTGCTGCGCATTCCCCGGGGCGATGGCCGTGGTGCGCAATCGAGTCTGCTGCGGGCGCTGGCCAAGGCGTTCGCGCTGGGCTTCGATCCGCTCGATTGTGCGCTGGCCGAGCCGTGGGTTGGGCCGCGTCCGAGCGACTTGTTGTCGATCAGTGATGAGCCCTGGCGCACCACCGGCGATACCCGCGAACGTCTCGAACTGTTCGCCACACAACTGATCTCCTGTGGGAGCCAGCCTGCTGGCGATGGAGTGTCAGCCACATTGATGTCGACTGACACTCCATCGCCAGCAGGCTGGCTCCCACAGGAGGCGAGTTGGTCTGAAGTGAACGCCATCCTCGACCACCTGCGCGAAGTCGTCGCCCCCAGACTGGATGCCTGTGGTCCCGCCGAGATGCGCGGCCTGCTCGATGCCCTCAGTGGCCGTTTCGTCCCTGCCGGCCCGAGCGGCGCACCCAGTCGCGGTCGCCTGGACGTGCTGCCCACCGGGCGCAACTTCTATTCGGTGGACGTGCGTAACCTGCCGACCACCACCGCGTGGCGCATCGGTTTCCAGTCGGCCAACCTGATTCTTGAGCGCCATCTGCAAGACCATGGCGATCACTTGCGCCAACTCGGCCTGTCAGTCTGGGGCACCGCGACCATGCGCACCGGCGGCGACGACATCGCCCAGGCCATGGCGTTGATGGGCGTGCGCCCGGTCTGGGCCACCGGCAGTCAGCGGGTCGACGACTTTGAAATCCTGCCGTTGAGTCTGCTTGATCGACCGCGGGTGGACGTTACCTTGCGTGTATCGGGTTTCTTCCGCGATGCCTTTGCCAATCTGATTCGCCTGTTCGATGCCGCAGTGCAAGCGGTGGCCGAACTGGACGAGCCAGACGACCTCAATCCCTTGGCCGCCAAGGTTCGCGCCGAACGTCAGGCGCTGCTGCAATCGGGGATGGATGAAGACGCTGCCAGGCGACAGGCCGGATGGCGCATCTTCGGTGCCAAACCCGGCGCCTATGGCGCGGGTGTCCAAGGCGCCATCGACGGTCGACTGTGGCAAAGCCGCGAGGACCTGGCCGAGGTCTACCTGAACTGGGGCGGCTACGCCTACGGCGGTTCCGACGAAGGCACCGCAGCCCGTGAGCAGTTCTCCCGGCGCCTGGGTCAGGTGCAAGCAGTGCTGCAAAACCAGGACAACCGCGAACACGACCTGCTCGACTCCAATGACTACTACCAATTCCAGGGCGGCATGCTGGCCGCCGTGGAAAGCCTGCGTGGCGAGGCGGCCGCCAGTTATCACGGCGATCACAGCCAGCCGGACCTGCCGAAGATTCGCACGCTGAAGGAAGAGCTGAACCGGGTCATCCGCTCCCGGGCGGCCAATCCGAAGTGGCTCGATGGGGTCAAGCGGCACGGCTATAAAGGCGCCTTTGAAATGGCGGCGACGGTCGACAACCTGTTCGCCTTCGACGCCACCACCCAGTTGATCGACGATCACCAGTACGCACTGCTGGCGGATGCCTATTTGCTCGATCCGGGCACTCGGAATTTCGTGCGTGAGCACAATCCCCATGCCCTGCGCGACATGACCGAGCGCATGCTCGAAGCGCAACAGCGGGGCATGTGGAAAGAGCCGGGGGACTACCGCGAGGCGCTGGAAAACCTGTTGCTGGATATAGAAGAAGACAACTGATCACCGCAAAACCTGTAGGAGCAGGCTTGCCCGCGAAGGCGGTCTGTCAGTCAACGAAGCTGTTGAATGTGCTGGCCTCTTCGCGGGCAAGCCCGCTCCTGCAGGGGTTGAGGTGCATGAGATATTGTTGAAAGATCACCGACCATGACCGAGATTGAACAATGACCGACACCCCCCATTTCCCGCTTTCCGCCGTGGTCGGCGCCGACGATCTGAAACTCGCGTTGTACCTGACCGCCATCGACCCGAAGATCGGCGGCGTATTGATCGAAGGCCCGCGCGGCATGGCCAAGTCGACCCTCGCCCGCGGCCTGGCGGACCTGTTGGCCAGCGGCCAGTTCGTCACCTTGCCCTTGGGTGCAACCGAAGAACGCCTGGTCGGCACCCTCGACCTCGACGCGGCCCTGAGTGAGGGGCGCGCGCAATTTTCCCCCGGTGTGCTGGCCAAGGCTGACGGCGGCGTGTTGTATGTCGACGAGGTCAATCTGCTGCCCGATCATCTGGTTGACCTGCTGCTCGACGTGGCCGCCAGCGGCATCAATGTGGTTGAGCGCGACGGTATTTCCCATCGGCATTCGGCGAAGTTCGTGCTGATCGGCACCATGAACCCGGAAGAGGGCGAGCTACGTCCACAACTGCTCGATCGCTTTGGCTTGAACGTCGCCCTGAGTGGCCACACGGCCCCGACCGAACGCGGGCAAATCATCCGTCGGCGCCTGGATTTCGACAGTGATCCGCAACGATTCTGCGCCGAATGGGAGAGCCAGCAGCAGACGTTGCGTGAGCGCTGCGAAACAGCGCGCAGCACATTGGCGAGCATTCCCCTCGACGATGCAGCGTTGGCGCAGATTACCGAGCGCTGCTTTGCCGCCGGTGTCGATGGCCTGCGCGCCGATCTGGTCTGGTTGCGCGCGGCGCGAGCGCATGCGGCGTGGCGCGGGGCTACATCGATTGGCATCGATGATATCGACGCGGTCGCCGAGTTTGCCCTGCGCCATCGTCGTCGAGAACAGGCTCCACCTGCACCCCAACAGAACCAGGCTCAGTCCACCCAGAATTCCAATCCCGGCGAAGGACAGGGCCAGTGGGGCGAAATGCCCGCTCAGGCGCTGCCGGTGGGTGCGCGACGTGAAGTGCCGACCTGGCCAAAAAAGCCCTAGGCATTCGCCCTCGATCTGATGCGGGGGCGAATGCCAGACCTCGTGCCGGACGACTGGATCACGGCAAGCAGGGTAAACGTCACGCGACCCATGGCGGCTCGATCAATTGGCCAGGCACGCTGCTCAACGGCCGGCCGCGTCAGCGCCAGGACCTGTTGTTCCAGCAACGCACGCGCTCGCCCCATGAACTGTGGCTGGTGATTGTCGATGCGTCGGCGTCCACCCGGCGTCATCAAGCCTTGAGTGATGCCAAGGGGTTACTGGCACAGTTGTTCGACGACGCCTACCGCCAGCGTGCGCGCCTGGCCTTGCTGACGGCCAGCGGTGCGCTGCCGAAGTGGCAGGTGCAGGGGCTGAAAGCGTCGACGGGTTTGCGCCAATGGCTCGATGGCTTGGGCGCCGGTGGTGGTACGCCGTTGCTGGCGGCGCTGGGTGAAGCGGGGCGCTGGCTGGCCGTGCGGCAAAAGCGTTTTCCGGCGGAGCAGCAAAGGTTACTGGTGGTGACCGATGGCCGGTTGAAAGAATGGCCGTCGTTGTCCGCGCTCGATTGTCCTGGGCTGGTGATCGACATCGAGCGCGGGCCGATTCGTCTCGAACGCAGCAAATTATTGGCGGCGCAGTTGCAATCCGAATATCGGCATATCGACGAGCTGTTTCCTGGTTGAGTTCTATGTTGCCTGTGCTGGCCAAATCGCCAGCAAGCTGGCTCCCACAGAGATTCGGGTGAGACGCAGATTTCATGGGCGCCGAATATCCCCTGTGGGAGCCAGCCTGCTGGCGATGAGGGCCGCACATTCAAAGATGAAATCGCCAGGTACGCGTCATTCAAGCACCAGTGCTGTGCGGGGCGCCGGAATCGGATTGCGCATCAGCGTGCCCACCACCAGCGCCCCCACCAATCCCGCGAGCCCTGCAACCCAAAGCAACAGGCTGAAACCACCCACGAACGCCTGTCGCGCCAGCGGCTCGACCATCGGCCGCGCGGCTTCTGGCAACAAACTCAGCGCCGCCGACATGTCGCCCGCCACCACCCGCGAGGCGACGCCTTGGGTGAGTTCGAGCCATTGCCCGCCCTGTGCCACCAGGCCGTCGTGCAGCAGCCGTTCGCTGTGCCCCGAAAGCAACGCGCCATACACGCCGATGGCCAGCATCACCGCACTGAAGCGCATCGTCGTACTCATGCCCGACGCCATGCCGGTGCGCTCCCGAGGCACGTAGGCCATGATGTTTTTCTGTGTATCGCCATTGAGCAATCCGGCCCCGGCACCGGTCACGGCAATCGCCAGGGCGAAGGGCAGGTAACCGCCGCTATTGACCGCCCACGCGCTGAGCAAGTTACCGCTGCCGACCAGGGTCAGCCCGATGGCCATCATGTTTGCCGGCGTCACGCGGCCCGCCAGGCGTGCACCGATGCGCGGAAAAATCAGCATGGTCACCGCAAATGGCAGCATGCCCAGCCCCGCGGAAATGGCGCTGAAACCCAAGCCGTTCTGCAAGTAGAACGGCAGCATGGTCATCATCACCTGGGCGCACGCGGCGTAGGAAAACATGCCAAGCAACGCGCCGATGAAACGCGGGTGACGGAACAGTTGCAGGTCGATCATCGGCCGCTGTTGCAGGCGTTCGATCACTACGAAAAACCCCAGCAACAGGGCGCCGCCCACCAAGCGGGCGTAGGTCTGGGGGGTGTTCCAGCCGATCCGGTTGGCTTCGATCAAGCCCCAGATCAGGCACAACAGGCTGGCGCTGAAAGCCAGGCTGCCCCACGGATCAAGGCGGGCGGCCTGGGCATCGCGCGATTCCGGCACCGCGCGCCATACCATGACCATCAGCAGCAGTCCCACTGGCAGGTTGAGGTAAAAAATCCAGCGCCAGCCGATGTATTCGGTGATCAAGCCGCCCAGGGTCGGCGCGGCAGTCATCGCCACGCCCATGCACCCGCCCCAGAATGCCCAGGCCTTGGCCCGTTCGACTTCATCGTGAAAGGTGTGGCCGATGGAGGCGAGCGCCGAGGTCAACAGCAATGCCGCGCCAACGCCCTTGATGGCGCGGGCAATGTCGAGAAACAGTGCATTCGGTGCCGCTGCGCAGCCAATCGACGCGAGGATGAAAATGCCCAGCCCCCACATCAGCATTTTCTGCCGGCCAAAGCGATCGGCCAGACTGCCAGCGGGCAGCAACAGCGCGGCGAAGGCCAGCATGTAGGCGCTGACCACCCATTCGATGTCGGCGAAATTCGCCCCCAGGTCCCGGGCGATGCTGGGCAAGGTAACAGCGACGATGTTGGTGTCGAGCACGATCAGCGAGCACACCGCGGAGGCGGTGAGCAGGGTCAGGCGCGGGCTCACCTTGGGTTTGACGGACATGGCCAGGGTTCTCTACTGTGAGGTTGGGTGCAGCTTATCGCTGGCTGACGCCCCCTTTGTTAGGCGCGTACTGTCACTTCATTACCTTTGAGCTAACGCACCGATGGACATCCGTCATTTCCGCTATTTTCTCGCTGTTGCCCGGCAAGGCAACTTCACTCGCGCCGCGGAACAACTTGGCATCGCACCGCCGACCTTGACTCGGCAGATCCAGGACATGGAAAACGAACTCGGCACGCGCCTGTTCGTGCGCCAGACGCGTGAAGTCAGCTTGACCGAAGCCGGCGCCGCACTGTTGATCGAAGCCGAGGCAACGGTGCGGCAATTTGAATACGCCCAACAAAACGCCCAGCGCGCCGGGCGCGGAGACATTGGTCATATCGAACTGGGTTACGTGGCCTCGGCGGTGTATTCGGGGCTGCTGCAAAAACAGGTGCAGGGATTTGCCGCCGAGTACCCGGATGTCAGCCTCAACGTGCGGGAAAGCCCCATGGCCAGCCTGCCGAACATGATCCTGGAAGGTCGCTTCGACCTGGGCTATATCCGTTGTCCGCTGGCCCTGCCCGAGGGCATCGAGGCTGTGCGGTTGAGCGACGAAGGCTTTGTATTGGCGTTGCCGGTCAACTCGTGGCTCAATCGCTTGCCGTTGATCAATTCGGCGCATTTACAGAATGAAAACTTCATTCTCCCGGAACAGGTCGTGGGTACATTGCAAATCGCTTCCCAAGGTCATTTCGTACCGAAACTCGGTGCGCAGCCCGGTGGGCTGGTGGCGG
Source organism: Pseudomonas sp. MHK4 (assembly GCF_054600775.1). NCBI lineage: Bacteria > Pseudomonadati > Pseudomonadota > Gammaproteobacteria > Pseudomonadales > Pseudomonadaceae > Pseudomonas > Pseudomonas sp. MHK4. The sequence goes on along the minus strand of NZ_BAAIAK010000006.1, from coordinate 92,298 downwards.
TGATTGCCTTGGTTTCCCTGGCGCAGGGCGTGGCGGTGGTGCCGGAGTCGGTGGTTGGCCACGTCAGTTTGCCGAACGTGGTGTATCGCCAGATCAACGACTGCAATGCATCGTCGTGGCTGGCGTTGATTCATCGGCGGTTCGAGAAGTCCCCGGCGGTGGTGCGGTACATCGAGCGAGTCAAGAATAGTTAAAAACATCGCGAGAACACTGCAACTGCAACGATGCTACAGATTTTGAAATGATTTCCAGCTGTAGGAATTGTCGGCATCGCCTGTACGATTCAAGTCCTTTTTTCCTTTTCAGGACTTGCATGAACGCCCTCACGGAGCCCCCCAGTTATCCTTTCCCCTCGCGCCAACGCGCGGTCTTGATGCACGCGAAACATCCGGTCTTCTGGCGTCCCGATCTCCCTGCCATTGCACTTCCCCGGCCTCTGCGCCGTGCCTTGCCTTGCCCGGCATTCTGAATTCACTGAAGAGATCGAGACGTTTAAATGGAATGGTTAGCTGACCCCACGGCATGGCTGGGCTTGTTGACGTTGATTGTGCTGGAGTTGGTGCTGGGCATCGACAACCTGGTGTTCATCGCGATCCTGGCGGACAAATTGCCGCCCGAACAGCGCGACCGCGCGCGAATCATCGGTCTGTCCCTGGCGTTGTTGATGCGCCTGGGCCTGTTGGCGAGTATTTCCTGGCTGGTGACCCTGACCCAGCCGCTGTTCGAAGTGTTCGACAAGAGCTTCTCGGGTCGCGACCTGATCATGCTGTTTGGCGGTGTGTTCCTGTTGTTCAAGGCGACCATGGAGCTGCATGAACGGCTCGAAGGTAATGTCGGCGAGCGCACGTCCAATGCGGCTTACGCCATGTTCTGGCCGATCGTGGCGCAAATCGTGGTGCTCGATGCGGTGTTCTCCCTCGATGCGGTGATTACTGCGGTGGGCATGGTCGACGAGCTCGCGGTGATGATGATCGCCGTGATCATTTCCATCGGCCTGATGATCGTCGCCAGCAAGCCGTTGACCCGCTTCGTCAATGCTCACCCCACAGTAATCATGCTGTGCCTGGGCTTTTTGATGATGATCGGCTTTGCGCTGACCGCCGAAGGCCTGGGCTTCCACATCCCCAAAGGGTACCTGTACGCGGCCATCGGGTTCTCGATCCTGATCGAAGTGTTCAACCAGATCGCCCGGGCACGGCGCAAGCGCTCGATGCAGGGCCTGCGACCGATGCGTGAGCGTACCGCCCATGCGGTGATGCGCTTGCTTGGCGGGCGCAAGCTGGCGGTGGAAGAGGTCGGTGAAGACATTGCCGACATGCTGGATAACGGTGAGGCGCCGGGCGAACAGCTGTTCGATCGTCGTGAGCGGGTGATGATCAGTGGTGTCTTGCAACTGGCCGAGCGGCCGATCCGCAGCTTGATGACCGTACGCGCCGACGTCGATCACATCGACTTGGCTGACGACGCCGAGGCGATTCGTACAAGGCTGATGCATTCGTCGTACTCGCGACTGCCGCTGATTCGCGACGGCGCGGTGGATGAGCCGCTGGGCTTCGTACACAAGAAGGAGCTGCTGAAGGAATTCCTGGCCGGCAACCAGCCCGATCTTGCCCACCTGGCGCGTCAGACCATCAACCTGCTGGACAGCTATTCGATACTCAATGCCCTGGAGCAGATGCGCAAGGCGTCGACCCATATCGCCTTTGTGGTCAACGAATTCGGTGATTTCGTTGGCGTTTTGACCATGACCGACATTCTCGAGTCGATTGCGGGCGAGTTGCCCGACGCCAGCGAAATCGAAGGCCCGGACGTGGTCGAGGAAATGGGCGGGTTCGTGGTCAGCGGCGCATTGAACCTGGCGCGGGTGCATCAGCGGACCGGGTTCGCGGCACAACCGACCGACGACTATCAGACCCTGGCCGGTATGGTGGTGAGCCTGCTGGATCGGCTGCCGATGATCGGTGACAGCCACGAGTGGGAAGGCTGGCGTATGACCGTCATGTCGGTTGAAGAGCGGAGGGTGAAGCGGGTGTTTCTGGCGCGCCTCGGCGGGTGATTTTTCCGTAACCTGCGTTGCACCTGCAGGAGCGAGCCTGCTCGCGAAAAACGCCCGGACAACGCGGGCATTCAGACAGCCCGCGTTATCGTTGACGTCCATCGCGAGCAGGCTCGCTCACACAGGGAAACACATTCGCGCCCTACGGGAACCAGATACCCGCCACCCGTAGCCAACGGTAGCGCTGCGTCACCGCCTCCTTTAGTAACGCTTTTTCCTCGCATCATTGCATCCCACTGATTCAAAACACTTTTCAATCTCCCCTACATTCCCTTCACAACCTGTGGCACACTTTCTGCTGTCTATTCCGTTGTTACATACCGTATTCCGGTATAGCGGAATAAACATCACCCTGGAGTGCTTGCCATGCATCGCCGACCTTCATTGTTCAAAGCGTGTGTTTTACTTTTTGCAGCGTCTGCTGCTGCCGTGGGCGTGGCCCAGGCGGCGGACAGCAAGCTCGACAGTGTTCTGGCCCGCGGCAAACTGATCGTGGGCACTGGCAGCACCAATGCGCCTTGGCATTTCCAGGGGGCGGATGGCAAGTTGCAGGGCTTTGATATCGATATTGCGCGCATGGTTGCCAAAGGCTTGTTCAACGATCCGAGCAAGGTCGAGTTCGTGGTGCAGTCGTCCGATGCGCGGATTCCCAACCTGCTGACCGACAAGGTCGACATGAGCTGCCAGTTCATCACCGTGACCGCCAGCCGTGCCCAGCAAGTGGCCTTTACCTTGCCGTACTACCGCGAAGGCGTTGGCCTGCTGTTGCCGGCCAACAGCAAGTACAAGGAAATCGACGACATGCAAGCCGCAGGTGACAGCGTCACCGTGGCAGTGCTGCAAAACGTCTACGCCGAAGAATTGGTGCACCAGGCGCTGCCCAAAGCCAAGGTCGATCAGTACGACAGCGTCGACCTGATGTACCAGGCCGTGAACTCCGGCCGTGCCGACGCGGCGGCCACCGACCAGTCTTCGGTGAAATACCTGATGGTGCAGAACGCTGGCCGCTATCGCAGCCCGGCCTATGCCTGGAGCCCGCAAACCTATGCCTGTGCGGTCAAGCGCGGCGATCAGGACTGGCTGAACTTCGTCAACACCACCCTGCATGAAGCCATGACCGGCGTTGAGTTCCCCACCTACGCGGCGTCGTTCAAGCAGTGGTTCGGTGTCGACCTGCCGACGCCTGCCATCGGTTTCCCCGCCGAATTCAAATGATCCCGTGAGGGCGGGGCGTTCGCGCCCCGCTCAAGGTATTGCCGACCATGAACTATCAGTTGAACTTTGCCGCCGTGTGGCGCGATTTCGACACCTTGCTGGCGGGGCTCGGCCTGGGCCTTGAACTGGCGCTGGTGTCGATCGCCATCGGCTGCGTGATCGGCCTGCTGATGGCGTTTGCCTTGTTGTCCAGGCATCGCGCGTTGCGGGTGCTGGCTTCGGTGTATGTCACGGTGATCCGTAACACGCCGATCCTGGTGTTGATTCTGTTGATCTATTTCGCCTTGCCGAGCCTGGGGATTCGCCTGGACAAGATTCCGTCGTTCATCATCACCCTGTCGCTGTATGCCGGGGCCTACCTGACCGAAGTGTTCCGCGGCGGCCTGCTGAGCATTCCCAAGGGCCAGCGCGAAGCCGGCCTGGCCATCGGCCTGGGCGAATGGCAGGTCAAGGCCTACGTCACCGTGCCGGTGATGCTGCGCAATGTGCTGCCGGCGCTGTCGAACAACTTCATTTCGCTGTTCAAGGACACCTCGCTGGCGGCGGCGATCGCCGTGCCGGAGCTGACCTATTACGCGCGCAAGATCAATGTCGAGAGCTACCGGGTAATTGAAACCTGGCTGGTGACCACGGCGCTCTATGTGGCGGCCTGTTACCTCATTGCCATGATGCTGCGTTACCTCGAGCAGCGTCTGGCGATCCGCCGATAGGAGGCCCCGATGTACGAATCCCCCAGTTGGTTGCATGAGTTATGGGTGGCGCGCGAGCCGCTCTGGCAAGGCTTCCTGACCAGCGTGCAGGTGTCGGCGCTGGCGATTTTGCTTGGCACACTGCTCGGTGTGTTCGCCGGTCTGGTGCTGACCTACGGCAAGTTCTGGATGCGCGCGCCGTTTCGTTTTTACGTCGACGTGATTCGCGGTACCCCGGTGTTCGTGCTGGTGCTGGCCTGCTTCTACATGGCGCCGGCGCTGGGCTGGCAGATCAGCGCGTTCCAGGCCGGTGCCCTGGGGCTGACGCTGTTTTGCGGCTCCCACGTCGCCGAAATCGTGCGCGGTGCGTTGCAGGCTCTGCCGCGCGGGCAGATGGAAGCGAGCCAGGCCATCGGCCTGACGTTCTACCAGGCCCTCGGCTACGTGCTGTTGCCCCAGGCGATGCGGCAGATCCTGCCGACCTGGGTCAACTCGTCTACCGAGATCGTCAAGGCGTCGACGCTGTTGTCGGTGATCGGCGTGGCCGAGCTGCTGCTCAGCACCCAACAGATCATCGCCCGCAACTTCATGACCCTGGAGTTCTACCTGTTCGCCGGATTCCTGTTCTTCGTCATCAACTACGGCATCGAGTTACTCGGCCGGCATATTGAAAAGCGGGTGGCCTTGCCATGACTCAGACTCAAACCAACGCACAAAACGGTCAACCGCTGCTGGATATCCGCGGCCTGCACAAGCGTTACGACCAGCTCGAAGTGCTCAAGGGCGTCGACCTGAGCATGCAACGCGGCAACGTGGTGACGCTGATCGGTTCCAGCGGTTCGGGCAAGACCACGCTGCTGCGCTGCGTGAACATGCTCGAAGAATTCCAGGGCGGGCAGATCCTGCTGGACGGCGAATCCATCGGCTATGACGAAGTCAACGGCAAGCGCATCCGCCACCCGGAGAAGGTCATCGCCCGCCATCGCGCCATGACCGGCATGGCGTTCCAGCAATTCAACCTGTTCCCGCACCTGACCGCGCTGCAGAACGTCACCCTGGGTTTGCTCAAGGTCAAGAAGCTGCACAAGGACGAAGCGGTGGCCCTGGCGGAAAAATGGCTGGAGCGGGTCGGCCTGCTGGAGCGCCGCGATCATTTTCCCGGCCAGCTGTCCGGCGGCCAGCAACAGCGTGTGGCGATAGCTCGGGCGATTGCGATGAACCCGAGCCTGATGCTGTTCGACGAAGTGACCTCGGCGCTTGACCCGGAACTGGTGGGCGAAGTGCTCAGCGTGATCAAGGGCCTGGCCGAAGACGGCATGACCATGCTGCTGGTGACCCACGAAATGCGCTTCGCCTTCGAGGTCTCGGACAAGATCGTCTTCATGAATCAGGGGCGCATTGAAGAGCAGGGTCCGCCCAAGGACCTGTTCGAGCGCCCGCAATCGCCGCGACTGGCTGAATTTCTCAAAAGCACGCGGTTTTAAACTCTCAATTTCAATCAGGAGAAACACTCATGAGCATTACTCGTTACGGCACCGGCAGCACCGCCGCTGGCGGCCAGCCTCGCCCTTTCGCCCGCGCCGTTGAAGCCGATGGCTGGCTGCACGTTTCCGGGCAGGTGCCGGCGGTGGACGGCGAGATCATCACTGGCGGGATTGTTGAACAGTCCCACCAGACCATGAAGAACCTGATCGCGATTCTGCAAGAGGCCGGTTTCGGCCTGGAAGATGTGGTGCGTGTTGGCGTGTGGCTGGAGGATCCGCGGGATTTCACCAGTTTCAACAAGGTCTTCGGCGAGTACTTCAAGCCCGAACACGCCCCGGCGCGGGCCTGTGTGCAGGCGAACATGATGGTCGACTGCAAGGTCGAGATCGACTGCATCGCGTACAAGAAAAAGGCCTGAGATTTGCGGTAGCGGTGCGGGCGCTTTCGCTGGCAAGCCAGCTCCTACAGGTCCTGCGCATACCTGTAGGAGCTGGCTTGCCAGCGAAGGCGGCCTGACTGTCGCCACCGCAGTCCGTTAATATCCCGGCGAATTTGAATGGGGACCACTGACATGAGCGAAGACACCATCAAGCGCCGGGCACGCGGTCTGGACCGGGCGTTCGATATTCTCGATTTCCTCAAGGAGATTGGCCAGCCCCTGCGCCCGAACGACATCGCCAACGGCATCGGCAGTCCGAAATCCACGGTCTACGAGCTGGTGGCCTCGTTGCTTGAACGACGTATCCTGGAGCCGGTCGGCAAGGACGGTCACGTCTACCTCGGCCGTCAGTTGTACTTCCTTGGGCAGGCGCACCTGCGTCATTTCGACTTGACCCGCGAGGCCGATCACGCCCTGCAGGACATCGTCAGCCAGACCCACGAAACCGCACAGATGTGCCTGCTCAACGGGCGCAAATACACCGTGGCGCTGATGAAGGAAGGCGAGCGGCATTTCCGCATTTCCTCGGACATCGGCGAGAACGCGCCCATCCCCTGGACCGCATCCGGGCGCCTGTTGCTGGCGCACCTGAGTGACGAGGAAATCATCGACCTGATCGACCATGACGACTTCATCCTGCCCAACGGTGAACGTTTGCCGCTGGAACAGTTCCTCAGGGAAATCCGCCAGGCCGGCATCGATGGCTTTTTTTCCTTCGACAGCGTGGCCGACACCTTTACCCATTGCTTCGCCGCCCCGGTCAAAGACCCCGATGGCGTGGCCATTGCCACTTTGTGCATCGTTGCCCCACGGGCCGATGCCAGAACCCATTACACCGACTACCGCCGGGTGCTGATCGACAGCGCCAACAGCCTGGCCCGTCGCATCAACGAATAACAGCGGCTGCCTGCGGCCGCGAAGTGAGGAGTTCGACCATGTCTTCTGCGAAAAATACTGCCGCCGTGGAAAAGGGCTTTGCCCACACTGGCGCCAACCTGGTGCGCGACGTCAGCCTGCCAGCGTTGGTGCTGCATCGCGAAGCGCTGGAACACAACATCCGCTGGATGCAGGACTTTGTCAGCAACAGCGGCGCTGAACTCGCGCCCCACGGCAAGACAAGCATGACCCCGGCGCTGTTTCGTCGACAACTCGATGCCGGCGCCTGGGGCATCACCCTGGCCAGCGCCACGCAAACCCGTGCGGCCTATGCCCACGGCGTGCACCGGGTGCTGATGGCGAATCAACTGGTCGGCACGCCGAACATGGCGTTGATTGCCGATCTTTTGGCGGATCCGAACTTCGACTTCTATTGCATGGTCGATCACCCGGACAACGTCGCTGACCTCGGTGCCTATTTCGCTTCCCGCGGCGTGCGCCTGAACGTGATGATTGAATACGGCGTGGTCGGCGGTCGTTGCGGTTGCCGCAGCGAACAGGAAGTACTGGACCTGGCCAAGGCAATCGCCGCGCAACCGGCATTGGCACTGACCGGGATCGAAGGTTATGAAGGCGTGATCCACGGTGACCACGCGGTGAGCGGCATCCGCGCATTCGCCGGTTCTTTGGTGCGCCTGGCGGTGCAGTTGCAGGACAGCGGCGCCTTCGCGATTGCCAAGCCGATCATCACTGCTTCCGGTTCGGCCTGGTATGACCTGATTGCCGAAGAGTTCGAGGCGCAGAACGCGGGCGGGCGTTTCCTCAGCGTCTTGCGTCCCGGCAGTTATGTGGCGCACGACCATGGCATCTATAAGGAAGCGCAATGCTGCGTGCTCGATCGTCGCAGTGATCTGCAGGAGGGCCTGCGTCCGGCGCTGGAAGTCTGGGCGCACGTGCAGTCGTTGCCGGAGCCGGGTTTTGCGGTGATTGCCCTGGGTAAACGCGACGTGGCCTACGACGCCGGTCTGCCGGTGCCGTTGCGGCGTTACCCGGCCGGTGTGGTGCCGGCCAAGGGCGATGATGTGAGTGCCTGCAAGGTCACCGCGGTGATGGACCAGCATGCCTTCATGACCGTGGCGCCGGGGGTTGATTTACGGGTGGGCGATATCATTTCGTTCGGCACTTCGCACCCGTGCCTGACGTTCGACAAGTGGCGCACGGGGTGTCTGGTGGATGAGCAATTGAACGTCATCGAGAACATGCAAACCTGTTTCTAAGGTTCCGACCGCGGCGCGGCCATCGCCAGCAGGCTGGCTCCCACAAGGGTCTTGTGGACACTGAAGATCCATTGTGGGAGCCAGCCTGCTGGCGATGGGGCCCTGACAGACAACATCGCAACACCAGAGACCCCACAAAAATGAGCACCATCAACACCCCACGCATCGCCCTGATCGGCGAATGCATGATCGAGTTGCAACACCGCGCCGACGGCAGTCTGCAACAGAGTTTCGGCGGCGATACCCTGAACACCGCGGTCTACCTGTCCCGAGAGCTGGGTGCGGGTGGCTCGGTGGATTACGTCACCGCCCTGGGCGATGACAGTTTCAGCGATGCCATGTGCCAGAGCTGGGCCGCCGAAAACATCGGCCTTGGCATGGTCCAGCGCCTGCCCGGCCGCTTGCCGGGGCTGTATTGCATCCAGACCGATGCCGCCGGCGAGCGGCGTTTTCTCTATTGGCGCAATGAAGCGGCAGTGCGCGATTGCTTCACCACCCCAGCCGCCGCGCCAATCCTGGCGGCGCTGCCGGATTACGAAGTGTTGTATTTCAGCGGCATCACTCTCGCGGTACTGGGCGTACAAGGTCGGGAAAAACTGCTGGAAACCCTGATCGAGGCCCGCCAGCGCGATGCGCGGATCGTCTTCGACAACAACTACCGCCCGCGTCTGTGGGCCTCGGTGGAGGACGCGCGGGCGGCATATCGCAAGGTCCTGCCCTATGTCGACCTGGCGCTGCTGACCGTCGATGACGAGCAGGCGCTGTTCCATTTCTCCGATTGTGCGGCGGTGTTTGCCGCGTACGAGCAGATCGGCACGCCTGAAGTGGTGCTCAAGCGCGGTGCCGAGGACTGTCTGATTCGTTGTGCCGGCGAGTCGTTCGAAGTGCCGGCGCAGAAGGTCGAACGGGTGGTGGATACCACGGCGGCGGGGGATTCGTTCAGTGCGGCGTACCTAGCTTCGCGGCTCAAGGGTGGGAGCCCGATTGAAGCGGCCGAGGCGGGGCATCGGTTGGCGAGTCGGGTGATTCAGGTGCCGGGGGCGTTGATTCCGAGGTAAGGGGAGGATGGCCGCTGGCTTGCCAGCGATGGGGCCCTCAAGCCAACCCATCAATCCCGATAAAACACCTGCACCAGGTGATAACCGAACTTGCTCTTGATCGGCCCATGCACCACCCGCAGCGGTTTCTTGAAGATCACCGCATCGATCGCGCCGACCATCTGCCCCGGCCGCACTTCGCCCAGGTCGCCGCCGCGTTTACCGGACGGGCAGGTGGAGTACTTCTTGGCCAGCACATCGAAGGCTTCGCCCTTGGCGATGCGTTGCTTGAGTTGCTCGGCTTCTTCCGAGGTTTTCACCAGAATATGGCGGGCTTGAGCTTTCATGGGGTAGATACCTTGCAACGGTCTTGACAGCGGGGCGCGTGATTATGCCCTATCTCGGTTGACCGATCATCGTGCGAATCTTGTTGGCCAACAGATCGATGGAAAACGGTTTGGCCACCATGTCCATGCCTTCTTCGAGAAAACCCTGGCGTTCGGCGGCCATTTGCGCGTAACCGGTCATGAACAGCACTTTCAGTTCCGGCCGATGCTGACGGGCAATCTCCGCCAGTTGCCGGCCGTTCATCCCGGGCAATCCGACATCGGTGACCAACAGATCGACCCGCAGGTCGGACTCGAGCAAGGGCAGGGCGGTCTTCGCGTCCTCGGCTTCATAGGCGTGATAACCCAACTCCTTGAGCAGGTCGAACACCAGCATGCGCACCGCCGGATCGTCTTCCACCAGCACCACCGTTTCGCCGGCAATCGCCGACGGTGGTTCGCCGATCACGGGCGATAGCACGTCCTGCGGCTCGACGTCGAGCAGGCGCGGCAAGTACAGGCGTACGCTGGTGCCCTGGCCCGGCATGCTGAACAGGGTCACGTGGCCACCGGACTGCTGGGCAAAACCGTAGATCATCGACAGGCCCAATCCGGTGCCCTGGCCGATGGGTTTGGTGGTGAAGAACGGGTCGAACGCCTTGGCCAATACCTTGGGGGTCATGCCGGTGCCGTTGTCGCTGACCGCGATCATCAGGTAATCCCCGGCCTTGACCGGTTCCAGGGTGGTGATGTCACTGCCGTCCAGATAGACATTGGCGGTTTCGATGCACAACTGGCCACCATCGGGCATGGCATCCCGGGCGTTGATCACCAGGTTGAGCAGGGCGTTTTCCAGTTGACTGACGTCGGTACTGACCGGCCAGACGTCTTCTGTCAGTTGCAGCTTGAGTTCGATATGGTCGCCCTTGGTCCGGCTGAGCAGGTCTTCCAGGGAGTGGATCAGGTCATTGGCGTTCAGCGTCTTGCGGTCCAGCGACTGCCGTCTGGAGAACGCCAGCAGCCGATGGGTGAGGGCGGCGGCGCGGTTGGCCGAGGACACCGCGGCCTCGGTGAAACGGGCGATTTCGGCGGCGCGGCCGTCGGCAATGTAGCGTTGCATCAGGTCGAGGCTGCCGATGATGCCGGTGAGCATATTGTTGAAGTCATGGGCAATGCCGCCGGTGAGCTGGCCAACCGCTTCCATCTTCTGCGCATGGCGCAGGGCTTCTTCGGCGCGCTCGCGTTCGAACATCTCGCTGAGCAACTTTTCATTGGCCTCGGCCAGTTGGCGGGTGCGGGCGCTCACCCGTTCCTCGAGGGTTTCATTGAGGTTGCGCAGGGCTTCTTCGGTCTGTTTACGCTCGGTTTCATCGATGACGAAGATGTAGAAACCGTTCACCGCGCCATCCGCGCCGTGACGCGGCAGGTAATTCATCAGCGCCTGGCGGATGCTGCCATCGCGGTGCGGGGTGCTGATGCTGAAGCTGCACGCCTTGCCGGACAGGGCTTGGGCGATGTACCCGGCGCGCAATTCATAGGCCTCGTCACCCAGCACTTCACGGATGGTGCGGCCATAGAGCTCCTGGGGCGTCAGGCCATACCAGTCCAGGTAGGCGGCATTGTTCAGGCGAAAGCGTTCCTCGCGGTCGGCGTAGCTGATCAGGATCGGCATGGCGTTGATGATCAACTGCAGTTCGGTCTGGCTCTGGCGCAAGGCCTGTTCGGTGTTCTTGCGATCGGTCAGGTCCAGGGCGGCGCCGAGGAAACGGATCGGCCGGCCGTGGTGATCCTTGTAGCAACGTCCGCGGGCGAACACCCAGCGCAACTCACCATCGGGTTGCAGCAGGCGGTATTCCTCGGCGTATTCGGTGCCGTGGGTGATGCAATGCTTGATGCTGCGGGCGATCAGGGTGCGGTCTTCGGGGTGGACGCCGTGCAGGTATTCGCTGATTGGCAGTTGGCCGGACAGGGCCGGTTCGATGCCGTGCAACTGGGCGAAATGGGCGTCGGCGATGAAGCGGTCCTCGCTGATGTCCCAGTCCCAGGTGCCGACCGCGTCGGTGGCGGCGAGGGCCAGTTGCAGGCGTTCCTCGGTATCTTGCTGGGCCTTGAGGCTTGCGGCGGAGCGCTGTTCCAGCTCGAGGGCGATGCGCCGGCGTTCATTGGTTTCGATGGCGGTGACCAGGATCCCGGCGACCTGGGCGTTTTCGTCGCGGATGGGGCTGTAGGTCAGGTCAAGCCAGAAGTCGGAATCGATGCCGTCGCGCTGCAGGGTGAAGCGCTGTTCGCTGTAGGTTCGCACCTGGCCTTGCAGGACCGCGCTGTAAATCGGGTCGGTAAAGTCCTTTAATTCGGGCCAGATCAGGTGGGTTGGCTGTCCGAAAGCGTGCGGATGCTTGCTGCCGGCCAGCAGCGCAAAGCCATCGTTGTAGATCTGCGTCAGTTGCGGCCCCCAGAGCAGCAGCATCGGCATCGGCGAATGAATCACGATGTCCACGGCGGTTCGCAGGCTCTGCGGCCAGGTGCCGGCAGCGCCTAGCGGGCTGCTCGCCCAGTCGAGTCTGGCAATCAAGGCCTGGGCATCGCTGCCGGTGGGTGATGCGTTCATCAAGATGTCCTGCACATGATTCGGTGTGGCGGCGTCTACTATCCTTTGCAGTGCAGTAGACGCTGGATGACCTGCTTCAGGTCATTTTTTTATCATTGAATGCTTCGCAGGTGTTTTTTGCCATGCAAATCGATGCGTTGCACGCCGACTGATGGACTAACGCGATCCCCTGTAGGAGCTCGCTTGCCAGCGAAGGCGTCAATGAGCTTATTGCAAAGCTCAGGGGCCCCTTCGCTGGCAAGCCAGCTCCTACAAGGGGGCAGCGTTCAGTCCTGGAGTTCGGGGCGGTTGCGGAATTGCTCGAGGGCTTGAGGGTTGGCCAGGGCGTCGGTGTTCTTCACTTTTTGGCCGTGCACTACATTGCGCACCGCCAACTCGACGACTTTGCCGCTGATGGTCCGCGGGATGTCGGTCACCGCGACAATCTTCGCCGGCACATGCCGCGGCGTGGTGTTGGCGCGAATGACCTGGCGGATCTGCTGCTGCAGGGCATCATCGAGCTCCACGCCATCGTGCAAGCGCACGAACAGCACCACCCGTACGTCATCCTGCCACTGTTGACCGATGGCGACGCTGTCGAGCACTTGCGGGACTTTCTCCACCTGGCGGTAGATTTCCGCAGTGCCGATGCGCACGCCACCGGGATTGAGCACGGCGTCCGAACGGCCGTGGATCATCATCGCGCCATGGGGCAGTTGTTCGGCGTAGTCGCCCTGGGCCCAGACACCCGGAAATTGGCTGAAGTAGGAAGCCTTGAGTTTTTCGCCATCGGGGTCGTTCCACAGGCCGATGGGCATCGCCGGGAAATGCCGGGTACACACCAGCTCGCCTTTTTCACCGATCACCGCTTGGCCCTCGTCGTTCCACACCTCCACGGCCATGCCCAGGCTCTTGCCCTGGATTTCGCCACGGCGCACGGGCTGCCAAGGGTTCCCATTGACAAAGCATGAGACGACGTCGGTGCCGCCCGACATCGACGCCAGGCACAGGTCCGCCTTGAAATCGCGGTAGACGTAGTCGTAGCTCTGCGGCGACAGCGCGGAACCGGTGCAGAGCAGCGTCTTGAGGCTGCCCAGGTCATGGCTTTGCGCAGGCTTCACGCCGCTGCTTTGCAGGGTGGCGAGGTACTTGGGGCTGGTGCCGAACACCGTGATCCGCTCGTCGTCGATCAGCTCGACCAAGCGTTCGGCATCCGGCTGGAACGGCGAGCCGTCGTACAGCACCACGGCGCTGCCCACCGCCAGGGCGGAGACCAGCCAGTTCCACATCATCCAGCCGCAGGTGGTGTAGTAGAACAAGCGGTCACCGGGGCCGAGATCGCAATGCAGGCCATGTTCCTTGACGTGTTGCAGCAGCACGCCGCCGGTGCGGTGGATGATGCATTTGGGCACGCCAGTGGTGCCGCTGGAGTAGAGGATGTACAGCGGATGGTCGAAGGGCACCGGGACGAAATCCGGTTCGCCGCCTGGTTCATAGAAGTCGTCCCACAGCGTCACATTGGCCCGGGTACGGAAGTCTTCGATGTGGGTTTTCGGTCGTGCGTAAGGCACGATGACCAACTGTTGCAACGTCGGCAGGCGCTCGAGAATTTCGTTGACCTTGGCGGTCTGGTCGATCTCCCTGCCGGCGTAACGATAGCCGGCGCAGGTGACCAGCACTTTCGGCTCGATCTGGCCGAAACGGTCGATCACCCCTTGAGTGCCGAAGTCGGGCGATGAGCAGGACCAGATGGCCCCGAGGCTGGTGGTGGCGAGCATGGCCACCAGGGTTTGCCAGGTGTTGGGCATGCACGCCGCCACCCGGTCGCCGAGGCCGACACCGGCCGCGATCAAGCCATTTTGAAAGCCGGCGACATGCTCTGCCAGCTCGGCCCAGGTCAGGTGTTCACGCTGACCGTTTTCAGCCACGGCCACCACCGCCAAGGCATCGTCGCGACGGCTCAGCAGGTGTTCGGCGAAGTTCAGGGTCGCGCCGGGGAACCACTGGGCGCTGGGCATTTGCCGGCCTTCGAGCAGCACTGCGTCGGGTTGCTCATGGAAGCGGATGTCGAAGAAGTCGACGATCGCCTGCCAGAAGTCCGGTCGCTGATCGATCGACCATTGGTGCAGGGCGGGGTAGTCGTCGATGTGCAGGTGGTGGCGTTGATTGATGAAGCGCCGAAAGGCCTCCATGCGTGTCTTGCCGATGCGTTCGGCGCTGGGTTGCCAGAGGATGTCGGACATGATTTGCCTCTTCTTCTAATTCAAATTCATACACAAACAGGCTCACTTCTACTTGAAATGCGATCCCCTGTGGGAGCGAGCCTGCTCGCGAAGAACGATAACGCGGTCTACGTCAGATCACTGCGCCAACCACCCACCATCGACATTCCACGCCGCGCCACGCACCTGGGTGCCGGCTTCGCTGCACAGGAACAGCACCAGTTCACCCAATTGCGGCGGCGTGACGAACTCCAGCGACGGCTGCTTCTCGGCCAGCAGGTCATGTTGCGCCTGCTGCGGGTCGATGCCGGTGGCGGCGCGATCGTCGATCTGTTTCTGCACCAGCGGCGTCAGCACCCAGCCCGGGCAAATCGCGTTACAGGTGATGTTGCTGGTGGCGGTTTCCAGGGCGACCACTTTGGTCAGCCCGATCACCCCGTGTTTGGCGGCGACATAGGCGGCTTTGCCCGTCGAACCTACCAGGCCATGCACCGAAGCGATATTGATCACCCGGCCCCAGCCCTTGGCGCGCATGCCCGGCAGGCTCAGCCGGGTGCTGTGGAACACCGACGACAGGTTGATGGCAATGATCGAGTCCCAGCGCTCCACCGGGAACTCGTCCACCGGCGCCACATGCTGGATGCCGGCGTTGTTGACCAGAATGTCGACACCGCCGAATTCACGCTCGGCATAGGCGATCATGTCGGCGATCTGCGCCGGGTCGCTGACGTCGGCCGGGTGATGGCCGACCTTGCCGCCGAACTGTTCGACCTCGGCAATCACTTTGGATGCATCGCCAAATCCGTTGAGAATCAGGTTAGCCCCGGCTTTGGCCAGGCTCAGGGCGATCCCCAAGCCAATGCCGCTGGTGGAGCCGGTGACCAGTGCGGTCTTGCCCGAAAGAGTCGTCATCAATACCTCACACAATGCCAGTGGCGTAGAAAGTGCCGATCACTACGAAAACCGCGAGGGTCTTGATCAGCGTAATACAGAAAATGTCTTTGTAGGCCTCGCGGTGGGTCAGGCCGGTCACTGCCAGCAAGGTAATCACCGCGCCGTTGTGCGGCAGGGTGTCCATGCCGCCACTGGCCATGGCGGCAACCCGGTGCAACACTTCCAGCGGGATGTTCGCGGCGTGGGCGGCGCTGATGAACTGCTCGGACATCGCCGCCAGGGCGATGCTCATGCCCCCCGAGGCGGAACCGGTGATGCCGGCCAGCAGGGTGACGGTAATCGCTTCATTGACCAACGGGTTGGGGATGCTCTTGAGCCAGTCGGCCAGCACCAGGAAGCCCGGCAGGGAGGCGATCACCGCACCGAAACCGTATTCCGAGGCGGTGTTCATCGCCGCCAGCAAGGCCCCGCTGACCGCGCTTTTACTGCCTTCGGCCAGCTTGCTGCTGATCGCCTTGTAGCCGAACGCCAGCACCATGAGGATGCCCACCAACAGCGCCGCCTGGACTGCCCAGATGGCCGTCAGCTTGGCGATTTCGGTGGTCACCGGTGCGGCCATGCCTGGCAGCGAAAGGCTGTGGGTCTTGCCGTACCACTGCGGAATCCAATGGGTGAACAGCAGGTTCATGATGCCCACGGCCAACAGTGGCGACAGGGCGATCCAGGGGTTGGGCAGCTGGATGTCGGCGGCGGTTTCCGGCTCATTGCGCAGTTCCGTGCCATAACCTTCACCGGCCCGCTGGGCCTTGTTGCGCTGGCGCTGGAGAAACAGCATGCCGGCGCAGAACACGAAGATCGTGCCGATCACCCCCAGCCATGGCGCGGCCCAGGCGGTGGTGTTGAAGAAGGTGCTGGGGATGATGTTCTGGATCTGCGGGGTGCCGGGCAGGGCGTCCATGGTGAACGAAAAGGCGCCCAGAGCGATGGTCGCCGGGATCAGGCGCTTGGGGATGTTGCTCTGGCGGAACATTTCCGCGGCAAAGGGATAGACCGCGAACACCACCACGAACAGCGAGACGCCACCGTAGGTCAGCAGGGCACAGACCAGCACGATCACCAGCATCGCCTGGCGGGTACCGAGCAGGCGAATGGCCGCCGCGACGATCGAGCGCGAGAAGCCGGACAACTCGATGAGCTTGCCGAACACCGCGCCCAGCAGGAACACCGGGAAATACAGCTTGATGAAACCGACCATTTTTTCCATGAACACCCCGGTGAAGGCCGGGGCGACGGCAGAAGGGTCGGTGAGCAGGACGGCGCCGAGGGCGGCAATCGGGGCAAAAAGGATCACGCTGTAGCCACGGTAGGCAGCCAACATCAGCAGCGTGAGGGCTGCCAAGGCAATGATCACACTCATGGTGTGTCTCCTGGATTGTTATTTTTTTAAGGTAGTACGTTGTGGGGAGGGGCTATAGCGAGTTTCGTGCCATTTGGCTAAGTTATTGAAATATAAAGAAATATTCTGTTGTGCCGAATTGAGATGGTTTGAACTGTCTCGGTTTGGAGATTTTCAGCGGTTTTTCCGGCCCCATCGCGGGCAAGCCCGCTCCTACAGTGATCGTATTAATCAGGAGCGACGGTAGACCTGTAGGAGCGGCTTGCCCGCGAAGTGGCCATATCTACCAATGGAGATTAGTGTCTCTTTATTGAGACTCGGCAATCCCCAACGCCACCATCTTCTTGTATAGCGTCGACCGCCCCAACCCCAATCGCGCCGCCGCTTCAATCACCTTGCCCCCGCATTGCGCCAAGGCCGTTTCAATCAATTGCCGGTCAAACCGCTCCCGCGCGGCACTGAACGTCTCATGTTCCACCGGCTCGATGGTCAACGGCGCCACGCGCGCAACCGGCATGAACGTGCCGATCGCAGCACGGATATCCGCCACCGTCAGCCGCAAATCATCACTGAGCAACGCCGCCCGCTCCAGCACGTTGCGCAGTTCGCGAATGTTCCCCGGCCAGGCGTGCTGACCTAAGAGCGCCAGCGCTTCGCTGTTCAGTTCGTGCTGGCTGCGCAGCTCTTCAAGGATCGCTTCACTGAGGGCGGGCAGGTCGTCGAGACGGTCGCGCAGGGGTGGCACCTGGATCGGCAGGACGTTGAGGCGGTAGTAGAGGTCGGCGCGAAACTTGCCGCGCTTGATCGCCGCTTCCAGGTCGGTCGAGGTTGCGGCGATGACCCGTACATCGCTCTGGATCACCTCGTTGGAGCCGACCGGCTCGAATTCCTTTTCCTGCAGTACGCGCAGCAACTTGCTTTGCAGCGGCAATGGCATGTCGCCGATCTCATCGAGAAAGAGCGTGCCGCCCTGGGCGATCTGCAACTTGCCGGCGCGGCCTTTACGGTCGGCGCCGGTGAAAGCGCCAGGGGCGGTGCCGAAAAATTCGGCTTCCAGCAGTGTTTCGGGGATCGCGGCACTGTTGATGCTGACAAACGCCTTGTGGGCTCGCGGCGATGCATTGTGGATCGCCTGGGCCAGCAATTCCTTGCCGGTGCCGGTTTCACCGAGCAGTAACACCGGCGAGTCGGTGCTGGCGCTGCGCCGGGCGCGGCGCTTGACCTCCAGGCTGGCGGCGCTGGTGCCGATGAAGTGGGCGAAGTTGTAGCGAGTCTGGCGCGCCCGCAGCAGCGAGCGCGTGGAAGCCAGCTCTTGCTGCATGCTCATGTAGCGCTTGAGCATCGGTGACAGGCTGCGCAATTCGTCGAACAGGGCAAAGCCGATGGCACCGATTACCTCGCCCGCATCGTCGTGGATCGGCAGGCGCATGACCACCAGTGGTTCCTTGGGGGTGTCCTGCATGTCGAGCAGGATCGGTCGGCCGGTGCGCACCACCTCGCGCAACAGGCTGCCGGGGATCACGCTTTCGCAGGCCTTGCCGATTGCGCTTTCGGCCGATTGCAGGCCGAAACGCTTGGCATAACGTTCGTTCATCCAGACGATGTTGGCATCGCGGTCGACGATCACCGTGCCTTCACTGGACTGCTCGATGATCTCGAACAGCGAGCGGATCGCCAACAGGCGCACGCGCTGGTAGTCCTTGAGGCTTTCGGTGGTGTTCATGCGCAAGGTCCTGGATGTGTATTGCCGATGAGGCCGTCTTCGCGAGCAAGCCCGCTCCCACAGGTGATCTGTGTCGGTCACAAATCCCCTGTGTGCGGGCTTGCTCGCGAAGGCCGCGACGCGGTCTGGCTGGATTATGCCTGCCCCACATGCGCCGCCGCCAACAGCTCCTTGGTATAGGGATGCTGCGGCGAATCGAACACGTCGTGGCTGGCGCCGCTTTCGACCACCTTGCCGTCCTTGATCACGATCATGTCGTGGGCCAGGGCGCGCACCACCGCCAGGTCATGGCTGATGAACAGGTAGGTCAGCCCGTGTTTTTCCTGAAGCTGGCGCAGCAGGGCAACCACCTGCTTCTGCACGGTGCGGTCCAGCGCCGAGGTCGGCTCGTCGAGCAGGATAAGCGCCGGTTTCAACACCAGTGCCCGGGCAATGGCGATGCGCTGGCGCTGGCCACCGGAAAACTCGTGGGGGTAGCGATGCCGGCTTTGGGGGTCGAGCCCGACTTCCTGCAGCGCCCGTATCACCTCGGCGTTGCATTGCTCCGCGCTCAACTGGCTATGCACCTCCAGGCCTTCGCTGATGATCTGCGCCACGGACATGCGCGGGCTGAGGCTGCCAAACGGGTCCTGGAACACTACCTGCATTTTCTTGCGCCATGGCCGCAACTGCTTTTGCGTCAGGCCATCGAGGGCCTGCCCCTGGAAGCGAATACCACCTTCGGAATCCAGCAGGCGCAGGATCGCCTGGCCGAGGGTGGACTTGCCGGAACCCGATTCGCCGACGATGCCCAGGGTCTTGCCACGCTGGATATTCAGGCTGATGCCGTCCACGGCCTTGAGGTAAGTCTTGCGCCGGAACAGTCCACCACTGACCGGAAATTGCACCCGCAGGTCGTGCACTTCCAGGACTTTCTCGCGCTCGTCCCGGGGCAGCGCTTCGCCTTCCGGCTCGGCATTGAGCAGCAGGCAGCTGTAAGGGTGTTTCGGTGCGGTGAACATCGTCTCGCAGGTGGCCTGCTCGACTATTTCCCCAGTCTTCATCACGCAGACGCGCTGGGCAATGCTGCGCACCAGGTTGAGGTCGTGGCTGATCAGCAGCAGCGACATGCCCAGTCGCTGTTGCAGCGACTTGAGCAGCAGCAGGATCTTGCGTTGTACCGTCACGTCCAGTGCCGTGGTCGGTTCGTCGGCGATCAGCAATTCTGGTTCGCAGGCCAGGGCCATGGCGATCATCACCCGCTGGCGCTGGCCACCGGATAATTGGTGGGGATAGGCCTTGAGCCGCTCCTTGGGCTTCTGGATGCCTACCAGGTGCAGCAACTCGAGGATCCGCGCCTGCGCCGCCTTGCCGGCCATGCCTTTGTGCACCAGCAGGGTTTCGCCGATCTGCTTTTCGATACTGTGCAACGGGTTCAGGGAGGTCATCGGCTCCTGGAAAATCATCGCGATGCGATTACCCCGCAGTTCGCGCAATTTGCGCGCATCGGCGCCCACCAGTTCCTGGCCGCGATAACGGATGCTGCCGGTGGTGTCGGTGCCGCATTCGGGCAGCAGTTGCAGGATCGAGTGGGCGGTCACCGACTTGCCCGAACCTGACTCGCCGACCAGCGCCAGGCATTCGCCGGGGCGGATGTCCAGGCACAGGTTGCGCACCACGGTCTGGCCACTGAAGGCCACGCTGAGGTCACGGATTTCGATCAGGTTGCTCATATCAACGGTCCGCTTCACGCACGAGGGTCAAAAGCGTCGCGCAAGGCTTCGCCGATGAACACCAATAGAGAAAGAATCAACGCCAGGGTGAAAAACGCCGTCAGACCCAGCCAGGGCGCCTGCAGGTTCTGCTTGCCCTGGCCGATCAGTTCGCCCAGCGACGCACTGCCGGCCGGCATGCCGAAACCAAGGAAATCCAGCGCGGTGAGGGTCGAGATGGCCCCGGTCAAAATGAACGGCAGGTAACTCAAGGTCGCGTTCATGGCATTGGGCAGGATGTGCCGTACGATCACTTTGCGATCGCTGAGGCCCAGCGCACGGGCCGCCTTGACGTATTCCAGATTGCGCCCGCGCAGGAATTCGGCACGCACCACGTCCACCAGCGCCAGCCAGGAAAACAGCGCCATGATCCCCAGCAACCACCAGAAATTCGGCTCGACGAACCCCGAAAGAATGATCAGCAGGTACAACACCGGCAACCCGGACCAGACCTCCAGCAGCCGCTGACCGAGCAAGTCGACCCAGCCACCGTAATAGCCTTGCAGGGCGCCGGCGGCGATGCCGATCAGCGCGCTGACGAAGGTCAGCATCAGGGCAAACAGGATCGACACCCGCGCGCCGAAAATCACCCGCGCCAACACGTCCCGCGCCTGGTCGTCGGTGCCTAGCCAGTTGACGTTCGAAGGCGGGCTCGGGGCCGGCTTGTTCAGGTCATAGTTCGGCGTGTCGTCGCTGAAGGGGATGGGCGGGAACAGCAGCCAGCCACCGTCCTTCTTGATCAGCTTCTGCACGTAGTCGCTGCGGTAATCGGCCTGGAAGGGCAGTTGTCCGCCAAATTCCTGCTCGGTATAGCGCTTGAGCGCCGGGAAGTACAACGACCCCTCATAACTGACGATCAGCGGCTTGTCATTGGCGATCAGCTCGCCACACAGCGTCAGCAGGAACAACCCGACAAACAACCACAGCGACCACCAGCCGCGGCGGTTTTTCTTGAAACGCTCGAAGCGGCGTCGGCCCAGCGGCGAAAGCTTGAGCATCAGGCGTTCCTCGCGGCGAAATCGATGCGCGGGTCGACCAGGGTGTAGCACAGGTCGCCGACGAGTTTTATCAGCAGGCCAAACAGCGTGAAGATGAACAGCGAACCGAACACCACCGGGTAGTCCCGGGACACGGCCGCCTCGTAGCTCATGCGACCCAGGCCATCGAGGGAGAAGATCACTTCGATCAGCAGGGAGCCGGCAAAAAACACGCTGATGAAGGCCTGGGGAATCCCCGATACCACCAGCAACATGGCGTTGCGGAACACGTGGCCGTACAGCACCCGGCGTTCGCTCAGGCCCTTGGCGCGGGCGGTGACCACGTACTGGCGGGTGATTTCGTTGAGGAAGGAGTTCTTGGTCAGGATGGTCAGGGTCGCGAAACCGCCAATCACCAGGGCGGTTACCGGCAGCACCAGGTGCCAGAAGTAATCGGCGACCTTGCCCAGGGTCGACAGCGACTCGAAATTGTCCGAGACCAGCCCGCGCACCGGGAACCAGTTCAGCGAGGTGCCGCCGGCGAACACTACGATCAGGAACATGGCGAACAGGAAGGCCGGCATGGCATAGCCGATGATGATCGCGGTGCTGCTCCAGACATCGAAGTGGCTACCGTGGTGCACGGCCTTTCGGATCCCCAGGGGAATCGACACCAGGTAGGTGATCAGCGTCGCCCAGAGCCCGAGGGAGATGGTGACCGGCATTTTTTCCAGGATCAGGTCGGTGACGGTGGCCCCGCGAAAGAAGCTCTTGCCGAAGTCCAGGCGCGCGTAACTGGTGAGCATCAACCACAGGCGCTCAGGTGCCGGCTTGTCGAAGCCGTATTGCTTTTCGATGTCCTTGATCAACTGCGGATCGAGGCCGCGGCTGGCGCGTGAATGGCCCATGGTCTCGCTCGAGCCGCCCCCGACATTGGCGCCGCCGATGCCCTGCAGGTGCGCGATGGCCTGTTCCACCGGGCCACCCGGCGCGGCCTGGACGATCACGAAGTTGACCAGCAGAATGATCACCAGGGTCGGGATGATCAGCAGCAGGCGCCGCACGATATAAGCCCACATCAATGGGGTCCTCCGGGGCCGCCGCGACGGATCCGCTCGGCGGTCATCTGCTGGTTGGTCAGCGGCGTGGTGCTCATTTCCCACCAGCTCTCGATGGCTTCGTCATTGCTTGCCTGCACGTTCGGTATGCCGAAGCGATTCCACCACACGGTGGAACTGCCCGGCGGGTAATAGTTGGGAATCCAGTAATAGTTCCATTGCAGCACCCGGTCGAGCGCATGGGCATAGTGCAGCATGTCGGCCTGGGTGTTGGCGCGGATCAGGCCGTTGATCAGGGTGTCCACCGCCGGGTTCTTCAAGACCATGTAGTTGTTGGCGCCGGGATCAAGGGCCGAGACCGAGGCGAAGTAGTTGATCAGTTCGCCGCCGGGGGAGGTGGTGACCGGATAGCCGGTGACGATCATGTCGTAGTCGCGGCTCATCAGGCGATTGACGTACTGGGACGAATCGATGCGACGGATGTTCAGGTCAATGCCGATCTGTTTCAGGGTGCGCTTGTAGGGCAGGAGCAAGCGGTCCATGCCGTTCTGGCTGACCAGGAAGGTGAAGCTCAGTGGCTCGCCGTCGGCGTTCACCAGTTGGTCGCCCTGGGGTTTCCAACCGGCCTGTTTCAGCAGCTCCAGGGCTTGCAGTTGCTTGTCACGAATCAAGCCGCTGCCATCGGTTTTCGGTGGCTCGAACACTTGGCTGAAGACTTCATCGGGGATCTGTCCGCGCAAGGGTTCCAGGATTGCCAGCTCACCGGCATCAGGCAGCTGCCTGGCCGCCAGGTCGGTATTGGAAAAGAAGCTCTGCTGGCGGATGTACAGGTTGCGCATCATCTGCCGGTTGCTCCATTCGAAGTCCCAGAGCATCGCCAGCGCCTGGCGCACCCGGCGGTCCTGGAACATCGGATTTTGCAGGTTGAACACGAAACCCTGGGCCGATTGTGGCGCTTCGGTGGCCAGGTGGGCCTTTTGCAGGCGACCGTCGCTCAGGGCCGGGCTGTCGTAGCCGATGGAGTAGCCGGTGGCGGAAAACTCGCGGTTGTAGTCGTAGGCGCCACCGCGCAAGACCTGGCGGGCGACATCGGTATCGCCGAAATACTCGATGCTGAAATGGTCGAAGTTGTACAGGCCGCGGCTGACCGGCAGGTCCTTGCCCCACCAGTCGGGGTTGCGTTCGAACGTGATGCTGCGTCCCGAATCGACCTTGCCGACCTTGTACGGTCCGCTGCCCAGGGGCGGCTCGTAACCGCCGCCATCGGCAAAATCACGGGTCTTCCACCAGTGTTCGGGAAACACTGGCAAGGTCGCGATGTCCAGCGGCAGGGTGCGATTTTCGTTGTTCTTGAAGTCGAAGCGCACGGTCAATGGCGATTCCACTTCGACGCCCTTGACGTCGGCGAACTGCGTGCGATAACGCAGGCTGCCCTGGGTCATCAACAGATCGAAGGTGTAGCGTACGTCCTCGGCTGTGATCGGCTTGCCATCGGCAAAGCGCGCCTTGGGGTTGAGGTAGAAGCGCAGAAACAGGCCGTCGTCGGAGCGCTCCATCTGCTGCGCCACCAGGCCGTACACGGTGTAGGGTTCGTCCAGCGAGCGCTGCGCCAGGGGGGAGTAGAGCAGGCCATCGATCTGGGTCACGCCAATGCCCTTGTCTATATAAGGCAGGATGTGATCGAAATGCCCGATCTCGATCGCCGAACGCCTCATCGTCCCGCCTTTCGGGGCCTGCGGGTTGGTGTAGGCAAAATGACTGAAGCCGGCAGGGTACTTGGCGGGCTCGCCGTAGACGGTCAACGCATGTTGGGGTGCGGCATTCACACCGGCGGCGCCCAGGAGCAGGGCCACGGCAGTGAACAATAAAGTCGGGAAAGCCAGTCGCATTTTCAGCCTTAGAGCCGGGTGGTCGTCAGCCACAATTTGTACGCTAGCGGCGCGTCCCTCGCCAGCCGTATTACGCATCTGAAACACGACGGCCCACCAGATGGCGGGCCGTTGCAAAGCACATCCAGGCGTCTATCAGTCCTGGCGGCTGGTTACTTCCAGCAGGTGGTAGCCGAACTGGGTCTTGACCGGACCTTGCACCACGTTGATCGGTGCGCTGAAGACCACGGTGTCGAACTCCTTGACCATCTGGCCCGGGCCGAACGAACCCAGGTCACCGCCCTGGCGGCTGGAAGGGCAGGTGGAGTTGGCTTTGGCGATTTCGGCGAAGTCTGCACCCGCCTCGATTTGGGCCTTCAGTTCGTTGCATTTGGCTTCGCTGGCAACAAGGATGTGACGGGCAGTGGCTTTGGCCATGGGAAAACTCTCCATTCAATGTACGGTAAAGTGCTGAGCCTACCGGATTCAGTGGCCTAATTCTCCTCAAAGTTCCGTTGCCAGTGCTCTGGACGGCAGGCTTGGGTCAAAGCCCGGCTTTTTTCAGGCGCTCGGCGTGTTGCACGTAAAGATCGATCGGGTCGACGCGCCTTACACTTTGACCGCCCGCCTGGCGAAGGGTGCCCAGATGGTCAAGCGGGTAGTCCGAGCGGATGACGGTGCCCAGGTGGGAGCTGTAGCGGCCGACCAGGCCATCATTCTGCAAGGGCTCGAGGGTGAAATAACGGGAGAGCGCGCGCATCAGTCCATGGGACGGATCGGCGGCGTCAAGTCCTTCGTGCCAGCGCTTTCCCTGCAGGATGCCACTCCATGAGTAGTAGCGGACACCGTTGACCTGTTCGCGGCCCTTGCCACCAAAGGTTTGCGGCAACCCTTGCGGGTACTTCTGGTTGAATGCGCCCACACCTTGGGTGGTCAGGGCGTTCAGCGCGGCGATGGCATTTTGCGGCATCCGGCTTTTGCCACTGAGTAACGAAAGAAAGTCGGCGAACAAGGTGGTTATGGTTTCGGCCACGATTTCCGGCAGGAGGCCCGGCGTCAAGGCCTTGCGCAGCAGGTCCGCCAGCTCCGAGCCATGGTTCGGCCCGCTGACGGACGTCACCGAGGCGACCTTGCCGGGCGCTGTCGCGGCGGCATAGCGTGCGGCCAGTGCACCTTGGCTATGGCCGATCAGGTTGACCTTGTTGGCGCCGGTTCCCTCCAGCACCCGCTGGATCTGCGCCAGCAGTTGTTCGCCGCGTACTTCGTTGCTGTGGGTGGCGGACAAATGCGGGACGAACACCCTCGTGCCTGCGCTGCGCAGGGCCTGCCTGACGTCGTGGAAGAGGTGCACGCTGGCGATGCGCTCGAAGCCGAACAACCCGTGCACCAGCAGGACGGGATAATGAGTCTTTGCATTCCGTTGCATGTTCATTCCTTTTCCAGGGTGGTTCAAGAAAGTGATTTCAACGTCACTCTAATGACTCCAGCGCCGCAGCGATGTATGAAATAGCCGCTGTGGCCTGGGGAAAAAGGCATAGGCAGGGTACGAATCCTGGTGGCTGTCAACCCGTCTGCGGATGAAGACGGGTTGGTGCAGTTCGATGATGCCGGCGGTCAGCGGGCTTGCTGTGCCCGCAGCCGATCCGCCGCCTGGTGCAACAGTTGTTCTGTCGCGCCCCAGCCCAGGCAGCCGTCGGTGACCGATACGCCGTAGTTCAGCGACGGGCTCAGTGGCTGGCAGCCCTCGAACAAATGACTTTCGATCATCATGCCGATCAGCGAGCGATCGCCCTGCAGGCGTTGCTCCAGCACGTCATTGAACACGGCGGGTTGGCGCAGCGGATCTTTGCTGCTGTTGGCGTGGCTGCAGTCGACCATGATCCGGGCCGGGATCTTCAGTCGGGTCAAGTCGCCGTGCACGCGGGCGACGCTGGCGCGGTCGTAGTTCGGTCCGTGATGACCGCCGCGCAACACCAGGTGGGTGTCGGGGTTGCCCGGTGTCTGGATGATCGCGGGATGGCCCTGGCTGTCGACGCCGAAGTGTCGATGCGGGTGGGCGGCCGAGCGCATGGCGTCACAGGCGACGCCGACACCGCCGTCGGTGCCGTTCTTGAAGCCTACCGGCATGCCCAGGCCGCTGGCCATCTCGCGATGGATTTGCGACTCGGTAGTGCGGGCGCCAATGGCCACCCAGCTCAGCAGGTCGTCGAAGTAGCCGGCGGCCATGGGTTGCAGCAGTTCAGTCGCCACCGGCAAGCCGAGCATGAGCATTTCCCGCATCAGCTCGCGGGACAGGGTCAGGCCGGCGGCCATGTCATCGCTGCCATCGAGGTGCGGATCGTAGGCCAGGCCTTTCCAGCCGACGGTGGTGCGAGGTTTTTCGACGTAGGCGCGCATCACCAGGAGCATCTGGTCGCTGACATCGGCGCTCAGGCGGGCGAGATTGTCGGCGTATTCAAGTGCTGATTGCGGGTCGTGGATGGAGCAGGGGCCGACGATGACCAGCAGACGGGAGTCTTCACCGTCGAGGATCGCGCGAACCGCCTGGCGGTGAGCCGCGACTTGCCGGGCCAGGGCATTGGTCAGTGGCAATTGCTGCTTGAGTTGCAACGAACTGGGCAGGCGCAGGGTCAGCGCTTCGTTGGCACAGGTGAGGGTCGACAGTGGCAGAGCAGAGACGGACGAGTTCATGTTCAGGCTTCCTGGGCGGCGGCGGGTTCATTCCCGCGCGCTCGGCCCTACTGGGGTGTTCGACAATTGGCCGGATTGGCTGCGTGTGTGTGCTTGCCACCTGTGGGTGACCGATCGGAGGCGGCAGGCTGTCCCGAGCGGAGGGTGGTAAATCGCCAGGCGGTAAAACTGTCGTTACGGTAATAAGTGGCGTAGTTCATTTCTAAAATCCTCTTGATGGCGGTATGTCGCTAAACGTGTCTGGAGCGGGTGGCGGGCCCAAAAAAACAAAACCCCCGGTCGGGAAGCCGACCGGGGGTTGAGAATTCTCTGGTGGCGACCCGTTTGAAGTGGGCGCCGTGTGGGTATCAGGCGCGCCAGTGGCTAAACCAATACCCAAAATAAAAGCTTGCCGGAGTGCACACGTCATTCACCCGGGCAGCCGCAACCGAGCGCGGGGCGCTGGCGGTATGAAGCGGTGGGCGGGCGTTGGACATGGTCTGTCTCCGATGAGTGCACCGAGCTTACTAGAGGCCGGTACGAGGTTTCAATCAGAAAATGCTATCGCTCATCGACGGCGTTTTCTATTGCTTGAGTGCCGAAGAAGTTGTGACACACTCCGGGTTTTTTGCCGCCACGGGATCAGCATGACGCCACTGCCCGACATTCGCCGGGGCTTGCCGGAGATTGACTGGCGCCCGGCGACCCATCACGACCTCGATTTCGCCCGGGACCTGACGCGCATCAACATGCTGCGCTATTACATCCAGCATGATCTGTTGTGGCTGGACGAAGCGTTCGATGTCGCCTGGGCCGGGCGTGACAACCGGGTGATTGTGCGCTTTGAGTGCCGGCTGGGGTTCGTCAGCCTGAGTCGGGATGCCCGGGCGCTGTACATCCGCGAACTTCAGGTTGGCCAGGCGTATCGAGGGCAGGGGGCCGGTGCCTGGGCAATCGATCAGGTAGTGGCACTGGCGTGCGGGGAAGGGCGTGCGGCCTTGCGCTTGACGGTTTTTGAGAATAATCCGGCGCGGGCCCTGTACGAACGCAAAGGCTTGAAGGTGGTGGGCAGGGACGAGTGTTTCCTGCGCATGGAGCGGGAAGTAGCCGCAGCGCAGCGCTGAAACACGCTGCCGACAGGCCCTGCAAGATGAATGGAAACTTTTTATATAACGCTTGCCGCTAGGTCTGCCAGTTGCTTTTTGCTAAGGTGGCGGGCAATCCAACAAGATCATATCGCGGGGTGTCTGCTTGATTAGGGTGCTAGTAGTCGATGACCATGATCTCGTTCGTACAGGCATTACACGAATGCTGGCTGACATCGATGGCCTGCAAGTAGTCGGCCAGGCAGAGTCCGGGGAAGAGTCCCTGCTGAAGGCGCGTGAGTTGAAACCCGATGTGGTGTTGATGGACGTCAAGATGCCCGGGATCGGCGGTCTTGAAGCCACCCGCAAATTATTGCGCAGCCATCCCGACATCAAGGTCGTCGCCGTGACCGTGTGCGAGGAAGATCCGTTTCCCACGCGGCTGTTGCAAGCCGGTGCGGCAGGGTATCTGACCAAGGGCGCCGGATTGCCGGAAATGGTCCAGGCCATCCGCCTGGTGTTTGCCGGGCAGCGCTACATCAGCCCGCAGATTGCCCAGCAACTGGCGATCAAGTCTTTCCAGCCAACCAACGATTCGCCCTTTGACGCCCTGTCGGAACGGGAGATCCAGATCGCGTTGATGATTGTCGGCTGCCAGAAAGTCCAGATCATTTCCGACAAGTTGTGCCTGTCGCCGAAAACCGTGAACACCTACCGTTATCGCATTTTCGAGAAGCTTTCGATCAGCAGCGATGTCGAGTTGACGCTGTTGGCGGTTCGTCACGGCATGGTTGATGCCAGCCTCTGAAAATGACCGAAATCTTCGATCCAAGCGCCTTCCTGTCGACGGTCAGCGGGCGCCCCGGTGTGTATCGCATGTTCGACAGCGATGCGCGCCTGCTCTACGTCGGCAAGGCGAAGAACCTCAAGAATCGCCTGTCGAGCTACTTCCGAAAAACCGGCCTGGCCCCCAAGACCGCGGCCCTGGTGGCCCGTATCGCCCAGGTCGAAACGACCATCACGGCCAATGAAACCGAGGCCTTGCTGCTTGAGCAGACGCTGATCAAGGAGTGGCGGCCGCCGTACAACATCCTGCTGCGCGACGACAAATCCTACCCTTACGTTTTTCTCTCCGATGGCCAGTTTCCGCGCTTGAGCATCCACCGCGGGGCGAAGAAGGCCAAGGGCAAGTACTTCGGCCCTTATCCGAGTGCCGGCGCGATCCGCGAAAGCCTGAGCCTGTTGCAGAAGACATTTTTCGTGCGCCAGTGTGAAGACAGCTACTACAAGAACCGCACGCGGCCCTGCCTGCAATACCAGATCAAGCGCTGCAAGGCGCCTTGTGTCGGCCTGGTCGACCCGCAGGTATATGCCGAAGACGTGCGGCACTCGGTGATGTTCCTCGAAGGGCGCAGCAATGCACTGACCGACGAGCTGTCCGCGGCCATGGAAGAGGCGGCGATCAACCTCGAATTCGAGCGCGCCGCCGAACTGCGCGATCAGATTTCGCTGCTGCGCCGGGTCCAGGATCAACAGAGCATGGAAGGTGGCACGGGCGACGTCGATGTGATTGCAGCGTTCGTCAACCCGGGCGGTGCCTGTGTTCACCTGATCAGCGTGCGCGGCGGGCGAGTGCTGGGCAGCAAGAACTTCTTCCCGCAGGTGGGTATCGAAGAGGACGTTTCTGAAGTCATGGCAGCGTTTCTCGGCCAGTACTATGTCAGCAGCCCTGAACGCGACTTGCCGAGCGAGCTGATCGTCAATGTGGTCCACGAGGACTTTCCGACACTGATCGCGGCCATTGTCGAGCTGCGCGGTCGCGAACTGAGCATCAGTCACCGGGTGCGCGGAACGCGTGCGCGTTGGCAGCAACTGGCGGTGACCAATGCCGAGCAGGCCCTGGGTGCGCGCCTGGCAAACCGGCAACACGTTGCCGAGCGTTTCGAGGCCCTGGCGCAAGTGCTCAAGCTGGACGAACCACCCCAGCGCCTCGAGTGCTATGACATCAGTCACTCCAGCGGGGAGGCGACCGTGGCCTCGTGCGTGGTGTTTGGCCCCGAAGGCCCGATCAAGTCCGATTACCGGCGCTACAACATCGAAGGCGTCACGGCCGGCGATGACTACGCCGCCATGCACCAGGCGCTGACCCGGCGCTTCAGCAAGCTCAAGGACGGGGAGGGCAAGCTGCCGGACATCCTCCTGGTCGATGGTGGCAAGGGCCAGTTGTCGATGGCCCGCGACGTACTCGATGAGCTGGCGGTGCCCGACCTGATCCTGCTTGGCGTGGCCAAGGGTGCGACGCGCAAGGCTGGTTTCGAAACCCTGTACCTCAACGACGCCGCCCACGAATTCACCTTGCGCGGTGATTCCCCCGCGCTGCACCTGATCCAGCAGATTCGCGACGAAGCCCACCGTTTTGCGATTACCGGGCACCGCGCGCGACGCGGCAAGACCCGCCGCACCTCGACGCTGGAAGGCGTTGCCGGTGTCGGGCCGACACGTCGTCGCGATTTGCTCAAACATTTTGGTGGATTGCAGGAGCTGTCTCGTGCCAGCATCGACGAAATCGCCAAAGCCCCCGGGATCAGTAAAAAGCTCGCAGAGTTGATTTATGCAAATCTGCACAGCGAGTAGAATGCCCCCTCACCTCGTAGCCAGTTGTGCCGATGAATATCCCTAATCTGATTACCGTTCTACGCGTCCTGCTCATACCGATCTTCATTTTGCTGTTCTACCTGCCTTACCAGTGGAGTTACCTGGCGTCAGCTTCGGTCTTCGCCTTCGCCGCCGCCACCGACTGGCTGGACGGGTACCTGGCCCGACGCCTGGAACAAAGCACGCCGTTCGGGGCTTTCCTCGACCCAGTGGCCGACAAGCTGATGGTCGCCGTTGCCCTGGTGTTGCTGGTACAGGAACACGGCAACCTGTGGCTCACGCTGCCGGCTGCGGTGATCATCGGTCGCGAGATCGTGGTCTCGGCCTTGCGCGAATGGATGGCCGAGCTCGGCGCCCGTGCGCACGTGGCCGTGTCGAACCTGGGCAAATGGAAAACCGCCGCGCAAATGCTGGCGCTGGTCATCCTGCTGGCCAATCCGAAGGACTTCAGCTTCTGGGTTCTGCTGGGCTACACCCTGCTGATGGTGTCCGCGGCCCTGACATTGTGGTCCATGGTCCAGTACTTGCGGGCAGCCTGGCCGCATCTGCGTACCGACGTGCAAAAGAAATAAAACTTTTTTGAATCAAAGGGTTGACGGCGCTTCTGATTTCTATAGAATGCGCCACACCAAGCGGGAATAGCTCAGTTGGTAGAGCACGACCTTGCCAAGGTCGGGGTCGCGAGTTCGAGTCTCGTTTCCCGCTCCAAGTTTTACGCATTTGATGTCGCGCTACTGACAACAGATGTTTTGAGGCCGAGTAGCAAAATGGTTATGCAGCGGATTGCAAATCCGCCTACGCCGGTTCGATTCCGACCTCGGCCTCCACTATTGAAAACCCCGCAGATTAACGTCTGCGGGGTTTTTTATTGGTTCTTCACGGATTACCGGGACAGCGCGTTCTTTTTCATGAAGATCAAGAGCGTCTTTCCCGGTAATCCGTGAAGAACCTTTTTTGTTATCGATTTTTATTCAGTCTGAGGGAGTTGGCATTTCCAGTTACCACCTTGGAACCATTAAAGCGCCGCCTCCGGATTCCGCCCGAATACTCGGCTGTATTCAGCCTTCGCAGTCTGCTCGGTAAACTCTCCTGACCATTTCGATACCACTACCGTTGCCACGCTATTGCCGATGGTGTTGCAGGTGGCGATGGCCATGGACATGAACCGGTATACCCCGAACAGCAGTGCCAGGCCTTCCACTGGCAGCACGCCGATCGCTGTCACCGTGGCAGCGAACACCACAAAGCTGCCACCGGAAACCGCCGCTGCACCCTTTGAAGTCACCAGCATGATGGCGATGGTGCCGAGTTGTTGCTCCCAGCTCATCGGTACGCCGTAGGCATTGGCGATGAACAGCACGCACAACGACATGTAGATCGAGGTGCCATCGAGGTTGAAGGCATAGCCGGTAGGCAACACCAGGCCGACGCTCTGCTTCGAGCAACCGAATTTCTCCAGTTTCTGCAGGAGGCGTGGCAGAGCGCTTTCCGAGGAAGCAGTACCGAGCACGATGAAAATCTCATCCTTGATGTACTTGAGGAATCGCCACAGGCTGAAGCCTGAAATACGGCAAACCGCGCCCAGCACTACGAAGATGAAAAACGCGACACAGATGTAGAACATCAGCACCAGGTTGGCCAGCGACATAAGCACGGCGCTGCCGTTGCTACCCACGGCATAAGCTACTGAACCGAAGGCGCCGAGCGGGGCGAACTTCATGATCAAGTTAATGAACTCGAAGAAGCATTCGGAGACGCGGCTCAAACCGTCCTCGATCACGCTGCGACGCTCAGGCTTGAGCGCCAGCAGGGCAAAACCGAACAGTACCGAGATCACCAGCACCTGCAGCAATTGTCCGCCAGCGAAGGCTCCGACGAAGTTGTCCGGGAAAATCCCGTAGATAAAGTCCATCGTCGAGGCCGGGGCGTGACCTTTGGCGACCGCCGCACTGGCAGCTGCCGCCGTGGCACTGCTCGGATGGGCGTCGTGCATGCCCGAGCCGATGTTCAGCAAATTACCCCACAGCAGGCCTATGGCCAGGGCAATGGTTGAGACGATTTCGAAGTAGATCAGCGCACGCAAGCCGACCTTGCCGACCCGCTTGATATCGCCTGCCGAGGCGATGCCATGGACGACGGTGAAGAACACCAGGGGGGCAACGGCAGTCTTGATCAACTTGAGAAAGATATCGCCGAGAATCTTGAATTTGGCAGCCAGTTCCGGTGCCAGAAAGCCGAAGGCAATACCCAGCACCATGGCTGCGATGACCTGGAAGGTCAGGTCTTTGTAGAACGGCTTTTTGTTGATAGTGGTCATGTCTGCGATCTCGTTGTTTTTATTGGCGAGCAAAATGCAGAAAGGGGCCCGGCATGGACGAGCCCCGTGAAATTAACGCTTAACAGAACCCTCACGAGACAGCGCGATATCCACCATTTGGGGAGCAAGGCCCAAATAGTTAGACGGGTCGGTCAAGCGCTTGAGTTCCTCGATATCCAGTTGCGCGGTGGCTTCGCCCTGAGCGAGCAAGGCATCGAGCAG
This sequence comes from Pseudomonas sp. MHK4, assembly GCF_054600775.1. Taxonomy (NCBI): domain Bacteria; kingdom Pseudomonadati; phylum Pseudomonadota; class Gammaproteobacteria; order Pseudomonadales; family Pseudomonadaceae; genus Pseudomonas; species Pseudomonas sp. MHK4. The sequence goes on along the minus strand of NZ_BAAIAK010000006.1, from coordinate 59,473 downwards.
ACTGGTGCCTTCATCGTTTGCCATACGGCAGGCCGCATACACCACGTCGTGTGCCACCTGGCGACCGAGCGCTGGGGCCAGGCCCATCATCACCGCTTCAGCCACAATCAGGCCTTGCGTCATGTCGAGGTTTTTGCGCATGCGCTCAGTGCGGACTTCCAAACCTGCGAGCATGAATTTCGCTTGGCCAAGAGAGGCGGCGCTCAAGGCAAAGGCTTCAGGAATGGCGATCCATTCGGCCTGCCAAGGGCCGGTAGAGCGCTCGAAGTCCTGAATCATTGCATCGAGCATCAGACCGGCGTGCTGGCGGACGCCTTTGGCAGCGGCGTACATCAACTCGCAGGAAATCGGGTTGCGCTTCTGCGGCATGGTGCTGCTTGCGCCACGACCTTTGACGAAGGGTTCGTACACTTCGCCCAGCTCGCTGGTCATCATCATCATCACATCCAAGGCGACTTTGCCGAGGGAGCCAGTGACCAAGCCGAGGAAATTCAGGGTTTCAGCCAGGCCGTCCCGCGCAACGTGCCAAGTCGCTTGTGGCACGCCCAGACCCAATTCAGCCATCAGGGCCTCCTGGACTTCCAGGCCTTTGTCGCCTAATGACGCCAAGGTGCCTGCCGCACCGGCGAACTGACCGATCTCGACCCGAGGGCGCAATTCCACCAGGCGCTCGGCGTGACGGTCGAACATGCTCAGCCACACCGCACATTTGTAGCCGAAGGTGATTGGCAGGGCATGTTGCAGGTGAGTACGACCCGCCATAGGGGTGTCGCGATAGCGCTTGGCCAAATCGGCTAGCAGGCCACGGACGGCCTGGATGTCGCGCTCGACCAATGCCAGCGCAGCGCGTACTTGCAGCACAACAGCAGTGTCCATGATGTCTTGGGTAGTAGCACCCCAGTGAACGTAGCGACCGGCTTCGCCACAGGTTTTCGACAGTTGTTCAACCAACGGCAGGATCGGGTAACCGACGATTTCGGTTTCGTGCTGCATCAGCGTCAAGTCGAGAGAGGCGTAGGTGGCCAGTTCGGCAATTTGCTCGGCGGCCTCATTCGGAATTACGCCACAGCGGGCTTCGGCGCGGGCCAGCGCCACTTCCACTTCGATATAGCGTTCGATCAGGGCTTTGTCGGAAAACACACCACGCATCTCGGCGGTGCCGAACATGTCGCGAAAGAGGGCGGAGTCGAAGACAGTGCTGGACATGAGGTAATCCTGATATGTTTGTTATTGATCGGACATATTCTATATGTCCGTACATAATTCTTACGTGCTCACTGATACACTGTCAACTCGGTGAACGCTCGGGACTGATGAAAGGTATGAACCAGACGCGCTATGCGGTCGTTGCAAAAGACTTGATGGAGGGTATTTCCAGCGGGCGATACCCGATTGGAACGTTGCTGCCGACGGAATTCGAGCTGTGCGAGTTGTATGACGTGAGCCGACATACGGTACGTGCCGCCATCACTCAGTTGCAGAATCAGGGGCTGGTGTCACGGCGCAAACGGGTGGGCACGCGAGTCGAGTCCGCCACACCCAAGGGCGGCTATTCGCAGTCGCTGGCCTCGGTATCCGACCTGGTTCATCTGGCCGAAACCCAGGTGCGCAGCATTCAGAGCGTGCAGCACTTCGTGGCCGATATCGCGCTGGCCAAACGATTGGGGCTAGAACCTGGCGAGCACTATTTTTGTGTTTCGAGCATTCGGGTCGACCAAGAGAATCTACGTGCGCCACTGTGCTGGACTGACGTGTATGCCCAGGACATTTATTCGGAAGTCATCGAGCTTGCCGAGCAGCATCCTGATGAGTTGATTGCCGCCTTGATTGAGCAACACTTTGGTCGGCACATCGAAGTGGTGGATCAGCAAGTGCGTGCGGTTCTGTTGTCGCCCGAGATTTCCAAGAACCTTAATGCTGAAGCCGGTTCGCCTGGTTTGAACATTCTTCGCCAGTATCGTGACGAGGAAGGGGCGGTGATGGTGGTGTCGGAAACCACCCATCCTCAGGATAGATTTACCTTGGTTTCGCAGATGAGAAGAGAAAGGAATCTAGCCACGTGATAGGTAGATTTTGAACGCAAATTTTGACGCTTCAATTTTATGGGGGGCGGTTTACCACGTAGCGGCTTTCATGATCAATATTTGATGCGACTCCGCTGTCGGTGAGTCCTGGCTGACCAAGTGACATTGGTTTGGGTGCAAAAAGGCCTTTTGAGGGCCCTTTCATTTGCAGCTTATCGACCTCAGTAACCAACTCCTCAACAGGAGATTCCGGCTATCTGTTAGACCTCCATACGAGCATAAATGCCCGAGTAATTCCGGCTAAGAACGTAGAAGTCGCGCTGTAGCGCTCACAAAAAGCAGAAGAAATACCAAGCCACTCAAGGCAATAGAAAGTGAACTCAGATGGGCGACGAAACCAATAACTGCTGGCCCTATGAGGATGCCTGCGTAGCCCATGGAAATAACTGCCGGTATGGCCACCCTTTGAGGCATACGGTTTTGGCGCCCAACTGCGGTAAAAAGAACTGGGACAATGTTCGAACAACCGATTCCAAGTAAGGCATAGCCTATCAATGATGCTGGCCATCCATCGAAACCAAGCGACACCATCATGCCAGTGGCGGCAATAACTCCTCCGAAGGCCACTACGCGCACACCGCCGAGTTTGCGCACGATCGCATCGCCTGTAAGGCGACCGACCGTCATCGTTGCGGCGAAACTGGCATAACCCAAACCCGCCAAATTGGGCTCCATTTCTCGGCTCGACACGAGGAAGACCGCGCTCCAGTCCAGCATTGCCCCTTCAGTTAAAAATACAATGAAGCACAAAGTCCCCAGCAGGAAGACGATACCTTTAGGCATCGCAAAAATTGGCCCGTCCTGTTCTGTTCCGTATGTCAGTAATTTGGGTATCGCTTTGTAGAGTGCCCCCATAACGATGGCGACGACGCATAGCACGGAAAATATTGGATCGAGACCGATACTCAGCAGTACGGTTAATGCTCCCGCGCCTAGGATGCCTCCCACGCTGTACATGCCATGGAAGCCAGATTGAAGGGCCTCGCCGCTGTTCTTTTCGACGATGATGGATTGAATGTTTATCGCGCAATCAAGCATGCCCATGCTGGCTCCGAAAAGGAGTACTGCCAGCACAAGAGCTGGTAACCAGGCGATGCTGCTCAAGAGGGTAAGCACAGCGCATAGTGCGACAGTTGACCAGACAATCACTGGGCGACAGCCATAGCGCGCTGTGAGATGTCCAGCGAACGGCATTGCTGCGATAGATCCGAGCCCCAATCCGAGAAGCAGTAAGCCCAAGCCACCATCATCCAGGCCGGTTCGTTCCTTCGCGAGTGGAACCAGAGGTGCCCAGGCAGACATGACGAGTCCGGTGATCAGGAAGACGATGCGAGTGGAAACCCGTTCACCATAATTGTTGCTAACGGCTAATGATGGGGTGGAGGCACTCATTTCTTGGTCTTCCTTATCTGCGTAATGCTAGCCATACGAAGGCGGCCGGATCATGCATCAATGGCTGGAGCCCAATGAGTACGCCGTCCGGATATTCTGAGCTTTAACACTCAGCATTCGACTCTCTAGGAGGTAAACAATATGGGCAGACTCGCTACAGCGGTTGTACTAGAGCGACATCGACTAGCACAATTTGACAGCGTTCAGCTGCAGATCCTTGTCTAGGATCAGGAGAGCCAAAAAATCACAGCACGCTTCTTCTGAGGTCGAGAATTCACCAACCCAAATACTGAAGAATCCAGAGTGAGCCCATCCCCGCTATGAGGGTGAGAATTGTATTTTTGCTGAACCAGGCAACCAAAACAGCAACAACAGCTGCAGGTAGTCGAGCATCAGTCAAAGCTAGGGTGTTCGTCCCATTGGAAAAGACGATGGCAGGCAACACAAGCGCCGCCAACACGCTCGCAGGCACATAAACAAGCGCTTGGCTCAGCAGTGTTGGGATCCGGAGTTTTCCGTATAACTCGATGAAAGAAAGGCGGATCAGGAAGGTTCCTACGCCAACAGCGACAAAAACCATCCACATCGAAAAGTCGCTCATTTGCATCACTCTTCAGCCTTCATCAACGCCTTCCGGCTTATTACGGCTTTTCGAACGTGTTCGACAAGCAGTCCTGTTACGATCCCGCAGATGGAGGCCACCACCAACCCAAGGTTGTAGGGCAGGCTCGCTACTAAAACGGCCATTAACCCTCCGGCTAGCGCGGCGCAAAGAGCAGCACTATCGCGTATCGCAGGAATCAAGATCGCCAAAAATGAGAGCGGTATCGCAAAATCTAGAGACCAGCTACTAGGAACACTGCTTCCCAGAATTACTCCTGCAAGCACCGAGAGCTGCCAGCTCAACCACATGCTTACCGCTGTACCTGCATAGAAATAATGCCCGAATCCACTCATCGAGCCGATTTTCATTATGCTGAGAGCGTATGACTGATCAGAAAGCATGTATGACAGTGACCACGTCCAGCGGCGTGGTAGATGGTGCAGATAGGGAGCTAGAGACGCGCTGTACATCAAAAAACGTAAATTAATGACCAGGGCTGTAAGTACGATCGATAGTGAAAAGACGTCATTGCGTAGTAACTGTAACGCGGCCATCTGGGCTGAACCGGAGTAGAACAGCAACGTCATTCCCATGGTTGTGCCAGGCGACATTCCCATGTCGATTGCCATCACACCAGTCACTAGGCCAAACGGTATAACGCCAGGAATCAACGGGGTGAGTGTTCGTACGCCGCCGAGAAAAGCTTCCATTTTGGTTCGGTACTGCATGTCTTCTCCAGTGGTAACCAGCTGCATGAACGAGTGGTGGCGGCATTCATAAATGCGCAATTTTCGAATCTTTAGCGCAGAGTAAGTCTCTCTGTGAAGAGGCACGCTGTCGAGTCGCCTGCCAACAGATGAGCGAGCCAACAGTAACCATCACTGCTCCCTGCCAGAACTGAGTAGTCAACTGCACGCTCAGCCACATTGCTGCGAATGCTGATGAGAGCACTGGAGAAAAGTAAGACGCGGTGGCCAGGAACGTGAGATTTCCACGCAAAATACCGATGTTCCACAGGGCATAACCACCCGCCATTGATGCACTGGCGGCGACGAGCACCAAGCTGCTGATCAAGGTGAACGCAGGAATTGCCTCATGGCTGAAAACGTATTTCATCCACAGAGCGCTGGCCACGAGAATGAAGAAAAGCACAATGAGATTTTGTCCACCGGCATAGCGTCGCGTGACGTTACAGTACAACGCGAATATGACCGCACCGCCCAATGCCAAGCCGTAACTCAAAGGGTTGGATTCAGCATTGGCCACAATGCTTGAAAAGGATAGTCCTTCGGTACTCACCACCCACAGAATTCCGAAGATCGCCAATGCTGTACCTGGTGCAATAATCCAGCGCGCCTTTTGTCCGTTCATCAGCATGGCTAATAGTACAGTCATACAAGGCCAGAGGTTGTTCACAACGCCGAGCTGAATGGCCTGGTGGCGGTTGGTTGCGTATCCCAAGAAAAGCGTAAGGCAGACCTCATAAGCCACGAACAGCGCGCTTCCTACGATCAGATAAAAGCGCGACGAAGAGCGTAGGTTCGGTCGCCCCAGCAAAATGATGAGGAAAATCGCCCCCAATGAATAAATCATCGCGCCGCCTGCCAACGAGCCAAAATGTTCGCTCACGCTCCTGATTAACCCAAGTGCTGTACTCCACAGCAAAATCGCCATCAACCCACACGCCGTTGCCGCGCGCTCGCCTCTGATTTGCATTGATACCTCTTGCCTAATAGCGCTGGCTAGCCTGAGACGTGGTTCCTACTCCATTAGAGGAGACCTGGATTTTGACCATTGAAGAAATGGATTCGTGAACTCCTGAGACCGGTTGCCAGCAATGAAAATTAACCTTCCTGGGCGGGGGCGCGTTTGCGTGCTGACGGTGTCCGGAAGGGAATCAAAAAAGCCTTCCAGGCATGAATGCGCTGGAAGGCTCCTTTGCGAACGAGTGGATGTTAGCCAACAGACTTCAATGGAATAGGCCCTTGGAGGCGATCTTTCATAGTGGCGCAATACCAATCATCAAACTGGCATACACCGGTCTCGGCTGTTTCAGAGTATGGGCCCGGCTCATAGGAGGGTGAGGTGACCCCGCGTTGAGTGCCTTCGACCAGCGTCCTATCTTGATCGTTTGTCGCAATCCACACCTTCGTGAGTCGATCCAAGTCGTAATCAGTACCTTCTACCGCAGCTTTGTGTACGAGCCATTTGGTGGTCACCATCGTCTCAGTAGCACTAATGGGCAAAACTCGGAAGCTCAGGGCGTGGTCACCCAGGAAATGATTCCAGGTCGAAGGATAATTGAAGTAGAGCAGAGCGCCGATATCGTCTTCGGATGTCTTGTCGAGGCGGGTGGTGACCGCTGGCTTGCCATCCATGGTGTAGCTGACCGCACCTTTGGAGAGAGGAATACGCGTCATGCGGAATTGGCCGTTGATGTCCATCACCAGACGGCTAGGTAAGCCTGCTCTTTCACATTTGTTCCAGTACGCGGAAAGCTCTGGATCATCGTCGCCACCGATACCGCCTACGGAAAGGTTGTCGACAAAGGATTGCAATAGCTCTGGATGCGACCCATCGCAGTGGTAGCATTCCCGGTTGTTCTCGAAGACCAGCTTCCAGTTTCCTTTCTCGATGATGGTTGATTCGAAAGCTACCTTGCAGTCATCGAGATTGTGCGGAGCGATGAAGGGCGCTACCGCATCACGGAAAGGTGAGAAGTCTGGAGCCTTGGTCGCCACGCAAACGTAAATGAAGGTATGTACGACTTCGCAATGCACAGTTTTAAGATTGTATTCTGATTTATCGAAATCTTGCCCCATGTTCCCTGCGAACAAAAGGTTGCCGTCAAGTTCGTAAGTCCATTTGTGATACGGGCAAACCATCTTGGCTACTTTGCCATGCTCGGCCTCACATATTTTCGCACCACGGTGGCGACAAGCATTATGGAAGGCGCGCACCTGCCCATCTTTGCCTCGTACAACCGCGACAGGGTAATCACCAATTTGCAGGGTGAAGTACTGGCCTGGTTTTTCAAGTTCGAAGGTGTGACCGGCAAAGATCCAGTCTTTATGCCAAATTTGCTCCAGATCTTGGCGGTATACACCTTCGTCGCGATAAAGCTCCCCTGGGAGTGAATGCCAAGGTTTACGTTGGGAAACTAGGTCAAAAACGGTTTCTTTGTTATTCATATTATCCTCCCAGGATATACATCTTGAGCGGTCACCTTTAAACGTGACTTATATTGTTCTTTACTAACAGCTCCTCGTATCAACTCAAGCGTTGATCGCCGTGCTTCCCTACTCATTTGCCAGAGCAGGGAAAAACAGGGCCAAGATGCCGTTGACGATGAGCGCAGCCTATATCGCCCTTGATGAGCTCCGCAAACGACATTTCATGGGGGCAATTAATGATTTGACGTTATCGTTATCTGCGCTTCAGCGAGAGCTTTTCAGGGACATTCAAGCCACTTTCAGTTAATCGCCCTCAGTACTGTTTTGTACAAGGGACTGAAAAATAGGGGTTAAAGCAGCCACAGCAGAGGCTGATTGATCCAGATTGATGATCGCTTGCTTCACGGCGAGGCTTCGCTGCTGTCCCAGTCCAATGGCGAACAGGTCATATTTTTCATTCAGTTCTCTAGCCGTCAGTGGCGTCTCTGGGTCACCTTTGGCAGCAGTGACTGGACTGACGATAATCGTGCCATTTTTCATGGTGATGGTCAGGCGTGAAAGGATTTCGTCAGGGAACCGTTCCGAGATATCGGAGGCTTCTACGATTTCGATACGTGAACTCATCGACAATATGTCAGGGGAGAAAATAGCTGTGCCAGTAACCTCGTCTGGCCCCACCTTGCCTCGCACGATAAGTGCCGCAAGCGGAAATGCCAGTGCGTATTGGGCTTCATCCGCATTCGACGGTGTGTGGCCTTGCAGGCACATCGACTCGTAAAAGGTTTCAACACGGATAGTTTCTATCGAATCTGAGTTGAGTTCGGGATAGTCGCTTTGTAGCTGCAGCATGGCAGTCAGCGCTGGCTGAGCCCATCGGCAGACAGGCCAAGGCTTGAAGTATTGGCTATCAATTTCCCATCGCTTTCCGATGTCGACCCAATATTCGGCGACGGTTGCATCCTCCACTGTCTCAGCAGGTGCTCCAGTCATTCCTTCTTTTGCCATCAAGAGCGCATTCAAGCCTACGAAAGCACCGGCACCATGGGCATCTCGAAGCATCGTAGGGGTTTGAACAACGCGCATCATCGGGCAGCGCGCACTGAAGTACTCGGCGATTCCCAAGGCGTGTTGGAAGGTCTGCTCATCGAAGCCCAACATCCTGGAGCCGGCACAGACAACACCAATGGCGGAAAAACCACCCGAAGCATGATATGTAGGAGAGGTTGCCATCAATGCGGTACCGGCACGAAGTGCTGTCTCGTAGCCAATGCATAAGGAGGTCAAAAACTCATGACCGCTCATGTCCTTGCCTTGATGGTGGAGAGCATCCGCTAAGGCCAGCAGCGCGGGGACGACTGTTGCACCTGCATGCCCCTTTGATAGAAAGTGCCCTTCGTGGGCGTCCAGGCTATCAGCAGAAAATCCTCCTGCCCACGCAGCACCGAGAAGGTTAACCCGCTGCCCATCAAAAATGAGCCGACTTGTGTATGTCCCAGCGGGATAGTGGAATCGGGCATAGCGTCGAATTGCCTTACTCGTGTCGTTGGACACTGCGCCTGCCATGACTCCTACAATATCAAGCAGGCTATTTTTTAGAATTTCCTGTGTTTTGACTGGGGCATTTCGGAAATCAAAGTCGCGGCAAAATTCGAAAAGTGACATTCAAAAATTCCTTCCTGCGATTCGATCCGGTCAATTTTTTGACCGGCGCCGCTCAACAATGAACTACAGGAATGAATGGCTCTAGCAACTTTTTCGTAGAGGAATTGATAACTAAATTGAAGAAATCCCGGACACTGGGCAGGAGCTAACGCTCCCCTCTGGCGTGTGTAAGCCATCGCGAGAGTCATTGGTAAATGTGAGAAACGGTGGTCAGCAGCTTTAGCGCGGCTATAGCTATCTGCGCGGGAATTTCGACAGGATCCATTCGCGAAATCTGCGGACTTCGTCTTCGTTTTCAGCGTTTTCCCTACAGTTCAGGTAATGCCAGCTGTTGCGTAGCTGAATTTCCTGTTCTATCGGACGCACAAGCAAGCCTTGCTCCACTAGCCGTGTGACTAAATGATTCCAGCCTAGAGCGATGCCTTGATGAGTCAACACCATGCTGATGAGTAGGTTGTAATCGTTGGCATTGAAGATCTGAGGGCTGTTGGCGGGTCGGTCGTCAATATCAATGGCCTGGAAAGCTAGCCAGACACCCCAATCAACATGCTCTGCTACCTGGGAACGGCCATAAGGGCTCAGATTCAACAGAGCAGAGTCTCTCACTCCCTCGATTGTTGAGATCTCTGGATGCCGATTCAGGTACTCCGGTGAGCACACGGGGTAGATGACATCCTGGCACAGCGGATAGCTTCTGTAGCCTTCCCTGATTTTTGAAATCTTCGTGATGAAAATGTCAGGTTGAACACCGGGCTCCATCGTCAAAAAATTCTGTGTGGTGATCAGGTTGAGCTCGATACCTTGGCTTTGGGCAAAAAACTCAGGAAGGTGGCTGGAGAGCCAAAGTGCAGAGAAAGCCGGGGAGCAGCAGACGGTAAGCACCTTTTTTCCTGACTGGCTGCTACGAATCCTCTCGGCTGCTTGCGCAATGTTTACGAAGGACAGTTGGGCGGCATCGAAGAAAAGAGCTCCCGCAGGTGTGAGTTCGACGGCTCGGCCGACACGAGTAAACAGCTGTGCTCCCAGGTAGTCTTCCAGCTCCCGAATCTGTCGACTGATGGCTGCCTGAGAGACGCAGAGAGCCTCAGCTGCTCGCGTAAAACTGTCGTACTTAGCAGCAGCCACAAATGCCTTCACAGCCCTTAAGGACGGCATCTTGAGCAGGATCGTGTCAGGGTCAACATGCTTGGACATTGGTACGGTCTCCTTACGATACAGCTCCCCAGCGAAGCGGGGGAGGGTAACGGAACCGAGAAGGTAGAGCTACGTTGACGTCGCTGTCGGGATATCGGTTGTCGCTCGTAAGCGGTGCCTTCAGGCGTCCAAGCCAAGCCTTTCAACCTATAACCCGACGTTATCAAAATGTCCCTGTAAATGTAGTTGGATTTAGGGGGGGTATGCTAATAAATTTGAAACATCCCTTTTTCCTAGGGCCCCAAAAATAATAAAAGGAAGCCCGTCGTGACGACACATAATCATTACCGCTGCCGTTTAAGACTATTTCCATTCGTGTGCTCATCGCTTAAAGCGAGTTGTGCTCAAAAGAAAGGAGGCAAGGTATGAATAGCTCCGACGAGATCATTTGCGTTAAGAACGTCTTTAAGGTTTTTGGCAGCCAGCCAGATCTCGCGATGAAGATGCTCGCTGAAGGTGCGTCAAAAGCAGAAGTCTTCCAGAAAACAGGCCAGGCAATTGGTGTTTTTGATGCAAGCTTCGCTGTTCGTCGAGGCGAGATCTTCGTTATTATGGGTTTGTCGGGTTCTGGCAAATCAACGATGGTTAGATTGTTCAATCGTTTGATAGAGCCAACTTCTGGATCCATATTTCTTAACGGCAAAGAAATAACTGGATTAGCTGACAAAGATTTACTCCAAGTCAGAAGGAAAGACATGGGAATGGTCTTCCAATCCTTTGCCCTCATGCCTCATATGAGTGTGATTGACAACGTCAGTTTTGGCTTGGAAATCAGTGGTGTCAAAGAAAAAGAGCGGTATAGCCGTGCAATGGTCGCTTTACAGCAAGTAGGGCTCGCAGGTCAGGAGTACAGCTATCCTCATCAATTGTCCGGCGGCATGCAGCAGCGCGTCGGCCTGGCCAGAGCGTTGGCTAACGATCCCGCAATTTTGCTCATGGATGAAGCGTTCTCCGCCCTAGACCCGATGATTCGCAGCGAAATGCAGGGCGAATTGATCAAGCTCCAGGCCGAGCAGGACAGGACAATCATCTTCATTTCCCACGATATTGAAGAGGCTGTTCGGATCGGTCACCGAATCGCGATCATGGAAGGAGGACGGGTTGTGCAAATTGGCACGCCTCGTGAGCTTCTCTGTAATCCGGTAAACAAATACGTTCGAGATTTCTTCAATGGATTCGATGCCAGTCGGATTCTAAGGGCGGGGGACATAGCCCAGCAGGACTCAAGCGTCGCATATGAGCCTGGACGTCAAACTCCCATTAAAGCAGAGTCTTCTTTAAGAGAAATTCTCCATATCGTCGCTGCCTCGGCAACTCCTATTCCGGTTGTAGACGAGATTGGGCTCTACAAAGGCTCAATTTCGCAAGGCCATCTTCTGAGCTGCCTGCATAACAGTTAAATTCAATAATCAGAATGCTAAGTAGTTCTGATGGCGAGGAAGAATCATGTCGGACTTCAATTTTTTAGACCCCTTCCAAAGCTTTACTATCCCATTGGGGGCATGGGTTGAAACAGCGCTGAAGTATTTGGTGCATAACTTTAGGGAAGTATTCAGGTCAATTCGATGGCCGGTAGATCAGGTGCTGGATGGCGTACAGTGGGGATTGCTCTCTGTGCCACCTGTAGTTTTCATTATTGTTGCTGGTTTAATTAGTTGGCAGATCGGTGGTAAGCGGATTGGTATTTTTAGTGTAGCAACTTTGACGGGGCTTGGGTTAATAGGCGTATGGAACGATTCCATGGTAACGCTAGCGTTGGTACTTACATCGCTCTTGTTCTGTGCCGTTATCGGTATACCCCTCGGCATCCTGTGCGCGCGAAGTGATCGAACGGAAATGATCGTCCGCCCAGTGCTGGATGCTATGCAAACGCTACCCGCCTTTGTTTATCTGGTGCCGGTAGTGATGCTGTTCGGGATTGGCAATGTGCCTGGGGTGATTGTCACGATCATCTTCTCGGTTGCTCCGTTGGTGCGGTTGACCAATTTGGGAATACGGCAGGTTCCGGCAGACAAGGTTGAGGCTGCTCGCGCTTTTGGTTGCACGGCCACCCAGATGCTCATGAAGGTTCAATTGCCCCTTGCTGCTCCTACGATGATGGCTGGCCTGAACCAGACACTGATGCTCTCCCTATCGATGGTGGTTGTTGCGTCGATGATTTCGGTAGGTGGACTTGGATTGATGGTATTGAGCGGTATCGGCCGTTTGGATATGGGCCTCGCGAGCGTGGGTGGGGCCGGTTTGGTACTCCTGGCGGTTTTTCTCGATCGACTCACTCAAGCCATGGGTGAACGAAGCAGTGATCTGACATCGGGCCAGCGCTGGTATGAAACCGGGCCTTTGGGTCTTGTTATGAAACTGAAGAAAAAAAAGAACATTACACGTCCCGTGACTAATTAAGCTTTCCTGCTCACCTATTAAAATTTTAAGCGTGGTGAAATATGAAACTTGCAAGCATTAAAAAAACAGTAATTGCGGGTCTAGTTGCTTCAGCGTTTGGCGCGATTATTTCCTCGGCTAGCTTTGCTGCTGATGCAAATAAGCCGGGGGATGATGTTTCTATCACTCCTATTTTTCCTTCTATCGCTGAAGAACGTTTTCGTGGCGAGATTGCAATCGCCGGGCTTAAGGAACTTGGCTATGACGTGAAGCAGCCGAAGGAGGTTGATTATCCAGCAATGTTCCTAGCCTTGTCGTATGGAGATGCAGATTTCACGGTGCATGAGTGGGAAAATCTGCACGCAGCCTTTTATGAAAAAGGCGGTGGTGACGACTCGATGGTCAAAGTTGGGCAGGTAATGAAAGGTGTCCTGCAAGGTTATATGATCGATAAGAAAACTGCCGATGCTTATAACATCAAAGATCTGTCGGATTTGAAGAAGCCGGAAATTGCGAAACTCTTCGACAGCAATGGTGACGGCAAGGCGGATTTAACCGGTTGTAACCCTGGTTGGGGCTGTGAAGTCATGGTTGAACATCACATGAAAGCTTACGGTTTGGCACCGACCGTGGTTGATAACCGCGGTTCTTACTTCGCGTTAATGGCGGATACAATTGCGAGATTCCAGCAAGGTAAGCCTGTTCTGTATTTCACATGGGTGCCTCAGTGGATCGCAAGTGTGCTTGTGGAAGGGCGTGATGTTGTTTGGCTTCCTGTTCCGTTTACATCGCTGCCAGATGGAAAAGAAAGCAAAGATACTTTTTATCAAGGGAAAAATCTCGGTTTCCCGGTTGATACCGTTAACGCTGTGATGAATAAAGAGTTTGCAGAAAAAAATCCCGTTGCTCGTAAGTTCCTGTCTGAAGTTAAAATTTCGACTGACGATGAAAGTGCACAAAATCTTCGCATGCAGAAGGGTGAAAAGTCCCTTGCTGACATCAAACGACATGCGGCTGAGTGGATCAAAGCTCACCAGGCGGAATACGACGGTTGGTTGGCTGACGCAAGAGCTGCAGCCAAGAAGTAGTAGTTGAATCAAAGAATGCGGCTGGAGCTTATTTCGGCCGCTCTAAGCAAGTGTGTTTGCTTTACGTAAAAAGTTACCAGGTGGCAATGATGGACACATTCCAAAGCACGTTGAAATTCCAGAATATAGGTTTTCGACAATCTACAGATTCAATTGGTCATGAAAAATTGGTGCGGGTGGCATTCATTCTACTTGATCATTTTTCGTTGACCTCGCTATCTACGGCGATGGATGCTCTGGCCACAGGTAACTTGATTAACTGCAATACGATTTACAAGGTTTCTACTTATTCGCTCCAAGGCGGATTGGTCGAGAGTGATATCGGTGTACCGCTTTCATCGGAAAAATTGCTGGTTGAAAAAATCAACCACGACGCGGTGATTGTTGTGGGTGGCCAAAGAGTAAGGTTGTCCTCCAATCCATTGCTTCGGCGAGTATTGAAAAAAGCTGCTGCAGGCAAAGGAGTTGTTGGCGGTGTCTGGAATGCTGCGTTTTATTTAGCAGATGCAGGTCTGCTCGATGATCAGGGTTCTGCTTGTCACACCGATAGTTGCGCCTTGATGAATGAGTATTTTCCTCAGGTGAAAATATCTGATGCGGATTTTATATGTGAGCGTCGTCGCGCTACCTGCTCTGGCGCGTCTTCCGCGCTAGATATGACCCTGTCTATCATGCAGGAGCTTGGCTGTCGTAGTGACGCTGATCTGGTTAATGAAATCAAACGCGTGCATCAGCCAAAGCAGGTTCAGCAAGGCGAAGCAGACCCATGTGCGGCGATTTTGCCTAGATCTATTCCTCGGCCGCTCAATATGGCGCTCACCCTCATGGAAAACCATATTGAAGAACCGATGGAGATTGAGGATATCGCAAGTCATGTGGGTGTTTCGCGTCGACAACTTGAAAGAAGGTTCGCCCGGTACCTGAATGCCGCTCCTAACAGATATTATCTTGAATTAAGATTGACCCGCGCCAGGCAACTGATTGTTCAAAGTAATCGGTCATTGACAGATGTAGCGCTTGCAACAGGTTTCGTAAGTTATCCCCATTTCTACAAGCGCTTCAAAGATTTGTTTGGCCTGCCTCCAATGACGTTTCGGGATAATTACTATTCCAATGACTATGGAAGCGCAGAGCGTTATGCCATAGCAGCAAATTTTTAACGGACGTCTATAGCACTCGAAGTAGTCGCTATGGTTGTCGATATTAAACGTCATGACACCGGTTCGGGTGTTATGAGGACGGCACAGTATTGTCGTCGTTTAGGTTTTTTTTAGCGCCATTCCACGCGTTTTCTTCGTGTTGGGTACGGTAGGCAATTTAACAATAAACGGTTTAACACTATGAAAGTTACCTCGTTACCCGCCGATGATAAGAGCTGTGGTTGGTTCCATTTGAGCTACCCTCGTCAGCCGAAACCTGCGCACCAGGGGCATCGCTCAGCTAGGTGGGTAATTATCGGTGCCGGGTTCACTGGACTGGCAGCCGCGCGTCAACTCGCACTGAATTTTCCTAATGACGAGGTGGTGCTCGTTGAAGCGCAAGAGGTCGGCTTAGGGCCATCGGGACGAAACGCTGGTTTTGCAATTGATCTGCCCCATGACATCGGAGCCGATGACTATATCGGTGATATTGCTCTCGCCAGAACTGCTTTAAAGCTCAATCTGGCAGGTCAGTCGATTTTACGAGATCTGGTGGACAAATACAGCATTGATTGTCAGATGAAGGCGTGCGGTAAGTATCAAGCAGCTGTGGAAGACCGTGGTATTGCAGTGCTCGAAGCTTACAGACGAGGACTTGATAAGCTTGATCAACCCTATGAAATGATTAACGAAAAAGACTTGCCAAATCACCTCGGAACTCATTTTTATCGCAAGGCGCTGTACACCCCAGGTGCAATTTTGCTTCAACCATCCGCGTTGGTGAAGGGACTGGCAGACAGCTTGCCTTCCAACGTTACGCTGTATGAGCGAACTCCTATTCTTGAAGTGGAATATGGCGCCAAGACGACCTTGATACATGCCAATGGAAGTATTACCGCCGATAAGCTTATTTTGGCTAACAATTCTTTCGGCATGCGTTTTGGTTTTTTGCAAGGCCGTATGTTGCCTATCTACACCTATGGCAGCATCACTCGACCGCTCACGGAAGAAGAGCAGGTTCTTTTAGGCGGGAAACCTTTTTGGGGAGCTATCCCAGCAGATCCATTCGGAACTACGGTAAGGCGTACACCTGATAACCGGATATTGATTCGAAACAGCTTTAGCTTTAACCCAGATGGGCGCAGCAACGAAAAGTATAACGAACGATTTGTGCGTCGCCATAAAGCCTCTTTCGATAAACGATTTCCTATGCTACCGAATGTGAATTTCGAGTACACGTGGGGCGGGGCACTAGCTATGTCAAGAAACCATAATGGCTTCTTTGGCGAGTTAGCACCGAATGTTTATGGTGCTCTGGGCTGCAATGGACTTGGTGTTACACGCGGTACGGTCACCGGGAAACTCTTGGCTGATTGGTTAGCGGGCGAACGCGGCGGACTGATTGAGTATTTGCTGAAAGCCCCTGGGCCTAACAGTAATCCGCCGGAGCCGTTTTTGTCGCTGGGAGTCAACATGAACCTCAAATGGGGACAGTATCGCGCCGGCCGCGAAAGCTAAGTAAATCTGAGCCCTCGGTTCAGCTAAGCAATACTTGTTAATGCAATTAGCTTTTCGATGTATTGATTATAAGGATAAGAGATGAAGAACGTTGGTGTTTCAATTGAGGATGTCCCTCTTAACAGCTTTCATCGTCTGCTGACGATTCGTTCGGCAGGTGGTTCCTTTGTAGACGGGTATGTCCTCAGTATCATCGGCGTCGCATTGATACACATGTCGAAGTCGCTTGCCCTTGATGATTTTTGGGAGGGGATGATTGCCGCTTCCGCGTTGATTGGGATTTTTTTTGGTGGTTTCTTGGGTGGGTGGCTTACCGATGTAATGGGGCGTAAGCGTCTCCTGTTCGTAGGGCCAACGATTTTCATCGTCGCGTCGTTAGCTCAATATTGGGTTGAGTCGGCTGTCGTACTTTTCTTTTTAAGGCTGTTGCTTGGAGTCGCGGTGGGTATCGAGTACCCCGTAGCGACTTCGCTACTCGTAGAGTTTCTCCCCAAAAAGTATCGTGGCCCAAGATTGGCGATGCTGACGATTCTTTGGTTCGCCGGCGCCGCAATGGCCTATATCGTCGGCGAGATCATGTTCAAATTCTGGGGTTCCGATGCCTGGCGCCTTGTGTTGGCCAGCGCCTCGATCATAGGAGCTATGCTTTTCATCGTTCGTATTGGCACGCCGGAGTCGCCACGCTGGCTGTTAAACAAAGGACGAACTGCAGAAGCTGAGACCATCATCAAAAAGGTTTACGGCAACGATTTTTCCCTGGCGAACCTTCCGGAGCAGCCAACTGGAGACAAGATCACGATCTTCAATCTTGTCCACTCGGGATACGGCAAGCGAATGCTCTTTGTTGTGATTTTCTGGACGTGTTCTGTAGTTCCGTTGTTTGCCGTTTACGCATTCGCTCCCAAGGTATTGGCGGCGTTGAATCTCCAGGGAGACTGGGCATCGTTAGGTTCGGTTGCGATTACGCTGTTTTTTGTAGTTGGGTGCGTGATCTCGACCAGAATAATTAATGTGATTGGGCGCCGAAATCTTCTGATCTATAGCTTTCTTTGTTCCGGGCTTGCGTTGCTGGGATTGGCTATCGGTCATGCCGGCCCAAGTATCATGGTGTTGTTCTTTTTCATTGTTTACGCCCTATTCATTGGCGGCGCTCAAGTGCTCACATTGGTTTATCCAAACGAGCTATTCCCAACGGAAATTCGCGCATTTGCTGTCGGAGTAGGGACTTCGCTCTCCCGAATCGGAGCAGCAGCGGGGACTTATCTAGTACCGATTTCACTGAGCAAGCTGGGTATTGCCGAAACGATGTATGTGGCTGCCGCAGTTACCTTGGTCGGACTAGTGTTGTCCTGGGTTCTTGCGCCTGAAACTCGATCCTTGAATTTGCAACAAGCTGCATCACTGACTTAACAGTTTTATATTTTGGAAACCACTGGAGGAAACATTATGAACTTCGACGGCATTTTCACCCCTGCCATTACTCCGTTGTCTTCGGATGGCCAAATTGATTTTTCTGCCTTTGGCGAGGTCATCGAATACCTGGTCGAATCCAAGGTTCACGGTATTATCATCGGTGGCTCGACTGGCGAGTATTACGCTCACACGGCAGCCGAACGTGTAGAGATTGCACAGTGTGCAAAAGATGTCCTCAAAGGTCGTCTGCCTTTGGTTGTAGGTACTGGCGGAATTCGCACCGAGGACTCCGTCTACTTTGCTGAAAAAGCGAAGGAGCTTGAGGCTGATGCCCTCTTGGTGGGGTCTCCGCCCTATGCTTTGCCTACCCAGAAAGAAATCGCTACCCATGTCTTGGCTGTAGATAAAGCTGCTGGTCTTCCTATCATGCTTTATAACTACCCAGCCCGGATGGGCGTCGCCATGGAAGATGAGTTCTTCGAAGCTGTTGCTCAGTGCAAAAATATCCTCGCCATCAAAGAAAGCTCCGGCGAGATGAATCGCCTTCATCGCCTGGCCCATTCGCATCCATCTATCCAGATTTCTTGTGGTTGGGATGATCAAGCTTTGGAATTCTTCGCTTGGGGTGCTCGCAGCTGGGTCTGCGCGGGTTCGAATTTCATTCCCCGCGAACACGTGGCGCTCTATGAAGCTTGCGTCATTGAAAAAGACTTCGCCAAAGGTCGCCGCATCATGTCGGCAATGCTCCCGCTGATGGACTTCCTGGAAGGTGGCAAGTTTGTACAATCCATCAAGTACGGCAGTGAGCTGAACGGATTGCGTACTGGTGGTGTGCGGGCTCCGCTGCAGCCTTTGGAGGAATCCGAGAAGCAAGAGCTGAAAGAAGTTATTCGCACCCTCAAACAGAACGTAGCCCAGATCGTAGGGGAGGCATGAAATGGCAGACCTACTGAGCAAAGAGGCATATCGCGACCTGGCAGGTAAGCTGGAGTTTCGTAATCAAGCCTTTATCAACGGCAAGTTTTGCAATGCTCAATCAGGCAAAACATTCACCACGACCAATCCGGCCACAGGTGATGTGTTAGCTGAAATTGCTGCCTGTGAGTCTGAAGATGTGGACGTGGCTGTTGCGGCCGCCAAAGAGGCTTTTGAGGATGCTCGTTGGCATTCTCTTTCGCCTTCCGCGCGCAAATCAGTACTGCTGCGTTTCGCTCAATTGCTCGAAGATAACTCGCACGAATTGGCGCTGCTCGAAAGCCTGGATAGCGGCAAGCCTATCCGTGAATGTCAGAACATCGACATTCCCGAGACGATTCATACCCTGCGCTGGCATGCTGAACTGATCGACAAAATCTACGATGCGACAGCACCGGTAGGTTCGGGAGCGGTCACGATGGTCGTGCGTGAGCCCATTGGTGTTGTCGGTCTTGTTCTGCCTTGGAATTTCCCGCTTCTGATGCTTGCCTGGAAGATCGGCCCGTCTTTGGCTGCAGGCTGCTCGATTGTGGTGAAGCCTGCTAAAGAAACCACCCTGAGCACGCTCCGCGTTGCAGAGCTGGCTTTCCAGGCGGGTATACCTGCTGGCGTTTTCAACGTGATCCCTGGTGGCGGCAAAGATGCTGGCGAGCCTTTGGGCCGGCATTCGGATGTGGCAATGGTCAGCTTCACAGGCTCTACGGACACTGGGCGGTTGTTTCTCAAATACTCCAGTGAGTCGAACCTCAAACGCATCGTTCTTGAGTGCGGAGGCAAAAACCCTGCAGTAGTGATGGACGATGTCGAAGACATTGATCTCGTCGCCCAGCATGTGGTGAATGGTGCTTTCTGGAACATGGGTGAGAACTGCTCTGCATCCTCTCGGTTGATCGTTCATAGCGATATCAAGGACGAATTGTTGAAGCGGATCCAGGTTCATCTGGGTGACTGGCAAATGGGTGATCCACTCGACCCTGAAAATCGTCTCGGCTCCATGATCAGCAAGGCTCACTTTGAAAAAGTGCGCTCCTACATCGAGCACGCCAAGGACGAAAAGCTGGATGTTCTGGTAGGTGGGAGTACCTCGCAGAATATCTTCGTGGAACCGACCATCGTTGATGGGGTAGGGCGTGAGAGCCGGTTGTTCCAGGAAGAAATCTTTGGCCCGGTTTTAAGCGTGACGACGTTCAAGTCCGTGGATGAAGCGATCGACTTGGCCAACGACACTGCTTATGGGTTGGCAGCGTCCGCATATACCGGGAATCTGCGCAACGCGTTGAAGCTTTCGCGTGGTATTCGTGCCGGCATCGTGACCGTGAACTGCTTCGGTGAGGGCGATGCATCCACGCCTTTTGGCGGCTACAAAGAGTCTGGCTTCGGTGGTCGAGACAAGTCCATCTGGGCTCATGATCAGTACACCGAGCTGAAGACCATCTGGATCGATGCGTCCTGATTGAGCTGATTGGTCTGATCTAGCGATCGCCCCAACCGCAATGGTCGGGGCGATCTTCATAGCGCTATAGACGGGGCCATCCTGGCCAAAAAATGTGTTCGTTTTAAGTAGTGGGATTTACGGTGGCGGCCCATTTTTTTGCGGCTCGATTTTATCGTTTTGGCTTCTAAGAAAAGGTGGCTTGAAGTGATAGAGCAGCGAAGTTTTTGCGGAACAATCAAAGGGAAAAATCTCCGCTATCTCAAAGACGAGAAACCGACAAAGGTTTCTCGCTCGGGTGTAGGTTTTATCCTCCTTGATCATTTTTCTCTTCCATCGTTTACCAATGCGTTGGATGCTCTCGTAACAGCGAATTTATTGAAGCCTGAGCTGTACAGCACTTGCTCGTTTACTCTCGATGGTCAGGAGGTGATGAGCGACCTGGGCATCATCATCCGTCCCGATCAAGATCTTGCGTCTTATCCACTAAGCGAGCTGAAGCTGTTGGTCGTTTGTGGCGGGCTTCGAACTCCGCTACGCGACAATGCTCCGCTGCGCGCCTTGCTCAAAAAAGCGGCCGAAAGAGGAGTCGCGTTAGCGGGTCTTTGGAATGGTGCTTGGTTCTTGGGGCAAGCTGGATTACTGGATGCCTACCGCTGTGCCATTCACCCGGAACATCGGCCAGCGCTTGCAGAGGCTGCTCAGCATAGCCAGGTCACGAGTGAGAGCTTCATGGTTGATCGCGATCGATACACAGCGGCAAGCCCCAGTGGCGCATTCCATATGGTCTTGGATTGGATTGGCCAGACTCATGGAGGAGGACTTGTGGATGGCATTTCCGACATTCTGGAATTCGATGCCTCACGATACCGACGCGTGAATCCCACGCTACATATCAAGATGGCAGCGCCATTGAGAGAGATCGTCAAATTGATGGAGGCGAATCTCGAAGAGCCCTTGGATCTTGAGCAGATGTGCGGCTGGGTCAACCTGTCGAGACGTCAGATCGAACGGCTATTCAGGGCACAGCTTGGTACGACCCCACTGCGTTACTACCTCGAACTTCGGATAACTGAAGCACGCCGGTTGCTGCAACATTCCAGGCTCACGATTGTTCAGGTCGCGGTGGCTTGTGGATTTGTTTCACCGAGCCATTTCAGCAAATGTTACACAGCTTATTTTGGATACGCGCCTTCCCGAGAGACCAGAATGGAGTTTTGAATGGCGATGTCCTTTTTCATATTCGCGCTATGACTGTGCTCCAGTTGTGAGTGACTGATACGCTGGTAGGCGTTAGATGTTGCGAGCTTTCAAACAGACAGTTTGGGCAACCTGGTTGGCTCCACGGAGGTGAGGTGAAGGACAACAAACACAGGCTTTACGAAGAGCTGAAGTAACAGATTTTAACGATGGATCTACAGCCTGATATCTGGTGCTCCTGTTGCTTGAACAAGAGGCATCGTCCTGCAAGTCTTCGTGGATTTTTCCTCCAGCATCGCTACCAGGTTCGTGTACACCGACAGGGCTTCGTCGCGAATCATCGGATTTTTTTTAGTGCGTTTGTCGTAAGCGCCCAGCTTAATCCTGTGGTCTCGCCCCTTGATTTTGTGCACCACAAAAAAGGTTTTACCGCCTGCTTTGGTGACCCGGATCGCCAGGCCTTTGTTTTCCGTGTCCTACACCAGGATGTCGGATTTGCCTGTAAGCGTCTGCCCAACACATCTTGCTCAATGTTCAGCGTCTGTCTGGGAGTTGGAAATCTACCTCGTAGATACCCCGTGCCGCACGGATGGTCACAGGGTGTGTGACTGGCCTTACGTCACTCAACTCCCATGCAAGCCAGCCATCCTCAAAATAGCTTGCACAGGCCGCTTGCATGTCAGCGAGGATGAAGGGGCGCACGGCTTTCACGCGCACAATTGCGACGGCAATACCGTCATCGTCTTCGTCCCCATCGTTATGGAGAAATCGCTCGTTTTCCACAATCAGGAGATCCTCGGAAGGATCTAAGTCTGGATGCCAACGACGGACTTCGAGGATTTTCTCGCCAGAAGCGATTCGGCCGCCACTGGGCCGTACAATTGATAAAGCCTTTATGGTTCTCTCCTAAAAATTAGACGCTTGGAAAATAGTCGCCTCGATAGGATTCCACTTATGCGGCAGAAGCTCGGCGATCTCACTCGCCCGCTGCGTCGGCAGGCGTGTAAGAACCTCCTTCAGGTATGCATACGGATCATGCCCATTGAGCCGCGCAGACTGGATCAAACTCATGATCGCCGCCGCACGTTTACCGCTACGTAACGAGCCAGCGAACAGCCAGTTCGAGCGCCCAAGAGCCCACGGCCGGATTTGATTCTCGCACCAGTTGTTATCGATGGGCACAGCACCGTCATCGAGATAGCGCGTCAGCGCTATCCAGCGCTTGAGGCTGTAATCCAACGCCTTGGCGATGGCCGATCCCTCAGGCACAACCTGCCTCTGGGCGATCATCCAGGTATGAAGTGCGTCGATGATCGGCGCTGCTTTTTCCTGCCGTATTCGCTGCCGGACACCCGGTTCCAGCTCGCGGACTTCTCGTTCAACTTCATACAAGGCCGCGATGTAGTGCAGCGCTTTTTCAGCGATCTGGCTCTTGTTGGTCGCGTGCAAGTCGAAGAACTTTCGGCGTGCATGGGCCATGCAGCCGATTTCTGTAACGCCCAGTTCAAAGCCTGCCTTGTAGCCAGCGAAGTCATCGCAGACCAGCTTCCCGTTCCAGTGGCCGAGGAAATTTCGAGCATGTTCGCCAGCACGGCTCGGGCTGAAGTCGTAAACGACCGCCGCCAGATCGGAGAACTGACTGGTGGCATAGGCCCAGACGTAAGCGCGATGAGTTTTCTTCGCGCCAGGCGTCAGCATTTGTACCGGCGTTTCGTCAGCGTGGACGACGCCGTGCGTCAGCACGGCTTCGCGCAGCGCATCAACCAGCGGTTGAAGTTGCACGCCGCAGTTGCCCACCCACTGCGCCAAGGTCGAACGGGCGATGGGCAGCCCGGCGCGGCCAAAGATTTTCTCTTGGCGATACAGCGGCAGATGGTCGGCGAACTTGGCCACCATGATGTGGGCCAGCAGGCCCGCTGTTGGGATGCCTTTGTCGATGACGTGCGCCGGCACCGGCGCCTGGATCAGCGTTTCGCACTGTTCGCAGGCCCACTTTCCACGGATGTGGCGCTCGACGGTGAACACGCCGGGCGTGTAGTCGAGCTTTTCGCTGGCATCTTCGCCGATGCGCTTGAGGGCGCAGCCGCATGGACAGTGGCTGTTGTCCGGTTCGTGATGGATCAGCGTGCGAGGAAACTGCGGTGGCAGCGGTGCGCGCTTGGGTTGCTGGCGCACTTTGGCTTCGACAGGTGCCGGTTGCAGCGCCTCAAGTTCGGCTTCGATAGCTGCGATATCCGTATCGATCAAATCGTCGAGCAGGCTGGTTTGATCCGGGCTCAACTGCTCGCTGCGCTTGGCAAACTTGAAGCGTTTGAGCAGTGCGATCTCGTGGGCCAGTTTCTCGTTGACCGACTTGTGATGAGTGATTTGCTTGTCCATCGTCTCGACGCGCTGGATCAACTGCGCCGCCAAGGCGCGCAGTTCTTCAGGGTTTAATTGATCGAGATTCGAATGCGAAGTCATACCGCCGATTTTGCCAGAGAGGGCTAGTGGCGGCGATAGACGGATGGGCCAATTGCGCTGGCAAGCGCGCCATGGCAGACGAGTTAGAGCACCGTGATGGCTCCTCCGGAACCGACGCGTTGCCAAGGTAAACCGAGCACTAAGGCTTGAAGTTGCTCTGCATCCAACTCAACTCCAGAACCGTGCCGCACGCCTGGCCAAAAGAAACGACCTTGATTCAAGCGCCGGGAAGCCAACCAAATCCCCACACCGTCATGCACCAGCACTTTCATACGATTGGCGCGGCGGTTGGCGAACAGATAAGCACAGTGCGGCTTCGCCGCACCGAACACCGCGACAACTCGCGCCAGCGCGGTTTCAGTGCCGGCGCGCATGTCCATGGGCTCGATGGCGAGCCAGATGGTGTCGATGCGGATCATCGCAGCAGGTCTCGCAGGAAAGCGGAACATGTCGCTGCATTTTCTGCTGGCCAGCTCACCACGACTACGCCTTTTGAATGAGGCACTTCGATTCGAATCGTGGCCGGAAGAACTTGAGGGACCGCTGTCGAAGACAATGCCTTGACCGGAATAAAGGCAGTTTGCAGTGCCAGGTTTTTCTGCCCATGCACCCGAATCCATTTATGGACGAGGTTGGCATTGAGGTTGTGGGTCAAGGCGACATTGGCAATCGAGGTGTCAGCCTGCGCACACTCGGCGATGACCTGGGCCTTAAAGGACTTGGAATAGGAACGGCGTTCTTGTGGCATGGGCGTCCGCTTAAAAAGGCTAAAAATGGTGTCCACTTAAATTTAGGTGGACACCATCGCCTTAAGCGATGGCATCAGGAAGGTGTGTTGCCCGGACGGTTACATTTGCCTTTCGGGCACGTCAGGTCGTCCAGCGCGGACTTGGTAAAATTGATTTTCATGGCCATAACTGGTGCCTCATTTCCTAAGTGATTGATTCTGGATTTGTTTTGGGGTTAAATCAGCGCCTGCTTTTGCATTTCCCATGCCCCGATGGTGAAATTGGTAGACACATCAGACTTAAAATCTGCCGCCGCAGGGCGTGCCGGTTCGATTCCGGCTCGGGGCACCATCTCGCTTCATCTTGCTCCATCAAAAAACACCCCTATCTGTCACTAGCGTCTACCGAGACCCTGGTGTTTTTTGCTGTCTACGATTTGGTATCCGGCACCTTAAATTCGGCAGCCGGCTTCGGCACCATATAAATCAAATGCTTACGTGCTATGTAGGCGTAAGGCATTTCCGGCGAATTAGAGTTGTCAATCACCGGTCAATCACCATCGGCTATCTCCTTTCGGACAGCCGGCCGTTTGCAGATGCGATGCTGCGGTGAATTGATACGCCCGGATTTCTCGAGCGGACTGTGGCCCAATTGCCAAAATACCCAGTCCCTTGGCAAAAAAAGACGCCAGCCTTACTGCCTAGTTGCCTTGGACGTAGGGAGCTTGCCTTTTGCGAGCGGCCGAGTGGAAACACTCCGCTCCGGCCATATTTGTCAATGACTTAGCCCAATCTGAAAAGATTGGGCTTTTTCATTTATGGTCTAGGGGTAAACGTGGGGGTAAACATCCTCCACCCTTATTCACTGTCGGTTTTGAACGCGACAGTGGTGTCTTATAACGCTCCTTGTCGTCCTGCAAGCCCTTGTCTAGCCTGTAAGTCTGGGCTGCCCTTTACATAAGTGGTGGACCGCACCCGCGCAAGAATCGAAGGAAATTTGAGGGCCATCGAAGGGAGTTCGCACATGCTTGAGTTTCTGCTTCATGCCTTGCGTACCAATCCGGAAATTGCGGTGTTCCTGGCCATCGCACTGGGCGTATTCATCGGTCGCATTCATATCGGCAGTTTTCACCTGGGGTCGGTGGCGGGCGCTCTCTTGATGGGACTGTTGATCGGCCAGATCGGCCTGGAAGTACCGACTGGTTTGAAGTCGGTATTTTTTGTGATGTTCATCTACGCCGTCGGCTTCAAGAGTGGGCCAGAGTTCTTCGGCAGTCTCAACCGCGGCACGTTGAAGCTGGTGGTGCTGAGCGTAGTGCTGTGCGCAACCGCGCTGGGCTCGATTTTGTTGATGAACGCGATATTCGACTTCGATGCCGGTTTCACCGCCGGGCTCGGTGCCGGTGCGCTCACCGACACGGCGATCATGGGCACCGCCACCAGTTCTATCAATCAGCTGGCGATCGATGCCGCGGCCAAGGCACAGCTCAACAGCCATATGGCGATTGCCTATGCCATCACCTACCTGTTCGGCACCATCGGCTTGATCGTGTTTGTCGGCAGCATCGCGCCGAAGCTGCTAGGCGTGGATCTGCGAGCTTCGGCGCGGGAACTGGAGCTGGAACTGGGCATTGCCAAGGACGAGGACTCGATCACCGTACCCTACACACGCATGGTGGTGCGCGCGCACCAGGTGGTGGGCAGCAGTGCCGCAAATGGACTGAGCATTGCCGACTTTGAAAAAATGTACGAGTCTCTGACCATCGAACGGGTAGTGCGCGATGGTCTGATTATCGAGCGTGATGAAAGTTTGACCCTCAAGGCCGGCGACATCGTCGGAGTCTACGCCTTGCGTGAAGTCGTCGGCCCGCTGTCGCAGTGGGTGGGGCCGGAGATCGACCATGCCGAATCCCTTTCGTTTCCGACCCGCGAGGTCGATATTGTCCTGACTTCACCGGAGTTTGCCGGCAAGACCATTCACCAGGCCAAATCCCGGTTGGAAAATACTCGGCGCCTTGGCTGCTTTATCATCTCCATTACCCGCCAGGGCTACGAATTGCCGTTGCTGCCCAATACCGTGTTGCGTCGGGGCGACGTGCTTAAGCTGACTGGCCGCACCGCCAGCGTCGAGGCACTGGCCAAGCGCTTGGGGCGGATTCGTGAGAGCAACTACAAAAGCGATATTGCCGTGCATACGCTGGGGATGGTACTGGGCTCATTGCTGGGGTTGTTGTCCACGCATGTAGGGATGATCCCGGTGGAACTCGGCATCGGCGGTGGCGTGTTGGTCGCCGCGCTGTTTATTGGCTGGTACAACTCGCGCCACCCGGAAATCGGCGCATTGCCGCCGGCCGCGCAATGGGCGTTCTCCGAGTTCGGCTTGACCGCCTTCGGTGCGGTCGTCGGTTTGCTCGCAGGCCCGGCGGCGTTCGCCGCCATGCGCGAGCAGGGCCTGGCACTGCTGTTGTCTGGCGCTGTGGTGACGATTGTGCCGCCGCTGGTAGCCCTGTACTTTGGCCGTTACATCCTGCGCCTGCACCCGATGATCCTGTTCGGCGCCCTGGCCGGGGCGCAGACCGAGGCGGCGTCGATGAACAAGATCATCGAGCAGTCCGGCAGCAACACCCCGGTGATCGGCTTTACCGTCTGCTACGCGATTTCCAACGTGCTGCTGGCGGTGTGCGGGCCGATTATCGTGTTTGTGGTGGCCGGCTGAAGCGCTGGCCTAGAAGCCACTCTCGCGCATGAACACCGCCATCACATGGGTGGCGCCGTCGGCCAGCAGGCTGCGGCGCTCGCCTTCGATTTTCAGGTGACCACGGGTTTCGCGCAGCGCCGGCAAGGGTTCGTCGAGCTGGATCAAGACCTGGAACAGCGCCGCACTGGGAATCAGCGAGTGTTCTGCGTTCGTGGTCGGCACTGGCCCGCCATAGCGCGAAGACAGCATGCGGTGAGACAGCTGGCTGGCCCGGGTACTGCCGATCTGCAGCACATGCCCGCCAAGCGGCGTAGTCTGGCCGTCCGGGTAGAAACGCACGCGATCGCCGGTAGCCAGGCGGTGCACCTGATCCTGGGCGACATAGGCATCCACCTGCCAGCTACGCGGATCGATCAGGATGCCCATGGGCTCCTGACGACCGATCCACTGGCCGGCTTTCCAGTCCGGATTGACGTCCAGCCAGACGCCGGCGAAGGGTGTCTGCAGATTGAGCCGGGCGATTTCCGAACGGGCGGCCCGGGCTTCCTCGAATTGCACGTTGAGGCGCTGGCGGGTCACCGCATCTTCAGCGAGGCCGCCGGGATCGGCCAGCAGCCCTGACAATCGGGCTTCGTAGCTGCGCGCGTTGGCTTCACTGCTGCGCAGGCGTGAGGCGATGTCCGGCTCGTCGAGCACCATCAGGGTTTCCCCGGCCTCGACCACACCTTCGGGATGGATTGATTGCAGGCGCGCCGGGTACGGCGCGTAGACCCGCAACTGTTGCTCGGCGCGGGCCACGCCCACGGCGTCGATCTGGCTGCGCCAAGGCATCGCCAGGGCGATGAGCAACAGTGCCAGCACCCCGTAGAACAGCGCTTTGCGCTGGCGCGGTACGCCCGCGCGATGTTGCCACCAGTGATTGAGTTCGCGCACCACCGGCATGGCGATAAACCAGGACAGTTCGACCATGAACAAAATGATCCCTAACAGTTTGAAGAAGAACAGGTAGACCGCCAGGGCAATCCCCAGGAACAGCACCAGGCGATACAGCCAGGTCACGATGGCAAAGGTCACCAGCAGCCGCCGTTGCCCGGTGGGAAAGGTTTCCGGCCAGGGCTCCTGCAACCCCAGCAGGTTGCGCCGCAAGGTGACGCGCGCCAGCGCCGAGGAGCGCTCGTGCAGGTTGGGGAAGTCGAGCAGGTCGGAGAGGATGAAATAACCATCGAATCGCATGAACGGACTGGCGTTAAGGGCCAGCGACAGCAGCCAGCTGGTGGTCGCCAGGTAGAGCAAGGCGTTGCGCAGGGCGCCCGGATCGCAGATGGCCCAACCCAGGGTCGAGAGCCCGGCCAGGGACAGTTCGGTGACGATGCCAGCCGAGGCGATGGCCAGGCGTTGTCGCGAACGGCTGAGCTTCCAGCTCTCGCCGGTGTCGGTGTAGAGCATCGGCCACAGCACTACGAAGGCGATGCCCATGTGCCCGACGCGCAACCCCAGCCGCGTCGCCACCAGGGCGTGTCCCAGTTCATGCAGGGTTTTCGCGACGATCAGCGCCAGGGCAAAACTGAACAGGCCCTCGGTGGAAAATGACTCGACCACCGCATGGGTGAACACGTCCCACTGCTGCAGGACCAGAATCACCCCCAGCAGGCTCAAACCGAACACCAACAGGCCGGTGAGCGGATGGAACAGCCAGCCGAGCATCCGGGCCAGGCGTTGCAGCGGTTGTTGCGGGTGCAGCAGTGGTATGCGGAAAAACAGGTAGTGATGCAACCACCAGCGCCAGCTCAGCCAGCTGCCTTGTTCGCCCTTGGCTTTCAAACGTTCCAGGGCTTGGGGGCCGGAGCGCAGCAACTGGTGCTGTTCGAGAAACTGGCGGAAGTCGAGGACCTGTTCGACCGCAGGCTTGAGCGCTGTGACTTCGGCAATTTGTTCGCTGATCTGCCGTGGTGACTGGCCCCAGC
The DNA here is from genome assembly GCF_054600775.1 of Pseudomonas sp. MHK4. Taxonomy (NCBI): domain Bacteria; kingdom Pseudomonadati; phylum Pseudomonadota; class Gammaproteobacteria; order Pseudomonadales; family Pseudomonadaceae; genus Pseudomonas; species Pseudomonas sp. MHK4. Next base: position 30,368 of record NZ_BAAIAK010000006.1, on the reverse strand, counting down.
GCAGCAGGCACTCGAACTCCAGCCAGCCAATGCGGTAGAAGCGGTTGATCACCGTGTCCTGGATGACCCAGGCCGGTTCGCCGTCGCTGCCATCGGCCGCTTCGCTCAGGCGCAGGTCTTCACGCAGGGGCGGCAGGGGCAGGTCTGCGGGGTCGTTCATCACCAGCCACTCCACGCCCGCAGCGTCGCCAGCGGCCTTCGCAGTAAGTAATAACCGAGCATTACCCGCCCGCCATAGAGCTTGGCGGTGCCGTGCAGGCCGAGGCGCGCATGTGCAGGCGCACCTTCAATACTGGCCAGCAGGCGGTAGGCGACCACACCTTCATCGCTGGGACGCGCCTGGTAGCTGGTTTCGAGGATCTTGCCCTTGAGCGGTGTCAGCGGGTAGGCGGTGAGGAACAGGGTCACTTCGGCACCGGGTTCCAGGGCGATTGCGTCCGCCACCGCCAGCTGGATCAACATGGCCGGCTGGCTCGGATCGGCCACCTGCATGATGCGCTCGCCAGTCACTACCGGCTTGCCCAGCCAGTCGTTGGGATCACTGAATACCGCCACGCCGGCCCGCGGTGACAGTACCTGGGTACGCTTGAGCTGGGCCTGAACCGCGGCCAGTTCCGCCCGGCGTTGTTGCGCGCGGCCTTCGAGCAGGGTCAGTTCGTTCTTGCTCTGGGGGTTGTCGAAGGCCCGCTGGCTGGCGGCGAGCAGCTCGGCGTCAGCCACCATGACTTCCTTGCCCAGGACCTCGGCGCGACTGCGCAACGTTGTTTCGTCGAGGACGAACAGCGGCGTGCCTGCATCCACTGGCTGGTTGGGGCGAACCTGGATCTGTTCGATCACCCCGTCGATGGGCGAGCTGATGATCTGTGCCTGGCGCGAGACGATCTCCGTCGGCGCCAGGGCAGTTTGCCTCACGGGGAGCAAGAGCAGGGCGCCCAGCACGATCAGGCCCAACAGCAGTTGCTTGCGATTGGGCCACCAGCGACCCAGGCGCCGGCGCCGGCTCAGCGCCGCCCAGCAGTAGCCCCAGGTGTTGACCAGGCCCTTGAGGTGCGGCCAGAAAATCGCCGGCGGCTCCTGTTCCAGCAGCAGGATCAGCAGGCCGAGCCGTTGCCCGCCACGGTCCTCGACCGGCACGCACCACAAGCCCGCCGGCCACCACTCGTTCCAGCCTTCGGCTATTTCCTCGGGTGCGCTGACCTTGTCCTGGCTCAGCCACACCGGCTCGCCTGCGGGCACTTGAGCCGCCAGCCAGCGACTGGCACGCCGCAGCCAGACCAGATAAGGCGAATCCTCGCTGGGCCGCGCCAGGCCGGAGACGTTCAGCAGCTCCAGTGACGAATCGCGCTGGGCAAACACCAGGGCCTGGTGAAACGGCAGCAGCGGGTACAGGTCGTTGGCCATGCTGAAGGCCAGGGCGGGCAGGGTTTCGGCCGCCATGGCCTTGTCACGCAGGGCATCGAGTTGCAGCAGCAGATTAGGGTGCGGCAGTGGCTCGTTCATGGTCATGGCTGAGCACTTTTCTGCTGCGCCGTTTCCTCGTTGAACCGTGCGGTGCCGCTCATGCCGGCCATCAGGTCGGGGTATTTTTCGTCGAGGCGGGCTTCGAGCTCGACCGTCTGGGCGACGGCATCGACCCGGGAGTTAATGGCGCTGACATGGGCCGGGTAGGTTTTCCCGGTTTCATGGATGCTGACTTGCAACGGCAGGCCGGGCTTGAGGGATTTGAGGAGGTTGGACGGTACGTTCAGGCGTACTTTCAGGGCGCCGTCGCTGACCAGGTCGAACAAGGGCGTGCCGGCGGTAACGGTCTGGTAAGGCTTGACGTAGACCTTGGCGATGCGCCCGGAGAACGGCGCCAGCACCTGGCAGTAACCGCTCTGTGCCACGCCCATGGCCCGGGCGCCCTCGGCCTTCTGCACTTCGGTATTGGCCGTGGACACTTCGATGTCGCCCACGGCGTTGAGCTGGCGCAGTTGCTTCTTGGCTTCAAGGTTCTGTTTGGCCATGGCCAGTTCGGCCACGGCCACCTTGCTGCGGGCTTCGGCCTCGTTGCAGTTGAAGCGCGCCAGCACCGCGTTTTTGCCGACATGTTCGGCGAAGCCGGTCTTCAGCTCGCCGAGGGTGCCGGCCATCTGGCTCGACAGGGTGGTTTCCAGTTCCGCGGCCAACAGCACGCGAATGGCACTGGCACCTTCCATTGAGGGGGCCATTGAAGGGGCCGACGGTGTGTCGTCGGCGTTGACGGGCAGGATCAGGCAGGCCAACAACAGGGCCCCGCAACGGGACTCAAGGGCGGTTTTGCGCATTCGGCGTTCCTTGCTGAGAGATGAGCAGGCGTTGCTGTTCTTGTTCGTTCAAGGTGCGCTGGATTTCCCGGGCCAGGGTCTTGACGTCGTGTTTTTCGATTTCCGTGGGCAGCACGTCCAGGCCGACCGAGTTGTACAAGCGACCCCATGCCGCCTGGGCACTGGAGAACGCCGCTTCGCGCTGATAACGCGAGAGCAGGTAACGACCTTCGGAGCGAATCACTTCAAGCTCGGAACCCAGCGCGCCGGTCTTGGCCGCAGTGGCATAGTCGAGCAGGCTGCGATCGACCCGCAGGCTTTCTTCGGTGAACTCGACTTCCTGGCGCGCCAGTTGATAACGCAGGGTGCCGACCCGCACCTGGGTGAGGATCGCCATGGACAGCGCCACGCGGCGGGTATCGTCGGTTTCGCTCTGGGACTTCTGGGCGGCATTGAGCGACGGCAGTTGCAACAGGCGCAGCAGGTTCATCGAGACTTGCAGGCCGGTGGCGTTCCAGTCGTTGTTGTACAGGTACTTGTTGGAGTCGTAGCGGTAGCCGAAGTCGACACTGACGTTGGGCCACAGCTGCGCCTTGGCGATGTCCAGGTCTTTCTGGTTGACCCGCTTGCGGTACCACTCTTCCATGATTTCCGGGCGATGCTCGAGCGACAGCTGCTCCAGCTGCGCCATGCTCTGGCGCACTTGCGGCAATGGCGGGTCCGGCATGTCGGCGAGGACCATTTTCGCCCCCGGTGGCAGCGACATCAGCGCGGACAGCTCGGCCTGGGCGAACTCCAGGTCCTGGCGGCGCACGGTCAACAGGTAGATCGAGTCCAGCAGGGCACGCTGATAGGCGAGGATTTCCTGGCGCGGCAACAGGCCACGGGTCTCGGCTTCCCGGGCCGAGGTCAGGGCGGTGTGAGTGCGCATCAGCAGCTTGTCCACTTCCGGCAGCAGGCGCTGGGCGCCCAGGGCGCGCCAATAGGCGTTGCGCACATCCTGCAGGACGTTCTGCGCGACTTTGCGCCGGCGCTCTTCGGCCATGAGGATCTGGTCGGACTTCTGCTGGGTGCGGTAGTAGGCCACGCCGAAGTCCAGCAGGCTCCAGCTCATGCCAAGGCCATACAACTCGCGATAGCGCTCTTCGGAGGTGGATGCGCGCAAGCTGACCTGACGGTCTTCGATGCCGATCGAGGTACCGCCGGAGTCATTGTTGCGTCCGGCATAACCGGCCGAGGCCACCAGGCGCGGCAGCATTTCATGGCTGGAGACGTCGCGCAGGTCCGACGCCAGGGCGCTTTCCATCAGCTTGAGGCGGTAGTCGAGGTTGTATTTCAACGCCCGGGCTGCCGCTTCGTAGAAGGTGATCGGTGCGGTCACCGGTTCCTGGCCGGAATACATGCGCGTCTGGTCGGCGATGATCCGCTGGCGGTTCTCTTCGTCAGTGGCGGGCTTGGGCTCCAGCGACGAACAGGCACTGAGCAGCAGGGCAGAGGCGATGGCGGTACTGAGAAACCGGGTCGCATTTGTTGGCATGTTCAATCCTTTATGCTCTTCGTATCGATTCTGTTCGAACACTTCAATTACCCCGGCTGTCGGGACGCAGGCGTTGGGCGGCGTTGCGCAGCTGTGCACTGAATCCACGGGCCGGGCGTTGCTCCTGACGCGGCTCCTGATGCTGCTCCGTTTGCGCCGGGCCACGGGTCAGTTCCGCCGGATCAATGGCGAACAGCGACGGATCGCTGAGCAGGCCGTCGGCACTCAGGCCAATGCGGCCGTGGCGGCCGAGTATCCAGGTCATTTCCGTTTCGGCATCGAGCCTGCTCTGGCGCACCGCATCGGCAACGTACTGGCCCGGCACCAGGCCCAGGCCATTGCCCAGGGACTCGCTGAGGAATTCGCCGTTGGACGCCAGGCGCAAATTGCTGCCGTCGGCGTTCCAGGTGGAAAGTTCAAGGGCCAGCGCGGCGCGTTCGACCACCGGGGTGACGAAGACCGCCGGCACAGGGTCAGGCAGCAGCAGGCTGCCGTTGCGGTTGCCCGTATCACGGTCGAAGAAATTACCCTGGGGTGCCGGAATGAACGGCGTGGCGACATCCAGAAGGATCACCAGTTCGGCCTGGTCGGTGGCGCCGTTGATGTCACTGATGGTGTAGGTGAATACATCCCGCAGCACCTGGCCCAGGCCCGCGGCGGCGAGCACCTGCGGATTGCTCTGGTCGATGGTGTAGGTGTAGCTGCCATCGGCATTGAGCACCAGGGTGCCGTAGAGGCCACGGATCGGCTGACCGATCACGCCCGCCGTACCGCTGTCGTCCTCGGCGCCGGTGCGGATGCCGACCACATGCAGGTGGTCATTGCCATCCACGTCGCTGTCATTGGGCAATACGTTGCCGGTGACCTGTGGCGCGGGGACCTGGTCGCTGGCGGTGGCGCTGTCGTTTTGCGCCACCGGGTTGTCGTTGGCGCCCTGGATGACCACGGTCAGGCGCGCATCCGAGGTGGCGCCGGCGGTGTCGCGCATGCGGTAGGTGAAGGTTTCGCTGAGGGTTTCACCCGCCGTGCGCAAGGCCTGGACAGTAGGATTGCTGTTGTCAATCAGGTAGGTGTAGCTGCCGTCGGCATTGAGGATCAGTTGCCCGTAGCGACCGGTGAGGATTTGCCCTGCGCTTGCGGATTGGCCGTTTTCGCCGGTGACGGACTGCACCTGTTTGCTCTCGCCATTGGCCACGCTGTCGACGTCGCTGTCGTTACCCAGCACATTGCCCGTGGCGTTGCTGCCCGGCGTGCCGTTGGCCACGCCGCCGGCCTCGATGGCGGTGGACAGGTCGTCCTGGGCGATGGGCGTGTCATTGCTGCCGTCGACGGTGATGCGCAGTTCGGCGACGCTGGTGGCGCCGAAGAAGTCGGACAAGGTGTAGCTGAACACGTCGGTCAGGGTCTGGCCGCTCTGGCGCAATGCCTGCACCACCGCGAGGTTGTTGTCCACCGTGTAATGCCAGCTGCCATCGGCGTTGAGCAGCAGGTCGCCGTAGAGGCCGCGCAAGGTGGTGCCGACGGTACCGCTGGTGCCGGTCTCGGCGAGGCCGCCGGTGTGAATCGCGGTCACCGTGAGGACATCGTCTTCAACGTCGGTATCGTTGCTGATGACATTGCCGCTGGGGTCGATGCCGGGCTGGCTGTTGTTGAGGCCGCCGGCTTCCACCGCCGTGCCTTCATCGCCGTTGGCCACGGGGGCCGAGTTGCGCCCGCGGATGATGATCTGAATCTCCGCCAGATCGGTTTGTCCGCCACGGTCGGTGATCTGGTAGGTGAAGCGCTCATTGAGGAACTGCAGCGGTCCAAGCGCCAGGACGGTGGGGTTGTTAGAGTCAACGATGTAGGTGTAGCTGCCATCGGCGCCGATGATCAACTGGCCGAACAGGCCGTTGACCAGGGTGCCGTTGCTGCTGTCGGTCGCCGCGTTGACCAGCGCCAGGCTGCCGCCGGCGGCTTCGGTGCCGGCGCGGATGCCGGTGACGATCAGGCTGTCGCCTTGGTCGACGTCGGTGTCGTTGGGCAGGACGTTGCCGGTCGGGTTGATGGCGTTGCCTTTGCCGTTATCGGCTACCGCCAGCGCTATATCGTTGGCCGCCACGGGCGCATCCCAGGCGCCGTCGATGCGGATGCTCAACTGGGCGATGTCGGTGGCACCGGCGGTGTCGCGCATCCGGTAGGTGAAGGTTTCCACCAGCGAGTCGCCGACCTTGAGGGCCTGGATCGCCGCCAGCGTGTTGTTGATCACATAGCTGTAGGTGCCGTCGGCATTGATCGTCAGGGTGCCGTACAGGCCATTGAGGCTTTGGCTGCCGGCAAACGCGGTGAAGGTGCCGCCCGCGGCTTCAGTGCCGCCGCGAACGTCGGTGACGGTCTTGGTGTCGCCGGAATCGATGTCGCGGTCGTTGGTCAGGACGTTGCCCGACGGATTGACGCCAGGCGTGCCATTGAACGTCCCGCCAGCCTCGACGGCCACCGTGCTGTCGTCCTGGGCCAGTGGGTTGTCATTGGCGCCGACGATGACGATGGTCAGGGTGGCGTTGTTGGTGGCACCGAAGAGGTCGCGGGTGCGGTAGGTGAAGGTTTCCGTCAGCGTATTGAGCGGGGTGCGCAGGGCCTGGACCCGCAGATTGCTGTTGTCGACCACGTAGGTATAGGTGCCGTCGGCGTTGAGCAGCAGTGTGCCGAATTGACCCTTGAGGCCGTTGCTGAAGGTGCCGAAGGAGTTGCCCTGGTTGAACTCGATGACGCTCAGGGTTTCGCCGTTGCCGTCGACATCGCTGTCGTTGTTGAGCACGTTGCCGCTGGGGTTCAAGCCCGGCCGGTCGTTGTTGAGGCCGCCGGCTTCGCTGGCCAGGTTGAAGTCGTTGCGGGTATTGGGCGTGTCGTCGCGCCCGGTGATCGTAATGTTCAGGTTGGCCCGGTCTTCGGCGCCGCTGGCATCGATCACCGAATAGTTAAACAGGTCGTTCAGGGTGTCGCCGAAGCGCAAGGCCTGGACCTCGGCCATGTTGTTGTCGAGGCGATAGCTGTAGCTGCCGTCGGCGTTCAGGGTCAGCCAGCCATAGGTGCCGCGCAGTTCGCTGCCCAGGGTGCCGGCAGTGCCGGTGGCGAGCTCGTCGCCGGTGCGAACGCTGGACACTGCCCTGGTTTCACCGTAGTCATGGGCCGGCAGGTCGCCGGGCACTTCGCCGCCGTCGACGTCGGTGTCGTTGTCCAGCACATTGCCGGTCGGGTCCTGGCCGGGACGGTTGTTGTTCAAGCCACCGGCTTCGATGGCGTCGGCGGTGTCATTGGCGGCGACCGGCGTATCGTTGCGGCCGCGGATCAGCACGATGATTTGCGCCGTGTCGGTTTCCGTTGCCCCTGGGACATTGTCGCTGATGGTGAAGATGAAGCGCTCGAACAACAGGTCGCTATTGGTACGCAGTGCCTGAACGTCGACGTTGTCATTGTTCACTGCATAGCTGTAGCTGCCATCCGGGGCAATCGTCAGCGTCCCGTATAAACCGACGACAGTAGTGCCACCGACGTTCACCACGGCTACTGCACCGAATTCAGGCTGAATCAGGGTGACCGTCAACGGGTCGCCGTCCGGATCGGTGGCATTGACCAGGGCATCTCCGGAAGGGTCGACCCCCGGTGTCGTGTTGTTGAGGCCACCGGCTTCGACGGCCAGGCCCACCACCAGTTGACCCACGGGTGGATCGTTGACCCCGTGCACGGTGATGACCAGTTGCGCGGTGTCAGTCAGGCCGTTGATATCGGTGATGCGATAGGTGAAGACATCGCTCAGGGTCTGTCCCTGCTGCAGCCCCTGGACCAAGGCGTTGGTGCTGTCGACATCATAGAAAAACGAACCGTCGGCACCGATGCGCAAGTTGCCGAACTGGCCGGCCACCAGGGTGCCATTGGCCTGAGTGGTGTTCGCAAGGACGCCGCTCAAGGCATCGACGGCCGGGTTGTAGGTGGCTTCGGTTTTGTTGATGACGCCATCGACCCGCAGCTGGGTATTGGGTCGGTCGACTGAGTCGACGTCCTGGTCGATGCCGTTGCCGCCGGCCTGGTCGATGGTGCCCGGCCGGCTCGGGAACAGAATGACGTTGCCGGTCGGGTTGCTTTCCGGCGCTATGCCGTTGGTCGGGGCTGCCTGGGCCTCGGCGGCGTCGTCGCTGGCCACGGGGTTGTCGTTGCTGCCCTGGATCACGATGCGCAACTGCGCCACGTCGTCGAGGTCGCCGGCATCCGTGACCCGGTAGCTGAAAAACTCCACCAGTTGCTCGCCCGGGCTCAGGCGCTGCACCGTGAGGTTGTTGTCGGCGATCACGTAAGTGTACGAGCCATTGGCATTGATGGTCAGGGTCCCGTATAGCCCATCGATCGGCTGGTCGATTGTTTTAAAATCTCCCGCTCCTGCCTCCGCCACCGCACGGATGCCCGTCACGGTACGGGTTTCACCATTGGCGACGCTGTCCACGTCGGTATCGTTGGTCAGTACGTTGCCGGTGGCAGGGCTGCCGCCAGAGGCATTGGCTATTCCACCGGCTTCGACAGCGACACCGTCGTCATTGACGCCGACCGGGGTGTCGTTGGCGCCCTGGATGGTCACCGTCAGGGTGGCTGTCGAAGTGGCATCCGCGAGGTCGGCGAGCACGTAGTCGAAGCGGTCGAGCAAGGTCTGCCCCGACAGGCGCAAGGCCTGCACGGCGGCATTATTGTTGTCGACCACGTACTGGTAGGCACCGTTGCTGCTCACCAGCAACTGGCCGTAAACGCCATTGATCACCGTCACGTCAGCGATGGATGTCTGGGCGCCGCCTTGCGGTCCGGCCGATAGCACCCGAATTTGATCAGCATTGGTGGCGATGTCGACGTCGGTGTCGTTGCTCAGCAGGTTGCCGCGCGGGTCGATCCCGATCACCGAGTTGTTGGTGCCACCGGCTTCGAGGGCGGTGGCGGCGTCGTTGGCCGCAACCGGGGCGTCGTTGACCGCGGCGAGGATGATTTGCAGGCTATCAACATCGGTCAAGGCATCACCGGCGCCGCCTGGCAGGCCGTCGCCGTTGGCATCGCCATAGTTGCCCTGGTCGTTGCTGGTGACGGTCAGGGTGTCGGTGCCGTTGAAGTTGGCGTTGCCCAGGTAAAACAGGCCGGCCAGGGCCGTGTTGACGTTGGCGAGGGTGCCGGTGAGAGTCAGGGTCGCGGAATTGGCGCCGCCGACGGTGACGCCGGGTACTGCGGCGCCGAGCAACAGTGTGCCTCTGGTCACTTGCAGCGTCACCGTGATGTTGCGGTCGTTGACGTTGGGATCGCGGTCGACGTCGATGTCCGCGACGCTGATGCCGGCGATGGCCAGCGCCACATCTTCCTGGCCGTTGCGGGTGTCGGGAAGGGTATTGACCGGCGCATCGTTCTGTTCGACATAACCGGCGTCGGCACTTTGCGTGGCGGCATCGCCCAGGCTGATGGTGATCTGGCCGAGGGTGCCGGCATCGGTGTCGACCCGCACACGCAAGTCGCCCAGGGGCTGCGGGTAGCTGACCAGGCCGGCCGGCACGTCGATGCGGAATACGCCCAGGGGCAGCACGCCAAAGTGGTATTGGCCGTTGGCGTCGGTGACGGTGCTGAACTGCAGGTTGTCGGCCGTGGTGGCCAGGTTGCCGTCGAGCCCGGCCCAGGTCAGGGTCACGGTCTGCCCGGCCAGGCCGGCGCCGTCGGGGGTGGCGCTGGCGGTGGGTGAAGCGGTGTCGTTCCACAGGGTCCCGGTGATGACGCCGAGCCCGGCGTTGTCGCGCAGGATGTACTGGTTTGGGCCTGCGGTGCTGCCGGTACGCTCGCCATTGACGGTACCGTCGATGCCGACAAAGTTGCCGCCCCAGCTGGTGAAGTCTTCGGGCAGGCTGCTCCAGGTCAGGGTCGCATTGCTGCTGGCGACGATGGCGGCATTGGGCAGGGTGACCTGGTAGCGCACCTGAATCTGTGCGCCGACGTCCAGTTGATCGAAGTTCACGCTCACACCGCCCGTGGTGCTGAACGTCACGCCAGCGGGCAGGTTGCCCGGGCCAAAGGTGGTGCCGTTGATGGTGACACTGACCAGGGTGTAGTTGCTGCCGCCGGCGAAACTGTCGCTGACTTGCGCATCGAAGGCCGGCAGGCCGCCGTTCTGGGTGAAACTCAGTTGCACTGTGGCGCTGCCGCTGGTGCCAGCGGGGTTGGGATCGAAGGCGACGATCTGTTTGTCCAGGCCGCTGAAGCTCGGTTCGACGATGCGCTCGATTACCGTGTCGCTATTGGCACGGCCTGCGCCGTTGACGATTTCATGGGCCGAGACGGCCAGTTGGGCACCCGCGACATTGCTGGCGACGTTGGTCACCCGCACGTTGAACTCGATGGAGATGCCTTCCAAGTCGGCGTCGTCGCCGTTGCCGTTGACCACGTTGCCGAAGTTGAAGGTCACCACCTGGCTGCCATCGGCATTGGTGACGACCGTCAGACGGCTCGGGTCAAAAATGCCTTGCGGCGCCAGGCCCGAGAGGTCGGGGGTAATCGGCAGCGCTTCGGGGCTGTTCTCGTTGCCATTGATGTCGAGGGTACCACCTACGATCAGGTTGGCATCGCTGACCAGGCCGCCGTTGGAAATGAAGGCAATGCGCAAGGCGTTGACCAGCGCATCGGGGGAGATGAACTCCAGGCCGTTGGCCAGGGTGATCTGGATCTGGTAGTTGGGGTTGTTGCCCTCTGGCACCAGCACCACCACGCGGTAGCGGATCACTTCGCCGATGGTCACCTGCTCGGTCGGGGCCGTGGTCGGCGCCGGCGCGGCGGTGTCGGGCAGGCCGCCGACCCGGGAGATCTCGATGGCCTGGGCCACGGGGACGATCAGCGTGGAAATGTTGCGATAGTCATTGAGCGTGCCGCCGTTGAGCGGACCATCGACCCCGGTACGCTCGCCGGCCTGCGGGCCGTCGAGGCTGGTCCATTGCACGGTGGCGACGTTGGCGAAGTTCGACTGCGCGGCCGCCGAGGCATTCACCACCCCGGTCAGGCTCAGCACGATGCTGCCACCCTTGGCGATGTCGATGTTGGCACCGTTGACGGTGCGCAACTGGCCACCGACCAGTTCGAAGTCGACGCCACCGTTATTGGTTGCACCGTTCTGATAGAACACGCCGACCAGGGTCACGTTGTCGAGCTGGGTCGGCAGATTGTCGAGGAAACTGATGTCGAAGGCGCTGAAGTCGCTGCCACCGGCACCGTTGCTGATGGTGATGGTAAAACTGACCGTGTCACCCTGGTCGTAGCCGCCGACGCCGGCAGTGGACGTCAATACCTGGGAGACCTGCAGCGTCGGCTCACGGATGATCACGGTGGGCTGGCCGCCGCTGATGGCGACAGTGCGGTCCACGGCAACGGCGCCATTGGGCGTGTCGCTGTCGGGGTCGCTGAAGACGAGCTGCGCGTTGTTTTGCAGAGACAGGTTGGCCTGGTTGCCGATGACGTTGTCGGCTACCAGCTGCAGGCGGATCACGAAGGTGTTGTTACCGGTCTGGTTGTCCGCCGACACACTGGAAACACTGAAGGTCCAGCGCGCATCGGCGCCATCGACTGCGGTGCCGTTGAACGCGCCGATCACCACGCTGCCGGCAAAGTCGGCACCCAGGGCGCCGCTGCCGGCGCGGGTGGTGATGATCTGGTAACCCAGGCCGCCGTTGAAGCTGGTGTCCAGGCGCATGCCCGGTGGAATCAGGTCATCGATGCGCAGGTTCTGCGTGCTGCCTTCGGGCAGTGTCACGACGATGTCGTAGCGCATGCTTTCGCCGATCACCAGGTCGCTGCCGGTGGTGTGGCTGGCACTGGAATCGCCGTTGTCCAGGCTGCCGTCGGCGAAGACCTTGCTGATGACCGGCGCCGCGACTTGCTGGTTGGCCAGGTCGCTGAGGTCGGTGGGGGTGAAGTCGCTGCCTTCGTTGACGCTGGCGTAGTTGCTCAGGGTCGCGCTCGATTGCAGGGTACGGCTGGCTTCAATGGTGCTGCTGACCAGCACGTCATAGCTGATCACCACCAGATTGGCGCCGCTGATATCGGCCGCGGTGCCGCTGCGCCCGGCGAGCAGGGTGGCCTGGCCGCCCGCGTCGAGGAAGGTGATCTGGTTGCCGCTGACGCTGTAATCGACGCCTGGCACCAGGGCGGTGCCGTCGCCCCGGTAAATCTGCAGGTTGGCCGCCGCCAAGTTACCGCCGACAAAGCTCAGTCCGGAGGGCAGGGTGATGCTGGTGATGACGTCGTACGCGCCGCCGCCGCCGGTGTTTTCCAGCGCAGTGACCAGGCGCAGGCTATCGCCACCGTCGATGTTGACGATATTGCCGTCGACGGCCGCAAGATCAGTGACGCTACCATTGAAGGGCACCCCGGTGCTGCCCGGCGGGTTCCAGCTGCCGGTGGTGTTGCTGACGCTGCCATTGGTACCGGAGACCACGCCGTGCTTGATGTTCAGCACAGGCTCGGCCACCGACACAATGGCCACCACGTCCGAGGAAATCAGCGTGCGGTCGGTGAGGGTGGTTTGCTGGGTCGATTGCGCCAGCACGTCGAGGGAGCGCTGGTCGGCGAACGGCTGATCGCCCACTCGCACGCTGAAACGGATGACGATGCGGCTGCCCGCGGTGTCCGGGGTGGCAAAGCTGCCGAAGTCGAACACCAGCGAGTTGCCGACGCCGCTGGTCACACTGATCACACCGCCGGCATTGGTATTGCCGGGGCCGATCTGCCATTGGCCGACGTCACTGCCCACGGTCCAGGTAATGCCGGTGACGTCGAACAGCGGCAGCGGCAGGTAAGCGGTGAGCTTGAACTGCTCGTAGTCGCCGGTGACCAGGTCATAGCTGAGCTCGAAGGTCACTTCATCGCCGGGGCGCAGTTCCCCGGTGGCCGGCGGCGTGCCGTTGTTCACTTCGACCAGGTTGATGTCGACGTTGCTGGTGGGAATCACGCTGGTGGTGGCGGAGGTGTCTGTTTCGCTTTGGCCGGTGAGGTTGAAAATATCCTGCAGCAGGGTGCCGTCGACCACCGCCGAGTTACCCAATTCGTCGCCTTCGTTGATGTCCGGCTGCGGGTTGCCCGATGGCGGCTTGTAGGTCTGGCCAACGATGGCCGAATAACTGAGCACCGCCAGCACCGCGCCTTCGATGCGGTCATCGAAGGCCAGGTCGCCGTTGAGCCAGCCGCGCACATTGAAAAAGGCATTGCGCAGGGACTGGCCGATATCGAAGGCCATTGAGGTGCTGCCGTCGGCATTGTTGACCACGGTGGTGACGAGGGTGATGGTTTGCGCCACACCGTTGATGGTGACGGTCATGGTCGGCGTGCCAGCCAGGGCCTGGCCGTCGCTGAGCTGGTCGCGCACGATCAGCTGGCCTTCGTTGAAGAAGTCCTTGCCGAAGGCGAAGTAGTCGGAAATTGCCAGGTCGAGGTTGTACTGCAACGTATCGCCGGGGGTGATGCCGGTGTGGCCGATGTCGGTCTGCAGGGTCGCGGTCTTGAGCAGGGTGATGGATTTGGCGATGAACTCGGTGGGGCGCCCTGTGCCGCTGAAGTCGATGGTGGTGTTTGGTGCCGTGACGTCCCGGGAGTCCAGCGGCACCCATTGACCGCTGCCGGTCGGGGCGCCGAGGGTGATGTTGACCGCGTCGCCGGTGACCGGGTTGATGACCGGTGCACCATTGGCATCGACTTCCGGTACATAGAACGCCACCAGGGTATCGGTCTTGCCGGTCAGGCTGGCGTATTCCACAGTGAAGGAATTGATGTAGACGTTGTCGGCGGCAATCAGCGCGGCGATTTCCGTCGCGTTGGTCACTACCCTGCCGTCGTGCAGGGTGATCGAGGTCAAGCGTCCGCCGGCGGCGGGGGTAATCGCGGTGACTTGCACGTTGTCCGGCAGCGGCTGGGTAATCACCACGTTCGACAGTGTCTGGCCCGGGGCCGGCGTCGCGCTCAGCGTCAGGGTGCGGCCAAAGTTGGGGCCGGTCGCGGTTTCGCCCTCGGGAGTGTTGAGGGTTTCATCGAAGGTAATGATGGTCGGGTGCACCACAAACGCAGCGGTGCCGGCCTGGATCAGGCTGGGGTCGTTGAGCGGGTTGTCCAGGGCATCGTTGCCGAACTGGAAGCCGCCGCTGGCGCGCAGGGTCAGGTCGGGGCTGCCGTCGGAGAAACTGGTGTCGGCCAGGTTGCTCAGGCTGGCGTTGATCTGCACCGAAATCACCGGTTGCTGGTTGGTGACGCTGGCGAACGGCAGTTCAATGACCACCAGTTGATCGCCAGGGCGCATGCCGTAGGTCGAGGCGTTGATGATCAGGAAGTTGCCGTTGGCGTCCTTTGCCAGGGGATGGGTGGCGTTGCCGGAGGCATCGAAGGTCACCAGGTGGGAGATCAGGTTCTGGCCAAGGTAAGTGGCGGAGATGAAGTTCACCCCATCGTCGCCGTCCTTGCCGGTGGTCGGGATCGCCAGGTTGATGAAGGGCGCGAAACCGGCCTGGGTGGAGGTGTTGCTGAAATCCACGGTGAAGCTGAAGTTATCGCCCAGCAGTACGTCGCTGCCAGCGGTGGGCAGGTTGGTGGTAGGCGCCGCGTCGGCGAGCAGGCCGTCGAAGCCGGCCATGGCGAAGCTGCTGATGGCGATGCTCTTGTCGATGTCGCCGACCCGGGTTTCCAGGGTCCAGTCGCCACCGGCGCGGGTGCTGCCGGTGTCATTGCTGGAAGCGGCCACGTCGGCACCGGTCCAGCGCGCCAGTTCGGCGACCAGGGTTTTACCGGCCGCCCCGGCACCGACATCGCAGCCATAGAGCTGGATATCCGCGCCCTGGGTCAGGTTGTTGCGCCATTGATCGAGGGTCTGGCCGAGCTGGTCGACGTTATCGGCATTGACGGTGCGGTTGCCGAGGGTGAATTGCCCGGCGCTACCGTGGGACATGACCTGGATCGAATCGACCTTGCCCAGTTGCGCCAGCGCCGCAGAGATCGCTGCCAGGCCGTCTTCGCCGGGATTGACCACGATGGCGGTGACGTTACCAGGCAACTGGGCGACCAACTGCTCACGGTTTTCGAGGCGGCTGTCGAGCACCAGTAGCGTTCGAGCGGCTGACGGCGCCTGTTCAGTGGCCGGATGGCCCTCGTTTGGCGTCGCATGGGGAACATCGACTGTGGCCGGGGCAGGCAGGGTACCGGCCGGATCATTCTGATGCTGATCCACGGCGGCAGAAGCCGCTGCGCCGTCGAACAGAATTCGGGGCTCCAGTGCGAGCGCCTGGCTTTGCGGACGCAAATGAGAGCTGGAAAAACCACGCTGCGACTCTTGCATACTGAATCCCTCAAGACAGGGTGAACTCATCCTTTGACACCCTCCCCACTATTGGGGACAGGTTCAGCGTAGGACTTTTCCTCGGTATTTCCAGATTTTTCAGCGATGATCGGACGATGTGCCACGCCCTAGCCCCGGGTTAGGGCGCCCGGGTCAAAAGCGCCAGGTGGCTCCGCCGCCAATGATGTGCAGGGCCGAATTGCGATAGGAGCCCGAAAGGGTTTCTCCCGAGCGTGATTTGGTTTGTTCGACGTCCATGTCACCCATCCAGACCAATGTGTAGGCCGCGTGCAGGTCCAGCCCCTCATCAACTTTGTAGTTGACCCCGGTGGCCAGGCGCCAGGCTTCCCCCATGGGGTTGTCGACGGTGCGATCCTTGTCGTCCACCGCCGAGCTGTCGTAACCAACGCCCATGCTCCAGCGCAGCTTTGAGGTCGCCTGGTATTGCGCTCCGAGCGAGGCATGCCAGGTGTCTTTGTATTGGCGGTCGGCGGTACGGCTGACGTCGGCGGCATTGGCGTCGACCTCTACACCAATGTCGCCGAACTCGCTCCAGTCCTGCCAGCCGAGACTGCCCAGCAACTTCCATTGCGGGTCGAGATCGTGCGCGATGCTGAGCAGTACTGTCTGTGGCACCGACATGTCCAGTTCCAGGGAGTCGACATCCAGGCGACGCAACGCGGCGTTGATGATCGGGTTGTCGACCTTGCGCACGCTGGGGCTGTCTTTGAACTCCAGGTCGATCTTGCTGGTATAGGCTAGGCCTATCCGGGTGCGTTCATTCAGCCGATAGAGCAGGCCGAGGCTAACCCCGGTGCCGACATCGGTGTCCTTGTATTCCAGTTGCCCATCAGGGCTATCGCGTAGCCCGAGCAGATTGTTGTTGATCGCGGTCTCGTTTCGGTAATAGGCGTACATGATGCGTGGACCGATGCCGATCGAGAGGTCGTCGGTGAACTTGTGCGCGAATGTTGGCTGGAAGGACACACCGATGATTGCGGCCTCCTGGTTGAAATAGCGGCCAGCCCAGTCATCGTCGTAATCCAAGGCCAGACCGAAGTTACCGTACATGCCGAAGCCGATCGCCGAGCGTTCATCAATCTGATGGCTGATAAATAAGCTGGCGCCCGGCAGATATTGCAAGGCATTGCCGCCTTCATTGCCGTCAAACTGGTTGTTATTGTCGCGAGAGAAACCCAGATCGCCAAGAATGACCTGCGCATTGGCGCTGATCTGGGTGCCAGCCAATTCCGTAAGACCCGCCGGGTTACTCATCAGTACGCTGGGGTCTGTCGCCAGCGCAGCGGCACCCGCGTTGGCCAGGCCGTTACCTTCCTGTCCCGCCTCGTAGATCAGGATGCCACCGGCCCAGGCATTGCCAGCGAGCAGACTCAATCCGAGAGCCAAGGCAGATAAATGAGACCGGCGTGTCTGGTTGTTTTGATGCATTGCGCGTCCTCTGCAAAACCGTCAGGCAATGAGGGGAAGATTCATTGCCGAACTCATAAAGCTCCTGGCGGGAAACGACCAACAGTGCTGCACTTGCTTGATCTGACCGCCTCAAAGGTAGTGGGCAGTTTCGCAAGACAAACCTGTTGGCCGAATCAAGCACTACTTGGTTTTAAGCTGTTTGTAGGAATTGACGATGTCTTGCGCCCAGATATCGAGCACCGCCTTGAAGTCTTTGGCTTGCACGACTTCCGAGGAGTTTTCCAGATCGGCACCTGCGCCTTTGCGAACCATCTTGGCAACTACCTTGTTGTCGCCACCATCGAGAAACGCGGCTTCAGTGGCCAGGCTGGTGTCCTGGTCGCGGATGCCGGTCGCCGCACTGACGCCGGCAGCGACCAAGGCGATCGGGATAATCTCGTAGGGACGCAGCCCCTTGGTCTTGGCGCTGACGGCTGTAATGGCCGGACGCACAACCAATACTCCCGGCCCCGGGCCAGTAGCCAGCGGAAGCTCCCTGGCAAACGCATTTTTCAAGGCCTGATCGTAATACTGCGTAATGCCATTAAGGCTGCTCTGCGGGATTTTCTCGGTCGCTTGTGGTTGGGGGTACAACTGGCTACGTTCGACGTAAACGCTGGTAAAGCGACTCACGTCCACTTTCGGGTCAATCCAGCGCATGACGTCCGCACCGGATGGTGATTTCTCCTCTTTCAGAACGCTGTAGTCCTTCAAAAAGCCTGAGTACTGCTCAGGATCGACGTAGGGACTAGCACAACCAGCTAGCGCCAGCGTCATTACACATGCTGCGAAAGATTTCATCTGCATAAAAGCTCCGGAGGGATCTGTGAAGGCCATAAGAAGCGTCGTCGGCAAGTCAGAATGACGGCAGCTTTTCAAGCGCTGCCGTCTTCTGAGAACTTGCTCTATGGACGGTACAATCCCTTAGAAATTGATCCGTTAAGGCGTCACGATGTTGAACCAGAAATCGAAGTTATCCATATAGGACACCAGCTCTTCCAGCTTGCCTTGCGCCCCGTCTATCTTGATATCCCCCGAGGCCAGCGCATCTTTCAATGACGTCTCTTTCAGCACGATCTTGTTCAGCGTGTCGCGGGTCAGGGTCACCTTCGCATCGGCATCTTTTGCTTCAACACCTTCGGTGTGGTTGAGCACGCCATTCTCCATCTCCACCGAGTATTTCTGCTTGAGGTCGGTGAAATCGAAGTTGAGCGATAGACGTTTGCCCTCGGCTTTTGGCCCGTTCAAGCGCATGGCCAGGAAGTCAAAGAACAAGTCCAGGTCCATGGCCCGCACCGTATCCGGGCTGGCAGTATCGGGTGTCGGCAGCTTCATCACGCCTTCGCGCAGTTCCTTGGCGCCGGTGAGATAGAAGTTGCGCCATGGCCCGCTTTCGGCCTGGTAGCCCAGTTGCTCCAGGGCATCGGCCTGCAGGTTCTTCGCCGCCTGGTTGCTCGGGTTGGCGAAGACCACGTGGTTGACGACTTCGGCGACCCAGCGGAACTCGCCCTTGTCGAAGTACTCCTTGGCTTTCTTGAGCACAGCTTCTTCGCCGCCCATCATCTCCACATAATGCTTGCCACCTTCTTCCGGTGGCAGTTCATTCAGCTGCGCCGGGTTACCGGTAAACCAGCCCAGGTACAACACGTAGGTGGCCTTGACGTTGTGGTTCACCGAACCGTAGTAGCCACGGTTGGAGAATTTGTTGGCGATCTCCTTGGGCAGTTTGAACTGCTCGGCGATCTCGACCATGGTGTAGCCCTTGTTGATCATCCGCAGGGTTTCGTCGTTGATGTAGCGGTACATGTCGCGCTGCGAAGACAGCTGCTCACGCACCTCCTTGTTGCCCCAGACCGGCCAGTGGTGCATGGCATACATCACCTGGACATCGTCGCCCCACAACTTGAGCGCCTCGTTAAGGTATTTCGACCATGGCAGTGGTTCGCGGATCTTTGCGCCGCGCAGCGAGTAGGTGTTGTGCAGGGTATGTGTGGAGTCTTCGGCGGTGTTGAGCGCTTTCTTTTCCTTGATGTAATAGAGCATTTCCGCGGGCGCTTCACTGCCAGGCGCGTACAGAAACTGATAGGTCAGGCCATCAATGACACGGGTTTCGCCGGTCTCTTTGATGATGTCGGTCGGTGGGATCAGCGTCACCGTGCCCGCTGAGGTCGTGGTGCCCAGGCCTGCACCCAACTGGCCGGTCGGGGCGGGAGGTAGCAGGTTGCCGTACATGTAGCTGGCACGACGACTCATGGCCGTGCCAGCCATGACGTTTTCGGCTACCGCATGCTCAATGAATCCAAGGGGGGCATAAACCTTCACCTTGCCGGCTTTCACATCTTCTTCATTGATTACGCCGCGCACACCACCGTAGTGGTCAACGTGACTGTGGGTGTAAATCACCGCCACGACGGGCTTTTTCGGCCGATGCTGATAGTAGAGATCGAGTGCCGCCTTGGCGGTTTCCGCGGAAATTAGCGGGTCGAAGATGGTGATCCCATCCTTGCCTTCGACGATGGTCATGTTTGACAGATCGTAGTTGCGGACCTGATAGATACCGTCGGTAACCTCGAACAGGCCGGAAATGTTGATCAGCTGGGACTGGCGCCAGAGACTGGGGTTGGTGGTGTCCGGAGCCTCTTCACCTTCCTTGATGAAGGCGTATTTGGCAGGGTCCCAGATCACATTGCCCGAGGCGCCCTTGATGACAGTCGATGGCAGGGGTGCGATAAACCCTTTATGCGCCAGCTCAAAGGACGTTTTATCGTTGAACGGCAGCTCCTTGAGCAACGCATTGTTAGCCGCCTTGGTTGCCTGCGAGGCGGGTTTCGCTTTCTCTGCATCGGCTGCGATCGCGTTAGTGGCCAATGCAATGGCTGCAACGAGTGAGCAAAGAGTTCCGGCTACTTTGTGGGGGCGCCATTGGCCTTTAAGTGGGGTGTGCCTCTTCGATTGTATCTCGTGATTCATCGATCAGTTCCTTCTAGTGGCAATACGCTGTACCCGAAGTGGTATTAGCAGGCTCAATTGAAAATAGTAGGAATCTAAAAAATTTCGAGTGATACAGGTCAAGTCAGGCTATCGAGGGCGGAATAAAAGTGGGGTAATTTACGGACTAAATCGGTAGTACGAATAGCCTGGCTTGAACATCTTAGGGCGTGCCGGTTCGATTCCGGCTTGGGCACCATCCTGAATCAAGGGTTGCGGGCGAAAGCTGATGCAAACCCTTGTTCGTTTCTGGTCCGCAATTCACTTGGTTGCGTAACCCTTTCCTCTTTCCCTGCCGAGTGTCGGTCACATGCTGTCCAGACGCGCTGCCGCCT
This sequence comes from Pseudomonas sp. MHK4, assembly GCF_054600775.1. NCBI lineage: Bacteria > Pseudomonadati > Pseudomonadota > Gammaproteobacteria > Pseudomonadales > Pseudomonadaceae > Pseudomonas > Pseudomonas sp. MHK4. Next base: position 10,397 of record NZ_BAAIAK010000006.1, on the reverse strand, counting down.
CGTCTTTGAACATGGGCGTCTGGAGGGTAGGGATGGTTCAGCTACAGTTGATAGGTCAGCCACAAGGAGCCAGGTATGAGCATCACTGTTTGTGTCGTATGTCGCGAGAGTGCCGAGAAAGCCTTTCCGGTAGGCAGTTTTGATGAGTTTAAATGTCCGAACTGCGGTTACTACTCAGTCAATCGGCAACTGCTTGAGGAAATGGCGATAGCAAAGCAAGTCTTTGACACTGAGCGTACCCGGCAATACTTGAAGACCCAGCTTCGGGCAGACCCGGTACCAGCGATTACGCGTACCGAGGCTGCGAAGCATGAGTTGATTGCTGCGAAAACAATCCCGGGCTGAACGGCTTCTGGTCAGTATTGCTTTCTGCGAACCTTGATATCGCCTTGCTGATACTGCAGATAGCCGGTGTAGGGGAGGAGAATGGTGTCTGCGATGCCGGAAATTGCCAGGTCCATGGCAATTGTCGGTGCTGCCCAGTGCGAACCCGACCTGGGAGGGCCATCCAAATTACAGAACTGATAGGCAGCGCCACTGTAGACGCGGGGGATGGAGTAGCAATTTGACTTCCATTTGGCCAGGTTGTCGGCAGCGCCTTCCTCGTCGTTCAGCGTTTTGATCGTGCCACAACCTGATATTGCTACAGCGAAACAACCCGCTATCCATAGCTTCATACGTCACCTCCATTCCTTTGATGCGTGAATCATAACCTGTAGTTCAACCCGTCCGCCATTGAGCTGACTCTGTCAATCCGGGTAAGAGATCCATCGGGCTGCTGCTAGAGCTTAACTTGTCGAAAACAAGCCAGCGATCCAGCCCAAGGCTCTAATCCAGGGGTTGCGCCAACCACTGTCGTAATACTGTCATAATTCAGTCATAGAATTGACACGACTTCTTACACTTTCCCACAGTCGGCCTCTGGCCTTTTCATGGATGAACAAGTCCCATGCGTCGTGTCGTATTCAATCAGAAAGGCGGTGTCGGAAAATCCAGCATTGCCTGCAACCTTGCTGCCGTCAGTGCTGCCGAAGGCTACCGGACGCTGCTGGTTGATCTCGATCCCCAGGCTAACTCGACTCACTATCTTACCGGCCTGCTGAATGAGGACATTCCTGCGGGCATTGCCGATTTTTTCAAACAGACGTTGTCCAGCGGGTTCGAAGGCAGGAAGAATCGCGTGAATATCACCGGCACGCCTTATGCCAACCTCGACCTGGTGACGGCCAGTGCCGAGCTGTCTGACCTGCAGCCGAAGCTCGAGAGCAAATTCAAGGTCAACAAGCTGCGCAAGCTGCTGGTAACACTGTCCGAGGACTATGAGCGCATCTATATTGACACACCGCCGTCACTGAATTTCTACACCTTCAGCGCGCTGGTGGCTGCCGACCGATTGCTGATTCCGTTCGATTGCGACAGGTTTTCCCGCCAGGCGCTGTATCGCGTCATCGCCCAGGTGGAAGAGCTGCGTCTTGATCACAATGAATCACTGACAGTGGAAGGGGTGGTGGTCAACCAGTTCACCGGCCACACCGGCTTGCACCAGATGCTGGTTGATGAGCTGATGGCGGAAGGGTTGCCTGTGCTGCCGGTTTACCTGAGTAGCTCGGTCAAGATGCGCGAGTCTCACGAAATGTCGGTCCCCCTCGTGCATTTCGCCCCACGACATAAACTTTCGCTGGAATTCGCCAACTTGCTGGACGCCCTGGAGCGAGCCGCTTAAGTAAGTTCCTCGCATGAGGATCAAGGGTTTGCTGGCGAAAGCTAATGCAAACCCTTGTTTGTTTCAGCTATGTTCTATTGCTCTGCGTTGCGACATTACTCCTGTTTCTGATCACCGTTCAGGCCGGCCTTGCGACGATCGCTGCCGTTGGGATTGCCGACATCGATCAGTCTTCTTTCCAGCAAAATGGTTTGCAGGGCCTCGCGGTCTGACGGAGACATCTGATGTTCTCTCTCCTTGAGTTCAAGCAAGATCGGGCTGGACCACTGGCGATAGGTTTGTTCGGCATTACGAGTGGATGACATCGCTTCCTCCATGGGCTGATTTCCGCCAATCAAGACGCCTCGGTTCGATACGCAAGTGACCCTAGCCGAGGAAGGCCATTGTCGCCAATGCCTCACATCGGACGGGCCCAGGCACCCGTCGCAGCGGTGCGCCGGACGTAGTCACCGAAGTCTCGCGCCGGCCGGCCGGCCCAGCGCCCGTTGCACGCCGTCGGCGACCGCTGTATTGCGACCATCGAGCACGGTGGTGAACAGGTACATGACCAGGTCGATCAGGGCGGGGGGAAGTTGTTGCTGTTCCAGCGCCTGGCGATATTCTTCGGCCGGTACGGACATGAAGCCGATGTCGCGGTTTGTCGCGCCGGCAATCTCGGCGACGGCCTCGGCAAAGGTCAGCGCGCGTGGCCCGGTCAGTTCGTAGAGCTGAGCTGTATGTCCGGGTTGAGTCAGGGCCGCGACCGCGACGTCAGCGATGTCTTCTGCGTCGACAAAAGGCTCCGGGACCGGGCCGACGGGCAGGGCCAGTTCGCCTTGGAGGATCGGTTCGAGAAAGTGCGCTTCACTGAAGTTCTGGCAGGACCAGCTGGCCCTCAGCAAGGTCCAGTCGACACCACTGTTCTGCACCACGCTTTCCGCCTGTTGCGCCTCGATCTCCCCACGGCCGTACAACAGCACCAACTTGCGCACGCCCTGTTCAACGGCCTGGTCGGTGAATGCCTGGATCGTCTCCACGGCGCCTGGCACCGCAAGGTCGGGTTGATAGCAGATGTAGGCCGAGTGGGCGCCTTCGAGCACCGCGGCCCAGGTCGATCGATCGTCAGATTTCGATTGGAGGTCTTGGATGTGCAAGGATTACAGGCGGCCTATTCGACGTTGCTCGACCAGTATTACGACATCGTCGTGGCGACACCAGCAATGCGTGACATCTGGTCCGGCATGCAGGCCGACAAGCAACTGCTCGAGCTGGAACTGCAGGAGAGTCGAATCGCCGGCGCAATGCTTGCCCAGGCCATGCAGCGGGTAACCCCGGGCGCCGACGCCCGGCAACTGGCGGATTCGGCGTTTTTGATCTGGCACCTGGGCGAAGCGACCATGCGGCTGGCGGTATCGTCGGGGCCAGAGGAAGGGCGCAGGTTGGTGGAGTCCTTCAAGCGCATGTCACTGCAAGAAATCCTCGGGATGGTGCGCCATTGACCAGTAAGGATTGGGGTCGACGGGATCGGCCCCGATCTTGTTGCCTCTAGACAAATCCCTGCCCATGAAAACCCCGCGGCAGCCGTTGCAGGCCTGCCATGGCGGAAAGGCGCTCGATCCAGTCCTGGCGCCAGTCTATGAGCACATGAGGGGTTCTTGCCTTGCGTGTGGCGCGGCGGGCGGCGTTGCGTTCGCTCTTGCGCGCCTCTTTGTAAGCGTCGGTGTTGCGACAGCTTCTGCATTTGACCCGATTCAGTTCTCGGGTGGAGGTGAGGTTGTTGCCTTTGTGACCGCAGGCCAGGTGCCCGCTGATTTTGAAGTGGGTAACCATCTGAACGCCTCCTTCGTGGCGAGGTGAACATTGGACAACCCTGCTTTGCTGACGTTCGCCACTCTGGGGCGCAAAAAAATCCCAGCGCCGGACTGGGTTGGTGGGCAAGAATCGGAGAGACACATACACGCGGTGACGATAGCGTCGCCGGTCATGTGTCCCGCGTCAGGTCGTGTCTGTGCAGCGGTATCCGGATCGCAATCATCTGAACCGTGGCAGCGGCGGGTCGACTGGCCGCAGTGCCGACAGGGTGTTGCGGATCAACGGCGTATCCTTTTCGATGTCGTTCAGACGGTCACGGATCCTGAGCGCAGTCGGGTGTCCGCCTTGATGATCGACCCAGTCGGCGATTTCCTTGCAAGCTGCAGCCAGGCGAACCTGACGGGAGTCGAGCAGGGTGAGCAGGGTGGTGATGGACTCTTTTTCGGACATGGGGAACACCTCCGTTAAGAAACCTGAAGATTGGCAGTAAAAAAGCAAAGCCCGCCGCTAGCGGGCTTTCTACCGATGGGGCGCTGATCCTTCAGCCCTTTTCAGTATAGACCCGTAACCGCTTCGCGAATGTTCGTCAGCCTTGCCGGACCGTCATTTGTGATCGGGCGTTGAGCTGGCGACATACGTGTTGGGCATCGTGTTCAAGATCGTATCCGTCGCCGATGAAGCCATTGGTGCGAGTATCGGCAATGCGGTACCAGACGGCGGCGTCAGCGGGTTGATGCACGGTTTCTCCAGCCCGGCGTCCATGGATGATGATCTTGTTGCAACGCTTGACGACAAAAATGTCTTCCATGGCTTCACCGCAGCTGATTCGTGTACAGATCAACTATAGAAGCCATTTGCAATCGTGCAAAAAATAGGCAGGTCAGTTCGTCGCCTCAGAAGCCAGTTTCTCCAGCAACATCGCCAGTGCGACTTCCTCGGCCCGCAGGCCTTTACGCACCCTGGGCCTTGGCAGTTGCGCCAGGGCGCCGAGGGGGAAACCCTCGAGCACCGCCGGGTGGATGTAGCATTTGCGGCAGACTGCCGGGGTGTTGCCCAACTGCCGGGCGACGTCCTTGACCATCGCCACCACATGCTGCTTGGCCTGTGATTCGGGTTGCCACTCAAGCTCGCGCAAGACCGACAGGGCCAGTGCGCTGCCGGCCCAGGTGCGGTAATCCTTGGCGGTGAAGTCGGCGCCGGTCAGGGTTTGCAGGTAAGTGTTGACGTCGGCGGAAGTGATCGTGTGTCGCTCGCCGTTTTCATCGAGGTACTGGAACAGGTTCTGCCCGGGAATCTCCTGGCAGCGCTTGACGATCCGCGCCAGTCGTCGGTCCTTCACGGTAATTTGATGTTCGATGCCACTCTTGCCGCGAAACTGGAACAGGATCGCACTGCCGTTGACCTCCACATGCCGGTCGCGCAGGGTAGTCAGGCCGTAGGAGCGGTTGTCCCGGGCGTATTGGGCATTGCCGACACGGATCAGCGTCGCGTCGAGCAAGGTGATGACCGTGGCCATGACTTTGTCGCGACTGAAACCCGGTGCCTCCAGCAAGGCTTCCAGCTGTTTGCGCAATTTCGGCAGGGCCAGGCCGAAATCCCGCAGGCGCGAGTATTTGTCGCTGTCGCGCACTTCTCGCCAGCGCGGGTGATAGCGGTACTGCTTGCGTCCACGGGCGTCGCGGCCGGTGGCTTGCAGGTGGCCGCGCGGGTCGGCGCAGATCCACACGTCGGTGTAGGCCGGCGGGACCGCCAGGGCATTGATGCGCTGGATTTCCTGGGGGTCGACGATGCGTTGGCCCGAGGGGTCGAAATAGCAGAATTGACCGCGCAGTTTCCGGCGGGTGATGCCCGGCTGGGTGTCATCGACGTAATGCAGGTCACGGGGCAGTGCATCGGGCATGGCAATTGTCCTGGGCGAGGGATCGAGGGGCCGTTACAGCCATTGACCCCGCGCCGCGCCAGTCGTGCCCACGCGTTACGCCAGCACCGCCACGGCCTTGATCTGCGCCCAGAGCCGTTGGCCGGGTTGCAGGTTCAAGTGGTCCCGGGAATAGCGGGTGATGCGCGCCAGCAACGGGCTGCCCGCCGCATCCAGGCGTACCAGCACATGGGCGCTGTTGTCGGCGGGCATTTCACTGACCACCGTGACCGGCAGGCGATTGAGGATGCTGCTTTGCTCGTCACCGTGCAGGCTCAGGCTGACATCCCGCGCCTGGACCTTGCATCGCAATGCCTGGCCTGCGGCCATCGGCGTGTGAGTCACGCGAATGTTCAGGTCAGTGTCGGGCAGCTGCAACGTCAACAACTGGTAGTGGGCGTCATAGGCCGCGACATGGCCCTGGATCACCACGCCGGCGTCGTCACCCAGCGCCAGCGGCAAGTCGAGGCGTGCCAGGGTCTGGCCGATGGGGCCGCTGGCCAGCGCCTTGCCGTCGCTGAGCAGGACGATATGGTCGGCCAGTTGTGCAACCTCATCCTGGGAGTGGCTGACATAGAGCACCGGGATGTCCAGCTCATCGTGCAGGCGTTGCAGGTAAGGCAGGATTTCGCTTTTGCGTTGCGCGTCCAGCGCTGCCAGCGGTTCGTCCATCAACAGCAATGTGGGGCTGGTGAGCAGGGCGCGCGCCATGCCCACGCGCTGGCGTTCGCCGCCGGACAGGTGCTGCGGATGGCGATCGAGCAGGTGACTGATGCCCAACAGTTCGGTCGCGTGGGCCATGTCGACCCGGCGCTGTTGCCGGGGGATGCGCTTGAGGCCGAACTGCAGGTTGGCCAGCACCGACAGATGTGGAAACAGGCTGGCTTCCTGAAAAACGTAACCCAACGCGCGCTTGTGCGGCGCGACGAAAATCCCCTTGTCGCTGTCTTGCCACACTTCATCGTTGACCTGGATAAAACCCTGGTCGGCCCGTTCCAGCCCGGCGATGCAACGCAGGCAAGTGGTCTTGCCGGAACCGGAGTGACCGAATAGCGCTGTTACCCCGCGGCCGGGCAACTGCAGATCGACATCGAGGGCGAACCCCGAATAGTTCAACTTCAGGCGCGTGTTAATCATCGATCAGCTCCAGCCTGCTTTGGTTTTACGGCTGGAGTACAGCGCCAGCAACACCGCAAAAGAGAACACCAGCATGACCCCGGCCAGCCAATGGGCCTGGGCATATTCCATGGCTTCAACGTGATCGTAGATCTGCACCGAGACCACTCGGGTCTTGTCGGGGATGTTGCCGCCGATCATCAGCACCACGCCGAATTCACCGACCGTGTGGGCGAAGCCGAGGATGGCGGCGGTGATGAAACCGGGGCGGGCCAGGGGCAGGGTGACGCTGAAAAAACTGTCCCAGGGACTGGCGCGCAAGGTCGCGGCCACTTCCAGCGGGCGGGTGCCAATGGCGGAAAAAGCGTTTTGCAGTGGCTGGACCACGAACGGCATCGAGTACAGCACCGAACCGATCACCAGGCCTGCAAAACTGAAAGTGAGGGTGCCCAGGCCCAGGGATTGGGTGAACTGGCCGACAAACCCGTGAGGGCCGAGCGCCAGCAACAGATAGAAACCAATCACCGTGGGTGGCAGCACCAGGGGCAGGGCGACGATCGCCCCGACCGGGCCGCGCAACCAGGATTGGGTGCGCGAAAGCCATAGCGCCAGCGGAGTGCCAACCAGCAACAGGATGACGGTCGTCAGGGACGCCAGTTTCAGGGTCAGCCAGATGGCGGAAAAGTCGGCACTCGATAGCGACATTTAGATCTGGTAACCATAGGACTTGATGATGGCCGCGGCTTTTGGCCCCTTGAGGTAGTCAACCAGTGCCTTGGCCGCCGCGTTGTCCTTGCCCTTGTTGAGGATGACCGCGTCCTGTTTGATCGGGTCGTGCAGGTTGGCCGGAACGATCCACGCCGAACCGCTGGTGATCTTGCCGTCCTTGAAGATCTGCGACAGGGCGACAAAACCCAGCTCGGCGTTGCCGGTGGACACGAACTGGTAGGCCTGGGTAATGTTTTGGCCTTCAACGATCTTGTCCTTGACCTTGTCGGTCAGGCCCTGCTTGGCCAATACCTGGGTCGCTGCCAGGCCATAAGGTGCGGCTTTCGGGTTGGCGATCGACAGATGCTGGTACTTGTTGTCGGCCAGCACTTTGCCCTTGTCATCGACGTAGCCTTCCTTGGCCGACCACAGCGCCAGCGTTCCGACAGCGTAAGTGAAGCGCGAGCCCTTGACGGCGTCGCCCTCGGCTTCAAGTTTTTGCGCGGTGGTGTCGTCTGCCGAGAGGAACACTTCGAACGGCGCGCCATTCTTGATCTGGGTGTAGAACTGGCCGGTGGCGCCGAAGGCCGTGACCAACTTGTGCCCGGTGTCCTTCTCGAAATCGGCGGCGATGGCCTGGATCGGCGCGGTGAAGTTGGCAGCGACAGCGACCTGCACCTCGTCCGCCTGGGCAGAGCCGAAGGCGAACACGGCGAGCAGGCTCGCGAGGCTCGTAGGGGCAAAACGTGAGGCGCGAAGGGTCATGAAACGGCTCCGTTACAGGCAGTGTTGCGAGGGGGTGATTCGTTATATAGCTGAATATATAGCGAAATGCCTTCAAACGGAATGCATTGCAGCGCGGTTATGGCGAGTGAGGTTGTCACTCGCCATGAACATCAGCGACGAAGCAATTTCGCCAGGCCTTCCTCGGCCAGGCGCCGGGTCAATTCGGCACTGCTCAACTCGACGCCCAGGGTAAACGCCTGGCCGGCCCAGAGATTGCTGAAGTCCGCCTCGCCTTTGGCGCGCAACGGCATCAACGCGCCGCCCGCGAGCGGGAAGCGCGGTGCCTGGGCGCTCATCGGTCCGAGCTCGCGCATCACCCGATTGAGAATCCCGCGCGCCGGGCGACCGGTGAAAATATTGGTGAGCGCCGTCTCGCTTTCCCTGGCGGTGCGCAATGCCTTGTGATGGGAGGCACTGACCTTGGCCTGCGGGGTGAACAGATAGGCCGTGCCCACTTGCACCGCCGATGCCCCCAACATGAACGCCGCCGCCACACCCCGCGCATCGGCTATGCCGCCAGCGGCAATCACCGGTACTTTCACCGCATCAACGACCTGCGGCACCAGGGCGAAGGTGCCGACCTGACTGCTCAGGTCATCAGTGAGAAACATGCCCCGGTGTCCGCCCGCTTCGTAACCCATGGCGATGATGGCGTCGCAGCCATGCTGTTCGAGCCAGAGGGCTTCTTCGACCGTGGTGGCCGAGGACAGCACTTTTGCCCCGGTGGCTTTCACCCGATCCAGCAGGGATTTCTCCGGCAGGCCAAAGTGGAAACTCACGACTTCGGGGCGCAACTCTTCGAGCACTTCGCAGGCGGCCTGATCGAACGGCGCGCGATTGGAGACCGGCGTCGGCGCATCGAAGTCGACGCCCAGTTCGCGATAATAGGGTTGCAGCAGGTTCTTCCAGTCCTGGGCGCGTTGCTCGTCGACGGGCGGTGGTTGATGGCAGAAGTAGTTGACGTTGATCGGGCGCTGGCACTGTTGGCGAATGCGCTTGAGCTCTTCACGCAATTGCTCGACGCTCAGCATGGCGGCAGGCATCGAGCCAAGGCCGCCGGCGTTGCTCGCCGCAATGACCATGTCGGCGGTGGTGGCGCCGGCCATGGGGGCCTGGATGATCGGCAGTTCGATCCCGAGCAGGTCAAGCAGGCGAGTATCTGGCCACTGGCTCATTTCAGGGTACTCCATCGTTGATAGCGGTCCATCATATTGGCTTAAAGTCGAGTACGGTATTTTTTTGCGATGTGGTATTTAATTCACACCACAACGGGTGATCTCACCAGGAGGCAGCAATGTTCCAAGGTATTTTGATCGACAAAGACGACAGCGGTTACCGGGCCACACTGCAACAGATCAATGAAGACCAGCTGCCCGAGGGCGATGTGACGGTGCGTGTGGCGTACAGCACGCTGAATTTCAAGGATGGCCTGGCGATCACCGGTAGCAGCCCGGTGGTGCGAAAATTCCCGATGGTGCCGGGGATCGACCTGGCAGGGACCGTCGAAACCAGCGGGCATCCGGACTACAAGGTCGGTGACAAGGTCCTGCTCAATGGCTGGGGGGTGGGCGAAGGGCATTGGGGTGGTCTTGCGCAAAAGGCCCGGCTCAAGGGCGATTGGCTGATTGCGCTACCCGAGGCGTTTACTGAAGCACAGGCAATGGCCATCGGCACGGCGGGCTACACGGCGATGCTGTGCATCATGGCGCTGGAACGCAATGGAGTGACGCCGGGCCAAGGCGAAGTCCTGGTTACCGGTGCCAATGGCGGTGTCGGCAGTTTCGCCATCGCGTTGCTGAGCAAGCTCGGCTATCGGGTGGTCGCTTCCACCGGTCGCCTGTCGGAGCACGAATACCTCAAGCAACTGGGCGCCAGCGAAATCATCGACCGTGCCACCTTGTCCGAGCCGGGCAAGCCCCTGGCCAAGGAACGTTGGGCGGCGGTCATCGATTCCGTGGGCAGCCACACCCTGGCCAACGCCTGTGCCAGTACCAGGTCCGAGGGTACCGTGGCTGCCTGCGGCCTGGCCCAGGGCATGGACTTTCCGGCCTCCGTCGCGCCTTTTATCCTGCGCGGCGTGACCTTGGCCGGGATTAACAGTGTGACCCAACCCAAAGCCCGGCGTGTGGAAGCCTGGGGGCGTTTGGCCAAGGACCTGGATTTCGATCTGTTGCCGCTGATCAGCCACGAAATCGGTTTGAGCGAAGCGATCGAAGCTGCACCGCGCCTGCTGGCCGGGCAATTGCGTGGGCGGGTGGTGGTGGATGTAAATCGCTGATCGGAAACGGTGCCGGCCACGGCTCAATGGCCAACACACAATATTGTAGGAGCCCGGCTTGCCGGCGAAGGCGTCCG